>NZ_JAFREL010000063.1 GCF_017377655.1 Candidatus Enterococcus ferrettii
TTTTTCATAGGTTTTTAATATTCAAATTCTTTGATTCCGATGGTCTGCTTAGTTTCTTCTACTACCAGCCCCGTTTTTTCTTCCCACCATTGTTTCATTTCTTTTTCGAAAGTAGTAGGAAATTGACGGACTAAATCTAGCAAGGGAGCGCCTTGAAGGGTAGCATATGGGAAATTTAACGTTAAATTGTACTTCAGCTCAGTTAGTAAGCTGTAATATTGGAACATGACATAGTACAGTTCTTCCAAATCTTCCTCTGCCAAAACTCTCGGTGCTCGATCTAACATGAAACCTAGACTGCGCATCATGAATAAAAAACCTGGCAACTGTTCTGGACAGATGTCATCGACTTCTTTCAAAATATCGATGTGCAGATCGAGCGCTTGCAACAAATCTTTTTTCAACTGCGAATAGGTAACCATAGACGATCCTCCTTTACTTACTACCTTTAGTATAGCATAATCTTTACGCAGGCTATCTTATAAATTGGGTATTTTTTGGATCTATATTTAGGAGTAAACTAAAGGAGATGATTGGATGGGAAAGCTGGCGATTATTAGTGATCTCCATGCGGATATTAATCATTTTGAAGAAGCAGAATTGACTCTTCTATTGGAGATGTTACAGGAGAAAAATATTACTCGGCTGCACTTTGCTGGAGATAGTGCTAATAAAATTAAACAGACATTATCGATTAATGAGTATTTTCGTAAAAGAGGTTTTGAGACAACTTTCAATTTGGGAAATCATGAAATGGGAAGTATTGTTGGTGAAGAGATGATCGAACACTATCCTGACAGCCATTTTTTGAATTTTCGTTACTTGCCGTTAAATGATTCAACCGTTTTACTGGGTTTGAATGGCTGGTATGATTATCAGTTTTCTGATTTGCAGGACCAGAAAAAAATAGCTTCAATGAAACGTTTGTATTGGTACGATCGGGTTATCATGCGTTCTGGGGATGATCCCACAGTGAATCAGCGGATTTTGCAACAGCTAGATCCCATATTGAAGCATTTGGAAAAAGAAAACTATCAGGTGATTTTAGCGACTCATTTTGTCCCGCAAAAACAGTTTATCGTACGTTTAGAGGGGCAATATCAAATTTGGAACCAGTTAAATGCCTTTTTAGGTGCAGCTTCTTTAGGACAATTGTTGAATCAGTATGGTAATATTTCTGATGTGGTATTTGGCCATACGCATCGTCGGTTTGAAGAACAGCAGATTCAAGGAACCCGCTACCATTGTCGTCCTCTTGGTTACTATTACGAGTGGCGCTTAACGAGAGATTTTGTATTAAAGAATCAATTAGTGGAGGAATACAATCCGATGAAGCTGCGAGGCGTTTTGCGTAACCATAAGGAGGCCTTTCAAGCTTATAGAATGGAACACTTGAAACAAGAATTTCAGCAGGCGATAACCGTGATCGCTTATTAAGAAAAGAGGAATCTAGATGGGAAAGATAAAGATCGTGTGGCAAAGTTTTGCACAGGCGACCCCTTTTATTTTATCCAATACAATAATATTCGTCCCATATTTACTGTATATTCATTTAATTGACGGCCGCGATATCATTACGGTACTGCCTTTCGTATTATTTTATACTTTCCGAATGACGGGGATATTCCTTATTCGCAGTCTTCAGCGTTCGATTGAAAAATATACACTGTTGATTTTGGCGCTGTTATTGGGAGGATGCGGATCGTTACTTAGTTTAATAGGTGCTCTATATACGCCCATTTTCATTCTCGCCAGTATTTGCTTAGGATTAAGTGCTGCGTTGTTTCCACCAGCCAATGTCAGTGTTAATTATTTTGAGAAAGCACAAGGTGAAAAAGTAACAGGTGGAAAAACGTACTTATTGGGACTAATTTTGCTGCTGCCACTATTTTATGGATTAAGCCTGCCGATTAATGGTCAGTTAGTGATTGTTTCAGGGCTTTACACGTTATATTTTGTACTTGCTTATCATACAATTCGTCATTTTCCTCATTACGAACTAGACTTTAAAGATCTTTCGAAAAATGTTTTTTCACCTAAGGAATTGATTTGGTTTAGTCTATTTTTTGTTGCAATTTTTCTTTTACGCAGTGGCAGAATATTATTTAAGGAAGTCTATTTAAATATAGCAATTCTGATATTCTGTTTAATCTTTTTACTATCTGTTTATGGAGTTAAGGTTGCTAAGCGAAGCTGGCACCTCCCTTTATGGGTGAATATGCTGACTTTTTTTAATGGTATGTGCGGAAATTTTCTAATCTTGTTTGGCACCTTCTATACGGCTGCTGTGTATGGGAAACAGACGCTTTCAACGCACTTATTCCTGCCGTATTTTTTGGGAATAATCTGTGCAATGCTTTTCGGGGGAAAGGTCGGGAAACTTTTGGATAATCCTTTGCATACTCAATTACTAGGGTTTAGTTTAGGATTAATATCGTTGTTTTATTCTCCTGTTTTTCCATTAGCAATTGGCATCCTTTCCTTTTTCCACAGCACCACCAGCAGCTGGTTAAATCAATGGTATTATCAACAAGATGCGATTGAGGCAGAACAGAGAATTATCGCTAAATATGCAACCTCAAACAAAGGAAGTATCACGCATCAATTTCTCTTAATGGTTTTCTTACTGCTTATTTTAAGGTATGATCATTTTCCAATGAATGAATTATTTTCTTTACCTAACCTACAGCAGGGGAGTAAGGCTTTGGGAGCAGTAATGATCACTGTGAAAAATGGGTCCAGTATATTTATGATCATTTGGTTAGCTATAATTGGAAAGGTGGGACAACATGCGTTTGATCATTGACGGAGATGGTTCTCCGGTAAAAGATACCACGATTGAAATTGCTGAACACTTTGGATTAGAGGTAGTCATTGTAACTAGTATTGACCATTACTCTACCAAGGAGTATCCTAAATTTGTGAAATTCGTTTATGTAGATCGAGGTATGGACGCGGCAGATTACAAAATTGTGTCATTAATTCAATCTAAAGATATTTTGATTACTCAAGATTATGGGTTGGCTTCTTTAACTCTCAGCAAGGCTGCACATGTCTTGCATCAGTCTGGGATGGAGTATACCATGAATAATATCGATGCACTCTTGGGACAACGTTATATCAGCGGCAAAATGCGTCAGTCGAAACAACGTACAAAAGGTCCAAAACCTTATACTGAAGCAGATCGCGAGCAGTTTCGCCAAGCTTTGCTTCAGCTTATTTAGCCATAAGAATCTTTAAGCTTTGTAACATTTGTAAATTTTTTTTTCGGCTTTTTGTTTTTTATGCTAAAATATGGGGGAATCTTAAAAGTAATGGGGGATAAATACTTGAAGATTATTTTACTATATGGTGGGAAAAGTCCAGAACATGACGTATCCATCTTATCGGCTTTTTCGGTTATTTCAGCCGTTTATTTTGACTACTATCAAGTGCAGCTTGTTTATATCGATAGAACCGGTCAGTGGGTAAAAGGTCCATTGTTGACTGAAGCACCTGAAACAGATGAAACATTGCGATTAACTTGGGATCCAACAGGAACGGATGTCGAAGGCTTTACTGGTAAAGTAATTGCACCTGGAGATATTAAAGAAGATGACGCGATTGTTTTTCCGGTTCTGCATGGTCCAAATGGAGAGGATGGGACGATTCAAGGCTTCTTGGAAGTATTGGATATGCCGTATGTCGGTGCCGGTGTATTGGCCAGCTCTAGTGCTATGGACAAAATCATGACTAAATACATCCTGCAGGCAGCGGGAATTCCACAAGTACCTTACGTACCCGTGTTGAAAAATGAATGGAAAGAAAATCCTAAGCAGATTTTTGACAAGTGCGAAGGGATGCTGCTCTATCCAATGTTCATTAAACCCGCTAATATGGGCTCCAGTGTTGGAATCACCAAGGCTGAAAATCGCGAAGAGCTGCAAAATGCGTTAAAAGAAGCTTATCGCTATGATTCACGAGCGGTGGTGGAGCAAGGAATCGAAGCAAGAGAAATTGAAGTAGCAATTTTGGGGAATGCCGATGTGCGAACTACACTACCTGGAGAAATAGTCAAAGAAGTAGCATTTTACGACTATAACGCTAAATACATCGATAATTCTATTAAAATGGCTATTCCGGCTGAAATACCTGAAGAGGTTAGCGACAAAGCAAGAGAATATGCTAAGCTGGCTTTCACCATGCTGGGCGGATCAGGCTTAACTCGTTGTGATTTCTTTTTGACCAATAAGAACGAATTATTCTTAAACGAATTAAATACGATGCCAGGTTTCACAGAATTCAGTATGTATCCTTTATTATGGGCAAATATGGGCTTGAAATACGGTGATCTAATTGAAGAATTGATTCAATTAGGCTTGAACCGTTACAAACAGCAAGCTGCTTTTGAATAAAAATGGCTATAATGAAAGCTGACAGTATTCAATTCAATGGGTAAACAGACGTTTTTATTACCGCTTAGTAGGAAAGAGTCTGGAGCTACTACGAGGCCAGACTCTTTTTTTAGACAAGGAATGGGAGGAACACACCATGAAATTAACAACGACGATCATTAACAGAGCCGTTCAAGGAGAATTAATAGGTGCAGAAGAAGTAACGGTCACTGGGGTTGAATTTGATTCGCGTAAAATCAAAGCTGGCGATCTATTTGTCCCATTACAAGGCAATGCCGATGGTCATTTGTTTGTTCAAAAAGCAATTGAGAATGGTGCAGTTGCAACATTTTGGAGTAATGAGAATGTCCAACCGCCAGAGAATATTATCGCTATCAAAGTACCAGACACGTTAAAGGCTTTTCAGGCATTAGCCAGCTATTATTTGTTGGAAGAAAATCCCGATGTTATTGCAATTACAGGTTCAAATGGTAAAACGACAACTAAAGATATGACCGAGGCCGTTTTGCATCAGAAGTTTAGAACCTATAAGACACAAGGAAATTACAACAACGATATTGGTCTGCCTTATACAATTTTACATATGCCAGAAGGAACAGAAAAACTGATTTTAGAAATGGGCATGGATCACGCTGGAGAAATCAAGGTTCTTTCGGAACTCGCTGAGCCGGATGTTGCGGCTATTACTATCATCGGAGAAGCTCATATTGAAAACCTGGGTTCACGAGCAGGAATAGCGGAAGCAAAACTGGAAATCACTAAAGGTTTGATTGATGACGGTTTGCTGTTGATTCCAGCGGATGAGCCGTTATTAACAGAGCGGACAGAAAATCTTTCGCAAAAGCAAGAAACTTTTGGCATTCAAATGGGGGATATTTCAGCAACCATTATGTCTGAATCACGGGAAGCCACGTTATTCACGGTAGATGGCAAAGCATATCAAATCCCTATGCCAGGAAAATACAATGTCAAAAATGCTCTTATCGCTTTAGCAATTGGTCGTTGGTACGGTTTATCTGATGAAGAGATCTATCAAGGGTTAACGTATGTTGAAGTAACTCAAAACCGCACGCAGTGGTTAAAAGCAGGAAATGGTGCAGATATTTTGAGTGACGTCTATAATGCTAATCCGACAGCGATGAGTTTAGTGTTGGATACTTTTGCTAAATTACCTACGAATGGCCGCCGTTTAGCTGTCTTAGCAGACATGCTTGAGCTTGGTCCGGATGCTGCCCTTTTACACCATAATATGGTGGATCACCTAAACGATCAAGAGTTTGCGGTGGTGTATTTATATGGTGAGCAAATGAGAAACTTAGCAACTGTTATTGCCACTCGGTATCCGCGCCTATCAGTTCAATCATTTTCCAAAGAAGAAAAAGATAAACTGATTGAAGCTATTAAAGTAGATTTATTGCCAGATGATAGTATTGTTTTAAAAGGCAGCAACGGCATGGGATTAATTGAAGTGATTGAAGCACTGCAAGCATAGAATTTGAAACTTGCAGAAAATAGTTTCATGTGCTATAATAAGCCGTTGCCGAGAAATGAAGTAATGATTGAATGAGTCATCCAATAGATTATTGAAAGCCCCATAAAATGGGCTTTTTTTTGAGAGATGTTCCTTCCGCCTGACTTCAAGGAGCGGTTTTTCGGTGGTATCACAATAAACGGTAACTAAAAGGGACGGTTGCGGATTATTGATAGATACAAGAACCTGCACGCTCCACCTGACATAAGTCAACATATACTAGGAGGATATCATTTGAAATTTAAAGAATTACAGTTAGCACCAGAACTACTAGCAGCCATTGAACGCGCCGGCTTTGAAGAAGCAACTCCGATTCAGGAACAAACTATTCCTTTAGCTTTAGAAGGAAAAGATGTTATTGGACAAGCACAAACAGGAACAGGTAAAACAGCTGCTTTTGGCTTGCCAATGCTGAATAAGATTGATGCGAAGAAACAAATTCTACAAGGCCTGGTTATTGCACCTACCCGTGAATTAGCTATCCAAACGCAAGAAGAATTGTTCCGTTTAGGACGTGATAAAAAAATCCGGGTTCAAGCTGTCTATGGGGGTGCTGATATTGGTCGCCAAATTCGCGGCTTGAAAGACCGTCCGCATATTGTAGTGGGGACACCAGGACGTATGCTGGATCATATCAACCGTCACACACTGAAACTTGAGACAGTTGAAACACTAGTTTTAGATGAAGCTGATGAAATGCTGAACATGGGCTTCTTAGAAGATATTGAAAAAATCATCAGCAAAGTCCCTGAAAATCGTCAAACATTATTGTTCTCTGCGACTATGCCAGATGCAATTAAAAAAATTGGCGTAAAATTCATGAACACCCCTGAACATGTACGGATCAAAGCAAAAGAAATGACTGCTGATTTGATCGATCAATACTATGTTCGAGCAAAAGATTTTGAAAAATTCGATGTTATGACTCGCTTGTTCGATGTTCAAACGCCAGATTTAGCAATTGTCTTCGGTCGTACTAAACGTCGTGTAGATGAATTAGCTCGTGGCTTAGAAGCTCGTGGCTATAAAGCAGAAGGTATTCATGGCGATTTGTCACAGCAAAAACGGATGAGCGTATTGCGTTCTTTCAAAAAAGGTGATCTAGATATTTTAGTTGCTACTGACGTTGCAGCCCGAGGATTAGATATTTCAGGCGTAACACATGTATACAATTACGATATTCCACAAGATCCTGAAAGCTATGTTCACCGTATTGGACGTACAGGCCGTGCTGGTAAAGGCGGAATGTCAGTAACTTTTGTTACACCAAACGAGATGGGCTATCTTCATGTCATTGAAAATCTAACTAAAAAACGCATGACACCGTTACGTCCGCCAACCGAAAAAGAAGCCTTTAAAGGCCAATTAGGTGCGGCAATTGAACAAATTCACGAAGAATTGGATGGCAGTGCCGATAACTTAGATAAGTATACGGAAGCTGCGAGAGATTTATTGGAAGCTTATAGCGCTGAGGAAATGGCTGCTTTACTTTTGAAAACAGTCGCAAAAGACCCTTCTGATGCTACTCCAGTAAAAATCACTCCAGAACGCCCATTACCTTCAAACAAAAAGGGTGGGTTTAACCGCGGCGGCAAACGTGGTGGAAACAATAGCAACAACCGTAACCGCAATAAAGAAGGCGGCTATCGCAAAGATCGTGATCGGGAACGTTCAAACAAAAACAAAAACTACAGTGGAACAAAGCGGACCAACAACCGTAATGATAAGAAGCGTGGTTTTGTCATTCGTACCAACTCGAACGACTAATTAACGAAAGAGCAATCTGACTTTTCAGTTCAGATTGCTCTTTTTTTACATGTAGGTAAAAGACTTTCAATACCATATTCTAAAAGTAGAAAGCGGTGTGGCGTTAAATTAAATGAGTGAAAGATCAATTATAATAGAGAAAAAAGCACAAAAAAATACTAAATACTCAATTTATATTCTATTATTTTTGTAATATCGAAATAGAGATTTAAAAAATGATTATTGTCAGTTGTTACAAAAAAAGTCCTAATTTGGCTTTCAACCTGTTATTGATGTATAATTGTATATCAGTGTATGTCAGTAATGGCAATAAACAGAGTTCAGTTTATCTTTTTTCTTTGTTCTTTTAAAAAAATAAATAGATTTTGATGAAGACTTTGGTAAAATAGTAGTGATACAAGGAAAGGATGAAGGCATGATCAAAGGAATCGGTATCGATGCAGTTGAGATAAATCGGATGGCCAAAATCATCGAAACGAAACCGCAATTTGCAACCCGGATACTGACTAAAAAGGAGCTAGCCCTTTTTACTAGCCATTCTGCTCATCGCAAGGTAGAATTTCTAGCAGGACGGTATGCTTGTAAGGAAGCCTTTGCTAAGGCTTGGGGAACCGGAATTGGTGAAATAAGCTTTCAAGAGCTGGAGATACTTCGCAATGATGCAGGAGCTCCCTATTTTGCTGAATCTCCCTATAAAGGCAAGGTCTTTGTTACCTTAACCCATACAGATACTCTAGCTATCGCTCAAGTATTATTAGAAGAATAAGAAAGAAGGATTTTTACGTGGTTGTTACGTACCATCGACCTACAAGAGCATTTGTACATAGAAACGCAGTCAAAACAAACATAAGGCGGGAAATAGAACGTCTGCCTGAAGGTGTTGAATTATTTGCTGTTGTGAAAGCACAAGGATATGGACATGGAGCTGTAGCAACAGCCCAGACGGCACTAGCAGCTGGAGCTACTGGTTTTTGTGTGGCTACATTGGACGAAGCGATTGAACTTAGGGAAGTCGGAATTGTTGAGCCGATCCTTATTTTGAGTGTCGTTTTTCCAAGTTATTTGTCACTAGTGCTGGATTACGATTTATCTATCACTGTTGCTACGAAAGATTGGTTGATTGAAGCTCAGGAAATGCTGAATGAAATTGGTTCGGACATTCCTTTAAAACTGCATATAAAAGCAGATACGGGTATGGGACGAATAGGGTTCTTGACCCCTTCAGAGGTGAAAGAGGCGGCTGATTTTATTCGGCAGTCACCTAATATGCTGTGGGAGGGGCTGTTCACTCATTTTTCAACTGCAGATGAATCGGATACCCGATACTGGGAATTGCAGAATCAGCGGTTTAAAAAAATGCTGGAAGTACTGGAAGAAGAGCCGCGCTACATTCATACAAGCAACAGTGCGACGGCATTGTGGCATGAAGAGTTTCCAGGGAATATGATTCGTTATGGAGTAGCGATGTACGGTCTTAACCCGTCAGGACATGCATTGCCAGAAACATATCCGCTAATACCTGCATTGGAGCTCGTTTCAGAGCTGATTCAGGTAAAAGAATTAGCAGCTGGTGAAGGGATAGGTTATGGGGAAACCTATATCACATCGGAAAAGGAATGGATAGGGACCGTTCCAATCGGGTATGCAGATGGCTGGCTAAGAAAAATGCAAGGTTTTTCCATTTTGGTAGAAGGCAATCATTGTGAAATCATCGGTCGTGTTTGCATGGATCAGTTAATGATTCGTTTGCCCCGGGAATATAAAGTAGGGACTCAAGTGACATTGATTGGAAAAAATGGTAATTCGGAAATTACAATGCAAGAAGTGGCAGATCATTTGGACACAATCCATTACGAAGTAGCTTGTATGATTTCAGAAAGAGTGCCGCGAATTTATAAGGAGTAGGAGGAGTGTCATGGTTAAGCGTGGTGATATTTATTTTGCGGATTTGTCTCCAGTAATTGGGTCAGAACAAGGCGGTGTCCGTCCGGTTTTAGTCATCCAAAATAACTTGGGTAACCATTTTAGTCCAACAATCATCGTTGCAGCAATTACAGCTAAAATGGCTAAGCCCAAACTGCCGACTCACATTGGAATAAATGCCAATAAGACAGGTATTGAAAGGGATTCAGTAATATTGCTTGAACAGATTCGGACCATTGACAAGTCACGATTAAAAGAAAAGGTTTGTCATTTGGATAAAGGAATGATGAAATCAGTAGATGAAGCGTTGCGTGTGAGTGTGGGAATTGAACTAACTTCGTCAATCGTTGCTGCGCAGTCAAGTTATACATAAATTTTTCTATTTACTAAAAAAATATACCTGCGATTAGGTAGACAGTTGGACTATCTTTCTGTTAGTCTTATGTGTTAGATACTCTCGCGTTTCTTAAAAAAAGCTGTTTATGATAGAGGAAGGATTACCAGATCTTAAAATGGAAATAGACATTTAAAGAATTGTTATCATTCGTGGTTAAACCGCTTTTTGTTTGCTGCCAGATTAATTTAGAATCAGAGAGTGAAATAGTAAATCTTGGGATTTATGAATCACTCTCTTGTTTTTAGCGTTTTAGTGATGAATTAGTTAGAAAAGATTGTTTAACCATTATTTGATTTTAAAATATTTGTTTTTATGAATTTACTTGATGGCTTATACGAGAAAAAAATAGTTATATCAGGGTATAATAACCATGGGCTATTTCGATTATAAGTGTTAGTTAAGATGTGAAAAACAGATCAATGTAATGATTAGCAGAGGAGGGCTTCCCGTGAAGCACCTATTAAAAACGACGATTCAACGCCGATTATCGATTATTGGAATATTAAGGGATTTCTTTGATTGGCAAGACCCTCAACTGCTGGCTGATTTGCTGGATTGTTCTACTAAAACAATTCTTTCTGATATAGAGGCAATTAATCATGACTGGCAAGATAAAATCGGCATTGAATATTCTAGAACTAAAGGAATACGATTGGATGACAGCTTACATAATAAAATCCGTCCGTTAGCTGCTGACATTATGGAGGAGTCCGAAAGCTTTCAATTTTTGGAGCGGGTATTTTTCCGTCCAAATGAGGATGCTGATTATTGGATTAATGAATTGTACATCAGTGAAGCAACCTTCTATCGCATGGTTCGTCAGATTGATGATGTGATGGAGAAGAGAGGTCTGCGTCTTGAACGTAAGCCTTTTCGAATCACCGCTGATGATGAACGCTGGGTTCGCATTTTTTATGTTCACTTATTTCTTGAAAAATACGGATTGAGTGAATGGCCTTTTGATTTGGAAAAAGAAAAGGTGATTACTTTTGTTCGCCGTTCCAGCCAAGCTTTTGACATCATGATGAATGATCGCGATACAATGGAGTATAGCTTTTTGCTGTCAATTATTATCATTCGTTGTTCGCAGGGACTGATGATGACCAATCAAACGATCAAAGAACCCGACGAGGATACGTTAGCTAAACTGAAGGAGTTGTACGCTCTTGCAGAGGCTACAGTAGAGAATTCTAATTACGTGGTAACTAGAACCTGGTATCAGGAAGTAATTCACAGCTTGTTTTATGATTATTTCATTACTAACAAAAAGGAAACCTACGATAAAGTTTGTACAGGAATTGAGAGCTTTCTGGAGCAACTGGTTTCAACATTCAAAATTCCATTGGAGGAACTGAATCAAAAGCATATTACTCAAAAGATGCTGCGCATTTATCGGGGGTACTATATTTATCCATACTCTCGGGCAATGCTCTTTAACGAGGCAGCTTTTTTTAGCCGTTCGGCTCAGCATTATTACCCCCACTTTGCAAAGATGGTTCAGCAGCAGTTAATTGATTTGGAACGAGAAATGGATTTTCCATGGTTCAGTCAGTTTTACTTTTTAGTTTTGCGCTGTCTGTTTACTGAATGGGGACAGTTGGCCCATTATCTGGATGTTTTATCGCCAAAGGTCAAAATCATGATTATTAGTGATTCTGGTCGGCGGCACGGAGAAATGTTGTCAGAATTAATTCAAAGCCGTTTTTATTACCGAGTGGAGATCACGGTGTATGATGAATCCATTTTGCAATTAACCCCGGAAAAGATGGAAGCCTTTAGTACTTACGATCTAGTAATTTCCAATTATACCTTGAAAGAATATCCATACACTAATTTGCAGATTGTGGATGATTTTTTAACAGAGGTTGATTTTTCAATCGTTAATTCAATCATTAAACAGATTCGTTAATAACCGAGAAAGAAAAAGGGAGGCGTGCCTCTCTTTTTCTATGGAGTGAGAGAGTTTATTATTATGAATACTTGCCAGAAACCCATATACTGGTAGTGAAGTGAAAGGACGTGAATATATGCTGAAAAAGCTGCTGGCAAATGTCAGCGAATATAAAAAAGACAGTCTACTGACTCCTTTATTTACGATGGGAGAAGTACTGATGGATGTCATAATGCCATTGATTATGGCTGGTTTGATTGATCAAGGAATTCAAAAGAGTGATCAGTCTGTAATCTTACGTTACGGGGGCCTACTGTTCCTCTGTGCCCTATTTGCACTATTTATGGGGACACTTGGAGGTCGTACGGCTGCAATTGCATCTGCTGGGTTTGCAAGGAATTTACGACATCGGTTGTTTGAGAAGGTTCAAGGCTTTTCCTTTTCCAACATTGATCGTTTCTCCAGCTCAAGTTTGATTACGCGGATGACAACCGATGTAACCAATATTCAAAATGCTTACCAAATGATTATTCGTATCCTCGTCCGGTCCCCTTTGATTTTGATTTTTTCTTTAGTGATGGCTTTTCATATCAATCGTAGTTTATCCATGATTTATTTAATTATTGTTCCCTTATTGGGAATTGGCTTAGGTCTGATTATTCACTTTGCGTACCCGATTTTTATGAAAGTGTTTCGTACGTATGATCGCTTGAACAACGTGGTGCAAGAAAATCTCCAAGGTATTCGCGTAGTGAAATCATACATCCGCGAAGAGCATGAAGAGGAAAAATTTGGTGAAGTTTCGCAAGCTGTGTATGACAACTTTGCTAAAGCTCAACGAATTGTTGCCTTCAATATGCCAGTGATGCAAATTGCTATTTACACTTGTATGCTTTTAATTTCTTGGCTGGGAGCGGAACTAATTGTTGAACAGAGTTCATTGACTACTGGTGAATTGGTAAGTATGTTCAACTATACAATGCAAATTCTAATGAGCTTGATGATGATGTCTATGACTTTTGTTCAATTAATGATTGCCAGAACATCAGCCGAACGTGTTATCGCTGTAATTGATGAAGAGAGTGACCTAAAAAACAACGATGCACCATTAACTGAAGTACTAGACGGTTCAGTTGTATTTGATGATGTCTGCTTCAGTTATCAAGATGATATGGATAAATTGGTCTTAGAAAACGTCAATCTAACAATTCGCTCAGGTGAAATGGTGGGAATTGTTGGTGGTACTGGGAGTTCTAAATCTAGTTTGGTTCAGTTGATCCCTCGTCTTTACGATGTGACCCATGGTCAAGTGAAGGTTGGTGGACAGGATGTTCGTGACTATGATTTGGAAGTGTTGCGGGATCAAGTCGGAATGGTTTTGCAAAATAATGTGCTGTTTAGTGGAACAATTAACGAAAACCTGCGATGGGGAAATGAGCAGGCTTCTGATGAAGAAATTCAGGCTGCTGCAAAAATTGCTCAAGCTGATCCATTTATCCAAGAGTTTCCTGATAAATATGACACGATGATCTCACAAGGTGGGAACAATGTATCAGGTGGACAGAAACAGCGTTTAACCATTGCTCGTGCTTTGTTGAAGAAACCAAAAATTTTAATTTTGGATGATTCAACTAGCGCGGTAGATACTAAGACTGATCGAGCCATCCGTGATGGACTAAAGCAGGCAATCCCTGGGACGACAACTTTCATTATTTCTCAGCGAGTCAGCTCAATTCAAGATGCCGATCGAATTATTGTTTTAGATGATGGTAAGGTTAACGGTGTAGGTACTCATGATGAATTGCTGGCCAGCAATCAGATTTATCAAGAAGTCTTCAATTCTCAACAGAAAGGATTTGGTGATCATGATTCCGAATAATCGAAAATTTGCTAAATCCAGTCCTGCTAAAACGTTGAAACGTCTTTTGAGTATTATGATGAGCAAATACAAATTTCAGCTTTTCGTCGTATTTATTGCTATTTTATTAAGCGCCTTTGCCAATGTTCGCGGATCCCTGTTCCTGCAAGTTGTTATTGATGATTATATTACTCCTATGATGGGGCAAGCAAATCCAGATTTTAGCGGATTATTGCGAGCAATTTTGACGATGGCTGCTATTTATGTAGTTGGTATCGCTGGAACACTTTTCTATAACTTAGTCATGGTTAAGGTTTCTGAAGGAACGCAAAGGACGATCCGAGACAATATGTTTACGCACCTGGAAAGTTTGCCATTGCGTTATTTTGATGCTAACTCTGATGGTGATATCATGAGTCATTTTACCAACGATACCGATACTTTGCGTCAAATGATTTCGCAAAGTATTCCTAACCTGCTGATGGCATTTGTAACCTTCATTTCAGTATTTATTGCAATGTTTTCGATTAGTGTACCGTTAACGTTGTTTGTAGTGTTCTCAGTTTCTTTGATGTTTGTGATGCTGCGTTTTATTTCTAAACGAAGCGGCCGCTATTTTGGCAGTCAGCAACGGGACTTGGGGAAAGTGAATGGCTATGTTGAAGAAATGATGCATGGGCAAAAAGTCGTGAAGGTCTTTAACCATGAGAAAAAAGCAATTCAAGAATTTGATGCAATCAACGAAGAACTGCGCCAAAGTGCTGCTAAAGCCAATGGGACAGCCAATATGCTAATGCCAATTATGATGAACCTGCTTAACATTCAATATGTATTAGTTGCGATAGTCGGAGGTTTGTTTGCAGTTTATGGTGTTTCGGCGTTGACAGTTGGGATGATTGCGTCCTTCCTGCAGCTGAGTCGTTCATTGAACGGACCAATCAGTCAAATTTCACAACAGATTAACTTTGTTATTATGGCTTTAGCAGGTGCCGATCGTATTTTTCAATTATTGGATGAAGAGCCAGAAGTGGACGATGGGTATGTTACGTTAGTCAATGTCAAAGAAGAAAACGGCCAATTTATTGAAACCAATCAGCGAACAGGATTATGGGCTTGGAAGCATCCTCATGAAGATGGAACAACTACCTACACCCGTCTGACTGGAGATGTTCGATTTGAAGATGTCAATTTTGGTTATGACGCTAATCATATGGTTCTTCACGATATTAATCTTTACGCCGAACCAGGCCAAAAAGTGGCTTTTGTTGGAGCCACTGGTGCGGGTAAGACGACGATTACCAACTTGATTAATCGTTTCTATGATATCCAAGATGGCAAGATTCGTTATGATGGTATTAATGTGAAGAAAATCAAGAAGAATTCCTTGCGTCATTCATTAGGAATCGTCTTGCAGGATACTCACTTGTTCACTGGATCGATTAAAGAAAATATTCGTTATGGACGTTTAGATGCGACGGATGAAGAAGTTTATCAAGCTGCCAAACTATCCAATGCAGATATGTTTATCAAGCATTTACCGGAAAAATACGACACGGTAATTACGGGGGATGGTGATGGTTTGTCACAAGGGCAGCGGCAACTATTAGCAATTGCCCGGGCTGCCATAGCTGATCCACCAGTAATGATTATGGATGAAGCAACCTCTAGTATTGATACTAGAACGGAAAGTATTGTACAAACCGGAATGGACCGTTTGATGGAAGGTCGAACCGTATTTGTTATTGCTCACCGCCTTTCAACCATTCAAAATTCAGACGTGATAATGGTAATGGATCATGGACGGATTATCGAACGTGGGGACCATGACAGCCTGCTGAAAGAACATGGTATGTATTACCAACTTTACACTGGTAAAGTGGAGTTGGATTAAGGCTAGATAGTTTCAAAGTTGTCCATTTTGTATTATTGTTAATATAGGTATGCGGCTAGGTTTCGTTTGAACCTAGCCGCTTTTTTAGTAGAAAGGATGAGAGAAATGAAACGCTTTGCGATGAAAGACTATGGTCCGGCTAGAGAAGTCTTGACTGAAATCGACGCCCTGTCAAGAGAAGTTGATGAAACCCATGTTCGAGTAAAAATTGTTGCTTTTGGTGTAAATCCTTATGACATTTCACTGCGCCAAGGCAAGATGAGCAGCTTTCGGTCACTAAAATTTCCTTACGTTTTAGGTAATGATGGTACTGGAATCGTAACAGAAGTAGGAACTCAGGTGAATCATTTAGCGGTCGGTGATAGAGTTATCGTACATGCAGTTGGTGGCACCTATGGTGAAGAACTTGTAATTCCTGGCAAAAAGGCAGCGAAGAAGTCACCAGCAATCAGTTGGGCTGAAGCTGCGGGTGCAGTTACTCCTTGGTTAACGACCTACAATTTAGTTACTCATTTATTAGGTGATAAAATCGGGGAAACCATTTTAGTTCAAGGTGCTTCTGGAGCGGTGGGTTCCTTGTTAGTTCGCTTATTGAAGTATCAAAGGAAAACAGTTTTTGCTACGGCTTCAAAGAAAAACGAAGAGATGGTACGAACATTCGGAGCTGATGAGTTTGCGGCTTATGATCAAGAAGATGTCGGTGAATTGTTTAAAAATCAGGCAGACACTGTAATTGACGCCACAAAAGGCAGCCGCACAGCTGAATCGGGCTTGAAAGCAATGAAACCGGCTGGTAATTATGTCGTTTTAAACGATCTGCCGCAAGATCAGTCAAAACCAGGAAATTATCTGCATTTTACACCCTCAAAAGATTACTCAGACCTAGAAGCTTTAGAAGCTTTTAATCACTTATATGAAGAAGCAGACCTGCAGATTACAATTGCTAAGAAATATCCATTTACGCTGGAAAGTGTCATTGAAGCACATGAAGCACTGGAAGATCATCCGACAGCTGGTAAATTCATTGTGGAGAGAGAGGAAGCATAAAATGGATCAAAAAAAATGGGAGAAGGTCTTAGCCAATTATACGGCAGAAAAAGAATTTATTAAGGATGGCTACTATCGAGTAAGACCAGTTGAAGAAGGCTATCAAATGGCTTATCTTGTGCCAGGGCTTTGTGGGGAAACGTTGATCCATCCAGAAATCACACTTGAAGTGATAAATGGAAAAGCCGTTCCTATTCGCTTAATGGATTTGGAGACTACACCAACTACGCGCTTGTCGGCGAAAGCTGGCGACCAAGAACAAATCGAAGCACAAGCAGAGATGCTGCTGGAAAAATTTGTGGCAGCCAAAAATTTAGGACGTTAAACTTTTCTTTAGATTTGTTTTTTTGGAAAGGGATACAATTATGACAGATTGTCACAACTGTCGTAAAAGTTGATTTCACAGGGTTTAGATGATTGAAATCAGGCAAATTTCCATGCTAAAGTAAGTCAGTCGAAAAATAAAACTAGTGGGTGAAATCAAATGAAACTATTCCAATCAATTAAACATACTTTTCAATTATACGCCCTCGATTGGAAAAGAATTGCCAAAAATCCAATCGCAATCTTACTGATGATTGCTTTAATGATTATTCCATCGTTATATGCTTGGTTTAATATAAAAGCTTTGTGGGACCCCTATTCTAATACTGGGGAACTGCCTATTGCAGTGTACAGTGCAGATGCTGGTGCATCTTTTCAAGGCAAGGATATCGAGATTGGCGATCAAGTAATTGATAATTTACACAAAAATAAGCAGTTAGGCTGGCAATTTGTTGACTCTAAAGAACAAGTTGTTGAAGGGGTAAAATCTGGTAAATATTATGCTGGGATTTACCTGCCCAAGGAGTTTTCCGCAGATCTGTTAAGTTTTACGTCTGGGGAAATCAAAAAACCAAAGATCGAGTACTATTTGAATCAAAAGATCAACGCGATTGCACCTAAAATCACAGACAAAGGTGCTAGCTCGATCCAACAAGAAATCACAGATGAGTTTATCAAAACAGCCAGTTCAACCCTGTTATCAGTATTTAATGAGATAGGCTACAATATTGATGAAAATCTTGTCAGCATCAATAAAGTTAAAGACCTCATTCTTAAAACCAACGACAATTTGGACGATATCGATCAATACACCCAAGAAATTGTCGCGGTCCAAGGCAAACTGCCAGAGCTTAAGCAAAAGCTGGCCCAAGCGAATCAAATGAAAAGCTATTTGCCGCAAATCGATGATCTAGGTCAAAAATTGGTTGCTCTGAATCAAAAATTTCCAGAGTTAAAGCAGCAGGCTAGTGTCATTTTAACCTTGCAGCAAAAAATTCCAGAGATTCAACAAGCCGGTCAGCAATTGGCAACGGTGGATTCTGATTTTGCTTCGATCCAACAAACTTTAACAGATGGAATCAATGAAGCAAAACAAGGACTGCAAATCATTCAACAGGTGCAACAAATTTTACCTGATGTACAAAAGCTAGGCAAACAGGCCGATGATTTAGCCGCCACTACCAAAAATGGAGCGGAACAATTGAAGGGGGCTGTACCAAGTATTGCCAGCAGTGCCAGCGCGACTTTGAGTTCGATTGGACAAGTGGCAACCGCAACTGATTCGTTGGTAGCCAATCTTCAAGAGCTGCTGAATAAAGAACAATTGACACCGGATGAAAAGCAGCATATTGCTTCGTTGATTCAAGATTTTCAAACGAATATTACGAGTCAGCAAAATGCAATTGATAATTTAGTCGGCTTTTTAAACCAACTAAAGGATTACGCTGATAAAAATAATTTACCTGACGCCAGCCAAGCGTTAGCAACTATGATCACTCAATTAGGAGATGTAAAAAATAGTTTAGGGGATTTGAGTAATCGTCTAGGTAATTTGAACAATCTAGTACAAAATGGTTCAACAGCTCAAGCAATTGCTTATCTAGATCAGATTAGGCAGGTCTCAACCAATATCGCTAACCTAGTTGGGCAAATTGATGTAAGTCAAGCTTCCAAAACCATTACAGATGTCTTAGACAAAGTAATCAGCACAATCACAACTGCTCAGGGAGTATTGAATCAAGCACAGCAAATTGATTTTGCTTCTTTGTTAAACAATACGCAGCAGACAGTTGCCAACGCGATTCCAATTTTAGAAAAGTACCAACAACAAATGCCGGCGATTGGTCAAGAGGTTCATGATGCTAATATTTTATTAAATGGTCACATGGATACAATTGTGAACGGGATTAACACAGGTGCTAGCTTGTACAACAATGAACTGCCGGTAGTTGAGCAGCGTTTGAACCAGGCTGCAAACTTTATGCAAAATGATTGGCCTGGTGTCAAAAATGATATTAATCAAGGGCTAAACATCGTCAATGAGAAGATGCCTGCGGTGGAATCGGCGTTGACTATGGCTACTGACCTGATCCAAAATGATTGGCCATCTATTCGCAGTGGGATTCAAAAGGCAGCAGCAGCAATTAACCAAGGAGATCAAACAATCGATTTTGGCGAAGTTATCAAGCTGTTGAAGCTGGATGCGCAAAAGGAAAGTAATTTCTTTGCGGAACCAGTGGATTTGCAGACGAATACGATGTATCCAATTGCCAACAATGGCTCGGCCAGTGCACCATTTTATACGGCACTCTGTTTATGGGTAGGAGCAGTTTTATTCTCCAGTGTAACCACCACTGACTTTTACTTGGACAAAAAGGATCGCGGCAAATATACAAAACGTGAACAATTTAGTGCTCGTTTGTTAACTTATATGACTATGGGAATTGCCCAAGCCTTGGTAGTTAGTTTAGGGAACTACTTCTTGTTGGGAGTTTACGTGAAAAATCCAGCTTGGAGTGTGTTATTTGCTCTATTAGTCGTAATTGCCTTTACTATGATGGTTTATGTCCTAGTTGCCTTGTTTGGCACGGTGGGCAAGGGGATCGCGATTATCATACTGGTGCTGTCCATCTCTGGTGGCGGCGGAAATTATCCCATTCAAGTATCCGGTAAATTTTTCCAAGCAGTCAATCCGTGGCTGCCCTTCACCCATGCAGTAAATCTGCTGCGGGAAAGTGCTGGCGGAATTTATTGGCCAAATGCTCGGATGGATATATTAATCATGATATTTATCATTATTTTATTTGGAGTGATTGGAACATGGGCGTATCCAATTCTACAACCAAAAATGGCGAAGTTGACCAAGATTTCTCATGAAAGTAAAATCTTCCATTAAACGAAAGCAGGCAGTCATCCTAGTGTTGATTGTCTGCTTTTTTGCTAAGCTGTCTTTTAGCATAATTTAATCAAAACTAATATTGACTTTTAGTAAAAAGGCGAGTAGTATGGCGATTGCTTGTAGTTATTTAGCTGAAAGAAAATAGCTCGGAATAACCAGGGTTGATTGGTTTCTCGCTAAAGAAAGTACACAGCTAAGCAGGAGAATGGGCAAGTCTGAAGAATGAAGCTAAACTAAAAAAGAGAAGCTTCTATCTATATAGAAAAATTAAATTATTGGTTAAAATAAGGGGTTGAACAAAGTGAATTATTTGAAACGGCTGCTGGTAGGAAAGCCTTTGAAGTCATCTGAAAATGATGATCAAAGTTTAACAAGATTTGCAGCCTTGGCGATGCTGTCATCTGATGCCCTATCATCTGTGGCGTACGGAACGGAACAGATTGTCGTTGTGTTAGTAACATTGTCCACTGCAGCGATTTGGTATTCCTTGCCAATTGCGGTAGTTGTGTTGGTCTTGCTGACGTCGCTGATTCTTTCCTATCGCCAAATTATACACGCCTATCCTCATGGTGGAGGGGCTTATGTTGTCAGCAGCGAAAATCTTGGGAAAAGTGCCGGACTGATTTCTGGCGGTTCACTTTTAGTGGATTATATGTTAACGGTAGCAGTATCGGTATCAGCAGGAGCAGAGGCGATCGCATCTGCTATCCCAGCCTTGTATCATCATCGGGTACTGATCGCTGTGGTAATTGTTTTGCTGCTAATGTTAATGAATTTGCGGGGACTTAGAGAATCCGCTGGCTTTTTGATGCTTCCGGTGTATTCATTTATTGCTATTATGACTGTTTTAATTATTGTCGGATTATTCAAAATAGTAACTGGAATGGTACCTATAAACGCAACAGCGCAACCAGGATCATTTGTACCAGGCATTAGCATAGCTTTGCTGTTGCGGGCGTTCTCATCAGGATCTTCTTCACTGACTGGAGTTGAAGCCATTAGTAATGCGGTGCCTTTCTTTAAGAAACCGCGAGCAAAGAATGCTGCTGGAACCTTGGCAATGATGGGAATCATCTTGGCCTTCTTCTTTACAGGGATTACTTTCTTGAACTATTGGTATGGAATTATACCTTCTGAACAAGTAACGGTGCTGTCTCAGGTAGGAGAATCGGTTTTTGGTAAAGGGATTATGTACTATATTATGCAATTTGCTACTGCCTTGATTCTAGCAGTTGCTGCTAATACTGGGTTTTCAGCTTTTCCAGTTCTGGCTTATAATTTGGCTAAAGATAAATACTTGCCTCACCGATATCAAGACCGTGGAGACCGTCTAGGGTATTCTAATGGGATCATTACGCTAGCGTTGGGTTCAATTGCTTTGCTGATGATTTTCCAAGGATCCACAGAGCGGTTGATTCCTTTGTATTCAGTTGGTGTATTTATTCCTTTTACGCTATCACAAACGGGAATGGTCAAGAAATGGTACAGTGAAGGCGGTCAATGGTTGAGAAAATCAATTGCCAATATTATTGGTGCACTGATTTCCTTCTCAATTGTAGTCATTCTGTTCATTTACCGATTAAATGATATTTGGCCATTCTTTATTATCATGCCAATATTGATTTATGTTTTCTATAGAATTCATAAACATTATCAAAATGTAGCTGAACAATTACGGTTGGCTGATGAGGTAAAGTTGCACGAATACGAGGGGAATACAGTGATCGTGTTGGTGGGAAATGTAACCCAGGTAAATATCGGAGCAATTAATTATGCTCGTTCAATTGGTGATTACATCATTGCGATGCATGTTTCCTTAGATGAAAATTCTGAAAAGGAAAAAGAAATCCAGAAGGAATTTAAGGAGAAGTTTCCTGACATTCGCTTCTCTGTGGTACGTTCACCTTATCGTTCAATTATTAATCCGGTAACTCGCTATGTTGACCGGGTAAGTAAAAAATCTAAAAAATACAACTATACAACAACGGTTTTAATTCCGGAATTTGTGCCTAATAAAGCTTGGAAGCTTTCGCTGCACAATCAAACAGCTTTACGTTTACGACTGAGGTTGTCTTACCGGGATGATATTATTATCAGTACCTATAACTATCATTTGAAGAAATAAAAAAAACAGAGACAGTTTGAACTGTTTCTGTTTTTTTATTTCCAGCTTCACAAGCTAACCTTACCGATTGTTGATTTAAAACTAAACGTTTCTAATGAAGCTTTTCTTACTTATTTACTTGTTTTAGTTGCTGGATCTAAGCGACGTTCTACTAGTCCTAACAACCAGTCAGTAATGATGGCCATTAATGCGGTTGGTAGAGCACCAGCTAAAATAATCGCAGTACCATCAGTAGCATTTGTTCCGCGGATGATGATATCACCTAAACCGCCAGCCCCTACGAAAGCACCGATTGCCGTAATTCCAATGGCAACAACTAAAGCATTCCGAATTCCGGCCATAATTACCGAAACTGACAAAGGCAATTCAATCATGTATAAACGCTGAAATGAAGTCATTCCCATCCCTTTACCTACATCCAGTGCATTTCGATCGACTTGACGCATACCAGTATACGTATTTTTAATAATTGGCAGCAACGAATAAAGAAAAACGGTCAAGATAACCACGTTCGCGCCTAAGCCTAAGCCCAACATCAGAATTGAGATCATTGCCAATGATGGTATCGTTTGAATAATATTAGCAATCCGAATAACCCAGTTTGCCAACTTATAATGCTTAGAAATAAAGATACCGACTGGAATGCCTACAATAGCGGCGAAAAGTACGCCATAAATTGAAATCAAGAAGTGGCGATAGAATTGTGAGAAGACATAACCGCCATTCACTTGAAAATACTCAAAGAATTGTTGAAAAGTATTCATGTTTTCCATTACGCTCACTTCCCTTCAAAGTAATTGTGCTCTTCTAAGAATTCCTTGGCTACCACTGAAGGTTCCACTAAGTCATTATCAGCACGAAAGTTCAATTTTTGCATCTGTTCAGTATCAATGGTTCCTGCTAAGCGATCCAATGCATCACGAATTTCAGGATTTTTGGTTAAGACTGCATCTGTTGCTACAGCAGCTGCATCGTAAGGCGGGAAGAACTGCAGATCATCTTCCAGCATGACAAGGTCGTAACTAGCAATCCGACCATCTGTTGAGTAACCTAGAACAATATCCATTCTTCCTGCATCAACGGCATCATAAACCAAACCGATTTGCATTGGCAAAATAGAAGAAAATTCAAAGCCATAGGTTTGTTTAAAGCCATCATAGCCATCGCCTTCACGAGTAATCCAAGCAGTATCCACACCCGCGGTTAGTTCGCCAGCAACATTTTTTAAATCGCTGACTTTTTTCAAATTATATTTTTCAGCTGTATCCTTGCGTACTAAGAAAACATACGTATTGTCAAAGCCATATGAAGGGAACCAAGTTTGATGGTAACGCTTCTCGAATTCTTTGCTAACCAGATCGAAGGCTTTCTTCGGATCTTTTTCAGCAGGCAATCCAAGGGTAGTAGTTACGTCGGTTCCGGTATAGCGTGCTGCTGAAATGGATGCATTATTGTTAATCATAGCTTGGTGATTGATAGTAGTAGTTGCCAAGTTATTAATGACTGTTGTATCTAAATCAGTATAGTGTTCAACCATTCCGGCTACAATACTGCCTAAAATTTGAGCCTCTGAGGTTACTCCGCCAGTAATCCCGACAGTATCTTCGTTGTCATTGGAGGACAAGCCAGGGAACGAACAGCTGCTTAGAAAAAGTAATGCGAGTCCTAGAATTAGTAATTTTGCTTTCTTCACAGACTACTCCTCCTTCCGTAGTGCAGCTGGGGTCATTTTGTCTTCCAATAAACCCAGCAAGAAATCTGACAGTAAAGCGATGATAATAACTGGAATGGTTCCAGCAAAGATCAATGGCGGTTGAAAGTTGTTCAACCCACTAAAGATCAAATCACCTAATCCGCCTGCTCCAATATAAGAAGCTAAGGTTGCCCAAGCCACTACATACACGGCAGCTAAGCGGATTCCCGCCATAATAGTTGGCGTTGCAATCGGCAGCTCAACTGAAACAATTGACTGCAGGTTAGTCATGCCCATTCCTTTGGCTACATCGCGGTAATTGCTGTCAACATTTTTCATACCAATATACGTATTACGTAAAATCGGCAATAAAGAGTAGATGAACAAAGCAATAATTGCAGGTATTTTTCCGACGCCGAAAAAAGGAATCATTAAGGCTAATAAAGCTAAAGAAGGCACGGTTTGCAGCACGCTTGCAATGCCGATAATTACGTTAGCTATCTTGGGCAGGCGGGTCAATAGAATGCCTAAAGGTACCGCAAACAAAATACCTAAAATCAGCGCAAAAGCAGAAATATAAATATGCTCGGCACTTTTTGTCAGGATTTGTCCGCCGTATTCATTAATGAATTGTTGCATGCTTACGCCTCCTCATTCGTAGCGGTAATTGGTCCAGCAGCACTAATAACAGCATCTTCCTCGCCCCATAGTGCATCATAAACAATATCTACTAAGGAAACGCGAGTTAAGATACCAACTAAATGATTTTGATCATCCACTACCGGTACGTATTTCACACCGCGTTTTAGAATACGCTGAAGACTGTCGCGCAGTAAAGCAGATTCCTTAACGTAAAAAACTTTTGTATTAATAATATCACCAACACTGGTCGCTGTACCGCTCCGACGTGCTCGTTGAATAGTTTCTACATCAACAAAGCCTTTCAAGGTATTGCTGTCATCAACAACTAGTAAGGTATCTACTCGTTTTTCCCGCATTAGATGAACGGCACTTTGCAAGCCTTTTTCTGGGGTAATAGAAACGGCAGTATTCATCATAATTTCACCAACAGTTGTAGTGTCTGATTTTGCTTGCAGCAACCGATCTTCACCTAAGAGCTCTTCTACAAAGTCATTCGCTGGTTCTTGTAGAATCTTTTCTGGGGTATCAAATTGAATTACGTGACCACCATCCATGATTGCGATGCGATTGGCTAACTTTAATGCCTCGTCCATGTCATGAGTAACGAAGACGATTGTTTTGCCTAAACGTTCCTGAAGGTCCTTTACAAGATCCTGTAAAGAATCACGGGTAATTGGATCCAAGGCACCAAAGGGTTCATCCATTAGAATGATGTCTTGGTCAGCCGCTAAGGCACGAACAACACCGATCCGCTGTTGTTGACCACCAGAAAGTTCATGAGGATAACGATCCAGCATATCTCTGGGCAGCTCAACTAAATCAATCATTCGTTCCGCTGTTTTATCACGCTTTTCCTGATCTACCTTTAGTAATTTTTGTACGAGGGTTATATTTTCACGAATTGTCATATGAGGCATTAAACCGATGTTTTGAATGACATAGCCAATTTGGCGGCGTAACTCTACAGGATTAATTTGCTGAATATCCTCGCCATCAATTTTGATCGTTCCTTCAGTTGGATCGATCATTCGATTAATCATCCGCATGGTTGTCGTTTTTCCGCTGCCGCTGGTACCAATCAAACAAATAAACTCACCCTTATTGAAGGAAAGATTGACGTTTTCGACCGCCATTTTGTTACCGGGGTATATTTTTGAAACGTTATCAAATTCAATCATTTTTTCCACCTTTATATCCTTTCAATCATTTCTGATACTTCTAGTATGCTATAAATAAGAGAGAAAGACAAATGCAACGGTTTTAACACTCTTTGAAATAGCGGGATATTAGTGTTTTGTCAAATGATTAAATAACGTTAGCTTGTGATTTGAAGCGTGGTTCTAAATTATAATTAGTAGTGCGAAACTTAAAGAAAGAGCAAAAATGGTCAAAAAAATAAAAAAACAATCCTTCAGTCTTAAACGAAGGATTGAAGAATTATGATTAATTCTCAGGGTAAAGCTGATTTTCAATCTCAGCTCGTTGGTTTTCTAGAAAAGGGGGCAAAGCAAATGATTCACCCAAATGAGCTAGTTCTTCATCAATTGTGAAACCAGGACCCATTGTAGCAAACTCTACTCGAATTCCCCCAGGCTCGCGTATATACAGACTTTTGAAATAGCCACGGGAAACGATTTTTTCTACAGTCCATTGCTGCTCTTTAGCCTTTTTATATAAAAGTTTCAACGCTTTTTCATCTTTGACTGCAAAAGCAACATGGTCAACGCTGCCACGTCCCATCCGGGTTATATTTGTGGTATCTGAAGCAGATATCTTTATGAATTCCTGAGAGCTCAATTGAATCACACCACTTTCAGTTTGCCAATCTAGTAATATACGGAAGAAGTCACTTGTCTTTGCTGGATCCGGGACATGGAAATGAATCGAACGTAGACCTAACAGCTGCTTATCACCGGGAACCTCAGCAGAAACTTTGTGGTTCTTACTCAATGGTGGTTGATCAGTCTCAGTAAAAATGAGTATAACGTCATCGGGATCAGTGAAAAATAATTGATTTTCTTTTTCAGTATAGGAAATATGTTTCTTTTCTAACCGATCCTTCCAATAGGAAAAACTTCCGGAAGGCAAGCTCCATTCAATTTCAGCTAAATAATGGTCATTTTCATAGCGATTTCCTAATTTGGGTACTACAAAAAAAGTAATTACTGAGCCAGGAGCTCCTTGGAAATCACCATAATAATAATGAAGCATACGATGATTGTCTTGATTGACAGTGTTTTTCACGAAACGCAGTCCTAATAGTTCTGTATAGAAGGCAACATTTTCTTCTCGATGTCGAGTTAATAATGAGACGTGATGGTAATAGGTCATGATAATTTCTCCTTTCCTGTGAGGAAATCTTATATAAGTGAGTCTATCATTAAAAAAATAGTTAGATATTTAATCTTACTAAAAGTAAGTTTAACTCAACTCCAATAAGTTGTAAAAGAGTCTGCTTTCCATTCCAGTCTGAGCATGTTAGAATAGCCGAGGAATACCGTCACTAGACTGCATGAAAATAAACGAGTGAGTGAACGGAGAAGATATCTACTTTAATAGAAAAAAGGAAGAAAACTATGCTAACTACAGAAGATTTTGACTTTGATTTACCAGAGGAATTGATAGCTCAAACCCCTTTGACCAAACGAGATAGCTCACGTTTGCTGATTTTAGATCGTCAAACTGGTGAAGTTGAAGATAAGCACTTCCATGACATTATTGATGAATTGGAATCAGGGGATGCGCTGGTAATGAATGATACTCGGGTTCTGCCGGCTCGCTTGTACGGTGAGAAGCCGGAAACCGGAGGGCATTTGGAAGTTCTTCTATTGAATAATACTCAAGGAGATCAATGGGAAACGTTGATTAAGCCGGCTCGCCGTGCCAAGGTTGGAACAAAAATTATTTTTGGCGACGGTCGTTTGCGAGCTGAGGTAAAAGAAGAATTGGAACATGGAGGCCGGATTGTTGAGTTTCAATATGAAGGGATTTTTCTGGAAAATCTGGAATCACTAGGGGAAATGCCACTTCCGCCTTATATCAAAGAACGGCTAGAAGACCCGGATCGCTACCAAACGGTTTATGCCAAAGAGAACGGATCAGCTGCAGCACCTACAGCTGGACTACATTTTACACCAGAATTGTTACAAGCAATTCAAGCAAAAGGTGTGAAGCTTGTCTACTTAACTCTGCATGTAGGTCTGGGCACTTTCCGACCAGTTAGTGTTGATAATATTGCTGAGCACGAAATGCATAGTGAGTTTTATCGCCTAACTCAAGAAGCAGCGGATCAATTAAATGCAGTTCGTGAAGCAGGCGGTAAAATTGTAGCAGTAGGAACAACCTCAATCCGCACCTTGGAAACAATCGGTACGAAATTTAAGGGCGAAATTAAAGCTGACAGTGGTTGGACCGATATTTTCATAACACCAGGTTATGAGTTTAAAGTTGTTCAAGCGTTCTCAACCAATTTCCATTTGCCAAAATCGACCTTGGTGATGTTGGTAAGTGCCTTTGCTGGTCGAGAAAATACCTTGGCAGCTTATCAGCATGCTATCGACAAACATTATCGCTTCTTTAGTTTTGGAGATGCCATGTTCGTTCACTAGAATAGCAATTCGCACCATAGCAGCTAAGAAAAGCTTTTAATTTAGCAATTTATAAGGAATTCTTCTAATAGTAAGTACAAAATACTTGTGTTAGAGAGTTATTCCTTGTGAATTGCTTTTTTGTTTTAAAGAATGGGATTGGTATTCTTAAAAGATCTCCCCATTAGTTTGAGTATTAGGAAAATAGGATTATTCAAAATGCTAAAACACTTGATAAAAAAACAATAATATAACATTTGTAATGTGTTCTATTCTATTCTCATAAAGAAGATGAGAAGAGGGATTGGTTTGAAACTAACACAACTACTTGTGGCAACTTTATTATTTTTAGCAATACCTGGTTATCATGCTATTGAGGTGAATGGTGACTCTGTAAAGGAAATACCTGTTGTTGCAAGCCAAGCGAAGTGGGCAAATGTGAACAATATTCACTTTACAGATAATTTTTCTTTGTTTAATTCAGGTGTGGCTCAATTACCTTTAGGAAAGCCAACCGAAATAAATGCTACAATTCATTTTTCAGGAGATCTAGAGGCTATCAAACAGGCACAGGTGATTTTTGAAAATGTAGGGCAAGGAATTCAAATTGATTCCGACCAAGTCATTCAGTTTGATGATCATCAAAAACAGGCACAGTTTAAATTCTTTATTACCTTAATAGAACCTATACCTACAGGAACAACACGTTTGTTTACGGTAAAGGTATCGGATAGTAATTCTGAAGATAACAAGTATTTGACGTCATATAGTCAAATACAGACGGTCATGCAAGGACAAAGTGCCGGAACACCGGATAGTCCCCCTCCTACTTTTCAAGAACCAAATACAGAGCCAAGCACGGAACCAAGTACAGAGCC
>NZ_JAFREL010000064.1 GCF_017377655.1 Candidatus Enterococcus ferrettii
TATTGACGGGGTGCGCACCACTGTTCCTGTTTTTAGGTGGGTTGACTTCTTTTTTTTAGGATATATTAAAGTGTGTCTGTCTCGGGATTTTTAAGATCTGCGCTGATTACTGCGCTTAGTCAACCAGTTAACAATAAAATATGCAATTGCTAAAGGAATCCCAATGCGAAAGACTAAGGACAATACGCCAGAAATCAGTGGGCCGATAATTTGCAATGCCAGACTAGCGACTAGAAAAAAGCCGATGACCATTAAAATACGTACAGGAGTTGAATATGTTTTCATAAGTTCTTCCTTCTTCCTTTGTGTTCTTGATTATGTACAAAGTATAACAAAGGTTTTTATTGAAAACGTCCAACTTAAGACGTATTTATCGATTGGCTATTAGTAGGAGAAATTTATGGGAACGAAGCTATCCTAGGACAGTCAAATGTGCTAGAGTGTTAATTGAATGAATAAATGATGAGGTGAAAAGTATGTTAGAGGCAATCATTTTTGATATGGATGGGGTATTGGTCGATTCTGAATATACCTATTTTGAAAGTAAATCGACGATCTTAGAGGAAGCTGGGCATCCGGTAGAAGAGAGTTATCATTATCAGTTCATGGGAACGACTGGTGAATACATGTGGCAAAAGATGAAGGAAGAATTCTCTTTGCCGTTAACCGCGAGTGACTACGTTGGAAAAATGAATCAATTGCGTGAAAAAATGGTTGCGACGGATGGCGTACGTCCGATTGAGGGGGCACCAGCCTTTGTTAAAAGACTGCATGAAGCAGGGGTACCTCTGGGTGTAGCCTCTTCATCGACTTTAAGGGAAATCAAAGCCAATCTGCAAGCTTTAGGAATCGCGGACTGCTTCCAAATCGTTATGAGCAGCGAAGAAGTTCCAAATTCCAAACCAGCTCCTGATGTCTATTTAGAAGTTGCCCATCGCATGGGCGTAGAACCGAATAATTGTTTGGGAATTGAAGATACTAAAAATGGCAGTACAGCGGTTCACCGGGCAGGAATGGTCTGTCTAGGCTTCCACAATCCGATCTATCCGAAGCAGGACTTGCAAAAAGCGGATCGAATTGTTGAAACCTTTGAAGGATTAGATCGGGAAGCTCTGGAAAAAATTTATCAGGAAGTAAAAGGGGAAAAAGATGCAGGCAGTCATTAATCAGCAGGAATTTATTACCGAGGGCGGCTGTAATGCTTGTGGGTTTCAAAGCTGCGTCACGTACACGCTGCGATTAGAAAATGAAAAGACTCTTTTATTGGATGAGTACGACAATCCTTCGTTGATTACAGCGTTAGCTCTGGAAAATGGCTGGCGGCAAGAGTATGTAACAATAGGTATTGGTGAGGATGCTTTGGTTTTCAAAAAGTCGGATCAGCAGGTTGAGGTTCATGAGACAGGCTCCATGATCACCTATCAAAAACCTGGACACCGCTGTTCGATTCCGAAATGTGCAGCAGTTAAAGAAGAAGGGTTTCAACAGGTGAATCAAGTGCTGCTAGAAATCTTCTCACTGGAAGCTTATGAATTTTTAGAAGCAGTCAACTAGAAAAGGCCGAAACCTTTGACGAATAATCAAGGGTTTCGGCCTTATTTTTGTGTCTTCAGTTTATCTTTGCAAATCTTCCCAAGTCCAGTCAGTTACATCAATTAGGTCTTTTCCTTCCGCTCGGATGTAATCATGGTGACGTTGCAAAATTTCATCCATTTCTTCTGAGAAGTCGGCAGCTTTTTCGCCATAAGCGGCATTAGCTGCGGCTTGTGCTAAGTGGAAACGGTCCATTTCGCTGTAAACGCGCATGTCAAATGGTGTAGTAATGTCACCATTTTCACGATAGCCATGAATATACAAATGATGATTATGACGATCAAAGAAGAAATCACGAATCATGTTTTCATAGCCATGGAAAGCAAAGACTATCGGTTTATCCTTAGTAAACAAGTCATCGAATTCTTCATCACTTAACCCACGAGGGTCATTATCAGGATGACGCAATTTCAAAATGTCGACCACATTGATAAAACGAATCTTCATTTCTGGATAATGCTTATTTAGAATGCTGACAGCAGCTAAAGCTTCCAGATTTGGTTCAGTTCCGGCAGCAGCAATAACGATGTCTGGTTCGCTGTCACCGTCTGTGCTGGCCCAGTCAATTACTTTTAAGCCTTTATCCACTAATTCCTCTGCTTCTTCAACCGAATAGAACTGAGGACGCGGATGCTTACTAGAAACGATTAAGTTAATCACTTGTTCTTCCTGCAAGGCTTTATCCATCACTGCCATTAAAGTATTGGCATCAGCAGGCAAATATTCACGAATAAATTCGGGTTTCTTCTCAGCCAAGTGAGACAAAACACCCGGATCTTGGTGAGTGTAGCCATTATGGTCTTGCTGGAAGACTGTGGATGTTGAAATCAGATTCAAAGATGGATAATGCTTACGCCAAGGCTGATCGCTGGCTTTGCGCATCCATTTGAAATGCTGCGTCAGCATGGAATCTACCACCCGCAGGAAGGATTCGTAGCTGGCGAAGAATCCGTGACGACCAGTTAATACGTAGCCTTCCAAGAAACCTTCGGCCTGATGTTCTGATAATTGACCATCAATTACCCGACCAACAGAAGACTGCCATTCATCCGAGCTCAACTTAGGTTCCAGCCATTGACGATTGGTTACTTCAAACACTTTGTTCAAGCGGTTGGATTTGGTTTCGTCTGGTCCAAAAATTCGGAAGTTGTCAGGGTTGTTTTTTATGATATCCCTAGCGTGACCACCGAAGACGATCATATCTTGTGCTGTAACAGCACCTGGATGTGAAGTATCTACAGCTAATGCACGCCAATCTGGCATATTCAAAGGCTTAGGATCAATTCCGCCATTGGTAATTGGATTGCTGGACATCCGTTTGATTCCTTTTGGTGAAATTTCACGAATTGAATCTATCACTGTTCCATTTTCATCAAACAATTCTTCTGGATGGTAAGATTTCAACCAATTAACCAGTTTATCGGCATGTTCCATGTGATCGGCATCTACCGGAATAGGTACTTGATGGGCCCGGAAGGTACCCTCAATTTTTTCGCCATCCCAGCTTTCAGGACCGGTCCAGCCTTTTGGTGTCCGGAAAATGATGACAGGCCATTGCGGCATGGTTGCATCTTCAGCTTTACCTTGACGAGCTTTTGTTTGAATCGCCTTGATTTCTTCAATTACTTTATCTAAGGTTTCCGCCATGATTGGATGAACTTTCTCAGGATCGGTTCCTTCAACAAAATAAGGTTTCCAGCCCATTCCTTCAAAGTATTTCACTAAGTCTTCATTGCTTTTACGGGAAAGAATGGTAGGATTAGAAATTTTTCCGCCATTTAGATAAAGAATGGGTAAAACAGCCCCATCATTGACCGGGTTAATGAATACATTAGAAAACCAACTGCCAGCTAATGGGCCAGTTTCTGATTCGCCATCCCCGACAACAGTTGCTGCAATGACATCAGGATTATCTAAGATCGCTCCGGTTGCATGAGAGATTGAGTAGCCTAATTCGCCGCCTTCATGAATAGAACCAGGTGTTTCCGGTGCTGCATGAGAGGCAATCCCACCAGGAAATGAGAACATTTTGAATAAGCGTTTTAAGCCGGCTTCGTCTTGAGTAACTTCGGGATAAATTTCAGAATAGCTGCCATCTAAGTAAGAGTTAGAGACCATTACTTGGCCGCCATGTCCGGGACCTTCAATGTAGAACATGTTCAAATCATATTTATTAATGACCCGATTTAAATGAGCATAAATGAAGTTTTGGCCGGCAATGGTGCCCCAGTGTCCGATTGGATGAGCTTTAATGTCTTCTTTTTGAATGGAGCGCTTTAATAAAGGATTATCCTTTAAATAAATTTGGGCGACAGAAATATAATTGGCCGCACGCCACCAAGCGTTGAGTCGGTCGAGATATTCTTTGGAATCTACGTTTACTGTCATGAGTAAAAGCTCCTTTTTTAGTATTTTTTACTATAATATAGCCACTTTCACTATAGCGCGATCGCAAAAAAATGTAAAACAATCAGTCTCTTATTGCAGCATAGTATAGTTAAATAATGAGACTGCTTCATGGAAAAAATAGGAAGTCAGAGTACCAAGTTGCATAAAGGGTTGCCAAAAAAGTATATTGAAGAGATCAGCAGCTCTGATTTAGTCGATTTGTTTATAAAAGAACAAACAGATGGCAAAGGAGGCTAAGGATAAAGGTCTCATGTTGCATAAAAAACACTGAATCTTTTGGGAACAACGCTGGTAGCAATGTAAGCGATTTTATAATAAATTGTAATTGTGAGAGGGATGGCTATGAACTTAGAAAAACGAACGAATCAAATTTTTATGGAACTCATCAATAATCCACAGCTGGCTAGTAAAGCGCTGTGTGAGAAATTTGATCTTTCCCGTGGACAATTGAATTATGCATTGAAGAAAATTAATGATTCACTGCAAGATGAAAAGCTGGGGGAAATTAAGCGAACCAAAAACGGTCGCTTTATTATTCCAAATGAGACGTTGTCCTATTTTAAAGGTGGTGATGAAACGCTGGGAGAACCACAGGAGAATTATGTGTTTTCCGGCAAGGAACGTGTCTATCTAATTGAATTGATGCTTATAAGTAAAGAGGATTATCTCTCGCTGAATCATTTTATTGATGACTTGCAGGTAAGCCGCAACACGATTTTGCGCGATTTAAAAGAAACCAACCAGGACGTCACACGGCATGATTTAGCCTTAAAGTACACGCGACAAAAAGGCTACTTCATCGACGGAGATGAATGGAACAAAAGGCAGCTGTTATCGGATGTTTTAGGTCACTTGGCTGAGATGTATAACGGCATTAATTTCATCATTCAGTTTGCTAATCTGGAGGTAGAAATGATTGAAACCTTTCGCAAAAGGGTGGAGATGATTGAACAGGATTTAGAGGTTCGTTTCACTGATGAGCGTTTAAAGATTTTGCCGCTGCTGATCATTTTACTGATTCGACGAGCGCAAAAGGGCAAGATGATTTCCTACAGCTTTAAGGTGAATTATCGGGAGCTGGCAGATACGAAGGAGTACTTGGCTGCTGACCGGGTAGTATGGGATGTAGATGGCTTAAGTGAGAACGAACGAGTGTATCTGACAATGCTGCTTTTAACGACAAATCTTTCCCGAGGCGACATCCTTTCTTTAAAGGAAATCAACAAGATGAAGGAAGCGTTGGAGGGGGTCATCGCCAACTTTGAAAAAATTGCCGGCGTGAGCTTAGAAGAAAAGGAAAAACTGCTGGACCGTCTGCTGGTTCATATGCGGCCAGCCTATTATCGGATTAAGTATCATTTAAACCTGCAAACGAAATATTATCAGGAAAATAAGGATGCCAATTTATTTTCCCTGGTATATCTAGTTAAGGAAGCCAGCGGACCGTTAGAGGAGTTCTTTGGTCAGAAAATTCCAGATGCTGAACTATTCTTTATCTCCTTGTTTATCGGCAGTCACATTGTAGAAAGTACGAAAATTATTCATCCAGAAAATCGTAAAAAAGGTATTATCGTATGTCCTAATGGAGTCTCAATTGCTGTTCTATTGGAAAATACGTTGCGAAACTTGTTGCCGGAAATTGATTTTGTTGCTTTGATGTCAGCCCGAGAATTCTATCAGCAAGATTATGAGGCGGACTTCATTTTCTCAGCTGTCCCTTTAAAAACGGAGAAAAAGGTATTTGTCGTCAACAGCTTTTTAACCGAACCAGAGAAAAAGCAGCTGCGGGAACGGGTGCTGCGATCAACGGCTGCGATTCAGCCAGGAGTGGTCACTCCTGAGAAGGTGTTATCGATGGTTAAAAAATATGCGACCGTTACAGATGAAGATCAGCTGTATAGCGAATTGCTGAATTTATTCACCCCGAAGGAATCGAAAATACTGACGAAAAAAAAGCCGCATCTAATTGATTTATTGAAAGGCGAAACAATTCGAATTTTCGAAGAACCAACCGAATGGCTGACAGTTTTGGATGAACTGGCAGTACCTTTAGAAAAACACAAAGTAATCACCAAGAATTATATTGAAGCCTTGAAAAAAGAAATGCCAACCTTGCCAGCGTACACAGTTTTACGTAACCGCATCGTATTGCCACATACGGTTCCAGAAGCTGGCGCAATCGGTGTAGGTATCAGTTTGGGTATCTTGAAGCATGCACTGATCGCAGATGACGGCAGCCGAATCAAGACAGTTGTACTGTTGGGATCAAATGATAAGGATGAACACATTGATTTGATTTTTGAACTAATGAGCTTGGCAGGGGCCAAACAACTTGATCAACTTGAACAAGCTAAGAATGAAAAAGAAGTACGGGAAGCTTTAGCGAGCTTCAATAAAGATTATTGGAGGTAATGAAATGACGGCGGAAACCAAACTAAGCGGGTATTTGAAAACACCCCTGATTTTTGTACAGGAAGTTTACGATTCGCGGGATGAACTGTTGGAACAGGTTTCTCAGCGGGCACTTAACCTAGGGTGGGTGCGAGAAGACTTTCTGTCACGGATTAAAGAAAGAGAGGAGACCTTCCCAACAGGTATTCAGCTGCAAAATCTAGGTGCAGCGATCCCTCATACGGATTCGGAATGTGTCTTAAAGGAGTTTGTGGCAGTAGTAACCAATGAACGTCCGGTTGTTTTTAACAGCATGGAGGATAAAAACGTGCAGGTAAAGACCGACATTGTGTTTATCCTAGGGTTGAATCAGCCTCATGCACAATTGGAAATGCTGCAGTCGTTAATGGGGCTCTTACAAAATGAAACCCTGTTATCAGAAATGTTATTGGCGTCAAACGAAGTATCACTATTGGAAGTCATTCAAAAAAATAATTTATAGGATAGGGGAAAATAAAATGAAAAGAAAAGTAAAAGTATTAGTCGCATGTGGAGCAGGAATTGCAACATCAACAGTAGTTATGAAAAAGGTAGAGGACTTGTTTGCCCGCAATCAGATCCCGGTAGAAATTATGCAAATTAAAATCGCGGAAGCATCAGCAAAACAGGATGAAGCGGATATTTTGATCTCAACAACGATGCTGCCGACGGAATACAAGATTCCAGCGATCAAAGCGATGGCCTTCTTAACTGGCATTAACACGGAAAAAGTTGAGAATGAAATTTTGGAAGCTGTGAATTCATTAGATTAATAGGGTGATAGCTGAAGGTAAATAGGAATGATTTTTACTGAAGAATTGTTCCTTAATATATTTAAGGAGGATTTAATTGAATGGATAGCTTAACAAACGTCGTACAAAGTATTTTGAACATGGGTTCAAGTGTTGTGCTGCCGATTATCATGTTTATTGTGGGGATTGTCTTTCGGGTTCCACTGAAAAAAGCCATTATTTCAGGTCTTACGGTTGGTATTGGGATGATTGGGATTAACTTAGTTATTAATTTACTAACAACAAGTGTTGGTCCTGCAGCACAGGCAATGGTTGAACGGTTTGGGCTAAACTTAACAATCATCGACGCAGGCTGGCCAACAGTCGCAGCTGGTACTTGGGCGCAACCAATCGCAGCTGTGATGATTCCAATTATTTTGATAGTGAACCTGATCATGTTAGCAATGAACTGGACAAAGACACTGAATATCGATATTTGGAACTATTGGCACATGAGTGCGGCTGCAGCAACCGGTTACATTGTAACAAATAATTTTCTTTTTGGCATCATCTGCGGCATTATTTATACCGTGTTTGTACAAATTATTGCTGATAAGACTGCACCAAAAATGCAAGAATACTACGGATTAGAAGGTGTCAGCTTACCAACCGGATCAGCACAGGGCTATGCAGTTTTGGCGATTCCCATCGGATGGCTGATTGATCGTATTCCAGGAATCAACAAATTAGATGTTAAGCCAGAAACAATTCAAAAACGTTTTGGTATTTTCGGCGAGCCAATGATTATGGGAATTATTATCGGGGTATTTTTAGGTTTGCTGGGTGGTTATGATATTGCTGGGATTCTTCAAATTGGGATGACCATGGGTGGTGTGATGTTCTTGATGCCGCGGATGGTAAAAATCTTGATGGAGGGCTTGATTCCAATTCAAGAAAGTGCTCAAAAAATGCTGCAAAGTCGTTATGGCGATCGGGAAATTTACTTAGGAATGGATGCGGCTTTAGCAACAGGCTCTCCAGCTGCATTGTCAACAGGACTGTTGATGGTACCAATCACGTTGTTCTTAGCGGTTATTTTGCCAGGAAACCGCGTATTACCGTTTGGTGATTTGGCAACGATTCCTTTCTTTGCGGCCTTGGTTGTACCTAGTCGTAAAGGGAATATTTTGCACTCGGTTTTATCTCTAACTGTCGTAATTGCACTTGCGCTATTGATGGCGACTGACTATGCACCAACACTAACTACAATGGCTGAGGGGATTGTTGAATTCCCAGAAGGTGCTGCTCAAATCAGTAATCTGGATACTGGCGGAAATATCTTGAACTGGATTTTCTTAAAATTGGCACAGTTAGTTAACTCAATCATGTAGGAGGCTTTTATACTAATGAATAAAATGATGAAAGGTGTCTCAAAGCAGGCACCTGGTTACGATCAAATGGCATTTATCAACTTGGAAATACCAGAAGCAACTGATGACAAGGTATTGATCAAAGTTGCGTACACCGGCATTTGTGGATCAGATATCCATACCTTTAAAGGTGAATACAAAAATCCAACAACTCCAGTTGTCTTGGGACATGAATTTTCCGGACAAGTCGTTGCAATTGGTGATCAAGTAAAAAAAGTAAAAGTGGGAGATCGCGTAACCAGCGAAACGACTTTTACAGTCTGTAACGAATGCGACTACTGCAAGAAAAAACAGTACAATCTATGTCCACATCGTAAAGGGATCGGTACGCAGCAAAATGGCAGCATGGCTAATTATGTTTTAGCTAGAGAAGAAAGCATTCATTTACTGCCGGATGAATTGAGTTATGAGGGGGCGGCTATGAGTGAACCGCTAGCTTGCTGTGTCCATGCTATGTATCAAAAAAGCCGTTTGGAATTGCAGGATAAAATTATCATTATGGGCCCTGGCCCAATCGGTTTATTCCTGTTGCAAATCGCTAAAGATATCGGTGCCTTCATCATCATGACGGGTATTACCAAAGATGCGCATCGACTTGAGTTGGCAAAAAAAATGGGGGCTGATGTCGTTGTCGATACAATGAAAGAAAATCTAGCCGAGGTTGTTGAGGAAGTCACTGATGGCTATGGTGTTGATAAGGTTTATGATGCTTCAGGAGCCTTGCCGGCTGTTAATGCCAGTTTACCGCTGATGCGCAAGCAAGGAATTTTCGTTCAAGTCGGTCTATTCAGAGACAAAATGAATGAACTGGATTTAGAAACAATTATTCAACGAGAAATTGAGTATGTGGGCAGCCGCTCACAAAATCCTTACGACTGGCCGATTGCGATTCATCTGTTAGCCAAAGGAGCTATCCATATCGATGAAATGATTACTAAAAAATATCCGTTGGAAGAATGGCGCACCGCCTTTGATAAAGTCATGGAGGGCAATGAGATCAAGGTTATGATCGAGTCCAATCCTGGAGAGTTTTAATTAAATAAACAGATGATTCAGAATGCCAAATGACAGGTATTTTGGATCATCTGTTTTTTTGGGTAAAAATAAGGGCATAATATATGGGTGAAATGAGTGCAAAACTAAATGATACCGTTTACTAAAAGAGGATTTAAGGGTAGACTAGGTGGAAAATGATTTAGGCGGGTGAAGTGGAGTGGAATTAGATAATCGCAATGTACAGCTGCTGCAGCTGATTTCTTCCAGTGTACAGATTACATCCAAAGAGCTGATGGAGAAAAATAAGTTAACTCGGAATCAATTGGATTATTCGATTAAGAAAATCAATGAGTTTTTGAAGGACAATAACTATGAACCGATTATTCGTTCCCGCAAAGGCCATTTTGTGGTTGATGCTAAAGTGGTGGATGATTTTTCTGGTCTAGCGAATAGTGAGAGCCGCTTAAAGGCAACGGAAAGCAGTTTTTTAGATGAAGAATATCGACTGTTAGTGATTTTACTGCTAGTTTTTTCGTCAGACTATTTATCGTTGTATCATTTTTCCGACACATTGGAGGTCAGCAAAAATACGATTGTTTCAGATATTAAGAAGCTGAAGGAATTTTTAGGTAAGCACCGAATTACGATCGAGTATTCTCGTAAAAAAGGATATTATTTTAAGGGAAATGAAGAAATTATTCGCGGTGTGATTCTCTCTATCACGGATAAGGTGATGGAGTCAATTTACAATACAGTGATTTTCCATAAGTATCTGCTGATTTCGGAACAGGAAATTGAAGAAAAACGCAAGTTGATCCGTATGATTGAATCGGAAATGCAGGTACATTATACGGACAACCGGATTCAGACCGCGCCGTATTTTTTGAATTTGCTGACAAAGCGTGTGCGAAATGGACACTTATTGGATCAGCGCTTTGGATCCATTGCTAAAGAGGTAATGGATACTAAGGAGTATGCAGCCATCGTAAAGGTACTGGCTGGGCGCTATGAATTGCCAAAAAGTTACAGTGAGCACTTGTATTTGTGTCTATTTATTCTTTCTTTAAAGATTACTGATTTAAGCAATATGTTTTCGTTAAACACGGATGCGTTGCGCAGCCATATAACAGATTTTATCGAATTGTTGGAAAAAAATATTGTAATTCAGCTAAATGATAAAGCACAATTGATTGAAAATCTAGCGTTGCATCTGGCACCGGCCTATTATCGGATTAAATATGGTTTGACTAGTGACTATACGATTACAGATTTTGTGAAGACTCAGTTGGATCCTTTATTTTTCATGGTGAAAACTTCAATCGCACCATTAGAGGAATTTTTCCAAGAACGGATTCCTAACGATGAGGTTTATTTAATCACCATGTTTGTGGGAGCTTACATGCAAAAGGAAAAGCCGATTAACGAAAGTAAAACAACGGTTAATGCGATGGTCGTTTGTCCGAATGGTATTATCAGTTCGAAGCTTTTGGAGAATACGTTGGATAATTGGTTTCCTATGATCCGTTTTCTGCCAGCTTGCTCAATTCGAGAATTCTACCAACAAGAGAATGAATTGGATGTTCAGTTGATCTTTTCCACGACACCATTAACAACCGAATTGCCGGTGATTGTGGTGGGGAATGACTTATCGACTATGAATAAGAATTTAATCGTCAACGAAGTGATTCAGTTGATTTACAAAATTGACAGCTACAAGCTGCAACCGGATTATACCTTGGCAATTGTTAAGAAGTATGTTGAGCTGTCGCCAGAAATTGAAGAACGAATTCGTAAAGAGCTGCTGATATCCTACAACTCAATCTTCCAAATTCAGGATCAGGAAGTGCTGACAAACCAGAACAAACGACACCTTAGTGATGTTATAACACCGGAAAGTATCGTTTTGCTAGATGGCGAGGAAAGCTGGGAAAGTGTCTTACAGAAAACGACCCAAAACCTAATCGATCGTGATATTGTGGAGCCTCGCTACTTAACGAGTTTACGGGAGCAGTTTCCGGTAGTTGCGCCGAATATTTTACTGGGAAATAGTATCGTTATTCCTCATACTGTTCCAGAAAACGGTACGAAAAGCTTAGGTATGTGCTTTACCAAGGTCAAGCAGGGTTTTCAAAGTGAGGACCAGTGTTTCTATTATGTAGTGGTTATCTCAGCAGTTGATAGGAAGCAGCATATTCAGCCAATGATGGAGCTTTTGAAGATAGCCAGTGATAAAAAAATGCTAGAAAAATTGGCAGCCGCTGATAATAAAGCAGAAATTTTGTCTGTTATTTCCGCTGTGAAAAAATAGGAAAGACTCCTCTGATAAAAAAATCAGAGGAGCTTTCTTATTTTTTACTAGAAATAACCTTTGTTAAATCAACGTTTTCAGCAATTCATACAAGTAATGCTGAATTTGTTGAGTAAAAAGTAATTCCAAAACAAATTCAAAAGAAACCGTTTCCGTGCTATCTTTTCATTAGCAAGACAAGTAAGGAGGAGATAGCGTGCTAAAAAAAGAACTTTTATTTTATAAACTGGCCCCTGATGATTACGAAACACTGGTTCGTTTTCTTGGGGGGAGAATGGAGGAGCTGGGATATGTAAAGGCTAGTTATGTACCCGCAGTCGTTGAGAGGGAAAAAGGATTTCCTACGGGATTAAGCATGGGGAATTATGGAATTGCCATTCCTCATACGGATCGAGAGCATGTGAATCAATCAGTATTGGCGATTGCAACCTTGAAGAAACCGATATATGTCTGCTCTATGATCGATCCAACCAAGGAAGTGGAAGTATCGTTGGTGATCCTGATGGCAGTGGAAGATCCTGATGGTCAGGTAAAAATGCTTAGCAAGCTAATGGGTCTTTTCCAAGACGTGGAGACCCTGAAACAATTGGAGCAATCCAACTCATGTGAAGAAATGTATCAAATTTTGTCCAAATTAGAATTAGAAGTTGTTTAAAAACAGTCAGGAGGAAAAAGCAATGAAACAGTACAACGTATTATCCGTATGCGGATCAGGCACAGTCACATCATCAATGGTGGCGGAAAAATTAAGAGAAGCTCTAGAAGAAAAAGGCTATCGGATTACCACAACTGAGGCTCGCCCAACCGAAGCATTACAACTGGCACAAGGTGGAACCTTTGATTTTATCACCTACACCAGTCCGTTACCAGAGGGCGAATATGGTGTTCCGGTAGTCAATGCCATCGGTTTTTTAACGGGCTTTGGCGATGAAGAATTTTTAGAAGAAATTGATGGTGTTTTAGCAGAACTAGATAAGCAGTAACAGGCATAGGGGGAAACAAAAATGAAGCACTACAAGGTCTTGTCGGTATGCGGATCAGGTACAGTTACTTCGTCAATGGTTGCAGAGAAGCTGCGGGAATCGTCAGAGGAAATGGGATTTTTTATTACAACGATGGAAGCACGGCCAACCGAAGCGCTGCAGCTGGCACAAGGAGGAATGTTTGATTTTATCACTTACACCAGTCCACTGCCGGAAGGAGACTACGGAGTGCCAACAGTCAATGCTATGGGGTTTTTAACTGGCTTTGTGGATGAATTTCTGGAAGAAGTAGCAGAAGTTTTGGCAGAGCTGGAAAAAAATAAAAAAGCGTAAAGGAGTAGTGAGATGTTAGAAACGTTAAAAAGTGTCTTTGATACCTTCGGCTCAGCAGTATTTGTACCAGTTATGATTTTTGTTGTCGCAAAGGTTTTGAAGGTCAAAACACAAAAAGCCTTCCTATCTGGTTTGTATGCTGGTGTTGGATTGATGGGCTTTACCTTGATTTTGAACTCATATACACCAATTATTTCAGAGGTTGTTCAGCAAATGGTGGATCAGACGGGGATTAATCTGCCCGCCTTCGATGTGGGCTGGCAGGCAACAGCGCTCGTTGCTTATTCAACGGAAGCCGGCATGATTTACTTAGTGATTGCCTTAGTTTTACAGACCGTTTTATTCTTGGTGAAATGGACCAACGTGTTCCAGCCATCGGATCTGTGGAATAACTATTCCTACATGGTTTGGGGCTCAATGGTTTATCTGGCAACCCGCAACATGATTTTAGCAGTTGTCCTGATGTGCTTGCTGAATATGTACAGTCTGCTTTTATCAGAAATGCTGGCAAGAAGATGGTCGACTTACTACAACTATCCTAACTGTACCATCATTGCCATGCACAATATCGAACCAGGAATTTTCGCCTTACTTATGGACCCGGTTTGGAACATGATTGGCTTGCACAAGGTACGAATGAATCCACAGGGACTGCAAAAGAAACTAGGCTTCCTGGGAGAGCCCATTTCATTAGGCTTGTTTTTAGGTTTGTTCTTAGGAATTCTAGGCAACTTCAGTCAATTGGGCAGTTTAGAATCTTGGGGACAAATTACGCAAGTCGGAATTGCTACTAGTGCGGTAATGGCAATCTTCCCGAAAGTAGCAGGAATCTTTGCTCAGGCCTTTAATCCAATTTCACAGGCTGCCAGCAAAAATGTACGCGGAAATAACAAAGAACGTGAATGGTATCTTGGGGTAAATGATGCAACTGGATACGGTGAACCGGCAACTTTGATTTCTGGAATTATTTTGATTCCAATTATGGTAGCCTTGGCAATGATTTTACCAGGCAACCAAACCTTGCCAGTAGTAGATTTGTTGGCAATTCCTTATATGGTTCAAGCTTTAGTATGTTTGACTAACGGAAATATTGCGAAGACGCTGTTGAATGGTGCTATTTGGTTCAGCTTAGGTTTGTATATGTGTACCTACACAGCACCAATGTTTACGGAAATCGCTCAGACAGTCGGCGTAACTTTGCCAGCGGGGGCTTTGATGGTAACCAGCTTCAATATTTTAGGAAAACCGATTTTTGGATTGATATTCTTAGCTTTCTTAAGTCAAAATCCAATCTTTATTGGTTTAACTATTGTGGCCTATTTCGTGATTTACTTCCTGTTCCGCAAGAACAAAGAAGCCTTTTACGATTATCTTGAACGGGCAGCAGCAAAAAACAATGGTGAACAACCTTCAGGTGAAACAAAAGTAGCGTAGGAGATGAAAGCATGACAAAGCAAATGGAGGCAAGTGTTTTAGTGGCACCCGGGGTTTTGGAATATAAAAAAGTGGGTATTCCAGAAATTGGTGCAAACGAGGTCTTAATTAAAGTAGCTTACGCGGGAATCTGTGGGTCAGATGTGCCCCGCGCAAACTTAGAAAACGGTGCAAGAATGTACCCGATTATCTTAGGCCATGAATTTAGCGGTACGGTTGATAAAGTAGGATCAAACGTAACCAAAATCAAGGTCGGCGACAAGGTAGCCATTGCACCATTAATCCCGGATCCTAATTCAGAATATACTAAAGAAGGATACTATGGGCTTAGTGATAATTATAACATAATTGGTACAGGGAGTAATGGCGCTTTCAGTGAATATGTAACGGTACCTGAGGACCATGCAGTAGTGATGCCTGAGGAATTGGACTTGCTCTCTGCAGCGGGGGTAGAACCAGCGACGATCAGTTGGCATGCCTTACGGCGAGCACAAATTGAGGTAGGTGACACCATGGCAGTTTTAGGCTGTGGACCGATCGGCCAGTTTGCGATTCAAATTGCTAAAATATTTGGGGCGAAAACTGTAATTGCCGTAGATATTTTTGACGACAAATTGTCCTTGGCTAAGGAATTGGGTGCGGATATTGCCATCAACAGCAAAGATGTCGATTTGGAGCAGGCCATTAAAGACCTGACAGGACTCGGTGTTGATGTGGTGATTGAGACTGCTGGCAGTAAAATCACCCAAAAGCAGTCGCTGTTGATTACTCGCAAACACGGTCGGATTGTCTTTGTGGGTATTTCCCATCAGGATTTACCATTATCAGAGGCAGAAGCGGAGCGGATTATGCGAGCTGAGCTGACAGTTACCGGGTCCTGGAATTCCTATACAGCCCCTTACCCTGGTCGAGCTTGGGAGGCCACCTTGGATGAAATGTCTAAAGGACGTATCAAATTCAAAGAAATGATTTCACATGAAATCTCTTTAAAAGAACTGCCGGAAGTATTACCGAAGATGTTCAAACGAGAATTAAACTACAACAAGATTGTGGTAGCTGTTCATCCGGAATAAAAAGGAGTATCGATTATGTTAGAGCAATTAAAAGAAGAAGTTTTTCAAGCAAATTTAGAGCTGCCCAAACACGGGTTAATTAAATATACTTGGGGCAATGTTAGTGCGTTTGATAAAGAAACCGAATATTTTGTAATTAAACCAAGTGGTGTTAGTTACGAAAACATGACGGCTGACGACATGGTAGTAGTAGATTTAGAGAACAATGTAATTGAAGGAAAACTGAACCCTTCATCAGACACCCCAACACATGCTGTATTGTACAAAGCTTTCCCTGAAATTGGTGGAATTGTGCATACCCATTCTACTTGGGCAACAATTTGGGCGCAATCTGGATTGGATTGTCCCGCGATGGGCACCACGCATGCAGATACCTTTTATGGTTCAGTTCCTTGTGCCCGTTTGCTAACTCAAGAGGAAATAGATGAGGGCTATGAGCATGAAACCGGCAATGTGATTGTCGAAACCTTCAGACAGAGAGACATTCAACCAATGGAGATTCCCGGAGTTTTGCTGCATGGACATGGTCCGTTTACTTGGGGCAAAGATGCCAGCAGTGCGGTAATGAATGCGGTAGTTTTGGATGAGGTATGTAAGCTGAATTTGTTTACCCGTCAATTGAATACCTATGCGGAGAATTTGCCGCAACGAGTTTTAGATAAGCATTATTTACGCAAACACGGTGCGAATGCTTATTACGGTCAGTAAGCAACTGCGAATAACCAGCTCAAGGAGTTGGTTATTCGTCTTTGTTCAACGAATAGGAGGACTACAGATGTTAAGTGAACTGTTTACGTTGATTGGCTTTGCCTTTTTTATCAAAATCTTTTTTGATGGTGCCAAGAAAATTATTATCGGCAGCAATGGAGATATCGTCAAAAACAAGACGTATATTATTCATGGGATTTTAGGTTTTGCCTTCATTATTGTTAGTCGTCTGCTGCTATTGGTTTTATAGGAGGTAAAAAAGTGAACATTCATAACATTTTAACCGCACCCTTTATTCACGAAATGTGCGAAGCCACCAATCAGCTGTGGCGTTATGGCTGGGCTGAGCGCAATGGCGGTAATATCAGCTATCGAATACCAGCCGAGGAAGTGCGCTATTATTTATCCTTGGATCGAACGTTTCCAGTGTCGCCGTTGTCCTTTCAAATTTCTGAACTAGCCGGCGAAATCTTTTTGGTCTCTGGCTCAGGCAAGTATTTTAAGAATGTGCAGCATAATCCGGCAGACTGCTTGGCTTTGATTCGGATTTCAGCAGAGGGTGACAGCTATGAATTATTGTGGGGACTGGAAAATGGGGATGTGCCCACTAGCGAATTGGCTTCTCATTTAAAATGCCATCAGGTTCGGTTGGCTCAGGATCCGCAGCATCGAGTCATATTACATACTCATGCCTCGGCTATTTCAGCTATGACCTTTGTCCATCCTTTAGAGGATCGAGCATTTACTAGAACCCTGTGGCAAATGATTACAGAATGCCTGGTGGTTTTCCCAGATGGAGTCGCTGTTTTGCCGTGGATGGTGGCTGGAACCAATGAGCTAGGTGATGCTTCAGCAGCGAAAATGAGGGATTGTCGGATTGTTGTCTGGCCGCATCATGGCATAATGAGTGCCGGTCAGTCAATGGATGATGCCTTTGGTTTAATTGAAACTGCTGAAAAATCGGCGGATATTTATTTGAAAATTTGTTCGACTAACCAGCCTATTTTGCAAAAAATCACGGATGCACAATTATGGGACCTAGCTGCAGCTTTCCAGGTAGCACCTAAAGCTGGCGTGTTGGAGGAAGAAAAATAATGATAAAAATTGTCGTTGTAGGTGATCCCTTTGTGCCATCCGAGAATCTGATAAAGGCTGCGCAGCAGCTAGACCTTCCGCAGCCCAGCGAGATCAGAGCCTTTGACTGGTATCCCGGGTACTCCCGAGAAGCGTTTCGTCAAATTGTTAAACAAATTGAACAGGAGGGTCCTAACGAGTTTTTGCTGCCAGCAGGCTTAGTCGAGGCGATGCAAACCACTGATATTTTGTTGGTTCATATAGCTCCGGTATCTCAAACCATGCTGCAAGCAGCAGACAATTTACAATTAATCGGGACCTGTCGTGGTGGATTGGAACACATTGATCTGCTTGAATGGGAAAAGCACCCTAACGTACAGCTGATTCACGTCATTCGCAATGCTGAACCAGTGGCTGATTTTACGATTGGATTGATGTACAGTGTGGTGCGAAATATCGCCTGTTCCTACAAAGAAGTACAAGAAGGTAACTGGCCGCAGCATTTTCCCAATGATCCCTACAAAAACTCGCTGTCTAATTTAACAGTTGGACTGATTGGATTGGGCCACATTGGCAAGCGGGTAGTAAAGAAGCTTAATGGTTTAGGTATTCCAGTGATTGCTTATGATGCCTTCGCTGACCAGCAACAGCTGCAAGCTGCTGGATACCACCTTCAGCTGACAGATATCAAAACAGTGTTCCGTCAAGCGGATATCGTGTCCTTACATTTGCGGGTTGTACCAGAGACGATAAACCTGATCGATCAGCAGCTCCTACAGTTAATGAAACCTAGTTCTTATTTGATCAATACCGCTCGACCAGATATTTTGAACAAGCAGGACTTTTATGATATTTTGGCAACGAAGAAAATTGCAGGTGCCGGAGTTGATGTTGTATGGGAGGAACCGATTCTCCCCAACGATCCATTGCTAAGCTTAGACAATCTAATTATCACCTCTCACATAGCAGGAGACACGATTGATGCCATCGAACATTCCCCCGATTTATTGCAGCAGGAGCTGAACCATTACCTGCAAACAGGCAATTCTGAACTAAGTATTCTCCATAAAAATCAATAATCTAGTGAAAAACACCTCTTGATGTCAATAAATATTAAGAGGTGTTTCTTTGACCTCCCCCACTCTTTTTTCACAAATTCACGAATTAGTTCACCTTTTTTTATTCTTAGCAAAAAAAGACCGTATTAATTTTGTGGTCAAAGGGTTCTATACTTTGGGTGTATTAGAAATAGGAGGAACGTGCTATGACAGATTGGTTAAACATTGCAGGAAAAAAAGTAATTGTGACTGGTGGTTCGTCAGGAATCGGCGCAAGTATCGTGGCAGAATTGTTGGAGGTTGGGGTACAGGTTGCGAACTTCGACTTAAGGGAAGGCAGCCAGCAGCACGAGAATCTTCGCTTTTTCGCCACTGACATTTCATCGAGAGAACAGGTGGAAGCAAATGTAGCGAAAGTAGTGGCAGAATTTGGAACGATTGACGGCTTGGTGAACAATGCGGGAATCAATGTTCCAAGATTATTAGTGGATAGTAAAGAACCGCATGGTGAGTTTGAATTGTCTGATGGTGTTTTCGATAAGATTTTTGCGATTAATCAAAAAGGCCTCTTCTTAATGAGCCAAGCAGTTGCTAGAATAATGGTAGGAAAGAAACAAGGTGTCATCATCAATATGTCTTCTGAAAGTGGGCTGGAAGGTTCTGAAGGACAGAGTGCCTATGCAGCAACTAAGGCAGCTGTTAACAGCTATACCCGTTCTTGGGCGAAGGAACTAGGAAAGCAAGGGATTCGGGTTGTCGGAATTGCTCCAGGAATCATGGAGGAAACAGGCTTACGAACGATCGAGTATGAAACTGCCCTAGCTTACACTCGCGGAATTACAGTTGATGATTTACGCCAAAACTATAGTAAAACCACTACCATTCCTTTAGGCAGAAGCGGCAAATTAAGTGAAGTAGCAGATCTAGTGTGCTACTACCTATCGGATCGGGCAAGTTATATCACTGGTGTTACAACCAATGTCGCAGGTGGTAAAACAAGAGGTTAAGGTGAAAGCGGGGTAATAAGATGGCGTTGGTGAATCGTTGGTATCAAGTATTGCAGCATTTTATTACTCAGGATCGGCTGACTCTGGAAGAGTTGGAGCTGATTACCGATACAACTTCACAAACAGTCAAAAAGACCATTCAACTGCTAAATGAACAGATGGAGCATGTGGCTAAAATAGTTGAAGCCTCTGGGGTTTATCAGTTAAAAGTGATTGATTCAAAGCAATTTGAGGCAGTTATGAATGGCAGTTTGAAGCAGCAGATGGATTTTAATTCCAGCAGTAAACGCATGGCCGTATTGATTGACTGCTTTATGAAACGACAGGATTACGTGGTAATTGATGATCTGTCTGAATTATTGGGGGTTAGTCGGTCAACGGTAAATAAGGACCTGCGGAATTTGAAACAGCTGCTGCAGGAATTTGATGTTTCACTGATTGGAACCCCAAATAAAGGCTTGCTGCTGCAAGGGCAGGAAGAGAATTTGCGGATGTTGTATTTGTACCATGCCTATGACTACTTGGAATATACCAGCTTAAGTGAAACGATTTTATTACTAATCGAAGAAATAGCCATAACCAAAAAACTGGATTTTCGTACTGCTGGCTTGTGGCAAAAGGTAATTGGTTTAACCTTGGATCGGATTCAAGAGGGGAGAACGTTGCAGGCAGCTGTTCCGTATTACGTAAACTATTTTGCGGAAGATGTGCAGGTTGAAGAGTTGCGGGTGACGATCGAGGAAAGTTACAGTGTCACACTGAGTCAATTTGAATTTGATTTTCTGTGTTTTCCGTTAACTATTTTCAACAACAATGTGGTGGATGAACAAATAGCAGAAAATCCGATTGTTCGACAACTGTTTCAGACGATGATGGCAGCTATTCATGAAGCAGTAATTATCACAATTGACGAAGATGAGCTATTCAGAAATTTGCGGGCTCATTTTATGTTTTTAGTGAATCGAATTATTTTTCGTGTTCAGGCTTATGATATATTCGGTCATGATTTTCGTAATAAGCATGCTTTTGCTTATGAGCTAGCGGATATCGGAATTCGTTCGTTGGCAGACTTTTTAAACAAGCCGCAGCGTACGGCAGAAATTTCCTATTTGGCAATTTATTTTGAATTGGCCTTGAAGGCAGATACTAGCGGGAATTTTAAAGAGATTGCGATTGTCTGCAATACTGGAAAGGGAACGGCTTTAATGCTGAAACGTCAGCTAGGCAATGTATTGGGCCCTAATATCCGTATTGCTCATTATTCTGAGGAAGAATATCAAACCAAAGATCTAAATCGTTATTTTGCTATATTCACAACGATCCCGTTGAAGGAAACCAAAGTTCCGACGACCTTAATTAAGCTGACGGATCTTTTTAATGACAATTGGCTTTTAGGCGAGTGGAAACGAATCATGGCTTCAAAGGCAGCGTCATTCGAAAATGTTCACTTCAGCTTTGCAGCATTAGATAGTCAGAAATCTTATGAAGAGAATCTGTTGACAATGCTAGATCAGCTTGAGCTGGAACGCTGGATTGATGCAGCCTTTAAGGAATACATCCTGCAGAAATCACAGGAGGAATCAGCAGTCATTGAAAATGGGATTGCTTTCCCTCATGGAATTAATAATCAAAGTGATCAGATTATTGCTTTTATTGGTTCGTATCCTGAGAAACCATCCATTGAAGAAATTGAATTAGTCTTTTTAGTCGCCATTCCAGTCAATTTGACGATGGAGGCTGAGGATGAGCTGTTAAGTTTTTACGACACCATTTTTACCATTTCTTCCAGTCCAAACCTGCGCAAAAAGGTGAAGAAAGTTACTTCTAAGGAAGAATACACGCAGTTATTAACGAAAGGAGAAGTCTAAGATGAATATCTTTTTTCTAGGTGCTATTGCTCTTGTTGCTTACATTATTCAGACGTTTTTAGGCTTAAAACAAATAAAAAATTTCAATACCGTATATGGTCGGATGCGCCGAAAAGGCAAGGTGGCTATCGGTAGAAGACCTGGAAAGATTGCTTCAGGAACACTTATTCTATTTGCGGTAGATGCTGCGGGAAAAATTGGTGAGTCAGAAATGATGCAGGGAACTTCGATCCTAGCGCGATTCAAGCCCAAGATGCAATTTGTTGGACTGGATATCCACGAGCTGGCTGAAGATCATCCTGTTTTATTGAAGGAAAATAAATTGACCCGTCAAGCGGTATTGAATGCGCAAAAAGTTTATCTGGAAGTGGAAAAAGGCAATTATCAAGAAAGTCAGCCAGTCTCACCGGCTATGAATGTGGGGCTGCAATTATCAATGCTAAAACAATCAATTCAAACAAAATTTACTAAAGGGAGTGTCTAAAAATGGATTTTCTAATTAAATTCGCAGAAGGCTTTATGGGTCTTTTTCAAACAGGTGCTGAAACATTTATCAGCTGGATGACAGGAATTGTTCCGGTTGTATTACTTTTGATGGTGGCAATGAATACCTTGATTGCCTTTTTAGGAGAAGAGCGAGTAACGAAAGTAGCGCAAGCTTCTTCTAAAAATCCGTTGACCCGTTACTTGATTTTACCGTTTTTGTCAGCCTTCATGCTGGGAAATCCGATGTCCTTTACCATGGCACGTTTCTTGCCGGAGTACTATAAACCAAGTTACTATGCTTCTCAAGCACAGTTCTGCCACACTAGTAACGGCGTATTTCCTCATATTAATCCGGGTGAGCTGTTTGTTTGGATGGGGATCGCTCAAGGAATTACAGCACTCGGTCTAAATTCAATGGAACTGGCCATTCGTTACATGCTGGTAGGGATTGTCATGAACTTTATCGGTGGTTGGGTAACAGACTTTACGACAGCCTTTGTTTGTAAGCAACAAGGTGTTGAATTGAGTAAAGACGTGCGGACAGTAGAGTAGAGGAGGAAAAATGATGACTTACAAAAGTATTAAGATTGTTAAAGGCAACGGCGGATTTGGCGGACCATTAGTCATTACTCCGACAGAAGAAAAACACAAGTTTATTTACGTAACTGGCGGCGGTGAAAAACCGGCGATTGTTGATAAAATTGCAGAATTAACCGGGATGGAACCAGTCAATGGCTTTAAAACCTCTATTCCTGATGAAGAAATTGCTTTAGCAATTATCGATTGCGGCGGAACTTTACGCTGCGGAATTTACCCCAAGAAAAATATTCCTACAGTAAATATTGTTCCAACTGGCAAAAGTGGTCCTTTGGCACAATACATTACAGAAGAAATCTATGTTTCAGCAGTTGGTGTAGATCAAATTATGCTGGCAGACGAAGGTGAAGCAGCCGCTGCACCGACAGAAGCACCAAAGGAAGAAAAGAAATACAAATATTCTACTGATAAAAAGATTACCGAACAAAGAGCTGAGCAGCAAAGTTTTATTGCTAAAATTGGGATGGGTGCCGGAAAAGTTGTAGCTACCTTTAACCAGTCTGCTCGTGAGGGTGTTCAAACGATGATCAACACGGTCATTCCTTTTATGGCCTTTGTATCCTTGTTGATTGGGATTATCCAAGGCTCCGGAATCGGAACGGTTTTTGCCAACATGATGAAGCCCTTGGCAGGCAATGTAATTGGTCTGATCATTATCGGTTTTATCTGTTCACTACCATTCCTGTCACCATTGTTAGGACCAGGAGCAGTTATTAGTCAGATTTTAGGAACCTTGATCGGGGTAGAAATTGGGAAAGGAAACATTCCTCCGCAATTAGCGTTACCAGCCTTGTTTGCGATCAATACGCAAAATGCGGCTGACTTTATACCGGTTGGTTTAGGTTTAGAGGAAGCTGAAGCGGAAACAGTTGAAGTTGGTGTACCCTCTGTCTTGTATTCTCGTTTCTTAAATGGTGTACCGCGGGTTGTTGTAGCTTGGCTGGCAAGTTTTGGTATGTACAGTTAAACTAGTAGGTAAAAGTAGTTGTTGGGAGAGATGATAAAATGATTTTTGAGACGCAAGTGACCAATATTGGACCGGAAGCTGAAATGTTCCAGGCCGAAAACATGTTGATATTTTTTGGCGATGAAGCACCAGATACTCTGGCAGATTACTGCTACAATATAGAGCTAAAGGCTTCAACCGATGAGATTCTTCCGGGTATGACTTTTTCGTTTGATGACCAGGCGTACCAAATCACTGCTGTTGGGGATGTTGTGAAGAAAAACCTAGATGATTTAGGCCACATTACCCTGCGTTTTGATGGGTCAACGGAAGCAGAATTACCAGGCACCCTTTATGTAGAAGCAAAAGAAATGCCGACGATTCAAGTCGGAACGAACATTAGTATTCAGTAAAAAGTGTTGCAAGCTCCCTCGGCTTTGAGACGATTGGCTGAGGATTCGCGAAAACGGATACTTGCTCCACACCTTAAAAAAATACCTTCTTGGAAAAGCTTTGCATTTTTGTTTAAGAAATGTAAGACTTGAACCAAGAAGGTATTTTTTATGAGGAGGAAAGTGCAAAATGAAGGTATTAATCATGCCTGACTCTTTTAAAGGGAGTCTATCGGCACCAGAGGTTGCAGCTGCAGTTCAAAAAGGGTTGGCTAGAGTATGGTCAGAGGCAGAATATCTTACGTTGCCTGTTGGTGATGGTGGAGAAGGTACCTTGGATGCTCTGATCAGCAGCTTGAACTTAATGACCGCTGAGATTGAAGTAACGGGGCCATTTGGCGATAAAATTGCGATGCGCTATGGTTTTAAGGGACAGCAAGCCTTTTTTGAAATGGCTGATTTGGTTGGTCTGCCTCAAATGCCTGCTGAGCAGCGGTTCCCTTTACGTTTACAGACGAAAGGGTTAGGAGAACTATTGGTTTATCTAGTGCAGCAGAATTTTACAGAGATTGGGATTGGTGTGGGGGGAAGTGCCAATGTTGATGGCGGGATTGGCTTTGCGGCTGGACTAGGCTATCGTTTCTTAGATGAAGAGGGCAAAGAGCTATTGCCAATTGGCGAAAATTTGGCTAAGGTTGCCAAAATTGACGACGAGGCCGTTTTTTCTAAGCTTAATCAGGCAACGGTCAAAATTATTAATGATGTAAAGAATCCTCTTTGCGGTGAACAGGGGGCGGCCGCTGTTTTTGGGCCCCAAAAAGGATTGCGGGAAGAAGAAATAAAAGCAACCGATGAAGCCTTGCAGAGCTTCTATCAACTGGCAGCACCAGAAGTCTTAGCGTTGTCAGGGGCTGGTGCTGGCGGTGGTATCGCTGCTGGCGTGGTAGCTTTTGCTCAAGGCCAGATTGTATCAGGGATCGATTATGTTTTGGATTTGATGGATTTTGAAGAGACCGTAAAGGACGCTGATTTAGTTATCGTTGGTGAGGGTCGTATGGATCAACAAAGTCTTTCTGGTAAAGCGCCGGTAGGAATTGCTCAGCGAGTACCAAAGGAAATTCCGGTGATTGCTCTGTGCGGAAGTGTGGACAAAGGATTGACCAATACTGCAGCGGCTGGGATTACAGCGGCGTTTCCTATTTTGCATCAGCCAGAGGAATTGCCAGCAGCTTTAACAGATACTGAAGCTAATCTAATTCGAACGGCAGAAAGTGTCGCTAGTTTTTATCAAAAATTAGTTGAAAAATACTAAGCAATCGTTGAAGCGAAGGTTGCAATTCAAAGAAAGTAGGCGAAATTCATGCAAGTACGGCTTGCAAAAAATCCTCGTTATCAAAAACACTTTTTGATGGATCAAGCAGCAATTGCTGATTATGTAGTCAATGAACTACAGCTGTTTCCTTCAATTGAAGAGCTGAGCGTGGCTGAAATTGGTGACGGAAATATTAATTATGTCTTTCGAATTATGAATCAAAGAACTGGGGAAAGTGTGGTTATTAAACAGGCAGACAAGCTGCTGCGCTCTTCTGGCCGGCCGCTATCAATTGATCGCAGCCGGATTGAAGCAGAAATTTTGCTTTGGCAAAATGAATTGGCGCCGGATTATGTGCCAAAGGTTTACCATTTTGATCCACAAATGTATGCTTTAACTATGGAAGATATTTCCACGTACCACAATATGCGCTATCAGCTGATTGATCAGCAGGTTTTTCCTCATTTCAGCGAAGAGATATCTGATTATCTAGCAGAGACCCTATTGCCGACGACTGACCTGATTTTAGCGCGGGATGTAAAAAAGCAAAAGGTACGGGACTTTATTAATAGTGAGATGTCGGATATTAGTGAGGATTTGGTCTTTACCGAGCCTTATAATAACTATAAGCAACGAAATATCATCACCCCTGGCAATCAAGAATTTGTGGCGGAAAACTTGTATCAAAATGCTCCGCTGCAAACCGAGGTAGCTTGGCTGAGGAACAATTTCATGAACAATGCTCAGGCTTTGATCCACGGGGATTTGCATACCGGCTCTATCTTTATTAATCAGACGGGGTTAAAGGTCATTGATCCCGAATTTGCATTTTATGGTCCGATTGGCTATGATATCGGCAATGTGTTGGCTCATTTGTATTTTCCAATGGTCGAAAATATGTTAAAAAAACAGTCCAACCAGGCTTTTGATCAATGGAGCCAGTCGGCCATTCAAGAAGTTTATGACAAGACCAGAGCAAAATTCGAAGCGATTTATGATCAGCAGGTTGACTGTTCCCTGTACCGCAATGAAGCGTTTGAACAAAGTATGCTGGATGCCATTTTTGCCGATGCTTTAGGCTACGCTGGAACTGAAATTATCCGGCGAGTGGTTGGTGACTCAAAGGTAAAAGAATTGAGCCTGCTAACACAGACAGAAGCTCAGCTGAAAATGGAGCGCTTATTGATCAAAATAGGGATTCAATTAATTATTGATCGCCGGAAGATCACCAGCGGCCAGCAATTAATCCAGCACGTGAACGAATTAAAGGAGCGATAAGTCAAATGGAACGACAAGATACAGAGATGCCTACGTTATTGCAATACGAGAACGTGGCTTGGTATGAAGCAGGCAAGGTCCGAATTTTGGACCGCCGCATCTACCCAACTCGCGTAGAATTTGTAGAATGTACCACTTATCAGGAGGTAGCTCAGGCGATTACCGATATGGTAACGCAAAGTGCCGGACCGTATACAGCTGCGGGAATGGGCATGGCTTTAGCTAGTAATCAAAGTAAGGACTTAGCTCCTGAGGAACAAATTGCTTATTTGCAGGAAGCCTCTGAAACCATTGCAACAGCTCGTCCGACTACTGCGAATCGTATGCGATTAATCACGGAAAAATGTTTACGGGTAGCGGAAGCAGCCCTAACTATTGGGCATGATCCTACTGAGTCTATCAAGCAAAATACGATTGATTCTCTAAATCGTCGGTATTTTACTATGAGCAAGGTAGCAAAATATTTAATCGACAAAATTCCTGACGAGGGTACGGTACTCACCCAATGCTTTGGTGAAACAATTATCGGAACTCTATTACGGGAAGCTAAACAGCAGGGTAAACAGCTGCGTTTTTTCTGTGCTGAAACGCGACCTTATTTACAAGGGGCGCGCCTAACTGCCAGCTGTTGTGCGGAAATGGGCTTTGAAACGACTGTTGTTTCTGACAATATGATTGCCTATCTTATGACTCATGAAAAAATTGATATTTATACTTCTGCAGCAGATACGATTGCTCAAGACGGTTACATAGCCAATAAAGTGGGGACGTATCAGATTGCGCTGTTGGCTAATCGCTTTGGGATTCCCTATTTTGTGACGGGGATTCCCGATGCGGATAAAAAGACGCGCGAAAGCATTAAAATCGAAATGCGGAACCCGGAGCAGGTACTGGAAATGAACGGTATCAAGCATACCTTGCCTGGTGTTATAGCGATTTATCCTTCCTTTGATGTGACACCGCCGGAATTAATTGGTGGAATTGTTACCGATCGCGGCATCTTTTCGCCTTATGATTTAGCCAGCTACATGAAAGTGAACCCAGAAAATACATTTTATTAAGGATGAGAAAAAATGAATTATTTAAAAGAACGGGAAGCGATTGTTGAATACGGCAAGAAGCTGATTATTGAAGGGTTAACGACAGGTACTGGCGGCAACATCAGTCTCTTTTTAAGAGAGGAAGGTGTTATGCTGATCAGCCCTAGCGGCATTCCCTACTTTGATACCAAAATGGAAGATATTGTCGTGATGGATTTAGAAGGGACTATCGTTGAGGGCGACCGCAAGCCTTCGAGTGAATACGACTTGCATGCTATTTTTTACCGCAATCGTCCAGATGTTAATAGTGTGGTTCACACGCATTCTGAATATGCCACCACTTTTGCTTGTTTGCAGCAGGAAATTGAACCGCTGCATTACATCATCGGCTCGATTGGAGAAAAGGTTCGTTGTTGTGAGTATTGCACCTTTGGCAGCTATGAATTAGCCGAAGAAGCCTATAACAAAATTGGTAAAGATAAAGGAATTTTGTTAGGAAATCATGGTGTTTTGACGATTGGCAGTACGTTGTCTCAGGCTTTTGAAATCGCTAAAGATATTGAATTTATCGCTAAATTAAATTACCGTGCGCGCTGTATTGGCACCCCCGTTTTATTGAACAAGGAACAGCTGGCGGAAGCAATGGAAAAATTCGGCACATACGGGCAGCAGTAAGAAAAGCACTTCTTAAAAGCAGGACTCTCATTAACAGAGTATTTTTGTTAATGAGGGTCTTTTTTCTATCATTTATTAAACATAAAATAACGTTGTTTGGACGTCGGAAACTGATGGAGGGATTGCGAAAAAATCAGCAAACCAATCAGAGCGCTTACATTTTTGCACAAATATGTGGCAATAATCTCTACTTATCAAGAATTGTTGCCGCCTATATACTTTGTTTAGACGAGGGGATAAGAACATGAAAGATCGAACGATTAACATTCTAAAGCTTTTTATAACTACTGACTATCCTTTGGACTTGCCAGCACTGGAGGAAAAATTCCACATCAGTGCTCGCACCATTCGCAATGAATTGAAGGAAATTAATGCCTTTTTGGTACAGAAAAAATTTCCTGAAATTGAAAATGTTCGCAAAAAAGGATACCAGCTGGTTCTGTCAGCTGATCAGCGCAAGCAATTGAACGAATTTACTAAAAAGATGGGAACCCCCGAGTATCTGGAAAGAGAAAATCGGATTTTCGATTTGATTTTAGCCTTTTCCTTAGGCCAACGCCCGGTTTTTCTCTATCAAAAGGAAGAGGAGTATCTCATCTCCAAAAGTACCTTGGATGAAGACATGCGGCGGGTTCGAACGACGTTGCAAACCTACGGAATTGAAGTATTAAGCATTGCTAAGCAGGGAATTGTGCTTCGTGGAGCGGAACGGTCCATCCGAACGATGATCTATGACATCATTAACGACACGGTTGGGGTGATTGATCCAGAGAAGGAACATTTATCCTCGTTAAATCGTTCGATTCTTGACCAGTATATTCCGCTGTCACTTTTGCAGAAGCTGGATCAGCTGTACGACCAATCTATCTCATCGGTTGAAGACAATATCTACCGAAATCAGTTAATTGTTTTTACCGCTGTGTGGCTCAGCCGCTTTCTAAGGCAGGATATGATTGCCAGTACCGCTTGGGAAGTTGTAGATACACCACAAAGTGAAATTCGTGATTATGTGAATGCGATTTGTAATAAATTTGCGATTCATCCGCCTGAAATTGAAATTAAGTACATTGTGTTTATGCTGAATACCTTCAACTCGCGGGATATGAACAATTCTATCGAATGGGTGCAGGCTCAACTGCTATCGATTCAACTGATCAAATTTGTTGAAACGCAAACCAAAATTCCTTTTTCTCGCAAGGAGGAAGTCCTGCAGGAAGGCCTGTATAAACACATCGCCGGATTAATTAATCGGGTAAAAAGCGATGTTCAAATTGTGAATCCCTTAAAAGAAAATATTCAAAAGAACTACGGCAATATTTACACAGCTATTCAGCAATTCACACCGGAAATTGAGAAATGGACCGGGAAAAAATTAAGTGAAGATGAAATCGCTTTTCTAACCATTCACTTTTCTACTTCAGTTAGTGCAATTAATCAAGATCTTCATTACGTCTACAAAGCGGTGGTGATTTGCAACCACGGAATGGCAACGGGAAAACTGCTGTCGGAAAACTTAAAGGAGCTTTTCAATATTGAAGTATTAGCAGTATTAAGCTCTCGAGAGATCGACTTGATCGATAAGCTGGATGTGGATCTAGTATTTTCCACCGTTCATGTTTCTTACGATAAGAAGCCGCTGCTGGAGCTGGACCCGATTATCAAGGAAGAAAGCAAGAAGAGGATTCAGCAATTTTTAACGGAGAACAGCAAATATAAACGTTTGATTAACAACAGCAACGATTCTACTCACTTGTTTTACACCTTGATTGACATTATTGAACGAAGCCAAGGGCAGGTGAATGGTGAAATTTATAAAGAATTGGAAATAATCTTTGATCAAAATCATTTAGTGATCAATAAAAAGGAGATTCAGCCGATGTTGAAAGATGTGTTAAAGGACAGTGCCATTCTGTTGAAGCAGCCTGTTCACGATTGGGAGGAAGCAATTGAGAATGTAGCTGAGCCTCTGTTGAAGGAAGCAGTGATTGAAAAAAGTTATGTGGAGGCCATGATTCAATCGGTCAAGGAGTTCGGACCTTATATTGTGATAGGCAAGCATATCGCGTTAGCCCATGCCCGACCGGAGGATGGTGTAAATCGCTTAGGTCTTAGCGTAGCCACACTAGAAACACCAGTGGAATTTGGCAACGACAGCAATGATCCAGTCAAAATTGTTTTTTGTCTGGCGGCAGTGGATTCCTTCTCCCACTTAAATATCATGAAAAGCTTGGTGGAGTTAATTAACGATGAGGATAAGATTGATCGATTAAGCGAATTCACCGACGTAGAAGAGTTTAAAGCAGTGTTGTTCAGTGAAGCAGGAAAATAATTTAAAAAATAGAATGGAGCGAAAATGATTATGGGTAAAAGAGTAGAGATTTTATTTGTTTGTGGTGCGGGGCTGGGCAGCAGCTTTGCCGCTCAGATGGCAGCTGAGGATGTTTTAAATGCACACAATGTTGATGCAAAATTGGATCATGTAGATATTTCAACGGCTGCTTCGGTTCAACCGGATGTAATTATTACTGCCACTAATTTCCAATCACAGTTTGAAAAGTTTTCGATTGATGAAAGCAAAACATCAATTGTTTTCTTAAAGAATATCGTTTCAAAAGCAGAAATCGAAGAAAAATTATTACCAGTTTTAGCAGAAAAAGGCGCTTTGTAAAAAATTAGCATAAAGGAGACAAAAAAATGGGTGTAGTGAATTTTATTATTCAAAATATTTTGACACAGGCCTCAATCACAATTGCGTTAATTGCCATGTTGGGCTTGGTCCTGCAAAAGAAATCCGTGGGACAAGTCATTTCGGGTACCTTGAAAACCTTGCTGGGCTTCCAGGTGTTAAGTGCCGGCTCCAGTATTATCGTGGGCAGCTTAACCTACTTCGGTGAAATCTTCACAGCAGGCTTCAATATGCAGGGGATTATTCCTTCCATTGAAGCAATTAATGGACAGGCGATGAACGAATTAGGTTTAGGCCGCGATATTGCGTTAACCTTTTTAGCAATTTTTGTTTTTAATATTGTCATTGCTCGCTTCACTAAATGGAAATATATCTTCTTAACTGGTCAGGCAATTTTATGGATGGCTACGATGACAACTGTCTTTGGTTATTTCTCTGGTCTGCGGGGAATCGTTTTGATTCTGGTAGGCGGATTTGTTGGCGCCGTCTTTGCCGTTGCTATGCCGGCAATTGCACAGCCGATTATTCGTAAGATTACTGGTTCCAATGATATTGCCTTAGGTCACTTTTGTACGATTGGTTACATGTTTGAAGCTGGGGTTGCTTACATTTTCGGTGAAAAAGGCGAAAACAAAAAATCAATCGAAGATATCAATTTGCCAAAATCCTTTGAATTTCTGCAAGATACTTATCTATCGGTGATGGTAGTCATGGTGCCGTTGTACATCATCACAGCTGCCTTCGCTGGAGCAGGAGCTGTAGACACTGGTTCTCAGCATTACTTGATGTATGCGTTCTTGCAAGCAATCCAGTTCGTCGTTGGGGTTTATGTCCTGCTATCTGGCGTCCGTCTGTTATTAGGAGAAATCGTGCCAGCCTTCCGCGGAATCGCTATGAAGCTTGTGCCGAATGCAGTGCCAGCCCTAGATTGTCCGGTATTCTTCCCGTACTCACCAAACGCAGTTATTTTGGGCTTCATTACAACAACGATTGGTACGATTATTGCCATGTTTGTTTTACCGATGTTTGGTTTAGCTATGATTCTGCCAGGAATGTTAACGAACTTCTTTGCTGGTGGTACCGCCGGAATCTTCGGAAATGCAGTTGGTGGACGACGAGGGGCAATTATCGGTGGGATCGCTCACGGGTTCTTTATCACCTTATTACCAGCTTTATTAGTAACAATTTTCAATCAAATGGGCTTCGTCAATGCCACCGCAACCGATGTTGATACTGTTACGGTCGCTCTATTGTACGCATGGATCTTAAGCCCCATCTTAAAAGCCTTTTAGGCTGGAAAGGAGTACCTTATGTTTGGCTTTTTCAAAAAGAAAGAAAAGGAAACAGCTGAGGTAGTAGAAACAGCTTTGACTGAAGAGGAAAAGCAAGCCTTAACAGTCAAGCTTCAGGAATTAACCGCTCAAATTGAAGCGGCTGATCCAGCAGAAAAAGAAGAGCTGGCTCAATTACATGAACAGCTGGGTCTCACCTATGCAGAATTAGAAGAGACAGAGCAGGCCATCAAAGAATTAGAAAGCAGTCTGGAGTACAAACTTACCATCAAGGACGGCTACAAAAAGTTAATGAGTCTCTACAACGCCAAGCGAGCTGAAGCTGCTCGCAACGGCGACGATGCAGGGATTGATTATTATATGGGCAAGATGGACGACATGCGCCAGATTGCCAAGAAAGTCACTATCAGTGGATAAAAAAGAAAAGAAGGTATTGTATACATGTATAAAACACTCAAAGAAGTCACTCAAACTGCCACAGAATTAAACATGACCATTGGCGCCTTTAACACCCATAATTTGGAAATGCTGCCGGAAATGATTCGGGCCGCTAAAGAAATGGGTGCACCGATTATCATCCAAACCAGTATCGATACAGCCAAGTATATCGGGTATAAAGTCATGGTGGCTGTGGTCAAGGAAATTGCAGAGGATGAAATGGTAGATGTCTGCCTGCATTTGGATCATGCACGAGACTTTGACGAAATCAAAGCGGCCATCGATGCCGGCTACTCTAGCGTAATGTACGATGGGTCGCATTTGCCATTTAAAGAAAATATTGCCAAAACCAAAGCCGTTGTTGAATATGCCCATGCCCATGGTGCTTCAGTGGAGGGGGAATTAGGGACCATCGGCGGAACCGAAGAAGGAATTTCAGTTGCAGAAGACGATAAGGTTTATACGAAACCTGCCGATGCAGTAGAATTTGTCGAACAAACCGGTGTAGATGCACTAGCAATTGCCATTGGAACCAACCATGGTCAATTCAAATCCAAAACGGAAGTCAATATTCCTTTATTAAAAGAGATCCATGCAGTTGTAGATATTCCATTAGTCGTACATGGCGGTACTGGAGTAAAAGAAGAAGATTACCCTGAACTAATCAATCACGGCATTCGCAAGTTTAATGTCGGAACCGAATTGCTGGTAAATTGGACCAAAACTGCGAAAGAATCCTTTGCCGAAACTGAAGTCAACAAATCTCTGCGCCATAATGTAATCCCGGCAAATATCAAGGTAAAAGAAATTGTTAAACACAAAATCGGGCTTTTTATGAACGTAGACAGTCCGCTAACCTTGAAAAAATAAGATGAAAAAATACCTGATCTTACTGGCAGGGAGTCCAGCAACCGGCAAAACCTATCTAATTAATGAAATCAAAAAGGAGCTGCCGGAGCTGTTCGTCATTACCCCAGATGAAGGCAAAGAGATTCTAGCAGATTCAGTTGGGTTTAACAGCCTAGCAGAAAAAGCGGCATTAGAACAAAAAGTCTGGAAATTTTATTATGGGGTATTGGATTTATATATGGAAGCAGGCAAACGGGTAATCCTTTCAGAGTATCCCTTCAGTCAAAAGCAGGCGCCCAAATTACAAGCGTTAGCAGAGAAACATGACTATCATATCATTACCATTCGTTTAGTGGCTGATTTCGACGTGCTTTGGCAGCGGCGAAAGGTAAGAGATGTGGCGGATGATCGGCATTTAAGCCACATTATGACCCACTACCATTTTGGCGATCAGCTTACCGAACGTACTCAAGCGGATGCATTGATTACCGAAGAAGCCTTTCGCCGGATAATCAGCGATCGGCGCTATCACCAATTTCAATTAGGGGAGTTAGTCGAGTTTGATGTTTCAGACTATGAAAAAGTAGATTATCAGCCATTTATTCACGCGTTGAAGGAACGGATTGAGGGAAATCGTTGATAAGAAAAAAATAAGCCAAAGATGCCGAAATCATCAGTTCTCCAACGGCTCATCCTTTGAACAACTGTCCTGGCTCGTCTATGACAGCATGATTGTTGACTTGAAAAAGGCAACCGGCCAAGAACAAAAAGACATGGATGATCGTCACGCGAATATGGAATAGATAAAGCGGCAGTAGTTCTCTGAAAAAAAGCCAGGGATCTACTGCTGTTTTCTATTCGTCTGGATTATCAGAAAGCATACGATGAGCAATGACATCGGTAGTGATCAAATCAGTAATTAAATGATTCTTGCAGGCATAGTAAACCCCAGACCACTTGTCTTCATGATGGGCAATGGCAACTACTTGGGGAATTTTTTTCAAATCTTCAATCCCAACCCCAATGACATTGTTGTTAATGTCATGATTAACTTCTTGACCTTCTCTATCAAAGAAACGAGAGTTCACATCTCCAACAACCCCCAGCTTTTCTAACTCAACAATGTCCTCTTTTGTTATATATCCAATCTCCTCCATCGTGTTTACATGGTAAGGTGATGAGATGCTGACGATGGCCAAAGAGACATTTTTTGCCTCTTCTAAAATACCCTTAATATAGATATTATTCTCGAATTCTTTCCGCATCAAAGGATTGGAAACCAGTGCCGGTGTATACAAATACTTTGATGTACTGCGAGTTTTTCTAGCAAATTCATAACAAAGCTGATTAGAGTGAATATCAAAATGGTCTGTACCCATCCCGCCGATCAGAGGAATAAAGACCTTGTCAGGATAATTCTCAAAAGGAAACTGCGTCACCAGACTCTTGATGGATTTACCCCAGGAAACACCAATAGTATCTTTTTTTTCAATGTTATTTTTAATCGAGATTGCTGCGGTTTGTCCTAAGACTTTCTCCACTTCTGAAAAGGATAAGTTACTCGTGTCGATAACGACAGCGGAATTTAACCCGAATTCCTTTTCCAATTTGTTTTCCAGGTCAATAGAATAGACATCTTCGCTATTAATAAAAAATTCAATAAAGCCCTTGTTGCGGGCAGCAATCAACCATTTTGAAATAAGAGAACGTGAAACACCTAGTTTTTTCGCTATCTGCACTTGTGTTAAACCCTCTTTGTAATAAAGTGTGGCCACTTTTAGCATGTTTCTTTCTTCGGATGTACTCATGACTCTCCTCCTCCACGCAAATTCATTTACGCTTTGCGGTACTGTTAAGACAGTATCATTTTAAACTATTTTGCTACAAAAAAAAAGGGAAATATCATTTGACATTTTTTGTGTCATTTGATATATTGTTCTCGAAAGTATCATTCGACACGATTTGTGTCATATGATACGAAAACTCGCGCGAGTGTCATATTCCAAATTTTAGGAGGAAGGTTATGGATTTTTTAGTAAAACTATCAGACGGTTTCATCGGAATGTTTCAAGCAGGAGCTGACACATTTGTGGGGTTCCTTACCGGAATTATCCCACTACTCATTACGTTAATTTTATTTGTAAACGCTTTGATCAAGATCATCGGTGAGGAAAGAGTTTTTGGCTTCATGCAAGCATGTACTAAGTTTATCGTTTTACGTTACACCTTGATTCCATTTCTGGCATGTTTCTTTTTAACTAATCCGATGTGTTATACCTTTGGACGATTCTTAAAGGAAGAACACAAGGCAGCTTACTATGACTCAACCGTGTCAATGGTTCACCCAATTGTTGGTCTTTTTCCTCATGCGAATGCCGCGGAATTATTTGTTTATTTAGGAGTTGCTGCTGGTTTTGAAAAGGTGGGGAACCAAAGTGAACTGGCCCTTCGTTATCTCTTAGCTGGTTTTGTCATCATCTTGATTCGAGGAATTGTTACTGAACGAATTGCTGCTATTTTATCTAGTCGTGACAAAAAGAAAGCTGTCAGTGCTTAACGAATGGAGGGAAAAGAATGAGTAAAACAGTAATTGTTCATAAAGGAAAAGGTGGATGGGGTGGGCCATTAACCTTAGTTCCAGATGCCAAAAAAAGATACGTCATTAGTGTAACTGGTGGAGGAATTCATCCAGTAGCAGAAAAAATTGCCCGATTAACAGGGACAACGGCGGTTGATGCGTTTAAAAATCCAGTAGAGAAAGAAGAAACCTTAGCTGCAGTAATCGACTGTGGTGGGACGGCTCGCTGTGGTACGTACCCACGGATGCGTATACCAACAGTGAATGTGAAGCTGCAGGCACCTTCTGGACCATTAGCGAAATTCATGACGGAAGATATTTTTGTTTCAGGAACAACAGTAGATGATTTGGAATTAGTTAATGGGAATTCCAGCAGTTTAGAGGAAACCGTTGTTCAAGAGGTAAAGGAAGAACCCATTGTTAGAGATATGGAAGAATCGTCACAGGAAACCGCTGCGACAACCCCGGAAGAAAGTTATGAAAGTAAAAAAGGATTCATTGGTCTGATCGATAAAATTGGCCGAGCCGCTGGGAGCTTTATCAATATTATGTATCAGGCGGGACGTGAGACGATTGAAACGGTTATGACGAATATTTTACCGTTTATGGCCTTTGTCGCTACCTTAATCGGGATCATCAATTATACCGGTATCGGTGATTTGATCGCAAAAGTCTTGTCACCGTTAGCTGGAAGTCTGATTGGCTTGGTAATTTTAGGCTTAATTACCAGCCTGCCATTTCTGTCGCCGTTATTGGCACCAGGAGCCGTTATTGCATCAGTGATCGGGTTGCTAATCGGTACAGAAATTGCAAACGGAACCATTCCAGCCCATTATGCACTACCAGCATTATTCGCTATCAATTCACAGGTTGGCTGTGACTTTGCACCAGTAGGTATGACTCTTGGCGAGGCTGATCCGGCAACGATTTCCTCTGGTGTTCCATCCATTCTTTTTTCACGGGTGTTAACCGGCCCATTGGCAGTTGTGGTTGCTTACTTCATGTCATTCGGACTGTAAAAATAATTTAAGAGGTGAAGGGTAAATGATTCCTGAAAAAATTAAGTTTGGCTGCTTACTCAAAAAAGGAGTGGCCGAGGTGAAAGAAATGAAATTGCCAGAGCTCAAGGAAGATGAGCTTCTTGTTAAGCAAGAAGCCTGCAACATCTGCACAACTGATTACCAGCAATGGCTGGGATTGCGTGAGCATCAAGGCTATCCTATGGCGGGTGGACATGAATGTTCAGGAACAGTGATTGCTAAAGGAACTGCTGTTGGTGACACTTATGAAGTTGGCGATAAAGTCAGCGTCGTCTATGACTATTGCGGTTATTGTGATGAATGTAAACACGGCGAGGTAACCAGCTGCGAAAACATCAAGCAGTTCGGTAAAAATTACTCAGAGGACTATTATGGTATCTTCGGTTTTGCCAACTACTTTATTCGCAAAGCAAAAAGCTTCGTGAAAATGAATCCCGAATTGCCACCATCAGAAGCAGCTTTTGTCGAGCCATTATCATCAGTGATTCAAAACATGAAGAAGCTGCGGGTGAAATCCGGTACCGATACCGTAATTGTAATCGGTGCAGGAACCATGGGTCTGCTAAATGCAGAAACAGCACGGGCCTTTGGTGCTAGGGTAATTGTTTCTGAATTAATGGAGAAGAAGCTGCAGGTAGCACAAGCGATGGGTTTTGAAACCATCAATCCTAAAGAAGTAGATGCGGTTTCTAAGGTGAAGGAATTAACCAATGGTAAGGGAGCCGATATCGTAGTGGTAGCCGTAGGTGCTACTGCAGCAAATAACCAAGCCTTGGAAATGGTGAAACCGAAAGACGGCAAAATATCCATGTATGCTGCCGGATATCCAGCACCGGAAATGGATGTTGATTCTAACAAGATTCATTACATGCGCTTAGAATTAATCGGAACCTATGGATCAACATTGGAAGACTTCTCTGATGCAGCTGAAATGCTGAACACTGGACGGGTGAATGTTTCCAAATTGATAGAAACGCACATCCCATTGGCTGAAATTCAAGCAGCTTTCCAAGCAGCAAGTACCCCAGGCAACTTCCGAGTGTCTGTCACATTAAATGAGGATAGGAGTTAAGAAAATGGCAAAATGTTTAGCAATCGCAGACCTTTTCATCGATCAGGAAATGATGGAAAAGGGACTCACCCTGTTAGAAGAAAAAGGAATTACTGTTGTTGTCAAGAATTGGCAGCATGAGGATTTGGAGGCTCTGCAAAAGGATAATATTACGCTGGAAAAACAAGGCAGTGAAGCTGTTGATTTGCCTGAGGAATTACTAGCGGACATTGAAGAATATGACTATATCATTACGCAATTTGCTCCGATTGGCAAAAAAGTTATCGACCAAGCAAAAAATCTGAAATTTATCGGTGTTTTGCGAGCAGGGATTGAAAACGTCAACCGTAGCTATGCTGAAGCAAAAGGAATCACAGTCTTTAATACACCTGGTCGCAGTGAAACCAGTGTTTCAGAATACGCTGTCGGATTGATGCTTTCAGAAATCCGTAATATTGCTCGAGCAGACCGCAAGCTTCGTAATGGCGAGTGGGAAAAATACTATCCCAACGGTGTATTGGCACCAGAATTGAAAGAGTCGGTAGTTGGTTTGGTCGGCTATGGGGCAATTGGACAGAAGGTAGCCAATTTAGTTCGGCCCTTTGGCGGCAAAATTATCTTTTTTGACGACTATTTCACTGGGGATACAACAGATACTCAAGTTTCCTTAGAAGAATTAGTCACTCAAGCCGACATTATTTCCATGCACTACCGATTGACGCCAGAAACCAAGAATATGTTGAATCGCGAGCACTTCAAAAAGATGAAGTCTACTGCTGTAGTTATTAACAGTGCTCGTTCAGGGCTAATCAATGAACAAGATTTAATTGAAGCCCTGCAAAACAAAGAAATTACTGGAGCAGCAGTAGATGTCTTTGAACAAGAACCGCTGCCAGCTGACCATCCTTACTTAACTCTGGAAAATGTAACTATCACGCCCCATATCGCAGGATCAACGATTGGCAATTTCGCCAATTCACCAAATATTTTGGCAAACCGTATGGTGAATGAGTACCTGCCAACATCTGTAACGGTAAACTAACGGATGAGATAGGAGAAAACGATGATCGATCTTCGCTTGGTATTCATAATTATCGCTTTATTACTGTTAAATCTCGCTACCTCAATGAGTCATGCCAGTTATTATCGCAAGACACTGCGAAGCATGATGGAACGAAATGAAGAAGGCTTTCTTGGGATAGGTATGGCCAACAGCAAAGTAAAGGCACGAATGATTGCCCTGATACTGGCAGATACGAACGGCGTAATTACTGAATGCCGAGTGATGTCAGGTCTAACGGTTTTCGCTAAATTTAAAACCTGCCATGAGCTAACGGGCTGCAGTATTCAAAACCTGTCAGCGGAAATTCAAACGAATAAATACAAAACATCAATCGAAGAAGCTATTAAACTGATTCAAATTGAAATGGATAATAAAAAATCGGAGGGAACAATATGACACTATATGGAGAACTGTTAAAACGTCAACAAGAAGGAAACCCAATTCGCGTTGGAGTAATCGGCGCTGGGCAAATGGGTCGCGGCATGATCGCACAAATCGCTACGATACCTGGCATGGTCGTAACTGGAGTCAGCGATCTGTTCGTGGAAAATGCTGAGAAAGCTAAAGAAGCTTACTTAGCTTCTTCAGAAGTAAAAAATGATTTGCTAGTATCGGCAGACTTTAAGGAGATCATTCACTCTGACTTAAACGAAGTCATTGTTGATGCAACCGGTGTTCCTGAGGTCGGTGCTAAAATTGCGCTTGAAACCTTAATTGCCAAAAAACATTTGGTCCTATTAAATGTTGAAATCGATATTACCATTGGACCATTGATGCATAAGCTATACGACTCAGCCGGTCTCGTTTATACCGGCTCTGATGGAGATGAACCCGCAGCGACGACTGAACTATTTGAATTTGCTAAATCAATGGGCATGGAAGTCTTGGTTGCCGGAAAGGGCAAAAACAATAAGCTGAAAACGACTGCCAATCCTGATACAGCCGCTGAAGAAGCAGCCGGTAAGCATATGGCAGCTCACATGCTGGCAGCCTTCCAGGATGGAACGAAAACAATGGCCGAAATGAACCTGCTCTCTAATGCTATTGGTTACATTCCAGATAAAGTTGGGATGCATGGCTTATCTGGTGATGTGGATTCAGTGATTAAGGATCTTGATTTGAAGGAAAAGGGCGGCGTCCTTTCACAATACGGGGTAGTAGAATATGTGGATGGCTTAGCACCTGGTGTCTTTGTCATCGTTAAGGGACAAAATGCTGATGTGACTGGTGAATTGAACTACTTGATGAAAAAAGGCGACAGAGACCATCATATCTTGTACCGCCCATATCATTTAGCCAGCTTAGAAACACCCATTACTATTGCAAAAGCGGTTCTGCAGCAGGATCATGCCATTATTCCATTGGGGGCACCGATTTCAGAAACTGTAGCAGTCACTAAAAAAGCTATCAAAGCAGGTGAAAAATTAGACGGTATCGGCGGTTATTGTGTTCGAGGTGTCTTAGAAACACATACCGAAATGGAAGCGCAAGGACATATTCCAATCGGTTTAATTTCTGGCGAGGTTGTGGCTAAACGTGACATTGAGGCTGAGACTTTCATCACAGAAGATGATGTGGAATTGGATCAAAGTACCTCAGTGTGGCAATTACGCAAGCTGCAGGACGATACTTTTAAAGGAGCTTAAGCATGCATCAAACAAAAATTACTGAAATTGGATCGATTGTCGAAGATTTTGCTGAAGAATTTCTCCTAGTACTGTTTGGACCGGAAGCGACGGCAGAATTGCGAGATATTTGTGTCATTCACGAGACGGATCAGCGCCCGAAAGATGCCTTGAAAAAAGACGGCAAGCTGACCATTGGCTCACAGGAATACACTATTTTGGAGATAGGCAGCGAAGCCAATCCTAATTATCAAGCATTAGGACATATTTCGATTTATTTTAGAGATGGCGCAAACAATGAAATTCTGCCGGGTGCAATTTTGGTTGAACCGAAAGTATTTCCTGAGCTGAAGGTGGGAGACGACATTACTTTTAATTAGCTGTTGGGGAAATCCTGTATCTCATATAAGGAGAAACTAGCGATGGATATAATAGAAGAAAAAAATATTGTCAAAATGGCCTGCTTGTATTATGAGGAGGGATTGACTCAGGCTCAGATCGCCAAGCAGGTAGGTGTTTCTCGTTCACTGGTTTCTAAATTACTGCTGGATGCCCGCGAAGAAGGTATTGTAGAAATTACCATTAACAGCAAAAACGCCTATACCTCGATGCTGGAAAGAAAGCTGGAAAAGAAATATAGTTTGGCAGCGGCCGTTATCATTGATTCCAAAGATCTTACGATTGAAGAAATCGAAAAAATGACTGCAAAAGCTGCTGCTTACTATTTAAATAAACAGATGAAGCAGGCTAAAAGTGTCGGGATTTCTTGGGGCAAGGCAATTAGAAGAATGGTGGACTATTTTCCTTACAGCAATCATTCCTCCCTTTCAGTTGTACCGCTAATCGGCGGCATGGGAGATGATTTCGTCAACATCCACTCCAATCAGTTAAGTCATGATTTGGCTAAAAAGGTTCGCGGCAAGTCAAAATATCTCTATGCACCGGCGCTGCTAGCAAACGAACAGCTGGCAGATGCTTTGAAAAGCAACCAAGCGATTGAATCAGTATTAAGCGATGGTTTAAACGTAGATATCGCAGTTGTTGGAATCGGCAGTCCTTACAAGCGAAGTACAATGGAAGAAATCGGCTATCTTTCCCAAGAAGATATCGAAGAACTCCGCAGCAGCCAAATCGTTGGTGATATCAATTCTCGTTTTTACAATGTACGGGGAGAAGAGGCCGCCTGCAAAATTAATCGAAGCATTATCGGAGTGAACTTGCCTGCTATTAAGCAGGTTCCTCAGGTATTAACGATTGCCGCTGATGACCAGCGGATAAAGGCAATTAAAGTAGCCGTAGAAAATCAGCTAGTAAACGTACTAGTAACTACCGATGGGATTGCTTCAGAATTATTGGCTGACGAATAAAACTGTTTCAATCAAGCATTCCCGCATAGGTGAGGAATGCTTTTTTTGTTGTCAAAATTCTTCTCTATCCATGGAAAAACAAACATAGTAAACTGATAATGAAAGGGTTATCAAAAAAGTAACTCTTTGAGGTTGTTTATTTTTCTAGTGTGAGGGGGAAAGTGCAATGAATCACCGGGAAAGAATTTTAAACTTTTTAAGGATCCATCCTGAAGGCTATTCAACGATGGAGCTTGCTGAAAGGTTGGCCATCCCCAGACCAACCGTCAGCAAGCTGTTGAATGAACTTGTCCGTCAGAACAAGGTACAGAAGAGCAAAAGCTACCCAGTGCTTTATGAGCGATGTGCCAAGGAAATCAATCATTGCTTTAAGGAAATTATTGGTTATGACAAGAGCTTAAAGGCTCAAATTGTCAGCTGTAAAAGCTCAGTCAGCTATCCGCCAAAGGGGCTGCCGGTATTGCTGCTAGGAGATAGCGGGGTAGGCAAAAGCTTCTTGGCCGAGCATGTTTATCACTACGCGGTGGAGACGAGGTTAATTGCTGAAGGCAGCCCTTTTAAGACTTTAAATTGTGCCGATTATGCCAACAATCCTGAATTGTTATCGGCTGCGCTGTTTGGCTACGTGAAGGGCAGCTTTACTGGGGCGGATGCAGATAAAAAAGGAATTTTTGAAGAAGCCGAGGGCGGTTATCTGTTCTTGGACGAGGTGCATCAGCTGCCGCCGGCTGGCCAAGAAAAATTATTTAGGTATTTGGACAAAGGGATCATTTCTAAACTGGGATCACAAAAGGAAGTCCCCTTAAATGTCCGTTTGATTTTTGCTACTACCAATCTGCCAGACACGATGCTGGAGACTTTTATTCGCCGGATCCCTGTTGTCATCCATCTGCCAAGATATGTGGAAAGACCCGTGGATGAGCGATATCGTATTATCTATCAATTATTTTTTAAGGAGAAAAGAAAGATTGATCGGGATATTATTGTTTCAGCTGATTTGTATAATATGTTGTTGATGTTTGATGACAAGGGCAATATTGGTACAATCAAGAATTTAATTAAGGTAGTCCTGGCTAATGCTATTTTTCAGCAAAAGAACTCGGATTTACGAGTAGGATTAAACAATCTGCCTTCTCATCAATATGTTTATGACTTGAATTATACCTTTGTTAAAAATGAAATCGCCATCTGCTCAGAAAGTGAATTGGAGAGCAGTACTGTTCAGGTGCAGGACCCATTTCTTTCAGAAGAACTGCTAAATGAGATTGAAGAACAATTATCTGCCTCACCGTATGATTATCACGAAACCATGAGCGTACTTGCAGCCAGTATTTCCAAAATAGAAAAATTAAACGATCAGCACTTAAATACGCAGGTGTTTCATGAGCCGATTCGCAAAATCTTTGAATATTTGGAACGAAATTATGGTTTTCGTTTTAGTCAGCAGCACGTCATTTTTTTCTCGAAGCTGCTGTTTTATGGTCTAAAGGATGAGCTGGAGGCTCCTGAAAAAATCGAGAAATACCAGCGAATTTTGAAGCGGTTGAAGAATCATGACTATAAGGTATACAAGGTGACTAAGATCATCATCGAGATGATTCGAATAAATTTGGATATTCGAGACCTGTCTACTTCCTTTTTCCTGATTGCTAATTTTTATATGCTTTATCATACCAATCAGGCGGGGCCCACGCTGCCATACCTAATTATCGTTTCTCATGGTGTTTCGACAGCCAACAGTATTTCTGGACTGGTCAACCAAGCATTTGGTCAATATCTGTTCGAAGGGATTGACATGCCCTATAACTCGACAAAAAAGGAAGTTTTGCGCAAGCTGAAAAAGCGATTGGAGAACATAGATACCTCCAAGGGGGTGTTGATCCTAGTTGATATGGGATCGCTGCTGGAATTAATTGATGATATTCAGGAGGAAGTAGTAGGTGAAGTTGCTATGATTAACAATATTACTTCACAAATTGCTTTAGAGACGGCCAATCTCGTTTTGCAGAAAATGACCTTAGAGCAGGTGGTGGGTCAGCTGAGGGAGGCAATTCAAACAACAATTAAATATATTCCTTCGAAAAAACACAGTAGTTTAGTCCTGCTGGCTTGTTTAACGGGAACGCGAAGCGCTGAAAAGATCAAAGGGATTTTAAAGACGTGTTTAGTCAATGATCAATTGACCTATCGCTGCTGTACCTATGATTTTTTAGCCAATGAAGCGGAACGAAAAGACCTAATTCAGAAATACAATCGGGTATTAACGGTGACTACGACACCGGTAAACGTTGTTGGGAGTATCGCCTTGCAGGAACTGCTGACAGAAAAGGGAGAGCAAACGCTGAGAATCTTTTATAAGGATTATTTATCTGAGCACGAGCTGCAGCAAGTATTCGATCGAATGATTGAAGCCTTCACCTTAGAAAATCTGATGGAGCAGTTAACTATTTTAAATCCGACTAAGCTCATGAAGGATGTATCGGAATTTGTTCTGCATCTAGAAAGAAACTTGGTAAAAGCCTATACAGCAGCAGAGAAAAAGGTGATCCTGATGCATGCGGCTATCATGATTGAACGTTTGATTTTAGAGAGAGGACAGGAAGCTGCTGGGAAGTGTAAGACTATCGATCCACACTGTAACGAAAAAAAGTATCAGGCTTTGAAAAAAGCGATAAGTGTAATAGAAGGAAAGTACAATATTGTGGTAAATGAAAAAGAACTGGTCCTGCTGGAAAACCTTTTGTTCTAGTAGTAAAGGATTTGTCTGGAGTTAAGGAGCTGCCAATTGAGGCTGCTCCTTTTTGGCATGGCAGTTGCATACTAATAAGGTGAAGAAGGGAGTTGAAGCACTTGATTGGGATTATTTTAGTTACTCATGGAGATTTAGGGAAGGAGATGATAAACAGTGCGCAGTTGATCGTGGGTGAAATTCCTTTTATTAATCATTGCTCCTTACGGAAAGAAGACAAAACAGACCGCTTAAAAGAGCGATTAGAGAAAACAATTCACACAATGAAGGAGTTAGATGGAATTATTATTTTGTCTGACTTGTTTGGCGGCACGCCCTCCAACCTGTCGATGCTGGAAAATCGCCGAGAGAATGTACGAACGATCGCCGGAGTCAATTTGACGATGTTGCTGACCTGTATTTTAGAAAGAGAGCAGTATTCCTTGGATGACTTGGCAGAACAGATTGTTTTGGAAGGGAAGGAGGGAATTAAGTTTACATCAAGACTTTTGAAGGAGGGAAAAGGACATGAATAAAATTGTAATGAGCAGGGTTGATTTTCGTTTGATCCATGGACAGGTGATTACCAAATGGCTAAAATATTATCCTGCCAGAAAAGTAGTGATTATTGACGATCTGCTGGCAGAGGATGAATTCATGGCAGAGATCTACAAAATGGCCATTCCCCAAGGACTAGTATTAGATATTCTGAATACCGATGAATTGGCTGATTATCTGGCAAATAGCCAAGAGGAATTGTTCTTATTATTCAAATCGATCGAAACTGCCTATCAGATGATCAAGCAAGGGATTCAGCTACCGCAGCTGGTAATTGGCGGTGTACCAAGCGAAAGTGGGAAAAAGATGGTATTCAGCGGTGTTTATCTGAGCAAGATAGAGCTGGAGCAGCTGCAGGAGCTGGAGAGCTTAGGGGTGCCCATTAGCTTTGCGACGACACCAGATGACAAAAGTACGCAGCTGGCCTCCATTCGCGACAGTCTTTAAAAAGGGGGAGTTATGATGGATTTTCAAACACTGGTTATGGCGTTAGTGATGGGATTATTGTACTGGATTTGTAATGGAACTGTTGGATATACCCTGTGGATGGGCTTCGGTACACCTTTTGCGATGGGATTATTTGCAGGACTTATTTATGGAGATGTGACCACGGGGATTATTTTGGCTGGCAGTATCAAATTGATCTTTCTTGGGGTAATTGCGCCAGGAGGGCAGCTGCCATCGGATGAAAATATTGCAGCTGCTTGTATTATTCCGTTAGCATTAAAAACGGGAATGTCAACCGAGGTAGCATTGACCTTAGCAGTGCCGGTGGCAATGCTGGGAGCCTTTTTATACAACATGAAGAAAATTGTTAATATTCGTTTTGTACAAATGGCCGAAGACAGTGTGGAGCAGATGAATTTTAAAAAGTTATGGCGCAGTGCTTTTTCTTGGCCGATGTTTGCCAACTTTCTTTTGTTCTTCATGCCAGTTTTCTTAGTCAATATTTTTGGCGAAAACATTGTACAACCAGTATTGGACATTATTCCCGAATGGCTGATGCACGGGTTGGAAATTGCAGGAGGTATTTTACCAGCAATTGGCTTCTCCATGATCATGGTGATGATTGGCAAGAAAAAATTTATTCCCTTCTTCATTATCGGATACTTCGTAACGGTAGTGACGAATCTGAATATTTTAATTTCCATTATTATCGCCATTTCAATTGCTATTATTTTGGTTACGACCAAACGTGAGATGAGAGGAGATGTGAGTCGTGGATAAGGTAGAAAAGTCAGCGGAGCAACCCTCTGTCTTAACAAAAAGAGACTTGGATTATGCTCATTTCAGATGGTGGCTATTAGCCGAAGTTAGTGTGAATTATGAACGAATGCAGGGCATTGCTTACTGTGCAAGTATGGCTCCAGTCCTGCGGAAAATTTATAAGGACAAGGAAGAAAGTGAATTAAAGGCGGCTCTTAAACAACACTTGGCCTTTTTCAATACGGAGGCCACTTGGGGAGCATTGATCTTTGGAAGTGTTATTGCGATGGAGGAACAGCGGGCCAGTGACGAAAGCATTCCGGCTGAATTAATTACGAGCTACAAAACAGGGCTGATGGGAACATTGGCCGGCATCGGTGACACGATTGACTTAGCCACTATTTATACCTTGGTATCAGCCGCTTGTGCCAGTTTGGCAATTGATGGCAATATCTTAGCTCCCTTTCTGATGATTGTATTAGGTACCTTAATGTATTTTGAAGGCTATTTCTTTAATCGCTTTGGGTATAAATATGGAAAGACTTCGGTTCGAAATATCTTGGCCTCCGGGCTGCTGCAGGATGTAGTTGAAGGAGCGAATATTGTCGGACTATTCATGATTGGCTGTTTGTCGGCGGGATTGATCACTCTGAGTACTACCTTTACTCTAGGTTCCTTCAATTTGCAGGAAACCTTGGATACCATTTTGCCAGGGATTTTACCCATTTCTATGTTTTTCCTCGTTTACTTTTTAATGACCAAGAGTAAATTGTCCGCCTCTAAAATTGTTTTGATTTTAATTGTCGGTTCGGTTATCGGCTCGCTGCTGGGAATTTTTTAGGAGTGAAGCCATGGGGATTTTAAAAATAACCAGTGAGTCTAAAGCACTAAAACGGGATCAGAGTTTTTTACTTGTTCTGCCAAAAAGGGAGCAGGAAAGCTTAACGGTGTGTTACCTGCTGCATGGCGGTGGCGATGATTACACTAAATGGCTGCGGCGAACCCCCTTGGAGCAATATGCCAATATGTATCACGTGGCTTTTGTTTTGCCAGAGGCAGGAATGTCCTACTACTGTGATCGTGAGGACCAGCGATTTTCAACATACATTTTTTCTGAGCTGCCCGCTTTTCTAGAGCAAAATTTTCAGTTTGCGGCGGGACAGGCGTTGATTGCCGGATTATCGATGGGCGGTTACGGCAGCTTTAAACAGGTGTTGACAAAGCCAACGCAGTATTTGGCTGCTGGCAGCTTCTCCGGCGATTTAGATATTGCACAAAGTCGTTTGTCAGAGGACTTGTTTACCGCTGCCTGGAACGAGGAACGCTATCAACTGATCTTTGGTGATAAAGATCAGTTCGACCGTAGTGAAGAAAATCTCTATTATTTACTTGCACAAAAGCAGGAGCTGCCGTTCCTGTATATGTCTTGTGGTTTGAGCGATCCACTATTGGAGAACAATCAAGCCTTTTACGAAGCGGCTTGTAAACAAACCCCGATTACCTTTGAAACCTGGGCAGGAGCACATGACTGGCAATTTTGGGATGAAAGTCTTCGGCGCTTTCTGCAATTGGCGGCAGAACAGGGCTATGTAAAAGAGGTGGGAAATTGATTGTCTTAGACTATTACTATTATTCACCAATCTTGGAAAAGGATACTTTTTGCGGCATACAATATGACGATCTGCAGAAGGTAACGAAGTGTCTGTGCATTATTCCGGGAAAGAGTATGACCGTGGAAGATGTTTTATGTGACTATCGAGAGAAAATAAAAAAAGAAAATGTGCTGCTGATTGTACCAGATGCAACAGAATATAACTATGAGGAGCCTTATTTCCGTAAACGTTTTGAACGATCAATTACTGAAACGATGACGCTCCTGTTGCATTTACTCAAGGCTCCTTCAGAACTGCCGCGGGAAGTTAAAATTAGAAAGGATGAAAAAGATGTCTGACTGGCTAGGATTACAAGGGAAAGTCTATATTGTCACTGGCGGGTCTTCAGGTATTGGTAAAGCCATTGTTGATGAACTGCTGGCAGCTGGTGCCCAAGTGATAAATGCAGATATTCACTCCAGTGTTCAACTGCATCCGCGATTACATTTTATTGAGACGGATGTTTCCTCAAAAACAGCGGTGGAACACTTAATAGCCACTACTTTGAAAAAAGCGGGAACGATTGATGGCATTGTAAACAATGCAGGGATCAATCTTCCTAGACTGCTGGCGGATCAAAAACATCCTCATGGGCGGTATGAGCTGACAGAAGAGATTTTTGATCAGCTGCTTGCCATTAATTTGAAAAGTGTCTATCTGTTAAGTCAGGCTGCTGCCCGAATTTTCTATCAAACGGGTACCGGCGTAGTAATTAATATTTCTTCTGAAGCCGGTTTAGAAGGATCAGAAGGTCAAAGTATTTATGCGGCAACTAAGGCAGCGATCAACAGCTTTACTCGTTCTTGGGCTAAAGAACTGGGAAAATTTAACATTCGGGTTGTTGGGGTAGCACCGGGAATTATGGAAGAAACCGGCTTGCGCACGCTGGAGTATGAAGAAGCTTTAGCTTACACGCGTGGGATTACGGTGGATGCACTGAGAAAAAACTATTCGAAGGTTTCGACGATTCCCTTAGGCAGAAGTGGACGTCTTGAGGAAGTTGCAAACGTTGTAAGCTTCTTATTGTCGGATCGGGCCAGCTATATAAGTGGGGTTACGATGAATGTCGCTGGTGGGAAAACACGAGGATAGAGTTGTCCATTTGAGGATCGTTAATGGTTTTGTCGAAGTTAAAAGCAATAAATCGAGCATTCCTGTGCCTTATACAGGGATGCTTTTTTGATATAAAAATGACAAAAGTAACCGATTCTCATCGTAATTGACTAATTAACTCATCGTTTTTTAACGAAGAATCAGTAATAAATAGTCAATGTGTAAACGCTCACAATCTAAGCTGTAAGGAAGAAAGAGGCGGGCAAAAAACACAGGCTAATTTTCGAACGAATTCTAGTTTTCTTATCACTGGAGTCAAAGCAGCATAATTGAAGGTAAGTGAAAGAGTGATCAATGTTTCGGGAGAAGCTAAAAATAGTACTCTTTATAGTTTCGAATACTTTTAATGTCCGTTATTTATATTAGTGATTGATTTTCGTTTTATATAAAAATAGAGTGGTAATCAGCAGCTGGAAAAGTATATATATACGGTTATATCACCTTTTCTATAAGGGTTTTCTCGGTTGTAACATATGTTCCAATCGATATAAAAAGTTCAAAAAGATATAAGAAAGCGTTGACATGTTTTGGAGCCGTGTTATACTAAGGGTGTCTTAAGGCATATGACATTTAAGTTGTCATATGACAACAATATGGAGGGGTTCACAATGACACTTTATGGAAAGCTTTTGGAGAGAGAAAGAAACAATGACCCAATTAAAGTCGGAGTAATTGGTGCAGGACAAATGGGATTTGGAATGATTGCACAAATTTCGACTATTCCTGGTATGGCAGTGACTGGAGTCAGCGACATCAATATTGATGGCGCTAAGCGAGCAGCGGATGCCTATAATGCAAGTGCGGAGAAGAAAGTTGACATCTTGACCAGTTCAGATTTTAAAGAAATTATTCATTCAGATAAAGTAGAAGTCATCGTTGATGCAACGGGTGTACCAGAAGTCGGCGCTCAAATTTCCTTAGAGACATTGTTAGCTAAAAAACATTTAGTATTACTGAATGTAGAAGTGGATATTACCATTGGCCCTCTAATGAAGAAAATGTATGATTCAGCGAACTTGATTTATACCGGATCTGATGGCGATGAGCCAGCAGCAACGACTGAATTATTCGAATTTGCGAAAAGTATGGGGATGGAAGTCTTAGTTGCTGGTAAAGGGAAGAACAACAAATTAAAGGTTGGTGCCAATCCCGATACTGCCCAAGCTGAAGCAGATGAGAAAAACATGTCCAGCCATATGCTGGCAGCCTTCCAGGATGGAACCAAGACCATGGCAGAAATGAACTTATTGTCCAATGCGATCGGCTTTGTTCCTGACAAAGTAGGAATGCATGGAATCAGCGGCGATGTAGATTCAGTAATTAAGGATCTAGATACGAAGGAAAATGGCGGTATCTTAGATAAATATGGTGTTGTAGAATACGTAGATGGTTTAGCACCAGGAGTATTTGTCATTGTAAAAGGCCAAAACGAAGGCGTACAGCACGAGTTAAGCTACTTAATGAAGAAGGGCGATCGTGATCATCATATCCTGTACCGTCCATACCATTTAGCCAGCTTAGAAACACCAATCACTATTGCTAAGGCAGTCTTAAACCACGATCATGCGATTGTTCCATTGGGGGCACCAATCTCTGAAACAGTAGCAGTAGCGAAGAAAGACATCAAAAAAGGGGAAAAAATCGATGGCATCGGCGGCTATTGTGTCCGCGGTGTTCTGGAAACCCACGAAGACATGGCTAAAAATGGCAATGTGCCAATCGGTTTAGTTGGTGGTTCATCTGTTGCCAAACGCGACATTAAGGATGGAACCTTCTTAACCTATGATGATATTGAAATCGACGAATCAACTACGGTTTATCGTTTACGTAAATTACAAGATTCTACGTTTGGCGAGTAAGCAACAACAATAAAGCAGATGGGGGGACGCCCTTGTCTGCTTTTGGAAAGGAAGAGCCTTATGGGTGGATTTGTTATACTTTTAGCTATATTGATGATGCTGCAAAGTGTTTTTAGTGTTGTTCAAGTCAAATACTATCAAAGCTTTATCCGTAAAATTACGACTGAACAGGCCGGCACAGACTATGATTTTTATACAGAAGTAGTGAAGGGCCGAATGCTGCGGACGATCGTAGCGGTCGTAATCGACAAAAACGGAAAAGTCGTTCAGTGCTATTGCTGCAGTGGGTTAACGATCTTTGCCAAGTTCAAAGAGGACCCCGCTTACCAAGGTATGCACTTAGAAGAATTTTACAGCAAGAAGCTGCAAGAAAATCAATTATCGAAGATTGAAGAAGCATTGTCAAAAATCTACTCACGGAAATTGGAAGCGGTTACCTAAAAGGAGGACATTACTATGAAATACATTGAATGGGCAGGAAAAAACTTTATTGGTTTGTTTGAAGCAGGCGGCGAACAATTTATGGGCTATATGACCGGGATTGTTCCACTATTAATTGTACTATTAACCTTTACTTATTCAGTTATTGCATTTATCGGGGAAGAACGTGTTGACCGAGCAATCCGCTATTGTTCTAAATATATGATCTTGCGCTATTCATTGATGCCGATTTTAGCTGTTTTAATGCTGACCAACCCAATGGCTTATACCTTTGGGAAATTCGTTAAGGAAGAAGAAAAACCAGCATTTTATGATGCAGCAGTATCCTTTGTTCATCCCGTTACCGGCTTATTCCCTTACGCTAATGCAGGTGAATTATTTGTTTACCTTGGAATTGCCAATGGGGTAATGGAAGCCGGCTACAGCCAATCAAGCTTAGCCGTTCGTTACTTCTTAGTTGGGGTAGTGGTTATCTTGATGCGGGGAATTGTCACTGAGCGTTTGACCAAGTTTATGATGGCCAAAGAAGCTAAAAAAGCGCAGGCATAAGAAGGAGGAAGCGGCATGTATAAAACAGTCTTTGTAAAACCGGGAAATAAAGGTTGGGGTGTTGGATTAACCTTAGTACCATCAGAGAAAAAGAATAAAGTTGTCTCAGTTACCGGCGGCGGCATCCATCCGGTAGCGCAGCAGATCGCAAACCTAACAGGCTGTGAAGCTTGTGACGGCTTTAAAAATGCAATTCCCGAGGATGAAACACTTTGTGCAGTTATCGACTGCGGTGGAACAGCGCGGATCGGGGTTTATCCGATGAAACGTATCCCAACTGTGGATATTTTACCGTCCTCACCATCAGGACCTTTAGCAAAACATATTACTGAAGATATCTTCGTTTCTGGTGTACGCCCAGAAGATGTAGCCTTAGTAGAAAATGCAGACTTAGAAGACCGCCAAATGGCAGGTATCGACCATGCCCATGCAACGGGGGCAGACTCTGCAGCAGCAACCGAAGCAATTATCACTAAGCAAGACGAAGGACGCGAATCAGAAGAAGAGTTCCGGGAAAGATATTCGAAAATCAAAGAAGAACACAAGCAAGAAGTAGCAAAAAAAGACAGCTTCTTAGTTAGCTTCTCTCGGGGAATCGGGAGTATTATGGGAACCTTCTACCAATCTGGTCGTGACGCAGTGGACATGCTATTGAAAAATATCATTCCATTTATGGCCTTTATCAGTATGATGGTAGGGATTATTAACTACACAGGTGTCGGCGACTGGCTGGCAAATGTCTTGTCTCCACTAGCAGGCTCACTGCCAGGAATGATCGCCTTGTCGCTAATTTGTACGATTCCGATTTTGTCGCCAATCTTAGGCCCAGGTGCGGTAATTTCACAGGTAATCGGGGTGCTGATTGGTACACAGATTGCAAATGGCTCTATTCCAGTACAGTATGCATTGCCTGCCCTGTTTGCAATTAATGGACATGCTGGTTGTGACTTCATTCCGGTTGGTTTATCATTAGGAGAGGCGAAACCTGAAACCGTAGCCATCGGTGTTCCAGCAATTTTATATGGCCGGATGTTAACTGGATTTACTGCAGTAATCCTAGCTTGGCTGGCAAGTTTCGGTATGTATTAAAAAGAGAATGAATGGGAGCGAATAACTAAATGGTAAAAACGAAGATTATAGAAATTGGCAGCATGGTACCAGCTTTTGAAGAAGAACAGTTAATTATTCTTTTTGGTCCAAAAGCAACGGCTGAATTAAGAGATATCTGTTTGATTCATGACTTTGAAGATACACCAAAGGATGCTTTAAAAGTTGGAGGCAAAATAAAATTCGGAGATCAAGAATTTACAATTGATGAAGTTGGCTCTCAGGCGAACGCAAATTTTGAAGAATTAGGTCATATTTCCATCTACTTCCGCAACGAAGTCGGGGATGTTCTACCAGGCGCAATCATTGTAAGCCCTGGCGGATTTCCAAAATTTGATGTTGGCGATACAATTGAAGTATTGTAATTAAACGCGACCTCCCTTACACTCTAAGGGAGGCTTTTTTTTCAATATCCAGCTTCACAAAATAGGAAAAGCTTGCGAAGCTTTTACGGCGAGGGGCGTTTAGGATGGAAAAGGGTAAAAATAATAATCGAGACTTAGTAAAAGTAGCAACCATGTACCATAAGGAAAACATGAAGCAGTCGGACATTGCAAAGCGCTTAGGGATTTCACGATCATTGGTTTCCAAATATCTGATTGATGCAAAGAATCAAGGAATTGTGGAGATTTACATCAAAAGCGAAAGCGCTTACTCTGTTGAACTGGAGCTTCAATTGGAGCAGCTTTTCGGATTAACCAAGGCAGTGGTTCTAGATACCAGCACCCTGCGAGAAAATGAAATCGAAAAAATCATTATCCAAACAGCGATTACCGCCTATAAAAGGGACATCGCCAAAGCTGAAAAGATCGGCTTGTCATGGGGGAAAATTTTACGTCGATTTGTTGATGAATATCCTTACGAAAATCATCCGGACGCGTGTATCATTCCTTTGATTGGGGGGATGGGTTCTGATTATGTCGATATCCATTCCAATCAATTGGCCTACGATCTAGCCAGAAAGCTGCGAGCCAAGTGCAAATTCTTATACGCCCCGGCTTTGGTGGACAATCCGCTGATTAAGGACAATTTAATTAACAATGTAGCCATCAAAGATGTACTGGAAGCCGGCAGAGATGTCGATATGGCAATTGTTGGTTTGGCTTCACCGTTTTCTGACAGCAACACTATGACCGAAATTGGGTATATCAATGAAGAAGATATTCGGATACTTGCTGATGCTCAGGTGGTTGGAGATATTAATTCCAAATTCTTTGATGCAGAAGGGAAAGAGGTTGTGTGTACGATTAACGAGAACGTCATTGGCGTTAGCTTGGAAAGTATTCGCAATATTCCTAAAGTCGCGACTATTTGTTACGAAGATACCAAGAAGGAAACGTTATATGTGGCGATGAAATCTAAGGTCTTCAACTGTGTGACCGTGACCGACGCATTAGCAGAGTATTTGATTAATCGGATACAGCAAGAAGGAAGTTAAATAGTAAAAACCTCATTATCAGCAGAAGACCGCTGTGTAATGAGGTTTTTAATTTATTATAGAAAAATTTTATGAGACTAAGAGATGTTTCAATTGCAGCAGTTCATCTTCCGTGAAGGACAATTCTCGGAGGTAGTTGCCGATTGTCCCGTAGGCAGCATGAAATTTTTGATGAAACTGCTCCATGATTTCGGGATAAGAGTGGTAAACATTCAGCAGTTGTTTATTCTGTAAAATGCGGGAATCATGCTTAATGTAGGTATAAGAAACCTGATAATCAGCAATAATCTCTTCAATTAATACCCCTTGCAGCAATAAAATCAATTAAATAACAACGCCGGTACGGTCCTTCCCAGCACTGCAATGAATGACTAGCGGATAATGCTCTTTTTGCAGCAACAGATGAAACAGCCGGCCAATTTCTGCTCTCCCACCTTCAACATACTCCAAATAACGTTCACTCATAAAGTAAGGATCCGTTGTTTGAGTGCTTAATTCAGCCGCTCGACCACGATCCTGCTGGCCGCTGAGGTTAATGGAATAATAATGGTTTATTTCATCTTTATAAGGATTGGGTTCTCGTTCTAATTCAGCAGGTGCCCGCAAATCAATAATGGTTTGAAGATTCAGCTTTTGCATAAGCTGCTGATCAGCAGGAGTGGGACCAAAGAGCATACTAGAACGATAAATGAACCCCTCAAGCGTTTGTTTTCCCAGAGCGGTATTGTATCCACCGACATCTCTAAAATTGACAATCTCCTCAAACTTGATTCGATTTCCCATGTCATTCCCCCTTGCTGGAAGCTTACCATAGAACAATATTTGTTGAAAACGTTTTTACATAATATTTACAATCCTTTACTTAAACCTTACGTGGAGTTAACCATGAATTGAAATGAGTCCGCTAGAATAGGTGATGCTAGAAAGCAATTAATTTAAGGGGGCTATTTAAGTGAAAAGGTTTAAAAAAGTATTGTTTTTGAGTTTGGCAGTTGTTGCGTTGGCTGCATGCGGGTCGAATCCAGCCGCTAATATGGAGGAAAGCTCGTCAAAAGCTGAAAATTCGTCGGAATCCACTGATCAAAAAGCGAAGTCTGATACTGGCGAGTTCACCTTATATACCTCCCAACCAGAAGAAGATGTTGCAAAGCTGGTAGAGACATTTAATGAAGAATATCCTGACATCAAGGTAAATGTTTTTCGTTCAGGAACAGAGGAAGTTATTTCTAAAGTTTTAGCTGAAAAACAAACTGGCAAAATTCAAGCAGATGCGTTGCTGGTATCGGACAGCTTTACTTTTGAAAATCTAGCAGAGGAAGATTTATTGCAACCCTATGAATCAAAAGAGTTGGCAGAAATTCCGGAAGAGTATGTGGATGATGAAAATTTATATACAGGAACGAAATTAATCGTAACTGGCTTAGCTGTAAATACTGACATGGTAGATGCAAATGATATTAAGGGTTTCGCTGATATGACAGACAAACAAGTAAAAGGCCAAACCATGATTCCAAGTCCGCTGTATTCAGGAGCAGCTTCCCTGAATTTATCGATTTTGACGCAGCAGGAAAAAATCGGCTGGGACTTTTATGAGGCATTAAAAGACAATGAAGTATTTGTAGGACAAGGAAACGGAACGGTTCGTGATGCATTGATTAATGGGGAACAAGGCATCGGAATGCTGGTTGACTATATGGCTAATCGTGCGAAGCAAGACGGAGCACCAATAGAGTTTGTTTATCCAGAAGAAGGTGCACTCTATGTAACTGAACCAATCGGTATTATTAAGGATACGGCCAACGCTGCGCCTGCAGAAACGTTTGTTGATTTCGTTCTTTCAAAAGAAGGCCAGACGGCTGCTTCTAAAATGGGCTATACTCCAGTACGCCAAGGCGTAGCTGCACCAGAAGGGTTAAAAGGAGTCGAAGATATCGACCCAATGCCTTTCGATGAAAGCAAAGTTTTGGAAAATCGAGATGCCGATAAAGAAAAATTTGCAGAACTATTTGGTCAAAATTAAGGAAAGATAAGGAGTTTTTCATATGTCCAAACCTATAAAGGGATTCCATTCTCTGCTCTTTTTTCTGATAGGTTTGTGTGTATTTATTTTGCCGCTATTCACGTTGTTTAAAATGGCGTTTGAAGCTGAGGGTTCACTGAACCTTCAGAATTTCAACGCCGTTTTTCATTCAGTCAGAACGGTCGGAGCGATCAAAAATACACTCATTATTGCTGTGGCTTCAACAATTATATCCGGTCTGTTTGGTGGAATAATGGCAGTAATCGTTGCTTATACCAACATTCAAATGAAACGGTTAATTGAAACGATGGTTATTTTACCTTACGTGATTCCAGGCTATGTAGTGACATTGTCTTGGACTTCGTTATTCTCAGCAAATGGGCCGATTAATCGTTTATTACTAGAGTTATCGCTGTCCAAGATTAATATGTATTCAATCGGCGGAATTATTTTTGTGATGGGGCTTAGTAATGCTGCCTTGGTTTATTTGAATCTAGTAGATATTTTGCGCAAGATTCCCCGAGAGCAAGAATGGGCGTCGCTGATTTCAGGCTATTCGGTAAAAGCGACACTGAGAAATATCAATTTGCGCAGTGTGCTGTCGCCAATCATTAGTGGGATTGTTTTAGCTTTTTTGAGTTCAATAGATAATTTTGCCATTCCGGTTACGTTGGGAAGTTCCGCAGGGATTCAAGTATTAAGCACGTATATTTATGAAAAGGCAATCGGTTTTGGTCCCAACAGCTTTAATGAAGCGGCGGTGTTATCCATCATCTTAGCTAGCTTATCCTTTGTGACCTTGTTTATTCAATGGCTGTTACTGAGAAGGACAAAAAGTTTGGAGACGGCCCCGCTGAACCATGAACCTCGTATATTATTATCAGAAGGAAAACGAAAAGCTTTGCAGTTTGGTCTGCTGTTACTACTGTTTTGTATCAATATTGTTCCGCTGATTTTTATGATGCTCTCCTCTTTCCATTCGGGATACGTGAAATCCATTTTCGATATTTCGCATATGAGTCTGAAAAACTATCGGTTTATTTTAACCGCCCCAAGTATGTATCAGGGCTTTATTACCAGCTTTACGATCACGATTGCAGCTATCATTCTCTGTGTTCTTTTAGGCGTGTGGGTGATGCATTACAAACAGCGGGTAAATGCTAAGGCAACATTGCCCATTGAGCTGGGAGCCTCGCTAACCTATTCAACGCCCGGAATTGTCCTAGCTTTGAGTATGATTTTTTACTGGAATCAGGTTCCAAATGTTTACGGCACGTTGAAAATCTTGCTGATTGCCTACGTAACTCGCTATGCCTTACTGCTGCTGCGGGGAAGTAATACCGCCTTTTTAGCTGTCGATAGTGAGTTGGAGGAGGCCGCATTAGTTTCTGGCTCTAGTCATTGGGAAAAATGGCGGCGAATTCTGTTGCCTATGATTAAACATCAATTGTTTGCCAGTTCATTTTTGATGTTCGTCGGAGCGTTTACCGAGCTGACTCTGTCTTCTTTACTAGCAGCAGCAGGAACAAAAACGGTTGGTTTGACTATTTTTAATTTACAAACGAGTGGAGACAACAGCCTGGCTCAGGCCTATTCAGTAATAGTAACCTTGTTTATCTTAGTAATTTTAAGTATTCGTTCCAGTTTGGAGAAAAAAGGGAGGGTAACGAATGACTAAGCTGATTGTAGAAAAATTGTCCAAAATTTATTCGACAGCTACCGCCTTAGAATCTATTGATTTAGCGATCGATCAAAATGAATTTATCGCAATTTTAGGACCTTCAGGTTGTGGGAAGACAACGTTGTTACGTTGTATCGCTGGTTTTGTCGAGCCTACCAGTGGTTCTATTCAGTTCAATGAGCAGGCCTTTTATCAAAATAGTCGCCAAATCCCTGTAAATGAGCGGGAACTTGGGATGGTCTTCCAACAATTTGCCCTGTGGCCACACATGAATGTGCTGCAGCATTTGTTGTATCCTCTAAACAGCAGCAAGCACAAGCAGCTGCTGTCACAAAAGGAAAAAGAAGAGCGTATTGCTGAAATTTTAACCCTAGTAGAATTAACGAACTTTAAGGAACGGTTTCCCAATGAATTATCCGGTGGACAGAAGCAGCGGGTGGCTTTAGCCAGAGCAATCGTTTCAAAGCCGCAGCTGCTGTTAATGGATGAGCCGTTAAGTGCACTAGATGCTCATCTGAAGGAAACCATGATCCGCGAAATCAAGAAAATCCATCAAGCAACCCAAGCAACGATTCTATATGTCACACACGACCAGAAGGAAGCAATGGCTTTGGCTGATCGAATCATTGTAATGAATCAAGGGAAGATTGAACAATTTGATACGCCTTATAATCTCTATCATTATCCGGCCTCTGAATTTGTTGCTGACTTTGTCGGCAAAGCCCAGCTTATCCAAGGAAATTGGCAGGGGTCACAGTTCTATCCTGCGGGCACCGATACTGAATTTTTCTGGACAGGCCAGGAGGTGCATCCGCATTTTAGGCAGCAGCAAACCTATCCTGTTCATCCTGAAGATTTTGTCCTCTCAGCAGATCAGGGACTAACGGTTCAAGTAATCGACAAACAATTTTTAGGACGAGAAACACAATACACCGTTCAACTGCAGCAGCAGGAAATGGTTATTTTGTCTCAAGATGCCCAAGCAGCCGAGATTGGGGACCAAGTAAGGATCAATCGGAAAGGCTATCAACTATGCGGTTAATGCATTCGGAAAAAAACTCAAGTAGTTTCCGTATCCTTCAATTCACTGATTTACACCTGCGAACCTGGCCGCTGGACGAAGCGGATCAGCAGACTTTGCAAATGATTCAAGCGATGAGCAAGAAAGAACAGCCTGATTTGATTTTGTTTACCGGTGATATTGTTTGGAGCACTATTGCCGACGCTCCCTTGGCCATATTTCAAGAGTTTATTGATTTTTGCAATACTTTAGAATTTCCGATTGCTCTAACTTATGGCAATCATGATTCCAATCACCCGGCTATTACGCGAGGAATGCTGCGACAAAAAGAAACGGACATCAAATCTTTGGCTGAAAAAAAGTGTTCGTTGATTGCTAATGATCGGGAGAGCTATGTATTGGAGATTTACAATTCAAACCAACTGAAGATTGAACAGCTCTTATTTATTATTGATTCTGGTGAATATACCGACAGCCCCTACAGCCGGTATGATTGGATCCTGCCCGAGCAAATCGAATGGTTTAAAACAACAGCTCGTTACTATCATAAACATAGCGCAGTGAAGAGTGCGTATAGTTTTTTGCACATTCCTTTGCAGGAGTTTATGGAGGCTTACCAAGTAAATCGTCCGATAAATAGTGTAGTGGGCGAGTTGCGAGTCGATAGTCCGGAGATCAATACTGGTTTCTTTGCCGCATTGTTGTTTGATCCTATAACTAAAGGAGTCTTTGCGGGTCATAACCATGATAATAATTTTCAGACGAATTATTTAGGATTAGAAGTCGTATTTGGACAAGTTTCAGGCTACGGAGCGATTAGTCAAAACAGAAGGGGCGCTCGTTTAATTATTTTGGAGGAACAGCAGCTTCAGACTTCGATTCTATATGGTGAGAATTATTTTTAAGACGGGATAAAAAAACGAAGCGAAAACCACCTATCAATGTGGTATCGCTTCGTTTAATTTATTTTACGGATGAGCAGCCAAGAAATTCTCGACGGTCTCTTTGTATTTAGCTGGGTCTTTCGACATGGCTTGTGCATGTCCAGCTCCGGCGACAACATATTTTTCCTTTGGTGCATCGGTGGCTGCATAGACCTCATCTAGCATATAAAATGGCACGAAGTCATCCTTGTCACCATGAATAAATAGCATGGGAGTTGTATTTTTCTTCAATTGTTTCACAGCATCTGCTTCGCCAAAGAAGTAGCCAGCGCGCACCTTGGTCACTAGACTGGTTACTGGAATCAACGGAAATGAGGGCAGGTTAAACATTTCCTTCAACTGATAGCTTAGTTCATCCTTAGCAGAAGTATAGCCGCAATCCTCAATGATCGCTTTCACATTTTCCGGTAATTTTTCGCCGCTAGTCATCATAACGGTGGCAGCACCCATACTAACACCATGTAAGACGATCGATTCATCTGAGTTAGTCTTCTTCAATACTTCCTGAATCCACTTCACATAATCCTTGCGTTCATCCCAACCGAAGCCGATATAGTCGCCTTCACTGGACCCGTGACCTCGAGCATCTGGCACAAGTACGTTGTAGCCTAAGCTATGGTAAAGATCGGCATACTCAGCCATGTCCTCAGCTTTGCCCATATACCCATGAGCCAAAATCGCCGTTTTCTTTTCATCGTTGTCTGCAGGTAAATAGATCGCTGATAAGTCAAGACCATCGCCCGAAGTCAATTTCCAGGTTGTCCGATTATTCTTATCGGTAAACCAAGATTCTGCTTGGATCAGTTCTTCAGTTTTCTCACTGCTGCCATCTCCTAAAAAGCTCTTTTCAGCCGGAACGACAGCGTAATTGTAAAAATAATTACCAGCAAATACCAAGCCAATGATCAAAACGATCACAACACCAATTAAAATTTTCATACTTTTTTTCACAAAACTGCTCCTTATCTTTTCTTTCGTTCAAGCTTTTCAGCCTGTGTTCTTCACTTCGATAGCTTGTCTACTTGTTAATTATACTTGAGAATAGGAGGGACTGCCAAATGCAGAATTAGAGCTGCCTCCAAAATAAGGGAAACAAATTTATCAATGGTCTTCGGATGTCTGTCATTCAACGAAACAGGCAGGCATGAAGAGAGCTTTTATCCAAATAACCTGCCAAAAGCTGGACGGGCACCTCTTGCAGTATAGTGAATAGTTGGGCTGCTGACAAGAGGAGGTTAGTAATAGTTAAAAATAACTAATTATACGCAAATAGATCAAGGCTATTGCTGGAAAACATGCTACAATCTGTTCTGGAAAGGACGAATGTACATATGAAACTTACTTTGGCAATTGATCTTCTAGAAAATGAATGGAACATAATAGAACCCAATAAGCTTGTTTCACCGGAGCCGCTGATTTTTGCGACCTTCTTGATTAATAAGAAGCGGTTGACTGCTGACTCAAACAATCAACCCCAGCTGGGTCGTAACGACGAACGGGAGTTGAAGAAAATTCTTAAGCTGCTGCGTACGAATCATCGTGAATATTTGCAGGCGCTGGATCAGGATATCCTGCTTTCAAATAATGAGCACCTTTTTCAGCAGCAGCTATTGATGCAGGCGATGCTTAGTGAATTACGTAAGCTGGAGGCTCCCGATGAACTGAAACTGATTCGTTTGGAGCTGACAGGCAGCTGGCCCTTGTATCAAACCGAAGAAGGATTGCTGGATTTATATTAGCCAGCTTTTGTTTGGTCAATACCTTTCATTAACGTTTTTTGGAGATTTCTTTTACAATGAAAGAAAGAGCTAGTGAAAGGAAGGAACAAAAATGGTATTAGAATATTTTGATGGACAAGAAAATTTTTTCAACGACTATAAAAAAGCCGTGAAAGAGGAAGACTTTGACGAACAAACCGTGATTGATGATGTGATGGCGCAGCTAAGCCTGCCTGCTGAAGATGGCAGGTTAAGCTATACGCTTTCCGGCAGCAAAACAAAAAGCAGCCGTCCATCAAGCTTCCCTTTTAGAAAAGAATTAGTTGCTCGTGATCCTGAGGCAACCGTTGACACCCTCTACTTTTATGAGGGCGAACCTTACGAATTTGATTTGCAAGAAGACGAACAACCGTAGCATCCGACAGTTTCTGTGAAAACAGAGGCTGTTTTTTTTGAGTCGTTTTAGCAGACAAATTTCCAGGACTTTTATAGGCTAGGGGATGAGGTGATTCACTTGAAGAAAAAATTCGGTTTTTGGTCTATTGTCCTGTTGACGATCAATTCAATTGTCGGCTCAGGAATTTTTCTTTCGCCAGGCAGTGTACTGGAGCTGGCGGGGCCCTATACACCGCTTGTCTATATTGTTGCCGCATTATTTGCGGGAATCTTAGCATTAACCTTCGCCTCGGCTGCCAAGTATGTTAGCCAAAATGGGGCCTCCTACGCGTATGCGGAAGCCGGTTATGGGAATCATATCGGTTATTATATTGGCATCACACGGTATTTTGCTATGGCAATTGCTTGGGGCGTTCAAGCGACAGCTGTGGTTCGGCTGGTGCTGGTCCTGTTTGCAGGAGCCAGTGGCGTGACTTATTCTCGTTTAACCATTGGCTTCTTTCTATTGATGGCAAGTCTATTTTTAGTGAATCTGTGGGGAACGCAGGTGGTGAAATGGGTGAATAATCTATCCACACTAGGTAAACTGCTGGCCTTAGTTACTGCGATTGTCGCTGGAATTTGGGTCTTTCAGCAAACGGGGATCAATCACTTTTCAGAGATTAATCAACTAACGGATCAGAATGGAACCTCCTTGATTCCGCCAATGACGAGTACCTTATTTGTTAGTGCAGTAGTGACCGCTTTTTATGCATTAGCTGGTTTTGAGAATGTGGCCACTGCCTCTGAAGAGATGGAGAATCCGGCGCGGAATTTGCCACGAGCGTTACCTGTGGCCTTTCTGATCATTATAGGCGTGTATGTCAGTCTGGTGACGGTAATTATGCTGATTAATCCCGAGGCAGTTTTGTTGAGTCATTCACCGGTTGCTTTAGCAGATGCCTTCAGTAATCCGATTGTCCATCGGATTGTACTATACGGTGCGTTGATTTCTATGGTGGGAATTAATATCGCATTATCCTTTAATGTGCCTCGGATGTTGGACGCAATTGTGGAGGAGCATCAATTGCCGCAGCTTTTGGCGCGCAAGAATCGCTATGGGGTGCCAGTCATCAGCTACAGCATCACGGTGTTACTGGCGATTTTGATTCCGGTAGCGTTTAACTACCAAATGACGGAAATTATGGTGATCAGCTCGATTTCTCGTTTCCTGCAATTTGTGGTGGTGCCGCTGGCGGTTGTTCGCTTTTATTACGGTCGGGAAAAGCAGCCTGTTTTGCACCAAGTGCATCACAACTGGTGGACAGATGTACTCGTGCCATTACTGGGCTTTGTCATTACCATTTTCTTACTGATTAAGTTCGATTGGGTGGCTCAGTTTACTCAAATGGTTAACGGTCAACGTCATCTTAATCTGTTGGCGATTGGCGCGATGATAATGGGCTTTATCATTATGCCGGCACTGTTGTATTGGTGGAACAAAAAAAGCTTAAGGTCGCGGCCTTAAGCTTTTTACTCTAATAAATTAACCCAGTAACAATGGCACTCAGAAAGCTGACCAAGGTAGCACTCAGCAAAATCTTTAAGCCATTTTTCGCAACCAAATTGCCTTTTTCTTCATTCAAGCCCTTCATCGCACCTGAAATAATACCGATCGAAGAAAAGTTAGCAAAGGAAACCAAGAAAACTGAGACAATCGCAGTCGTCCGTCCGCTAAAATCCCAAGAACCCTTTGCCAGCTCAGTCATCGCCACAAACTCATTGGTCACCAATTTAGTAGCCATTAAGCTGCCGGCAGAAACAGCTTCATCCCATGGAATTCCCGTAATAAAAGCAAGGGGTGCAAAAATGTATCCCAAAATTTCCTGGAAGGTCAGTCCAGTTATTTTGCTAAAAATAAAGTTGATCATGGCAATCAAGGCGACGAAACCAATCAGCATAGCAGCAACGGTAATAGCCACATGGAATCCATCTAAAATGTATTCTCCCAGCATTTGAAAGAAGGTTTGCTGGTCGTCTTCCGCAATTAACAGCTCGTCCTCTTGCTGATCCAATTGATAAGGATTGACCAAGGATGAAATGATAAAGCCGCCGAAGAGGTTCAACACGAGTGCAGTAATCACATAGCGAGGTTCTAGTAGAGCCATGTAAGAGCCCACGATCGACATCGAAACTGTCGACATTGCAGAAATACTCATCGTCGTTAATCGCTTTTCTGACAGGAAAGGCAGCTCCTTTTTGATCGAGATAAACACTTCTGACTGACCCAAAATGGCTGAGGCAATCCCATTGTAGGACTCAAGCTTCCCTAAGCCGTTAATCTTGCTTAGACCCAAGCCCACCCATTTCATGAAAAACGGCAGAATTTTGATGTAGCGCAGAATTCCAATAATGGCTGAAATAAAAACGATCGGCATCAGTACGGTCAAAAAGAAAGGCGCACTGCCTTTATTTGCAATTCCGCCGAAAACAAAGGTTACTCCGGAGTGAGCAAACGTTAATAAAGCCGCAAATACATTCGCTAAGCCACCGACTAAGGTAGTTCCGAAGGTTGTTCGCAGCAGAAGAAAGCCTAAGAAAAATTGCAATACCAGCATCACGATCAATGGCCGCAGCTTAATTCCTTTGCGATTCGTGCTGATTCCATAGCTTAAGCCCAGCACCAATAAAAGACCGATAATCCCCATGATAAATGACAAAAAATCTCCCCCTAAAAATATAATCTGTGACAGATTACGACTTTTTGAAGCGAAAAGCGAGGCAAAACCCTCCAACCAGGCAATTTTTTTAGCAAGATATTATATAGAAAGCACTAACAAATTAAGGTTTCTCTTGCGTAAAAATCCGTGGATAGGGTAAACTATGTATGCTTTTACCAAATGACGTAAAAAGGGGCACCATCATGGATAAAGATAAGAAACATGTGCGGCTGCCGCGCTATCAGCAGGTTGCGGTCGAGATTGCCGAACGAATTGCTGATCAGCGCTATGGGGTGGGCCAGAAAATTCACGCCCGTTCCACCTTGGCGAGCAACTTCAATGTATCCCCAGAAACAGCCCGTAAAGCGATCAATGTGCTAGTAGACTTAGAAATAATGGAAGTTCGTCACGGCAGTGGTGCGTACGTTCTTTCTCGTGAGAAGGCCCAGGCCTATTTAGAAAAATACAAAGATGTTCAATCCATTCAGGAAATCAAAAAGGAAATATTGGACAGTGTCGAGCAGCAAAAGCAGGAGCTGGAAAACTTCTCCCATTTGCTGGATCAGCTGGTTTCTCAAACCAAACGAGTGCATAATTTTGCGCCGTTTATTCCTTATGAGTTGAAGTTGACAGAAGAGGCTCAGCATTTGAATGAAACGGTTAACGAATTAAATCTTTGGCATGAAACTGGGGCAACCATCATCGCTATTCAAGATGAAGACGAATTGCTTCTATCCCCAGGCCCCTACGCGAAGCTGACGAACGGCTGCACCTTGTTCTTTGTCAGTACTGAATTAGGCTTTCAACGAATGCAAAATCTTTTTTATCCTGATCAGCTGCCAGAAATCGAATAACTGACGCTAACCCCTCAATTGAATTTGTTTAATTGAGGGGCTTTGCACGTACTTTCTGAAAATTTACACTTTCTCTTTGACAAAAGTGACCACATGGTGTTACCATATGGTGGTCACTTTTTTTAAAGGAGGAAGTTGTTTGAGTAAAGTTAAGGTAGAACATTTAACTAAAATATTCGGCAAGCGGCAGCAGCAAGCCCTAGCCATGATGAAAGAAAATAAAAGCAAAACGGAGATCTTGAAGAAGACCGGCGCAACCGTTGGGGTTTATGATGCCAGCTTTGAGGTCAACGAAGGGGAAATATTCGTAGTTATGGGTCTTTCCGGTAGTGGGAAGTCTACAATGATCCGTTTATTAAATCGTTTAATCGATCCAACATCCGGTGAAATTTTTATTGATGGACAAGACATAGCCAAAATGAATAAAGAAGAACTAAGAGAGGTTCGCCGCCATAAAATTAATATGGTCTTTCAAAATTTTGGACTCTTTCCTCACCGTACCATTTTAGAAAATGCGGAATACGGCTTAGAAGTTCGCGGCGTACCAAAGGAAGAACGCCAAAAATTAGCAGAGCAGGCCTTGGATAATTCCGGATTGCTCTCATTTAAAGATCAATACCCAAATCAACTATCCGGTGGGATGCAGCAGCGGGTTGGATTAGCGCGGGCTTTAGCCAATGATCCAGAGATTTTGTTGATGGATGAAGCTTTCTCAGCGCTGGACCCATTGATTCGCCGCGAAATGCAGGATGAATTATTAGATCTTCAATCAAATGTGCAAAAAACGATCATCTTTATTACCCATGATTTGAATGAAGCACTGCGCATCGGTGATCGCATTGCCTTGATGAAGGATGGCGAAATTATGCAAATTGGTACCGGGGAAGAAATTCTGACCAATCCTGCGAACCAATATGTTCGCGATTTCGTTGAAGATGTCGATCGTTCCAAGGTACTAACGGCAGCCAATATCATGGTGCCGGCCTTTACAACGAATATTGAAATCGATGGACCAAACGTAGCTTTGAACCGGATGCGTAAAGAAGAAGTCAGCATGCTTTTAGCTGTTGACCGCAAACGGATGCTGAAGGGCAGCCTGACAGCCGACAAAGCGCTGGAAGCGCGGCAAAAGAATTTATCCTTGAAGGATGTTATTGACAAGAATGTACGCACTATTCCAAAAGATATGCTGGTAACAGACATCTTTAATCTGATTTTCGATTCTCCAACACCATTAGCAGTAGTTGAGAACAATCGTTTAGAAGGTGTAGTTATCCGCGGCAGTGTGCTGGAAGCACTAGCGGAAACAACCGATGAACAGACAGAGGAATTGGAAGGAGTGACTGCAAATGACTAATTTCCTACAACAAAGCTTACCAATTGCTGACTGGGTTGAATCCTTCACTGATTGGCTGACCAGTACCTTTGCAGGATTATTTTCTGCCCTGCAGCACGGTGGACAATTCGTCATGGATGGCATGACCGGCATTTTAACGTCTATTCCAGCTTTGCTTTTAATTGCTGTAATTACCGTTGCGGCCTTCTTTATCTCAAATAAAAAATGGGGACTGACCTCGTTTACCTTGATTGGCTTGTTGTTTATTTACAATCAAGGCTTATGGACAGACCTGATGAGTACGGTCACTTTAGTTATTTTGTCTAGTGTCATTTCGATCGTAATTGGGGTACCATTAGGAATTCTGATGGCTAAAAATGAAACAGCGAAGACGATTATTACACCGATTCTGGACTTTATGCAGACCATGCCTGGTTTCGTGTACTTGATTCCAGCGGTAGCCTTCTTTGGTATCGGAATGGTACCAGGGGTATTCGCCTCAGTCATTTTCGCATTGCCACCAACCGTTCGTTTTACGAATTTAGGGATTCGTCAAATTCCGAAAGAACTGGTAGAAGCCTCTGATTCATTTGGTGGAACAGCCAGTCAAAAATTGTTTAAGTTAGAATTGCCATTAGCGAAAAGCACAATCTTGGCCGGTGTAAACCAAACCACCATGCTTGCTTTATCAATGGTAGTAATTGCTTCAATGATCGGTGCACCCGGTCTAGGACGTGGCGTCTTGTCAGCCTTGCAACGTGCACAGGTTGGTAACGGCTTTGTGAATGGGTTGGCTTTGGTTATCCTAGCGATTATCATTGACCGCTTTACCCAAAACATTAACAAGCCTAAGCAGCAAAAAGCCAAACAAACTGCTGGCAGCAAGAAAAAAACCGGCATTTTGATAGCCGCTGCAGCGGTAGTCGTAATTATTGGTTCAGTTGCTTTTGGCGGATCAAAGGATGCAACTAAGGGAACCGTTAATTTATCCTATGTAGAATGGGATACAGAGGTCGCTTCCACTCACGTAGTCGGTGAAGTCTTAAAAGACATGGGCTACCAAGTGAACCTGACACCACTGGACAATGCGATTATGTGGGAATCAGTTGCTAAAGGTGAAACCGATGGAATGGTAGCAGCCTGGCTGCCAAACACCCATAAAGCACAATATGCTCAATACAAGGATCAAGTAGATGATCTAGGTGTGAACCTTAAAGGAGCTAAGCTGGGCTTAGTTGTTCCAGACTACATGGATGTTAATTCTATTGAAGACTTAACCGACCAAGCCAACAAAACCATCACAGGTATCGAACCTGGTGCAGGGGTAGTAAATGCAGCAGAGAAAGCATTAACAGATTATCCTAATCTAGCTGATTGGAAGGTTGCTACTTCTTCTTCTGGAGCGATGACTGTAGCGTTAGGTCAAGCGATTAAGAACAAACAGCCGATCGTGATTACTGGCTGGTCTCCACATTGGATGTTTGCCAAATATGGGTTGAAATATTTGGAAGATCCGAAGGGTTCAATGGGCCAAGCAGAATCCATTCATACGATTGCTCGCCAAGGGTTAAAGGATGACGAACCAGAGGTCTACAACGTGTTGAATAATTTCAATTGGACCAAGGATGACATGGAAAGTGTCATGCTGGCGATTAACGAAGGCCAAGATCCAACCGATGCAGCGAAGGACTGGATTGCTGCTCACCCTGAGCAAGTAGCTGAGTGGAAGAAATAAGAAGAATCAGCAGTTGATTTTCTGAAAAAAGAAAGGCTCTCTTTGAATTCTGATATTCAAAGAGAGTTTTTTTTGACTATTGAAAGTAGGATAAGGTCAGGTTTTTATATCCTACAGGAAGGCTGCATCCTCCCTTATTCTGCGCGGGATAGCGATATACAAGAAGTTATCACATTATACAGAGCGCCACCTATTGAATAAAGGGGAGGTGCTTTGTTTGTGATAGCGCACTGCTTGCCAGTTAGCGAAAAGACTAAATAATTGGAAAAGGAACAAGACATATAAGTGTCCTATTCCAATGTTATAATAGTTTGGAGGTGAGCGTATGAAAATAGACCGACTGATCGGTATCATTACAATTCTTTTGCAAAAGGAAAAAGTAACAACAGCACAATTAGCAGAGCGATTTGAAGTATCATGCAGGACTATCCAGCGTGATATTGATAATATCTGTAAAGCCGGTATCCCTATTGTATCTATGCAAGGATATGGTGGAGGGATTTCTATTGCAGAGGGCTATAAAATTAATAAAACAATACTGACAGAAAAAGAATTGAGTGCAATTTTTATGGGACTAAAGAGTATTGATAGCATCTCAAAAGATACTTATTCTCAAAATCTCATGGAAAAACTCACCAACGAAAGAAGCACGATCCTCTCTGACCAAAATAGAGTGCTTATTCATCTATCTTCCTTTCATCAAGAGAGTCTAACTGAAAAAATTGATGTGATAAAACAGGCCATTAGCAATAGAGAACTAATTTCTTTTCAATACTATTCTGAAAAGGGGGAGAGCCAACGTGTTATTGAACCCTACTACATTATGTTCAGATGGCTTGCATGGTATGTTTACGGATACTGCCTTGCTAAGCAAGATTATAGACTTTTCAAATTAAATCGGTTGAGCGAATTACAAAATGCACAAACAAATTATGAGGAAAGGTTTATCTCAGAAAAACAACTCAATTTTGACGATTATATTTGGATTGATGATATAAAGTTAATCGCTCTTTTTGACACCAGCGTAAAATATAGACTGATTGACGAATATGGACCTGAATGTATAACATTCGATAAACAATCCGGTAAGCTTCGGTTTGAGAACGTTTTTACCAACCGCAACCATTTAACTCAATGGATATTAAGCTATGGGGATGCCGTAAGGGTTATAGAACCTCTTGAACTAATTGATGAGGTTTGCAAAAATGCAAAAAACATTTTAGTTCACTATGAGTAATACGACATACAGTTGTCGTATTGCATGTGTTAGGTTAAATAAAGAGGAGGAGGAATTCATTATGAAAAAAGAAGTATCTATGTTTGATAGACCAGAGAAACTTGCTGGATACGATATTGAGCAATACGTGGCATTTTGCGGCAACTTGTCTTGGTATGATTTTGTTACATCCATTCCACAGTCGGTGTTTGTTGTTACAGGCTGGAAATCCAACGGTAAGGAAAATGCTTGTCTGCACTCTTGGTCTAGTTTTATGGGAAGTGGCTTGGACAACTTTATCTGTGTGCTAGGAAAAGTTGATAAAGGCGGACACATGTATCAATCACTAAAAGAAACAGGAGTATGTGTCTTAAACTTTCCCTCAAAAAAAATCTATGATCGCTGTATTAAAACGATTGGGAATAATCAGTTTGAAACAGATGAAATCACTGCTTCTGGTTTAACTGCGGAAAAAGCGTTAAAAGTCAATGCACCACAAATCAAAGAGTGCTTTCTGAATATCGAATGTGAATACTTATGGGAACAGGAGCTTTTTGCTGGGAGTAAAGAAGTGGTGATTGCAGTAAGAGCTGTCAATATTAGCATGGATAACGAATACTCCGACCAAACCAAACTCGGAAGATATGGGAAGAACGGCTATTTGTACTACATTGACCAGCCTACTAACCCAGAAACGGGAGAGATTACAACGACAATTAATTACGGAACAGTGGAACCGGGCGAACCCCTTTAACGGATTACGCATTAGCGTTGATTAACTGTTTGGTAGAAGGAGAGTCTTCTAGTTGAAAAGCATTTCATATGCCGAGCAACCTGACATTTAGTGACAAGTTGAGACGTTGTTGGCCGAAATGGGCAGTACCACAACTTTGCGGCTAGTCTATTGATCGTCCTTTTCCACTGGACCAAGGAAGATATAGAAAGTATCAAGCTGGCAATCAACGAAGGACTGGATTGCTGCTCACCCTGAGCAAGTAGCTGAGTGGAAGAAATAATTAAAATACCACAATATATAAGATGGTTTATTTATAAAAAATAAGAAGAAACGGCAGTTGCGTGTGCACGTTTTTGCTGAAAAAGGAAAAGCTCTCTTTGGACTTTGATAGTCAAAGAGAACTTTTTTTTGTTGTTTTTTAATGGAAAAACTTTTTTGATTAAAAGCAACGTTAATATTTATACGGTTTATAGAAAATCTTTTTAATGCTGCTGTATAAGTGTTTTGATCATTGGAATTCTCAGCTTTACTTCGTGGTATGAAAAAAACCACGACATTGATCGTCTGCTATCGTCGTTTTTTTAAATGAAGCTGAATAAAGTCATCTAAATTGTAGTATGTTTTTTTAGTCAGGTCAACAGTTTTATTCATAAAATGCAAATTTTTTTATAAATATTGAAATGAATTAGTCAAAATAGATGACCTAACAGGAGGGGAAGCTGGTTTATCACCCGTCAGTTCCGCCGTCAAAAAGAAAGGAAGATGCTAGCAGTGAGCAAACGAGGCGAAAACATTTATAAACGCAAGGATAAACGTTGGGAAGGTCGTTATCGTAAAGGCCGAACCATCGATGGCAGGATTCAATATGGATCTATTTACGGGGAGACGTATCAAGAAGTGAAGGAAAAGCTTTATCCCTATAAAATCAAATACCAAACAATCATTCAATTGCAGGGGGTTGGCAGTATCCCATTGTCAGAATGGGTTGCCGTTTGGCTAGCTGAGTTTCAAAGCAAATGGAAACCAGCAACCTATGCGAACTACCAGCACAAATTGACCAAATACGTTTTAACGAAAATCGGCAATCAACCCCTGAACAAATTAACACAAGAAAGCCTGCAACAGCTGGTTGATCAGCTGCAGCGCGAGCCGCTGAGCCCTTCAACCATCGAAGTTATAGTTCGTATTTTAAGCAATTGTCTGAATCAGGCGGTCCAAAAAGATTTGCTGCGCAGCAATCCCTGTCAACAGGTCCAGCTGCCGCGCAAATCCCAAAGCAAGGTTCATGCTCTAACTAAAAAGGAGCAAAAAAGTCTGGAGTGTGAAGCAAAAAAAGTTCCCGCAGCAAAAGGATTGCCGATACTTTTGGCTTTGCAAACTGGCATGCGAATTGGTGAAATAGCCGCTTTACAATGGAAGGATATCGATTTCGACAGCAATCTCATTCATGTGGGACATACCTATCAACGGGTGGCTGCCTTCACAGATGAAGGCCCAAAGAGCCAGCTCGTTTACGGCGAAGCTAAGACTCGTTCATCTAAACGGGTGATCCCTATCACAGATAAGCTGAAGAAGATTTTGTTAAGCGCGCAGAAACAGACGAATCACCATTTTGTCTTCTCGGTCAATGGTCATCCCTGTGAGCCGCGCCTGCTAACTCGCTATTTTCATCAGCTCCGAGGGAAAGCAAAGTTGAATCAGATTCATTTTCATCAGCTGCGCCACACCTTTGCTACTCGGTGTATTGAAGCAAGGGCGGATATCGCCTCGGTAAGTGCCTTATTAGGTCATGCATCTGCCAAGATGACGCTGGATATCTATACTGATGCGATGCTTGAGCAGCGGGTTCAGGCGATTCATTTAATGGCTGCCGCTTAGTAAATCGTTTTCAAAAAAATAACTATTCCCCGATAGGTCTCCCCTTTTTTGCTTTCTCTAGGTAAACGCTTGCAAAATTATGTAAACTAAATTAGAAACGAATCTATTCGTTTTTCTAGTAATTTTTCTCCCTCAGCAAACCTGCCACAAGATAAAAGCCGTCAAAAATGGTCAACAACCAATCCGAATTCAATCGCAGCAAGCCTTTATTTCCCTTACCTAGTCTTTTTCAAACTAGGAAGCGAATAGAGGAGATCTGCCGGTTTATTTCACTATTTTATTATAAATGAGCGTTATTTAAAAGTATGAAGATTCTCTTGCTTTGCACTTAAGTATTTCGCAAAAAGCACGAGCTAAAACGGCTAGATAACATTCCCCAGAGCCACTGCTGGCGAATTGTTTATAAATCTAAATATGAAGTGAAGGGGCTGGTTGATGAAAAGACACTGTAGGCACCAAAAAATGGGGGAGTTAGCGAATTTCGCTAAAGATTTTAAATGAGACTGTTTCAAAAAAAGGAGAGAAATCATTGAAAAAGACGAAACTTATTAGTTCACTTGTCGTATCTGCTACTTTGGGTTCTGTAGCTGCAGCTTCAATTGTCAGCCAGGCAGCTGAAGCAACTGATAATACGGAGAAAACACAAAAAAGCTTTGACGAAACCAAATTTGTCGAGCTAGAGCAAGCAGCCAAAGACCGAGTAGAACAGGCTAAGTCTGACTTAGCCACAGCCCAAGAAGCTTTAGCCAAATTGGAAAAAGAAACACCAGAGCAATTAGCAGCAGGCAAACAAGCCATCGAAGATAAAAAGGCTGAAATGCCAGCAGCCAAAGAAGCATTAGCAGCAGCGAAAGAAGCAGTGGCAGCTGAAGAAGAAAAAATGGAAGCCGCTCAGAAAAGATACGATGAAATCGTCGCTATGGCTCAAAATGAAATTGATACTTCACAAAAGCTGATTGACGAAAAACAAGCTATCGCTGACGAAGCGAAAGAGGCAGTCGATGCTGCGCAAGCTGAATTGGACGAAACGGAAGCTGACTTTCAAGCAGAACAGGAAAAGCAACAACCAGCTATCGATGAAGCGAAGCAAGCAATTGCAGCTGCTGAGGCGAAGTTACAAGCGGCTAAAGAAGCTTTCGACGCTTCGGAAACAGCCATTCAAGAAGCAAATCTTGCGTTGGAAGCAGTTATCGCGAATATTAACGACCAAGACAACGTAATTGCACAAGCAAATGCCGAAAAAGATGCTGCACAAGCCGCAGTTGTTCAAGCACAGGTCAACGCAGCAGATGCAGTAAATAACCTTAATATCTTGGCCGCTGAATTGCCAGCAGCGCAAGCAGCTTATGATACCGCACAAGCCGAGTTAGCATCTATGACACCAATGCTGGACAATGAAATTGCAACCTTCCAAGCAGCAATTGTTGCTCAAGCAGAAATTATTAAAAGTCTTGATCCAACAGACCCAGCTAATGCTGCAGCAATTGCAGCCGCTCAAGCAGAAATTGCTACTCAACAGGCATTTTTAGACTATTCACAAGGGGAAAAAGACACTCTTACTAATGCCGCAGCAGCTGCCCAAACACAACTAAACAACACCGCTGCTGCCTATGCCGCTGCTGAAGCTGCTATCGGTACAACTGAGGCTGAATTGCAAAATGCCTTAGCTGCTCAAGAACAAACCAATCAATTGGCTGACGAAAGAATTGCTGAAGCACAAGCAATTATCGACCAAGCCCCTGAATTGATTACTGAAGCCGAAACAGCTGTTCAAGAAGCAAACTTAAATCAAGAAGCCAAACTTGCTGAAATGAATGCTGCTGAGTTAGAGCAAGCAGAGGTAAATACAGCATCTCAAGCCATCATCGATGAAGCCCAAGCAGCCATTGATGCAAAACAACCAGCAATTGATGAAGCTGAAACAGCTCTACAAGAAGCAAACCTTGCGTTGGAAGCTGCCCGAGCAGAAGTAGACACCGTTACTGCTGATCAACAACCATTCATTGATTTCGCAAAGGAAACAATCAAGGAAGCTGAAGCAGAATTACAAGTTCAAAAAGATGCCTTGACAGCTGTTCAAGCTGCTGAAGCAGAAGCACAAAAAACTATTGATGAATTAAAAGCAGCGATTGCCGCTGCGAAGCAAGCTTACGAAGAGTTAGTAAAATCAACGACAGCAGCGATTTCAGATGCTAAAAATGCAGTCAAAGAACAAACAGCTGCAGTCAAAGCTGCGGAAGACCGCTTAGCAGGTTTGCGCGCAGGTGCTGCCGATGCTAAAGTTGGCAATAAGAAAACTGACGTTTCAGGCGAAAGCGAAAGCTATCAATTAGGTTACGCTGACGGCTATGCGTCAATCGTTGCTCCGGATACTGTAGATGTCGACAAAGCGGAAGATGCTGCTGATAAAGCAGTCGACAAAGCAGTGAACAAAACTACTGGAACCGTTCAAACAGCGGATGCCGTTAAGACAGTCCCTGCAACAGCTGGCGGAACCTCAGACAAACAATATCCACAGACCGGTTCTGCAGAAACACTTGCAGCTTCACTAATCGGATTAGGGTTAGTTTCAGCTACCGGTGCCGCAATGCTGCGTAAGAAATACCGCGTGTAAAGCACTCCAGAAGCGCACTGAAAGCCAGTCTTTTAGTGCGTTTCTCTATACATAGTGACGCAGAAAGGAATGTTTTTCGTGTCTTCGTTAGAAATCAAACTGGCCGATGGGGAAGTCTACATCATGAGCGGCGGCAAGCTAAAAAAACGACCGCCCATCACTGCTCAGGACACTCTGGACAAGTCGGCCATTCAGTCAAAAATCGAAGCCCTCGACTTTTCCAATGAAATGACTAAAAATGCTTACCTCTATCGCCTGCAGGAATGCAAAACCGAAAGCGAACTCAACGATCTGATCGAAGTTATCGTGGTTGGCGAAGAACAGCTTTACTCAATTCAAACCGACCTCTTCCAGCTTTTGGAAAAATATGCCTGGCGCATTCAAGAGCTCCATTACCTGTCACTAATGCGCAAAAAGAGTCTGATCGAAGAATTGATCACCTGTGAATTACAAGACGAGATGGAAGAATTATATCTCAAAGCCGTGGTGGAAGAAGAAGTTCTCAAAATCAGCCATGAACTCTAATAATGTGTTGGCTGGTCCAGTTAGGATAAACGAAAATAGTTGAACCGCATTACAATACGAAAGCCAACCCTATTGCAACTAGGATTGGCTTTTTTAATGAAACA
>NZ_JAFREL010000065.1 GCF_017377655.1 Candidatus Enterococcus ferrettii
CTTATATATTTTATTTATTATAAATTTTCAATATTAATAATTATTTTATCTGTATTTATGTTTATTTCGCCAATAGTTTAGTAAGACTAATAGCAGCATGATGCCACTGGTTATCAATGCTGTTTTTAACAACAAATGATTCTCAGTAGTCAACTTTTTCTTCTTCACCTTTCTACTAGGATCATAAGGAACTCGTTTTCCACGAACCAACAACCGGTGGGAATTGACTCCATAAGGGGTGCAGGTCAAGAGTGTCACGTAGTCCTCTCCCTTTACTGATTTTAATAGTTCTGTGTGCTCCGGTTCAATGACTGAGATCTTATCTACCTCATAAGCCAGGGTCTGATCCAATACATGAACATAAAAAAGATCACTTTCTTTCAGTTCAGTTAAATCAGTGAACAACTTTGCGTGAGTTAAGCCGGTATGGGAGGTCAGTACCGAATGGGTCCCTTCGCCACCAATCGGTAAAGCAGAACCTTCCAAATGTCCCACGGCTTTGCGTAAGACATCATCCTTTGTTCCGTGGTAAACAGGCAAATTCACATCAATACTAGGAATTTCAACCTGAGCCATTATTCCCTTAACCTTCAATACTTGATAATAATTGGCAGGCATCACAATGCCTGATCCTGGTATAAAAGGATCATGAGCTGGCTGACCTAATAAATTTTCGTTATAAATTTTTGCCTGTTGAAAGACTTCAGCAATTTGCTCAGGCGTTAGCTGGTCCACCTCCTCTTGATAGCTTTCAGCTACTTGGGTCGCATTTTTCTGATTAAAATAATTTCCCAAGAAAGGGTATGCGATGATACCGACTCCTGAAATTAATAATCCAATAATTAAAATGGCTCGTTTCATCCCCAGCCTACCTTTCCTATGCAGAGAAAAAGCCGAGAATTCTCGGCTTTTTTCCTCAATTACGCAGCTTTTTTCTTATTCATTGTTAACAAAACTGCTAAACCGATCAAAACAATTCCGCCAATCACCATTAGCAGCGTACCTGCTCCACCAGTATTTGGTAGAGTGAAACCACGTTTGTTTTCAATAGCTTTTGTTTCCACATGTTGCGTATCCGCGTTCTCAAAGGTTACCTCTACTGGTCCGTCTAGCAAGTTGTATTTATCTGGTGCTAAGGTTTCTACTAAATAATACTTGTTGTACGTTTTTGTTCCGCCAGCGTCTTCTGTGTAGGTTTGAAGACCTTCAAAGGATTCAACGTAGAAGGTATCTCCATCAAGTCCTAACGTCTCACTCTTAATAGCATGCGATGGAATTGCGACCCATTTCTTAGCCGTGTCAAATCCTGTTTCGCCAGGAGCAACGATGTCTACGATGTGTGTGCTAGTAGCATCTAGAATAACCCGGTAGTATTCTCCCGCTTTAGCAGCTGCTTCAGAAGCTGCTAGTTGGAATTGGGCACTTTTGTTAATTGATGTATCTCCACCAGAATAAGATTTGTTGATCTTAATTTCTCCTGTGTGTATTTCAGAAGGATCGGTCGTAATTTTTCCCGTTTCACTTGAACCATTCTCAAAGTCAATATCGGCTTTATTCTCGATTTTGTTTTCGCCGTCATTTAGAATATTTCCGTTGACTGTCGTTTCAAAGTCAATGGAAATTTTCTCAATCCCAGTAGCTGCAGCTAATTTAGCAATCCCAGCTGTTGTTAACGTAATAACAATCTTTTCTTTATCAGCAGGGGTAGCTGCAGTATGAGCAACAGTATAATCGGCAGGATTATTCAGTGTCACTAAAAGATTAGAACTAGCATCAATTCCTTTTACCACTACACTGTGAGCAGGTGTACCGACATAATTCAATCGTTTATCCAGCTCATCGGTTACTACAAATTGCTTATAGTCTGCAAAGCCTGCTGGTACATTGGCCGTGATGGTCCATTTCACCTTGTCACCAACGTTTACCGATGGTTTTTCCGGTTTTTTCTCGGGGTTCAAACCTTGGTTTTTTGGATAGACATGGACATCGTCATTCCAATCTGTGCCGTCAGCAGTAGTCATTGGGACTGCTACAATAAAAGGCTTTGCCCCCGAGGTGATTTTCTTGTCTTCATTGCCAGTACCTTGTACTTGATACCCAGTTGAAGCTGCTAAGTTTTCTTCTACATAATAATAGCCAGCAGGTAAATCTGTGTATTTTAGCTCACCATTGGTATCGGTCTTGCCACCTGTAGTAGCTGAAGTTTTCTTAGTCAAATCGTACTTATGCTCAACTGCTCCCTTTGCCACAGTTAATTCATTATTTGTTCTTGTGTACGTCCAACCATCTTTATCCGATGGCGGTGTGGCAGGTGCAAGTGGATTCCCCTTTGGTGTTAACTGATATACATCAAATTGAATTCCAGAAATAGCAGGATTGGTAATTCCTGGGTTTAATTTCTCACCAGTACCCTCGCCCTGTATATCGTTCGCTGTCTCCGCCCAGTGTTTATGAATCGTTAAGTCACCCTTGGTTGGTTTTGCACCTGGTGCAGCAAGCGCTGAAAGTCCCCCACCCAAGATCGTTGCTAAAATGAATAGCATTGTGATTAATTTACTTATTTTTTTTCTCATCTTCTTTCCCCTTCTCACTCATTCATTTATATTTCTTTCGGTTCTGTGAAAGAATAATCCCAGAACCCAATAAAACAATACCTAGTACCACTAATGCCACTCTCATATAGCCACCTGCTTTCGGCAGGCTATTAATTAAGTAATTTGGCAAATAGTAATTGCCCGCTTCCACTCGGAATGCTGGTGGTAAAGGATCTCCACGCCCCTTAATCGCTTCAATATCGCCGTAAAAATTAATTGTAATAATCCAAGAGCCTAAGGGCAGCTGATAACCAGGGAGCGTCTTTGTTTCTACCAATAAATAGTCTCCTTGAATAAGATCTTCAAAAGTAACCTTTCCCTTATCGGAGTTGCTTTCACTGCTTATTTTTTCAATTGGCTTTGTCAAATCCCATTTTGTATTTACTGCTTCCGGATCTTCGCTCCCTGTCTCACCAGCTTCGCCTGCTTTTGGCTTATAGAGTGAGAAATGGACTCCACCTAACGGATTTTGTTGCCCGTCTTCCTTGTAAAAACTAGTTGCCGTAACTTTGTTAGTGAAGTACAGGTCTTTTTTGTCGTCACTAATTTTGTGACCAGGACTTTCGGCATCAATCCCACCATTGCCTTGGACAACCTTATATTTCACCTCAAAAATTTCAAACTGCTGCGTGGTTGGATTCCAACCAGTTTTCACTAACCAATAGCCTTCTGCTAGCTGATATCCGCTGTAGGTACTGGTTTCACGAATGGCATACCAATCAAAATTTTTATTTTCAGAACCACTTAATCCAGTCTTCCCAATACTTGCAAAGTATCCTTGATTATCAGTCGTCACATTTGAGTCCAGCTTCATCCATTGCGGTGACCAATAATATGGATCATTCTCGTTAAAATACCCGCCCGCGGTCCACCGATAAATATCAAACTGAACTTTTTGTTTATCAGACGACGGCATAGGCTCATTACGTTCGTTCACTTTGAATAAAGAAATCTCAGGCTTACGATTTTTCAAGATATAGCGATTGCCGTTGCTGCTGCTAGGCTTCTCAAAATCCGGCTTGTCTACTTCAGTTCCATGCGCCCAACTTGGCATAGAGAACATAGTCTCATCGCTCAATCGGACAACCCAATAAACTTCTCGGTCGCTGCTGTTTAAATCATTTTCTGGCAAAACATACCCTGGGTAAGTCTCCACTTCTACAATGGCATAATATTTCGCTAACTCTGCAGGATCATTAATCTCAGGAACTCGAATTCTTCCTAATGCATCCGTCGTAACAGTATAGAGTTTGTTCCAATCACCAGGTTTGCTTTTCGGCCCTGTTCCGTCTGGATAAGTTACCGGGCGATCTGGTCCAATATACTCATAAATATCAAAAACTACCTTTTTTTCTCGACCTTCTTCATCAAATAGCTGATTACCGTTTGAATCTACAGACGGCATCATATCACCGTTTAATCCTTGCTTATAAAAGGTGAAGGGTACCTCCGCAGCGATAGTATAGTACAACTCTATTATTAATTCGCCATCTGCAGTTACGCGCCCTTCTATCAATCCATGCTCGATGGATAGAACCTCACTATAGTTATAAGAGGTTAATAACTCCAGCAATGGTTCGCCAATAATTTTCTGTCCGATATAACCTGACTTTTCTTCTGTTTTATCCAGCCTGAAATTATCTTTTGCTGTACTTCCTTCATTTTTCTGGACATAGTGTTTAACAGTATATTTGGCCTGTGGTAATTTCTTGTTCCAGACTGCTACTGTCGGTCCTCTGGAAGTAGCTGAAGGAATCGCAAATTCATCTGATACAACGGCTTCTCCATTCCAGTTAGGAGAGTTTTCTTCATCATAACCAGCTGCGGCCTCGATCTCGACAAAACGATACGTTCCGTCAGCTAAACCTAATGCACTAAAATCAACCTTCACTAATCCATTTGCTATTTTTTCTACCGTGACGCCATTTTCTATTTCATAATAACTGATGCCATCAGTTGTAAAATAAACTACTTCATCACTCTTTTTGACATCCGTCCACTTCGTGCCATTTTTGACTTGCAATTTGAATTTTGCGCCATTAATTGGAATGTAACCGTCGTTGGCATCGCGCTCGACATCAAATTTTTGCAGCAATGCTTGATTGGCATTCAAGCTGATACTGCCGTAAGGATTTTGTAAATCAGCCTTACCAGTATTCCTTTTTGGCATTTCTTCTGGAGTGGGACGATTCAAAGTTAACGCACTGTGCGTATAAATTTCCGAAGTGTTTTCTATTTCACCAGATGGGGTTTCTGGTGGATAACGAATAGCTAGAGAAATATTGTATGATGCACTTGCTCCTTTGATGACATTTGAATCACCATACGTAATGGAGTAATAATTTTCCAATAATTCACGATCCTCTTCAGCATAATACCCGAGCTTAATTGAGAAGTCAGCTGCTTGAGCAGCAAACTCGGTAATGTTCACCGATTGATTCGAAATCGGATTCGTAATTGTTCTGCCTGTATATGGATTGGTTGTTAATTCGCTAAGTTTTTGCTGCTGATTATCTGCTTTCTTCAGTGAACCGTAGTGCATCATGACGGTTGATACTCCGGAAGCTTCTTTATAAACACCGTATTGATAAGGTGTACTTTGAATTCTCTGCTTGAATGCTGCCTTCGTTTCACCAGTTCCTTGTGTCAGCAAAGAAAAACCCGTTCCTACCTTGGGTTTAAGGATCGCTTCAGTATCCGAACCCGAGCGATATGTAGGACCACTCCCGTAATCTGCTAAAACAAACGATTGATACCCAGCTACCGAAGATGGATATACTCCCGTTTGCTGATTATAGTTTTCAGGTGTCAAACCAATCGGTATTTGAATATACGCAGCAATTGTCAAAGCGGCCAGCTCAGCACCGGCTGGCAATACATCTTCTACATAACCACCTAATTCACCGCCGCCCTCTTTTCCGATGGGCGCGTCAACATCCGTGTAATGACTTCCCCAAGGATTCCATACATCTCGATCAGGTTTATTTAGATAAAAACCTTGATTCTGGCTTCCTGCACCACCATTTACACTGTAATTTACTTCATCTCCGCCCAATTCAACATTCGCAGCACCATTAAATTGGATTCCCCACTGAATCGTATTGTTGGAAGCTGCTCCTCCAAACTTGTAGGAGAATCCATTCGCAGCATTCAATGGTGTTTTCTCAAAGGTTATTGCTTTTGCTAGTGCATTCCCATCTTTATCCTGTCCAAAGGTTACTTGTTGTGTTCCTTCCTTCATCACATAGTTCATGAATCCTGGAAACTCTAGTTCAGTATCCAAGGTATTAATATGAAGTTGGTCTACTCCGTCTAAAAATTCGACACGAACAACCTGTTTATCCTTTTCTGTAGAATGTTCAATTCGATAGCGATAAACTGGTTTTGGCCCTTCTTCTGTATCAATCGTGATTGTACTCCAAGCACTTCCCGGCGAATACCAATGTCCACTATTAGAATCTTCAACTTGAGGAATTTCCAAAACAAAATAATCGCCAGGCAACAGGTTTCTCTCTAACTTTTCAGCAACAATAGTCCAAGAGAAGCCAAAGGTATAGGCTTGGTTCGAAGCTGCAGTACTCTTAGGCTCTGTTGTCAATGATTCACGACTGCCATTTTTATCTCTAAATAGTTCCCAGTCGTTTACAACTACTGAACTAAGAATATCTCCTGCAATAGCTTTCCCTTGAAATGTCTGGATTTCCTGCGATGTGGTTGCAGATTCCTTCGTACTTTCCTCTAAAGAAATTGATTCCCTTGATCCGTTAGTATTGCTTTCGACGGACGCTTCTTCCACTCTTTCTGTACTAGATAACAACTCATCATATTTGCTCACCTTTTCACTCAAAAGCTCAGAAGAAGGAGTTGTTGTTTCCTGTGATTGACCGAGCGAAAGTGTTGGAACCAAAGTAGAAAACAAGAGAATAACAATAACAAACAAACAAAAAATCTTTTTTTCGTCTTTAAAAAAAGTATTCATCTTTTGTTTCATCCCCTTCTTCCCTTTACTTAGTATGAACATTGAGATTAAATAATTATATTCGAAAAAATTAATTAAAGAAAAATATGTTGCCTTAAAAATAAAATATTACTAAGATTACTCTAAGTTTACTATACAGTTTTCTTCATTTCAATCTTTTAATGTATATTATGCCGAAATCACTTGCACAGATTATGTATATCATAAGTAAATCTATAAATTAATTACTTCTTTCAAGGGGAAATGATATATAAAATCAGTATATACTTGACAAGAGAAATAATTTTTAGAATATTTTATTAGGTTTTAAATACCTTCTTATTCGACCGGAATTAAGTGTGCAATTTGAAGGCAAGACAAACTCTCCTGTATAAATAACATCACCTATTTAAACAGTCCTCTATACTATTAGAAAAAAGTAACACCCCTAAACCCGTTGCCGTACTAAATGAATATTTCGTTAATCAAGTGGTTTTGGTACACGTTGGTACGCAGATTTACTTTTTGATATGCTCATGCAAAAAAACACCTAATTTTGTTAGGTGCTATGGGAATTTCTAAAAGGATAAAGCATAATCGATTGTCACAGAATATATTCCATTTCGCTAAAACTTATCTACTAAAACACCCATCAGAAAAATTCAAAAAAAACAGCCTGAAACAAAAGGCTGATTTCTTTTATTGAATAGCTTCTTTCCTTTACTAAAAAGTAAATTCCCCAGTGACTCGTTCTTCCATGCGGAGAGAAAACAAAGCATTGATTGAATCACGGCCTGCAGAAGACACTGATTTTCCGCAAACTATTTCATTTTCCAGTCAGCAAGTACTACTTCTTTCAGAAGCTTGTACGTACTTTTCCAAACTACTGAACAAACATCTCGTAATTGCTGCAAAATAAAAAGGAATGACCTCCTGAAAAAAGTCATTCAATTAATTCCTGTAACTAAAACTGTAAAACTTCAGCAAAGGTATTTTCTTGTAAAACAAAATTCATAACTGGTAGAATGCATTTTTCTTCAATGCTTTTCCCTTGGCAAATCAATGCATCAAAATTGCGTTACCAACAATTACGATCGATCCACTAGTCCTGTTCTTTCTTCAACTCGTTGATCTTTTTCAGACTCAATCTGGTCACTTGAACAACTTGTTCTGACGCCATACCCATTTTTAAGAGATTTGCTGCAACTTCTAGTTTTCCGATGTCTATCCCTTGATCCAGCCCCCCTCAAGAGCCGTAGCTAATTCGACATTCTTTATTACCTTGGCCTTTTCAATTCTCATGACCATCGCTTTTTCATCCTTATCTAGCTGATAATAATCAATTCTTTGTTTTGCTGCTTTAATATACTCTGGCGCATTCTCAGCAACTTCACCTGTTTAAAAAAATTTTTGCCATCTTCGGCTACAGCTATTACCTTCACTTCGGTTAGCATGATTTTCATTGTGTCGTGGGTTTCGTAATTCTAGCAACACACTAGTCGTTCACCAGTTAGATACTTGGGTCGACAACTGAAAAAACAGCTTCACTATAACTCGCAAATTGTACGTTGTATCTAGTGAGAGAAAAAGCCTTACTCAGGACCGAGTAAGGCTTTCGCGTTTCTAGCATCCGAAATCTTCCATATTTGCAAGTAAATTACAGCATACTTTGTAAAGAAATACATGTTAGTAGCTTTCGAAGCAGGAAGTGTACGACGATGAAACAGCAATCTGTGGTTTGTGATAAGAATTTATAATTGAATTCTCCCTGGTAGTGTTTTTAGACAAACCTATTTTAGTCGAATATTCCTTATGAGTTATTTTTTATGTGTTGCACTTAAATTGAAAATCCAAGTCTATAATTTAACCGCATGGATAGCTTGTTTTAAAAACGAGCTAACCACTTGCTGCAGTTAACGGGAGAAAACTTGTGCTAGCTAAAGATAGGCAGTTTAAACTGTCTTTTTTATGAAATTAATTTTCCATATGATCTATTTGGTAATTGTTAATGAAATACACCGGCGAAGTACATTATCGCTAATCCGATTATAGCAATAATAGTTCCCCAAAATAATTGGTAAAACATGCTTCTGTCACCAAAAAAAGCTCTCAAAAGAATAAATTGTTTACCGAATAAAAAAATAGCCATTCCGATTAAAAAAGTGACCATTCCAATGATTCCAAATATGCTCATCCTATCACCTCAATTCTTATCAACTGGACCAGTTTAACTTTACAAACAAAGATTTTGTCATTTCAGAAATACTTTCTCTGAATCAAAAACTACCCTTTTCTTACTAATCTAAGCTTTGACAAGTCATACTCGATTTCCTTAACATTGCCATTTTTCTTTACGAATCCAAACTTGTAATTATAGGAATAGTTATTTCCCATCAGCATCTGCTGCAAGTTCTTTCTCTGATACTTCATTTGGAATGATAGCGTAAGCAACTTCAGTCTTATACGTTTCTGAGTAATACTTATATCCAAAATGACCTACAGCTATTACTTCTATAACTATTATTCCAATAATTTTTCAGATATCTCGCATCTTATGTAAGCATAGCAAAAATATGTGACTTTACCCCTTTATGTATCTAACACTTTTGTTAGATTCTGGATTTCATGTACCTTGCACTATCAAAACCTGTGACCCAACGGTTATGGGTCGTATGCTCTACCAATTAAGTTAAAGATATGTTTAGTCGCCACTCGATGATAGCAAGTGCTTTTCAAGACATACAAAGAAAGTGTACAAAAATTATGTGTTTGTACACTTTCTTTGGACTGTAGCTTTGAAATTTCACTGGGTTTATACCCATAAACTTATCAATAAATCCTCTTTTTCTGTACACTTAACGATCTGCAACTATCATTCTAACGATTAACCAATTCCTTCTTCAAATTCTTCAGTATTCATTGATCTATTTTCCTCTTCTTTATCACCTGTATTTTTATCTAACTTCTTTTCTTTACACAAAGAAGTTAGATAAATTCCAGATAGGCTCGGGAGAACAATTAGGATAACTGGCAACAGACTTTTTGTAAACCAAACAGACAAAACCATCAATCCAAGAGAAAATAGAATTTCTTGAATATTGCCATTTATTATTTCTACTAATGAATACTGCCGATTTTCTTTCGGCGTTACAATGAATTTTGGTTTAATTCCAATCCATGCTTTTGTTGCTCCATAAAAACTGATCCAATATAGTGAACCATATAGAAGGAATGCAGAAAATAAGTATCCCATACTTTTAAAGAACGGATAACGTCCTAATAAATAGACCATGTCATTAATTGTGGGCGCGTACAAGAATATGATTGTCGGTGTCATTAGCCATAACGGATATCCTGCACTCACACCCAATAACGGCAGCAGGATTAAATTGATAATCAAAAATAGAAAGAATACTGTAGACATTGGCAAACTAAACGTGAACAGAACCACATCCAATTTTTCAAACCAGCGTAAATTTTTGCTGTAAAATAATTTTTTTGCATAGTTGCTTATAAATTCTAAATTTCCCCCTGTCCATTTCAGGTGCCTCTTTTTAAAGGCAAAGTAATCTACTGGATATTCTTCCTCACATACAATAAAAGTAGAGAACGCTGTAAAATATCCTTTAATTTTAGCTTCTATAGAAAAACACAAATCTTCTGCAACAAGATGCGGAAACCGTTCCACTGATTCAAAGCATTCTCTAGAAATCATTGCTCCATGTCCTAAAAATGACATAAACCCATATCTTTCTTTCATTGCTTGATAGGTTGGCCAATGTGCATCCACTCCTACAGAAAAACGTTCCATGAATTTCGTTCTGTTTCTAGTCGATATATGATTTGCCTGTAACAGTCCTACTTCTGGATAATAAGAAAAGTATTGTAAGGCCTTAGCAATAAAATGTTCTGGAATAATTTCATCACTGTCTAAAATAACAAAAAAATCATAATCCTCACGACCGACTAGATAATTATTCAAGTTACCCGCCTTATACCCCTTACGATTTTCTCTTCTTATAACTTCAATTGAATGAAGTTGAGCAAAATTATCAATTCGTTCTTTGTACTGATTTTCACTGGAATCATCCAGAATAACTGTTTTATAATTTGAATATTTCTGATTCATAGAAGCGAATAAGCTTTCTTCTATAAAATCATTACAAGTGCAGTAAAGCAACAAAACACGCGCATCCTTGTATTTGGGTAGCAACTCTGTTTCCAACACCTTTAGTTCTTGCCTTTGCATTTTTTTATACTTAAACTGATAAAAGAAAATGTAAACGATATCTTTGGTTCCATTCAACCAAAAATATAGAATGAAAATAGTATTTACAATTAAAAGTATAATTGTCCATACAGATACATGCATTGCTCTATTCTGCAGAATTGTATTAATGAAGGCAACTAAACCGAAGGCGCTCAAAGTTCCCCAAACAATCAGTATCCATATATACAGACTACCGTTTTTCTTTATTTCTTTTTTCCCTTTTACTTTTTTCAATTTGCCCAATCCCTTTCAGCGAAAAAACAGAAATTCCAACAATCAACAATCCTAATAAGATCGGAATTTTCATCAAATCTAGAGAATGCAAATCATTTTCAAACAGCGCTGCTAAAAAATCCAACCGTATTCCTCCCCTTTTCGTTATACTAAGCAAATAATTTTTCTGTTTTGTTATCATAAGTTATTTTCTCTTCATTTTCAACAAAAAAATTATTTTCTTCCTATTTTCAACGAAGAAAAAAAGACGGGGACACATGTAAATGACTTCTTGACAATTTTAACAAATAAATATACTACTCTAATAACTGTAAAGACTGTCCCTATAGCTCAGATATTAAAATCTTTCCTGTGTTATAAAAAAAGAGTACATCTATCAAAGTCTGACATATAAAAAAATATATAATTTAAATAAAATCTTGTAAAATGATAATAATTGCAATTTTTAAAGGTCTTTAGCTTATTTTTCACTCACTGAATTCCCACTCCTTAGGAATTAAGGTGGGATTCTTCAGTGATGAACCGTCCGCCCCTGCATTTTTGTTTTGGACTATTCCAAACTTAAAAGTATATCAACAGCCTATCCTAAACCAAAGCATATATTCTATCGAGCGTTTTTTTAAACATTTCGGGATTCTTCATACAACCGTACAAGACAAGAAAGAAAAGGACTAAAAAAAAGAACGGTTAATATCTTTTAGATAATAATCGTTCGTTTTTTTATTCAATATTATTTGGCTTTTTTTCTAAAATAAAGATACCCAACGACACCGCAAACTAAGAACGCGCCAATTATAGTTAACCAGGCTGCTTTTTCTTCCCCTGTTTTTGGTAACCATTTTTCAAACTTTTGTGTAGTTGAATTTTCTGGCTTTGTCGGTTGGTTTGGTTTGTTAGAATTTACTGGCTTATACGTGTTAGTGACTAGCAAGTTTCCCGTATTTTCACCAGTAATTGTTGCTGTGTAACCAGTTGAAATATCAACTTCTTTCAAGCTATACTTAACCACTTTACCAGTTTTATCAGTGATTTTTAAATGTGTCCAAGTATACGTCCAGTTGTCTTTGGCTTTGACTTCCACTGGTTTACCTTGTTCCTTCCCATTAGCATAAAGTTGAATTTTTATACTTTCTGGACGAACCCTAGCTTGATCATTGCTATCCTCCCAATGCTTGGTCACTGTTCCGCTAATTTCTCCTGGTGAATACGTATTGGTAATGTTGTAACCATCAATACTTATTGTATAATTTTCTACTGCATTTTCAGTCAAAGTATATACAATTTCTTTTCCGTTTTTGAATTTCGGTAAGTTGGAAAAGTTGTACTGCCATCCGTCAGCTTCAGTAATTTCTTTTTCAGCTACTTGTTGCCCGTCCGCTAACAAATTGACGGTAATCTTGTCCGGACGCTTGCCATCTTGGTTGTCATTGTCTGCCCACGTTTTTGTTCCCTTCACTTCGGTTGATTCTGGTGTATGGATATTGACAATCTTCACATTGCCTTTATCCGAGGCATCCACTGTTGTAATATAGCCTGGAACGGCACTTTCCTTTACCGTATAGACAATGTCTTGTCCTTTGGCTTTTTGCGGCAAATCATTCCAAGTCGTGGTCCAATTATTCGCAGCATTTAACGTAACAAGATGTCCTTGACTTTCACCATTTGCTTTTAATTGAACCTGAATACTATTTGGACGTTTGCCGTCTTGATTATTTGCATCTTCCCATTGCTTGGTAACAGAAATACTAGTTTTACCTGGGGTGTAACTGTTGGTGATGTCAAAGCCTTTAATGTCTGTATTATAATCCGCTACTTGATTTTCAGTGACTGTATAGCCGATCTCTTTGCCGTTCTTGAATTTTGGTAAATTTTTAAATTCGTACGCCCAACCATCCGCTTGAGTCACATCTTTGGTAGCGATTTGTTGTCCATCGGCTAATAAATTTACAGTGATCTTATCCGGTCGTTTGCCATCTTGGTTATCATTGTCTGCCCATGTCTTAGTGCCCGATATCTTAATAAACTGTTCACCATTATTAATAGGAGGAATCGTGACAGAAGCTTCGCTCTCATCTTTTTGAGTCTCTCCATTTTCCCCTGCTATTTGAACATTGACCTTGTTCGAAAGCACTTCTCCCACTTCTGGTTGTTTTTCCGGCTTAGTTTCAAAAAATATATAAAAAGATTTTGTTATATCATCTAATCCTAATGGATTTGACGAATTCGACTGAATATCAAGAATTCCATCGTTCACATGATCTATTAAATATTTTGATACCATATAATTATATTCATCATGGTCTGGATTTCTTTCCATAGACCCATCAACTTCTAGTGTAGGTTTAGAAACATCATATGCCAAAATTGATTCCGGAATGATTTTTTGTCCTTTGTCAGAAATATCTTTAAAGATAAAGGGAACCGTATCATTACCTCTTAAATTGAAATTATTGTAGTTAAAATATAATCCCCATAAAGCATTCCCGTCTTCATTTATCCCATACGCTACTTTTTTGATGAATTCATTTTTAGGTATAGTATCTTTAAATCGATGAATTTCAACATATCTGTTATCACTGCTAACTTGATTTTGATATTGAATAGATATGGGTAGTTCTTGTGTTACTTTAGAAGAAGAGAGATTTTCCTTGTATCTAATGTTAATATCTAGCTTTATGTTCTCCGCTAAGGTATCTGTGTTTGCTTTTATGATAAAAGTGCCATCTTTTTTACTATCAGGTATTATTGTATAATCGCCAACAACAAACGGCTGGTCAGAATATGCCCAATCTGAATTGGCCACGGTGAGCTTTACTGTATCTCCCATTTTCATAGCTGGTAAAGTTAAATCCATCGCAACTGTCAACCAATCTGAAGTAGCTACTACGTAATCTTGACCAGAGGGGTAGCTCAAAGATGATGTTATGCTCAAACTATTTTCCTCTGCGTTTACCTCAGGCTCTTGTATACCTTTCGTCTGGTTTGGCGCTCGTGTCTGTTGGTTCGTTGATTGAGTAGTTGCTGATGCTTGTTTTTGATCTGTTTGGGTATTTTTCAAAGTATCAGATTTGCTAGTTGCTACTTCCTCACTTTTTTTCAGAGGATTTTCTTGTTGATCAGCCTTTTCTTTTGTGATTCCCGTACTTTTAGCTACTTCTGCTGGCTGCATACTTTCTGACTGTGTTGCTTGTGTACCACTACTATCATTTGTCTCTGCCAACACCGTTAACGGTGCTGCTAAAAAGGTAGTCATCATCAAAAATATGCTCAGATAAGTCGTTAGTTTATTTTTCATTTACTTCGTTCTCCTTAGTTAATTTATCTCTAAGTTTATCCACTTGTTCTTCACAATTATATCAAAACAGCTAGTGGAAGAAGTACTCACATTCATTGATTTAGTTTATTTTTAATTATAGAAAGTTTTTTTCGATTAATTTCCTTAGTAAAAAATGCCAGTAAAATAAAAGAGTATAGGTGGACTGCCTATACTCACACTTTAATCCTCGAAAGGATCAAAACACATAACTACTTATAACATTACTCAACTTACTTTGGATATATCTATTTCCTATGCTCACATAAAAAGAGAATCCTGCCCGATTTATTCATGAATTAGTTGGGACTCTTCCGTTCATGGAAGATTGGATGTAAAAAGTGAGCGATTACCAAAAATCTAATCACACAAAATTCAATAAATTAACACTATAATTGATTCATTCCAGATCACTGCTATTCTTTTTTATTATGATGTAACAGCAGGGGCCTGCAGTTTTGTACGGTTAGTATTCTTTATGAATGTTTCATAAAAATTTGCATCGTTATTTGGTCTATCACGCTACTTTTCTTGTCCCTAATTCTACTTCCCTATATACTTTAGTTATCATAAGTTTAGGGAGGTTTTCTTAGCATGAGAAACTATTTAGTTATGCTCGAGTTTCAACTTTTGAACGAAATTTAGATTTTCAAATTGATTCGTTGAATCCCAGAGGTGCTCAAGTAATCTACACCGAAACAAGATCCGGTTCATAACCATCCAAGTGCAGGTTCGAATATTTCAAAGTACGTAAAATCCAGAATTTAATAAAAGGGGTAGATAAAAAACGGATATGGAGTGTAACCACTGGTAACGCTTTTGGTATTTCCAAAAATCCTATTCTATCACTTTTTCTTTTGGATCAATCAGTGTTACTTTTAGCTGTGTACTAATCACTATTTAAAAAAGCCTGTTTCTATTAAAACAGTGGCATAAGATATATCAAAATGAATTCAGTTTTTTAAAGGAGAACTATGAATAATCTAAAGAACATCAGAATCCTATTTATTATTTACATTATTGCTCTTATTCCATTTTATGTGTATGATTTACCCATTCATTTTTTACTGATTGACTCTTTACTAGCCTACTTACCATTAGAAATTTATTCTTACATGAAAGGTAGATTTCAAAAAAAAAGAACCACACTATTCTTCATCTTTTATATTCTGTTTATTCCTAACAATGCTTATTTATTAACAGATTTAGTTCATTTGAATCGCATCAATTTTTATACTTCGTCCAATCTAGTTATGTCAGAGAATGTTTTAATTTGGATGATGTTTGTCTTAGCAGTAGGCGGAATTTTAAGCCTATATATTTTAGGGGTACAAAGTGAACAAGCTATTCTAAGATTATTATCGGAAAAATATTCACTTACACGAAATAAAAATCTGACAATACTCTTTATCCTGTTCTTTTTGATTAGTATTGGTGTTTTTTTGGGACGTTTTTTAAGATTTAATAGTGTGAATGTTTTAAACCATCCAGTATCAATATTGCAGGCTATTCCTACAATTTTTCGTTTGGACTCCATGGCATTTATTTTACTATTTACTATTTTGCAGACTATTTTATTTTTCGTTTTATCTTCAAAAGAATGAACGCTTATACTGAATGTATTCACTGATCCTATGAGTGGGGTAAAAAGTACAAGATCTGGATTAGAAACAGCGATTGATTTTGTTCGCTCAGAAGATACCTCGGTTGTTTGGCGATTGGATCGACCAGGAAGAAAAATGGAAGATTTAATTTCGATTGTAAATAGAGTGAACGAATGTGAGGTTGCTTTCCATAGTCTACAAGAAAATATTCCAATGGATGAATCTAGTTCTACTGGTCAATTGATGACCTCCTGTTCGCAACGTTTGTAGAATTTGAACATAAATTTTAGAATGATCTGCAGTTGATCCTGCAACAGAACCTTTTTGATCCTTTTTTCATTTGCATATAACTACTCTCCAACATTCTTTTTTTATGTAAGTTTTGAAATGGTATCAAACCAGAAAGAAGAATACTAAGAGTACACTCTCAAGAGATCAAATCAAATAATGAGTTGAAAATACGATATAAAACTAACAGAAGATATTAAGACTACACCTACGATAAACAAGCGGCCAGGCAAAAGAGCTGCCTGGCCGCTTGTATTATTCTATTGATTACCCTCATCAACACCAGTTGATCAAAAACCAACTATGAAATGAACTTTTTTATCTAAGTTTTCTTTGTTTTGAAATAAATATATATACTCCAATGATTAGAATAACCCCACCAAGTAATGTGAATAATATAGTCTTTGATTCACCAGTTTGAGGAAGAAGCTTCATTGTTGATTTTGAATTAACAGGTACAGTGTTTCCTGTAGTCTTCACTAAATTGCTACCTGAAGGATTTACAGGAGGTACCTGATTATCTGTATATATATAAGTAACTGTTTGTGGGTCTGTCGTAAATGTTCCGCTGACTGCTCCCTTAACTTCTTTAAATGAATATCCATCAATCGTTAGTTGCTCTGTAGTATAACTATCTCCAACATTTCCAGTCTTTATCACGTTAGGCGCTATCGTATTGCCATCAGTATCTTGGTATTGAACAGTTACTTCTGCAGAACCTGTAACAGGATTCTTCGTGTACACATAAGTAACCGTTTGTGGCTCAGTGGTAAATGTTCCGCTGGCTGCTCCCTTAACTTCTTTAAATGAATATCCATCAATAGTCAGTTGCTCTGTAGTATAAGTGTCTCCAACATTTCCAGTCTTTATCATGTTAGGCGCTATCGTATTGCCATTAGTATCTTGGTATTGAACAGTTACTTCTGCAGAACCTATAACAGGATTCTTCGTGTACACATAAGTAACCGTTTGTGGCTCAGTGGTAAATGTTCCGCTGGCTGCTCCCTTAACTTCTTTAAATGAATATCCGTCAATCGTTAGTTGCTCTGTAGTATAAGTATCCCCTACATTTCCAGTCTTTATCTTATTAGGCGCTATAGTAGTACCATCAATATCTTGGTATTGAACAGTTACTTCTGCAGAACCTTTAATAGGATCCTTAGTATAAACATAGGTAACCGTTTGTGGTTCTGTAGCAATTGTTCCGCTGGCTGCTCCCTTAACTTCTTTAAATGAGTATCCGTCAATAGTCAGTTGCTCTGTAGTATAAGCATCCCCTACATTTCCAGTCTTTATCACATCAGGCGCAACAGTATTGCCATCAGTATCTTGGTACTGAACAGTTACTTCAGCGCCCTTAACAGGATTCTTCGTATAAACATAGGTAACCGTTTGTGGTTCTGTAGTAATTGTTCCGCTGGCTGCTCCCTTAATTTCTTTAAATGAGTATCCGTCAATCGTTAACTGCTCTGTTGTATAACTATCTCCAACATTTCCAGACTTTATCACATCAGGAGCAATCGTATTGCCATCAGTATCTTGGTACTGAACGGTCACATTCTCCCCTACATTCACAGGATTTTTCAAATATATGTCTGCATTTAATTGTGTACTAAAACGATAATTACCTAATAGACTTCTAGTAGGTATTAACATATGATAAAACGATAAACTAGTACTTAACGGTTTATCTAAGTCTATATCGGATTGATTTAGATCACCTTTTTTTAGTTTAAAGACAAGGTTATCATCTTCCAAATAGATAGCATAAACTAACTTGGTATCTTCTTGAGAAACATATACATAATCTAAAAAAGTAAGTGGATTTTCTTCCTCTTCTGTTGTATCAAAGTCATTATCCCAGACTGCTTCTGATGGATCTATGGACAAACGTGCCCCACTATATGAATCTGAAAAAGGGGTTCCTTTTTGATAAAAATCTGAAATAGGCAAGACTATTTTTCTATAGTCATCGATAGACGTTTCTAAACGTAAATCAGACATTCGATTCATTAATGTATTGTCAGATAGAGAGAAAGACGAATACGCATTATCATCATTTAAATAATCCCAAAACAAAGCAAAATTGGTGAAATCTGGGTTATAGTTTTCATTAAAGATCGTATGATTTCTTTTTGAATCATTTTTGATAGTTAAAAAATAGGATTGATTGATACTCATACTTGTATTAGTTGTATGATACAAGCTAATATCAGCGTATAACATTCCTGAAATATACTGCAACCCTTCCAAATTTTCTACATAATAACGTCCACTTTCGTTTGCTGCACTAAGATCATCAGTTAGCATTAGATCCACATATGATTCTTTATTATTTTCCAATAGCTCTTTTGTTAAATGATCGACATCCACATCATACTTTTCAGCAACTGCTTTTTGTAAGTTTTTATCCGGCATCCAGGTGTCAATTGCTTCGCTATTATTAGTTGCTGTTTCAGCAAAAACAGAAACCGGTAAAAATAATTGACCTAAAAAAATTATGGCTATACATAACAAATTATATGATTTTTTCATTGTATCCTCCCATTAATTGTTTCTTTGAACTACCTTGGATATCATGCGATTGCACTATCATATCGGCTCATTTACACGTAAAGGTTAGGTACACAAGTTCTTCCTTTGGAGAACAGATGATTTAAGGAGTGAAATGACGGCAAAAAAAAGCGAAAATAGTGGTTATAGAGATTTTTCCCCCTCTGCGCTTATAAGGCCTAAATGAAGATGTCCCAAATTACTTCATTTGTGCTGAGATTAAAAATTAGAAAAATACCCGCATTTTTCGGCTTGTGTATATTACCGTACTATTTCGTTTCTAGGTTCCATGTACCCCAAGATAATTTCTTGAAAATTAATATTAATTTCCCCTTTTATTTTTTGAATTGCATATAACACTAATAATTACTGTTCCATCAACATCAACACTAATAGGCTCTATTTCCTTTATGATTTCAGTATTAACTTCAGCTCGGAAAAAATATGCCAGAATTATCTGAATTTTTCTAGATAGTCTTTGTAAGTTAATACAACTGTTTTTGTATCAGGATCAATAACCGCATTCGCTACAACATTTCCTTCCCTGTCTTTAGCATCAAAACTTTCTGTTGCATAAAAAGTTAGCGTGTTTGGCAACGTAATTGTTGCTGCATCCCCAGCACTCACTTGATCATTCGGAATTGTAAAACCTCCATAAATACGAAATGAATCTTATACCCCTATTGATGTATTTGTGACATTATCAAAGGAATCAGTAACTCGTATACTAGTAAATTCATTTAGAGCGACAGTATTTACCGTGGATACCCTCGGTTTAGCGCCCTCTTCTAGATTGTGATTTTCATGTCTCGTATCAATTTCAGATTTTTCTTGTTGGTGCGAATTGGCTTACATTGTTGTTTAGATTACTGCTGTTAGCAACGATATAACATTCGTTGTCATTATCAACAACAATCTAAGATATCTAAATATTTTTTGCCTATTTTCAGCACTCCTTTCATGATTACTAATATCACTATATCAATTTCGCCATTTTTTATAAAGGTTTTTCTTTCTTTTGGAGTTAATTTTAATTTTCCGTCACATACCAAATTTAGTAATAACGGACCTCATAGTAGATCTTACAACGGCATGATACTTCTTGGCAGCTGCCTCGGCAAGGGGATTTGTGACCTGAAAAATCGTCTATAAAATTGTTAATAGAGCTATTGCTTCCATTTGCACTATCCATACCAGGCATGCCCTAAAAGTAATTTTGGAGTGTGAAGCTACTGGAACAATGCAGTAAAATAATACTCACAACTGATAATATTGCCAGGGAAAATATGTATAGTTGACGTAAGTGAACGATCTATGGACCGTAATGGAATTGGGTGGAAGGTGAGTGAGACACCCCAGCCGAAACAGGATAGGTTCCAGTTACTCCCAACAGGTAGGTACGTACAATGTACTGAGGATGTAGGATTTTGGAAAAACGAATGTTCAGCTGCAATCGTTGAAATAGGATTCAAAATTTCCCCTATACTGAATGTCAGCTTGCTTCCATAGGGTGTTCTATCACTTGAATCAGCTGATTTCGTCTAACAAATAAAGTTTTACGACACGAAAAAGAAGTTGGCACCTGGAAATCA
>NZ_JAFREL010000066.1 GCF_017377655.1 Candidatus Enterococcus ferrettii
ATCAGGATAGTTCTTATCCAGCTCCCAATTAGATATTGCTTGACGGGAAACATACAGCTGCTCAGCAACCTCCCCTTGTGTTAGGTTCAGCTCCTTGCGTCGCTCCTTAAGTTTTTTCCCAATGGTCATTTTATGTTCCTCCTTGTTTCCACCCTAGCAAAATGTTGTGAAGATGCCTATCAAGTATCTCTTGCATCCTTGATATAAAGGGATTTATTTCTTATTCATTTTATCATATCAAATTTTCTCCTTTAGTGCTTAATCTTCTTACAGGAAACATTTGGCTAGTAAAATGAGTCAGAGTTTCTTTGACAATCAATCAGTCAGAGGAATCTACACTGGAACTTTCAATCCTCAGTCTATTCGATGAACCTTGAATGAACCTTGTTCGTTTAGCGAACGAGGTTACATTCTTTCGGTATGAATGTCATTGACAAATGAAAATCTAAATCATATAATACATTCATACCGTATGAATGTTTAATGAAGGAGAAAACTATGGCCAGAAACAAACATCCTGAAGTCACTGTTGATCGAATATTGGAAGTATCTAAACGACTCTTTCTTGAAAAAGGATATGACAATACCACCATTCAAGATATTGTCAATGAACTAGATGGCTTAACAAAAGGAGCAGTTTATTATCATTTTAAGTCAAAAGCAGAAATAATGAATGCCCTTGAAGACAAAATGTTTTTCGACAATGATCCGTTTGAAGCAATAAAAAAACATACAGAATTAACTGCGCTTGAAAAGATTCGACTAGTCATTAAGCAAAATAAATCTGATGAAGAGCAAATGGAATTAATGAAACAATCGATTCCCCTTCTGGAAAATCCGCATGTACTAGCAAAAAGCTTAGACACTAACCGCCGGATTCTATTTCCCCGTTGGCTGGAGCTGATTGAAGAAGGGCAAAAAGATGGGTCGATTCAGGTAGAAAACGCTCAACCACTTGCAGAGTTTTTGGTTTTACTTGATTTTTGGTTCATACCTTCTCTTTTTCCGGGAGGAAATGAGGAATTTTACCAACGATATCTTTTCATTACTGAACTATTGGATAAAATGGGATTACCCATTAGAGACGAAGAAATGGAAGGTTATGTCATGAACTCCCCTCTCTTTTCTGATCAAGAGTAAATGAAATTGTCTTTTACAGGGCAATTTTTATTTTAGCTATATACATTCGTTCGGTATGAATGTAAGCTTAACTGTCTTGTTTCATTCGTCTAAAATTCTAAGGAGGAATTTATCGTGTCAAATTCAACCCCTGCTATTATCGTGTCATCGCTAAAGAAAAGTTATCGGGATAAGGCTGTGCTAGAAGATGTCACCTTCTCTGTCCCCAGCGGAACAATCTATGCTCTGCTTGGTTCAAATGGCGCAGGAAAAACTACAGTGGTTAAAATTTTGTCTACTCTTTTGAAACCAGATAATGGAAACGCTACTATCAATGGATTTAATGTAATAGATCAAGCAGATGAGGTCCGAGAGTGTATCAGCTTAACTGGCCAATTCGTTGCGGTAGATGAGGTTTTAAGCGGTCGAGAAAATTTGAACCTGATCGGTCAACTAAAAAGGCTACCTAATGTCAAACGCAATACCGATGAATGGCTTTCACTTTTCAACTTGACTGATGCTGCGGATCGAAAAGTATCCACCTATTCAGGAGGAATGCGACGAAGATTGGATATCGCGATGAGTCTGTTAGGCAATCCTGACGTACTCTTTCTTGACGAACCAACAACCGGACTTGATCCGCAAAATCGGATCGCTATGTGGGATTTGGTAAAACAACTTTCGTTGAAAGGGACCACAGTGTTTTTAACGACGCAATATTTAGAAGAAGCTGAATATCTTGCGGACAACGTTGCGATTCTTCATAAGGGACAGATCCTGGTTGAAGGCACTCCGCAATATCTTAAACAGATTATGCCTGCTCGAGGTGCTAAGCTAAACTTCGATAATGAAATACAGGCAGCCAAGGCAGTTGAAATTTTGAATGAAAATAACATTGAAGTTACCAACTTTGAACAAAGCCTACCTTCATTAGAAGATGTGTTTTTGACCTTAATTGATGAGAAAATGGAGGATAATCAGAATGAATAAATCAAAGAGGAGTCCCCTGTTCGATTCGTGGATTATGTTTAAACGTTGCTTATTTATTTCCTTGAGAAATCCTGAAGCTATTTTGGTAGCCATCATTGTACCTTTTATCTTAATGCTGCTGTTTGGGACAATCTTCGGCAGTATTTCCGATATTGACAATTTTAACTACATTGATTTCATTGTTCCCGGAATTATCCTGCAGAGCATCGGCCAGGCATCACAATATGCAGCTATGAATGTTGCTTCAGATATGAAAACCGGAATCACTGACCGTTTTCGTACAATGTCGATTTCAAAATCAGCGGTGCTGATCGGTCATACTGCAGCTGGAGTGATTAGAAATACCATTTCAACGATTATCATTTTTGTTACTGCTTTGCTTTTAGGCTTTAGACCAAAAGGCAGCTTTGGAGATTGGTGTATCGTTATTGGACTTCTTATTGTTGTTAATACTACTGTCTCCCTGCTTGGTGTGCTTTGCGGCCTGCTCTCGAAAACAGTTGAAGGAGCCAGCAGTTTAATGCTTCCCCTCTTTATTTTGCCATTCATAAGTTCAGGATTTGCCCCTGTAGAAACATTGAACAGTAGTATTCGCTGGTTTGCCAAAACGCAACCGATGACGCCGATTATCAACAGCATTCGGTCGTTAACGTTGAACTTACCATTGGACGACAACTTAACGATAGCCTTGGCCTGGTGTATTGGAATTATTCTTGTGGCTTATTTTAGTTCTTTGCATGTTTACAACCGCAAAATTTCTTAGGGGTTTGCTCCAAAAAAAGATCGAATGATCAGGTATTGCTTGCCAATGTGTGATTCTAAACATTTGCAAATATACCATTATTCTCAGACTGTGTTAACGGTAAACAAAAAGGTAGGCAAACGGCAAGTTAAACTTGTTGGTTTTCCTACCTTTTTGTTTGCCATTTTTATCCTGTTTAAAACGAAGACTCGGATATATCTTGTATGGATTCCTACATCTTAGGCCTTATTGAATAGTAAAAAATTGAATGCTATCATTATTTTGTATGAACTATATTAGATTTAAAGTAGACATTGTCTCATCGTTTTTTTCTAAAGCACCCTTTTTGAGGGAAATTGGTTTTATAAATAAGAAAAGTTTCGATTTCTAAATGATGACTACCATCATTTACCTTACGTAACTATTCAATAAAATTAGGTAAGAATAGGATCATGCGAATGATGGATGTAACGAATCATCTAGTTGTTCAAAGTTTGGAAAATAGCTTAACTACCCGGATTAACTAATGAAGGAGGAACATATGAAAAAAAGAAAGATAAATAAAATAATCAGCTTCAACTCACCAATTATTTTGGGGCTTGCACTCTCATCTTTTATCGTATTAATTCTAAATGTAGCAACTAACGGAGAAATCAATAAATTATTTGCCATTTACTATACATCCTGGGCAGATCCAATGATGTATGTACGATTATTCACGCACACACTTGCACATCAGGATCTGAGTCATTACTCAGCAAATTTTCTGTTGTTATTAGCCGTGGGACCCTTAGTAGAAGAGAAGTATGGCAGTAAAAATGTGTTAATCATGATACTGACTGCATCCGCAATTATCGGCTTAATTAATATCATTTTCTTTCCACATACAATGCTTTTAGGTGCTAGCGGTATCGTGTTTATGTTTATCCTACTAGCTTCCTTCGCTAACGTGAGTGATGGAAGGATTCCACTTACTGTTATTTTAGTAGGAATGCTTTATATCGGAAATGAAGTCATAAGCAGTATGATAACTAGTGATAATATTTCGAGAATGGCACATATAATTGGTGGTTTATTGGGCGCATTATTTGGCGTTCTATTTCATATGGATAGGCTCCAAAATAAGAAAGAGAAGTCTAGTTATTAATTTTCTTGATCTATGCTCTCTTGGAATTTAGGTTAGCAGCATTTCGTTCTTCTCCCCCCTTCGTTGTTTAAACCTCTGCTTAATAAGCAAATGTTTACTGAAGATGAGCATCTAAGGTATGGCAGTAAAAGCAACCTGAAAAAGAGCCTTTACCACTACTATCGATTACAATTTAGATCTTTAGACTGTAAGAGTGACGGGGTAAGTTCGATATGCTTTCACAGAGAAATCAAAACAGTTTAAGGAGATTCATAAGATGGACCTATGGCGGCTTACCTTGAAAATAATTATGTGGGTTCTTATTGTCTATTTCAGCTGCAATTTCATCATGCAAACAATCAGTTACTCTTTTTACAAAAATGCTGAAAAACTTAAAAAAGTTGATCTAGATCCAATAAAACTGAACTTCAATGAACAGTTATCAGGATACGGTTGCAATCTTGATGCTAAGTCTGACAAACTAATCTTTTACTTTGGTGGTTCAAACGAAATTGCTTATAATTTAATCGCAAAATACGGGGATAACTTTGATTGCCCGATTGTTTCCGTTGATTATTACGGAACGCAAAATAGTGAGGGCAAATGAATCTTGACACGATGCAGAAGTCAGCTACAGATGCCTATGATTGGCTAGTTGAACATTATCCTAATAAGAAAGTAGTCGTTATAGGGCACAGTTATGGATCAGGTATGGCAGCCTACCTTGCTAGTCAAAAAAAGTGTGCAGCTCTTGTATTGATGGCTGCATACAGGGATGTATCTGATCTGTACAATAAAATCATTCCTATTTTTTGGGGACCTGCAAAAGTATTTATTTCAAATAACATGAAAGTCGATCAATACGCGAAAAATGTTGTTTGCCCGACGTATATTATTGGATCAACCTCTGACAAAACCCTTTCTGCGAATTTACAAAAAAACGTTGCTGTTCATTTCAAACAATCAGAGCTAAGAATTTTCGATAATGTTCACCATGAAAATTATTTTACTCAAGAAGTTGTCCACTATATTCAAACTAAGGTAATCGACTAAAACCAGCGGATTATTATGCAACAAAAGTGGTTTATTCCGTTGTGTTCGTAGCAACTTTTTGTTAAACATCAATACGACTATCAACTACTAGTGAATTCCTCACTGGAACATCAATCTTTTCAAACAAAAATCAAGCTCAATTCAAAGACCTTATTTCAGAAATGAGGCTTTTGAATTGAGCTTGTTTATATTGACCTTAAACAGCGAATTTTAGTGTAAAATCCTCAAACTACTCCCAATAAATACAGGTTCATTCAAGGTTTAACAAGTATATTAAACACATAAAATAAGTAGAAGAGGTTTTACCATGTTCAAAAGATATTCAAGTTACAAACAAACTCGCCTGAAAAAGTGAGAATAGAAAGAAGCTTTTTTAATATGAACTGATAGCAACTTTTGGAAAACTTCTGAGGAGTACAATCGATGGGTAAAAAAAAGCAATTATCCTGTTTTTAGTTATTACGTTGGCTGCTAGTTCTATTTTTTATTTTCTAATCATCCTAGGGAAAAAAATATTTCCAGACTTATCCGAAATTTCCGGATACTTGTTGATGTGGTGCTCTGTAACATTGTAAGACGAAGGTATTATCCTAAAGATAGCATTTGGAGATTTCAAGTAAGTAAGCCCAGATGAATTTCAGATGGAAAAATCGTTTCTCACACTTTTTTATTCATTGTTTTCTCAACGCCCTTCACAACTGCTATCCATTTAACCAAATAGAAACGTAAACAATAAAGAGAGACTTCGCAAGTGTCATACAAAGTCTCTCTTTATTTTGATGTAAGGGGTTGTTTAATTCTTTATTCAATTGCTTGGCTCACTTCTTACCATCTATACTTTAATTTTTTGCTCTTTTTCGCCTAACTCTGACTCATAAGGAATAGAAGGTTGTGCTCCATAGCGTTGAACAGTCAACGATGCTGCTTTATTGGCATACTTAATTGCTTCTTCAATATTTTCAAAATCCATCGATAGTTTTGTGGTGAATGCTCCGATAAACGTGTCGCCTGCAGCAGTTGTATCAACTACACTTACCTTGCTGGTCGGGACAAAACCTTGTTTTCCATCCAAAACAGAATAGAACGCCCCTTTGCTGCCCAACGTTACTATCAAAACCTTCACATCCAAGGAATGAATGATTTTAGCTGCTTTAATTAGGTCTTCTTTAGTATCGATTGTGCACCCTATTATTGTTTCCAGTTCGATTTCGTTCGGTATTAAAATATCCGTCATTCTAATAATAGAATCAGGCATCTCCCTTAGTGCGGGTGCTGGGTTAAGAATCGTTAAAGCCCCTGATTTCTTAGCTATCTCAAAACTCTGTTCAATACTTGAAAGATTAGTTTCTAATTGAGCAATAACATAGTCACTCGTAGAAATTAATTCACTATTATCCAATATATGCTCGCTTGAAATTTGCTGGTTTGCTCCACCATAAATCACAATACTATTTTCACCATTATCATCGACGGTTACATAAGCGCTCCCCGTTTTGATATTAGCTAAATGATCAATAGCTGAAGTATTAATTCCATCTTGTTCAAGTAACTCAACTAACGCTTTTCCCCCATCATCATTTCCAACGGCGCCGATGAAGTTTACTTGCCCACCATTTCTAGCCGCAGCAATAGCTTGATTGGCTCCCTTCCCTCCACCATTAGTGAATACTTCCTTTGAGTGAATTGTCTCACCTGGTTTTGGAAATTGCTCTGTTCGAATCGTTGTATCTAAATTGATGCTTCCTACTACTGTAATCTTATTCATCTCTGCACTTCTCTCCAATTGACTTCGCTTGCGTTTTAATTTTTCATAAACAGTTTATGAAAAAAATTTTATCGTATCCATCGTTAATTTTCTGAACCTGTCTAAATCAAGATTAAAGGCAACATTGACATTTTTCTCTTTTTTGAAAACATCATCATAATCAACAACGGTGCTGCCAAGTGCCAAGGTGTCACTTGTTTCAACTTGTACATTCATTGGATAAACAGTAAACATATCTGGATCAATTACATAAGCAACAGCACAAGGATCATGCATATGAATACCTTCAACATGATTTTCATCTGCCCAATAGGGACGTGTTGTAGTTAAGTTGAAAAAATCCAAAAGGTCAGCCATGGTAGTTGCTACTTGGTTCCCAACACCGCGAATTTCTTTTATGTCCTCTTCAAATAATTGAGCCTTCAAGGTTACATCTAATCCAAACATTGCTACAGGCACACCTGATTGAACAACGATATCTGCTGCCTCGGGATCAACGTAAATATTAAATTCAGCATGAGGTGTCATATTCCCACCGAAGCAGGCTCCTCCCATAAAGGAGATCAGCTCGATTTTTTCTTTTAGCTCAGGATGAGACAATAAGAAAATTGCAATATTCGTTAATGGTCCTGTTGCTATCAACGTGATCTTTTCTTCAGACTCTTTCAAAATTTTGGCAATTAAATCATTTGCAGAGATACCTAGATCTTGTATACTAGACTCCGGTAATTCAGCACCATCTATCCCGGACTCGCCATGAACATCATCCGCGATGATCAAATCCCGACGTAATGGTTTTTTAGCTCCGCTAGCAACTGGAATATGTTCACTCTTTGCCAAAGTTAATAGTCTTTTGGCGTTAACGTACGTTTTTTCTGGAAGTTGATTTCCAGCGGATGTTGTTACTGCTAATAACTCAATTTTTTCTGAAGCGATGGCCATCAGTAATGCTAACGCATCGTCGTGACCTGGATCGCAATCTAAAATTACCTTTTTTACCATTATTTATCCTCCAATACTGTTCTATTTGTTTTGTTGAATTTTTTTACCATGTGAGTAAATCATTTTTCTCGTTACAATAAAGATCACAAGTGCTATTAATACAATGAAGCCACCAATCAAGAAAATATTGGCATATGTTGAAGCAGCACCTTCGGCAGAACCAACAACGCTGCTCCCAGATAGAACTCCTGACGACATCATGCCACCAAATAGAGCAACACCTACAGAACCAGTGATAGCTTGTACTAAATCATTTACACCCAGTACACGACCAGATTCTTCTGGTGTAACAGTTAGTGTTGCCGTGTCTACTATCGGTGAATAGAAGAATGATGTACCAAAGTAATAAATACAAGGCGCTAATGCTAATGCCCATACTTTTCCATGAGGAATAGCAAATGCAATGGCTAATAAACCCAGACCCATGAAAGATAAAGCCATGATAATTGCCGCTGAACGTCCGATCTTTTTAACAACAGGACCACAAACAAATCCTAAAACAGCAGCCAGTAAGATAGAACCGACTAACAGTAATGACACCTCCGCAGAATCAATGCCAAAAACGTTCAAACCGATCGCATTTACTCCTGCATTCAAAGTGTAACTAAAGAAGTACCCAATGAATATAACTGACATTGTTGCAATTAATGCCGGATTTTTCAAAAACTCAGGTGTTATAAATGGATTTTTAGCTTTATTAATATACACAAAAAACAACACCAATGTTACGACTGAAGAAATTGCCCAGAAAGTATTCATATCTGTGAAAAACATCGTTATTGCTCCAGCAAATGCACCAATTAAAATAAATCCAAGCCAGTCAATATTTGCACCTTCAGCTCGTTCATCAGGTAAGTTTTTAGCTAACGAAGGAATGAATAAGATTGAAATGATCGGAACTGCGAATAACCAACGCCAGTCAATTTTTGTGATATAACCAGCTGCAACAACCCCTAAGGCAGCTGAAAAACGAAAAACAGCTACAAAAATACCATAATAGATAACACGGTTTTCTTTAGCGATATACTTCGATACTAGCACTAAGAAAACTGATCCTGCTACTTGCCCTCCTGCAGATTGTAAAACGCGAGCAATAACCACTGCCCAAATACTGCTTGGACCAAATCCAAAACCAATGATAGAACCTATAACAAAAATAATTACTCCCAACAAAGTCATTTTTTTCAATGAGACAAAGTCACCCAGGGCCCCATAAACTACACAGACAATCCCTAAGATAATTCCTGGAATTGAGGTAATAAGTGGTGCTAAGTTTGTCGCTCCTAGCTGTTGTCCAATATTGACAAAGATCATGCCAAAGGCTTGTTGTTCTAAAATACCAAAAGTGAATATTAATAGAATTAAGGGTATTGCTTTTTTAGCCATACGATTCATTTTTTCAAACTCTTGGCTTCCCTCTTCTGGTATCGGAACACCAACTATTTTTTCTCTCTCATTTGTTGCTTCCATTCTTTATCCCCACTTTCGTGATTTATCTATATAAAAGGTGATCTCACCTATATATATGAATTTCTTGTTTTTTTGTTCTCAAAGTATTGATGAAAATCCTGTTGAGTAAAAACTGGCTTTTCTAATGCTAATGCTTGTCCCACTCGAGTGATTGGTGGTGGACTTACTGAACTAGCCTGCAAAATTTCTCGATTTGAGAAAATCACTTCTTTAGTTGCTTTTTTCAATATTTTTCCTTTTGCCATCACGATTATTTGATTAAAGTTTTTTACAACAAACTTCATGTCATGGGTAATTGTTATACATAGTTGATTGTTTTCTTTCAGCGCGGTAATGATCCTTGCCAAACGTTTATTTCCTTCAAGATCCTGACCGCAAGTTGGCTCATCCAAAATAATCATTTCTGGGTTCATCATCAAAATCGAACCAATTGTACAAAACTTTTTTTCTGTCGCATTCAAATCAAATGGATGAATAGACAGCTTGTCAGCTAATCCGACCAAAGCAGCTACCCTTTTTAATCGGTCGTTGATTTCTTTTTGAGATATCCCCTGCTGCTTGGGACCGAATTCAAACTCTTTTTTTACACTTTCTAAAAAAAGTTGATTATCAGGATTCTGAAAAACATAACCAATTTTTCGAGACCAAAAGGCTGTTGTGTGGTTCTTAATGCTTTCTCCGTTGATTAAAACATCTCCAGTGGTTGGTCGTAACAAACCATTTAAATGCTTAACGAACGTAGTCTTTCCAGCACCATTTTGACCAATGATCGCGATCGGTTCAATTCCTTCAAAGACAGCATTAATTTCGATTAAGGCACTGTCACCTGAAGGATACTGATGGGTAAGATTAGTAACTTCAATTTTCACTTGCTAACACATCCTCTAGTTTTTTAATTGCCTGCTCTTCAGTCAAGATAACTGAACTAGAGTCATAATCTTTAGTTATTTCATAATAATCTGGTGCAGCAATGCCATATTCAACTATATTTGGGTTGCTGAAAACAGCTGCTGGAGAATCATTTAAAAGTAAGTTACCGTTGCGTAGTACGAGCACTCTATCTGCCAATTCTGCAACTTTTTCCATGTCGTGATCTACCATTATAATCGTCATACCGTTTTGATTAAGTCTTTTAACCGTTTTCATTATTTGCTGACTACCGACTGGATCTAATTGAGTTGTACATTCATCTAAAACTAAGACTTTTGGTTCTAGAATTATTGCCGAAGCGAGTGCAACTCTTTGAACTTGTCCCCCCGAGAGCTCTAATGGATTCTTATCTAACAAATCCTTTATTTGCACAATATCTGCCACTTTATTGATCTTTTCGATCATTATTTCTTTCGGCACTCCCCTATTTCCTAGCCCAAAAGCTAATTCCTCACTGACAGTATCAGCAGTGTATGACAACTGATTAAAGGGATTTTGAAAAACTAAGCCCACTGTTTGTGATAATTCCCCCACGCTGCATTCAATTGTTTTTTTTCCATCAATTTGAAGCACTCCATCTGTATGCCCAACAAAATAGTTCGGAATTAAACCTGCTAATGCATTGCACAGTGTTGATTTTCCAGCTCCATTAGCACCTACTATTGCAACAATCTCACCTTTCTGAACTTCGAAAGTTATATCTTTAAGAGCTACCTCTGATGCTTCATTGTAGCGGTAAGAAAAGCTAGTGGATTCAATAATAGTATCTGTAATCATCTCGTCACCCCCTCATTTCAAAAAATCGTTTTAAAATACAAAAGACGATAAATGATCCTGAAAATATCTTTAAAAGCGGATCAGCATTGCTATGCTTAACTTCAATAAAACTCGTAGGCTTCACTCCATTAATACTGAACCCTCTTGTTTCCAGAGTCATTCCTCTTTCTTGCGCATCGGTTAATGATGAAAGTACGACAGGTCCAATAAGTGGAAAGAAAGCCTTCGCTCGTTGAACGAAATTACCTGTTACTTCAACACCTCGAGATTCTTGCGCTTCCTGAATTATTTTCACTTTTCTTTGCATTTGTGGGACAACGTTCAGACTCGCCAAAATCAAGTAGCCAATTTTCATATTGAGACCGGATTGTGTAAGGGCAGCCACAGTTTCTGAATTTTTTGTTGTCTGCATAAATATATAGAAAGTACATAGAAAAACTAACAATGTGGAGGAAATTTTTAATGCATACAACGTCCCTTCCAAACCAACTTGAGCAAATCCTAAATCAGCAATGATTGTGAAATTTTTTGGACTATACAACCCTTGAATAAAAAGGAGCATGAATGTAACAGGTACTCCGAACTCAAGAAGGACCAAACTAATTTTTTTCCCCATACCTATAAAACCACCAAAAATTGAAGTCACTATTAAAATTCCATAACCCAGAAAAGGACTAGGATAAATCATACAACCCACTCCGAGACAAAGTACAAGGATTAACTTCGTTACGGGATTCAATTCTTTCACAAAACAAATGATTTTATTACTCATTTTCACTGATTATCACCCTCGATTCTTCGCCCTCTCATTTATCAATGAAGCGTTATCCAATGGCGCGTATTGGCTAGAGAATCTTTTCGGTATCTTTTTTACTAACCAATAAACAATCAAAAAGACTAATCCTTTATCTACTAAATTCTCTATTAATGATGTAGAAAAAACAGAAAGAACAATTTCTTTAGTTGCAGCAATCAAGGCTGCCGTTGCAAGAGAACTGGCATTGACCCCAGTAGCACCACCATACACAAAAATCGTAATTAGTGACGAAGCAAAAGAATTAGTAAGCGTGCAGGCTAACCATGTACATATTGCCCCTGCAATATTTTTAAAGAAGCCAGCCATTACTAAATACCCTGTAACCACGCCGCATAAAACACTAACCAGTGCATACGAGAAAAAAATTGGGTTTGTCACAATTGCTAAAAATAAGTTGGTAATCAATCCACAAAGTGCAGCCACCCAAGGTCCAGCTAAGCATGCAACCAATACAGTTCCAATCATATCTAGAAATAGTGGCAGCTTTAATGCCGAACATAAGGTCCCACCTACCAAATTGATTCCAACAGCAATCGGAATCAGTACAAGTGCTTTTGTTGAAAAATTTTTATGGAGAAATGCTTGAAAATATTTTTTCATTCTAGTTCCTCTTCACAAAAAGTGATAAAATCAAACCCAGGAAAACATTTTCGGAAAACGTTTTCCTTGATTAAAATTTATCATCGCTTACAGCTTTTGTCAATACTTTTTTTTTGCTGTTGTTAAAAAAATTTATCTTTTTTGACGAAACATGCTTGACCCCTCTAGAATGAGTTGAGTATGATAAGATAGAAAACGAGGGAAAAGGAGAAGTTTATGAATATAAGAGATATCGCAAAATTAGCTGGTGTTTCTGTTTCAACGGTTTCAAAAATTGTAAATAAAAAAGACGCTAGCATCAGCAACGAAACTCGAGAGAGAGTTTTGAAGATTGTTCATGAATACAATTACACTCCCTATTCAGCAACTATCAATTCTGCAACGACCACCGGTTCAATAGGAATATTAATTAACTCTTCCAATTACGTTGATCAAACGCTTAACGGTGTGATTGATTTTGCTCAACAAAAGGGCTACAGTCCTATAGTGTTTAATAGCCTTGATGATCAGAAACAAGAACTGAAAAATATTACTGCTCTATGTACCAAGCAAGTCGACGGAATTATTTGGGATCCGATAAATGAAAGCAGTTTAAAGAATCTAAAACATATTGAATCTTTAGGTATTCCACTGATATTGATTGGACAATCAGAAGAAGAAACTTCCCTTTCAATCCCTTATGAAGAGCTGTCTTATTTTTTAACAAAACAATTAATCGAGAAAAACCATAAAAAAATTGCTTGCATTATTGGAGAAGATAAATCGAAAGAGGCCTTTATTTCTGGATATAAGCAAGCCCTTTTTGACCACAATTTAAAATTTGATGAATCAATGATTATCCATAGCTTGGACAATTCAATCAATGACACTATTATTGAAAAACAAATATCTGGATTTATCTCTGGTGATTTTTTTAAGTCTATTGAGCTATACAATCTAACCATGCAAAGCAGTTTGGAATGCCCGAAAGATTACTCATTACTTTCCCTTCGTGATGTTACCGACGAAAAGTACAAAAACTATCAAGATAGACTATCTACGGTCCCAATTAATAAGAACACATTTGGTAAATATGTATGTCAATCACTGATTGATATCATTACGAAGGATCAAGAGCCAAAGCTGTATCATCAGGAAATAGTGTTGGAAAATGTGCAATCAATAGGTTTCCCTGCTGAAAATCAACACCCGACAATTCTCGTGGTAGGTAGTGTAAATATGGATACTTATCTTTATTCATCTAACCTTCCTCATAATGGCTCGACAAACTTTTTATCAAATTTAAGTAAACGTCCTGGAGGTAAAGGTCTCAATCAAGCCATTGGAACAGCAAAGCTTGGACACCAGGTTCGTCTAATTGGATGTGTTGGTGCTGATAGCGACTCTAACACTATGTTTCAAGAACTTAAGAAAAACGGGATTAACACTGAAGGAGTCTCGCGCTCTGAAGATATAGAAACAGGACAAGCATATATTTTTGTTGAGTCCAGTGGCGACTCTATGATTTCTATTTTACCTGGAGCTAATACGGAGTTATCTCCTACGACGATCAAAGATAATTATCACTTATTCTCTAACGTGGGATTCTGTCTTGTTCAAACAGAAGTTCCAATTGAAACGGTCGAGGCAACTTGTTTAATTGCGAAAGAAAAGGGCGTAAAAACGATCTTAAAACCAGCTGCGTCAAAAAAAATACCGGATTCACTTCTACGCAAAACGGATTATTTCGTTCCCAATGAGGACGAGTTATCCGCAGTATGTCCAGATTTTAATACAATTGAAGAAAAAGCAGAACACTTAATTTCCAAGGGTGTAAATAATGTGATTGTTACTCTAGGCAAACAAGGCGTTTTTCTAAAGAACAAAGAAAAAGAAAAATATTTTCCCGCTGCTGATTTTTCAGCCGTTGATAGTACCGGTGCTAGTGATGCTTTTATTAGTGCTCTATCGGCCTATCTATTAAGAGATTATTGTTTAGAAAAAGCGATTCGAATTGCAACTTACGCAGCAGGTTTCTTGGTATCACGTGATGGCATAACTAATGCGTTAGTAGATCGTACGACATTAGAAAGCTTTATTGCGAAAAACGATCCTAATTTGCTCTTAAAAGATTAGATCATCTAATGGACTCTTTTCGAGAGATTAAGTTCGACCTTTATTTAGACAACCGTTCTCTAATTTTTTCCGTAAAGCTCATAATTTTTGTATTGAAAAAATGAAAAGAGACCTTCAATTAGGGTCTCTTTTTATTGCTCCTGAAATCGTCTCTTTTGGTAATAATCCAAAAGTGAAATATCTTTATACGAAGCAGTAATGTCTGATGATATGTATTTTCGTATAACAATAAAAGTAAAAACACTTTTATATTGTACGTTCAATTAATTCTGGATTATTGTTAAATCGTTAATCACATTTCCTATAACAAACTACCTGATTTCATTATCACATCAAATATTTGTCTTTTGAAGAATATAGATAATTTTTTGGGTTTATTCTATCCTTCATAAGGAACAGTCAAGCCATTTCTAATTAGAAAACAAGCTCAACTCAAAGCTCTCGATTCTGAAACGAAGCTTTTGAGTTGAGCTTGTTTATATTGAAATTCTTAGTACAAAAAACTAAGTCTGTTTACAAAATTACAGGTTCATTCAAGGTTGAGTAATTATATTAAATACATAAGATATAGAAATGAGGTTTTGCTATGTATAATAAATATCCGAGTTACAAACTTGCTAAAAATAGCAAACTCGCTTGAAAAAGCGAGCGTGGGAAGAAGCTTTCCAAATGCGAAGCAATAATAATCATTGGAAATCTTCTGAGTAGTAAAAAAAAAGGAGCTAAATCAATTGAAAAAACCTAAGCTGGATGAGATGTGACTTCATTCTTCCAGTCTAAGAGTCTTTTCAATGAAATTGAGTGAGGAGTATGGTTATGGAAAAAAGCAAAAAGGCAATTACCTTATTTTTAGTTATTACGTTTGCTACTAGTTCTATTTTTTATGGTCTAATCATCTTAGGAGAAAAAATGTTTCCTGATTTATACGAAATTTCCGGATACTTGTTGATGTGGTGTCCTGGTATTGCAGCAATTATTGTAAGAAGGAAGTATTATCCTAAAGATAAAATATTGGGATTTCAAGTAAGTAAGCCCAGATACCTCTTAGCTGGAATCTTTTTACCCGTGTTATATTGGGGACTATCTTATGGCATTTATTTGCTATTCTCCAAATCCTACAAATTAAGTGACGAAGTTATTACTTACTTAGTAAAATCACCGATGACCTTTTTCGTCTATTTGTTGATTTTCTTAATCACAGCAATGGGTGAAGAAATTGGGTGGCGAGGTTTTCTCTTACCTAAGTTAAATGACCTGTTTGGCATGAGAAAAGCCTCCTTGCTAAGCGGTTTGATTTGGGCATTGTGGCACTATCCGATTCTTTTTTCAGGCTATGTTTCCCAAATACCACTTTGGTACCAGCTGACTACTTACACACTATTGGTATTCGCACTATCTTTTATTATGGCATTTCTCCGACTACGTTCAAATAGTGTTTGGCCGGCAATATTACTACACGCCAGCCACAACCTTTTGTGTCAGTTAATTCTGGATCCAGCCATAAGTGGAAAATCAAGACCCTTTTTAGTTGGAGAAACAGGAATAATATCTATCCTGTTCCTTATCCTTTTGGCAGTTGTCATGACTAAAAAGTATACTGCTGTAAAAAACTAAATTTTTGATTCAGTAAATCGGCACCTCTCATTTCGATAAGAGGTGCATTTTTTGTGCGTAAAAGCTCACAGTCAAATTCATTATGCTGTGAGCTTACTACTAACTATTCTCTTGGTTTATCAAACACCATTCGCCTTCATCGCTGACAGGACTTGCTCTACTCGTTCCTCTTCCAAACTTGAATCAATATTCAGCTCTGTCATAATCTTGCCATCTTTCATAAATAATACACGTTTTGCTTTGGCGGCGACTTTGGCATCATGAGTAACCAGTAAAACAGCCGTGCCTTCTTGATTAATAGTTGTTAGTAAAGTCATGATTTCTTCCGCTGCTTTTGAATTTAAGGCCCCTGTTGGTTCGTCAGCAAATAAAATAGCTGGTTGACTCATCAATGCCCGGCAAATCCCCGCTCGCTGCAATTGACCACCAGAGACTTTAGTCGTTTCTCGCTCTGCCAGTTCGATGATTCCAGTTTTTTGCATTAAGGCTTTGGCTCTGGACAGATTATCGGCTTTGTTCTTTTGACTGTTTTGCAAAACCGGTAAGAGAATATTGTCTAATAGATTCAGATTCTTCAGCATCGTAGGCTGCTGAAAAATAAAACCAAATTTTTCTCTACGTAAATCCGCCAAACGACGCTCCTTCATGCCTGTCAGCCGGATGCCCTCACATTCGATTGAACCTTGATCAATGGTATCCGTTCCGCTTAGTGCAAAAAGCAAGGTTGTTTTCCCGCAACCAGAGGGACCCATGATGGCGACAAAATCCCCCTGCTTAATTTCTATATCCACTTTGTCGAGAATGGTCACCTTAGGGTCATCGCCAAATGATTTTTCAATTTTTGTGCCAGTCAGTATATTTTCCATCGGTTACTCCTTTATATATTCAGGTATAGTGATTTTACCAATGTCTCTCGTGCCAATTAATGTAGCAATAAAGATAGATGCTGCCATGATTAACGGTGCGAGAAAATAGGCAAAGAATGGATTGATTTCAAAGTGAATCGAGGAAAGACCCAAGGAAGAAATCAAAGCCACGCTAACATATTCTCCCAGTGTATTCGCTACTAGCGTTCCGGTTAGCACCCCTAAAATCAAAATTACGCCAGAACGTGCAAAATACTGCTTGAGAATACTCGTATTCTCAAAGCCGATTGATTTTAAGATAGCTGTCGAAAAGCGATCTTTTGCAATCAATAATTTCATGAATAGAATCGTCACTAAAAAGATCAGGAAGACCGTAATCAGGATGGCAATCAAAGAAGCCGTTTGAATTCCTGCGATGGTTCCACCTAATGTTTGTTGAATATGTTCATCAATGTCAGCAACAGTTGCATAATCGTATCGTTGTTTAAATTCTTCTGTCTGTCTATCAATCATTCCTGCTTTTTTAAAGGTTACCGGGATGGAGCTTCCAATCACATGCGCATTCTCTTGGGGTGGTTCAAAGGTTGCCTTGGTGGTTTTCCCACCATTTGTCACATCCGAATAAATGCCACTGACAGTTAAGGTCCTTTTTTTCCCAGCTACTAAAAGCTCCAGTGTGTCTCCTACCTTTTTCTCTAAATCATCTGCTACCATATTTGATAAAGCTATTTGTGAATTTGACTGAGGGAATGCTCCTTTTCCATAAGCAACTGGAAACTGTGTATGGTCTCCGAGCTCAACTTTTAGACGTTGGGTTGTTTGATCAGGCATGGCGACATCAAATATATAACTAGTTAACACCGCATAGTTTTCAACAGTTTGATCCTTCGCTAAATCACTAGCTATTTGATTTGTCTTCTCAGGAATATTATCTGTCTGCTGAAGATAAATCAGTGAATCGCATCGGCCAATCCCCATATAAGTCATAAAGTTTTTTGATGAGATAGTCGTATGAAGATTTCTAGGTAATATCATTAGAAAGGCTGAAACAATCACGACTATCAGCATCGTCAGATACAATTTTTTCCTCACCAAAACATCTTTGATTCCTAAAAAGACATTGGTGGAAAAAAGATGATTTTTACTTAAGGTGAAATGGCTGCTTCTTCCTGTCTTCTCTTTAGGAGCACCAAACCGAATCGCCTGTGCCGCTGATATTTTACGAAATCGTCTCATTAATCCGTTAGTATAAAGTAAGATAATGCTGACAATTAGGATTGCCCCAAATAAACTGAACATTACACTTAGCATGCCATTATTGCTTTCTCCAAAATATAACCGAATGTTTTCCATCAAAGGTTGCTGAAGCATTAGAGCACCAACAAATCCTAAAAATCCAGCGAATAAAGAAAGCACACCATATTTTGCCAAGTAAATTTTACGAATCATGGAAACGCGGATTCCAATGGCTTTTAAGACACCAATTTCTTGATAATCTTCCTCTATTTTTGCTAATAATGTAAAGCGAATGCATAGAAAGGTAACTAGTATAACCAGGAGGCTGATAATAACTAGCACACCTATCATCATTCCATCAGTAATAGCATTAGCCAATTTGAAATTTTGGTAACTGACGGAAGGTGGTCCATTGGATTCTAAACCTGCTGCTGCATACGCATTTTCTAAATCAGATACCTTTGAAGGATCCTTTAATCGAAAAAGAATTAATGTTTCTAATCTGCCGAACTTTTCCAGCTGCTGATAATCGGCAGGATGAAGTAAAAACCGTTTTGAAGAAATCAGTGCTGCATTCATTTGTGAATCACGCAAAAATCCAGCAACCTTGAAAGGTTTTCCATGAATGGATAATTGATCCCCTAGCTTCGCCTGTCCTTCTTTTAGATAGTATAATGGAACATAAACTTCTCCCTTTTTTGGTTGAATAATCTGGCCTTCTACATCCAACAAATAATCAAAATCTTTGCTTTGGATAGTTACTCCATTATCTTGGATACTATCCTTCAAAGTATGCTCACCGATCGTAATTTCTGATCCTTCAAGGTTTAGAAAAGGACTCGTTTGAACCGCCTGAACATTGGCTTGCGCTTTAGCAAACTGCTGTAGTCTTGCTTGGTTAACTTCTCCTGAATGCATCTGCATTAAATGAGGTGTTTTGGCTTGTTCCATACTATGGTCAATGGCACTTGCTAAGTTAACAGCGAGTCCTGCCGCTAAAGAAGTTAATAAAACTGCTAAACAAATGAACATGGTAATCGTTGCGGTAATAAGTTTATTCTTTTTGATGTCATTCAAGACCAATTTTTTATACATACGCACCCTACTTTCTCGGAAAATAAATTTCAAGTACAAAGGAATTGTTTTCGAGAAATGCCCGTGCTTTGCCGCCTTGCTTTTCGGCCAGTAACCGAACAATATATAGGCCTAAACCAGATTGTCCATTTTTCCGGCTGGTATCAGCGATATAGGTTCGTTCAAATACTCTATCCATATCAATCAAGTGGGGTTGATCGGTATCGTTTTTTACTTGGAGAATCAGAAATTCTGAATTCTTTTGAATAGACAGCTGAACATAGAATTCGGCATACCGCAAAATATTCTGCAGGAGATTAATGAAAATTCGTTCGATTGCTTTTTTATCTCCTTTGATCAGCTCCATTAGATTCGTTTCATCAATCTGAATTTCCAATTGACGCTTCTCCAGTTCCTGATGAAAAGTCAGTAAAGTGGGGATTAGAATTTCTTCTAATGAAAGGACTTCTATTTGAACTGGCTGATCCGATGATTCTAAACAAGAAAGCTCATAAAATAGATCAACTGTATTAGTTAGATCATCAATCTTCTGCTGGATGATCGTTAGATAAGTGCTTCGTTCGGTTTCACTGAGATTCTCATCCCGCAGCAGATCAGAAAAGCCCTTAATTGAAGTCAAAGGGGTTCGTAAATCATGAGAAATATTAGTGATTTCCTGTTTCAGCTTCCGAGACTGATGCTGCTCGTGCTGTTGCTCTTGCTTAAACTGTGTAATTAAATTGTTTACTTGCTTCGCAAAAAGATTTAGCTCTTGGTTACGAGAATTTGTTCGAAGATGTTCATTGGTGCCGAGCTCGGCAATAATTTCTTCCAACTGCTTAGTCATTTTTCTAACGTCCCAGCGGTAAAGCTGGATCAGCAGAACGCTAATGACGAAAAGAACCAAAAATATGCCACATAGAATCCAACTCACCAACATCTTCAACCCTCTCTATCACTAAAAATCTTTTCGGTTAAACAAGCTCAACCCGATAATTAAACATAAAACGACTACGATACCGCCCGCTATCCAGTTTTCCGGCATAGGAGAAACTTTCCTTTCAAAAAACTGATTGACGACATCAGCCAGCAGATTAGAGGGAAAATAGTGAGATAGCTGTTCGTTTCTGACAAACAAGCGAAGAATTCCATGCAGCAGCTCTCCTGCTAAAGTATAACTAAAAAATAAAACTAGAATCCTAAAAATCTGACTAATCTGAAGCATTGTTAGTACATGTCCAAAGACAAACATGCTGATAAACAGGGGTAAAAAATTACTGATAGAAATGAAGTAATCCTTTAAAATTTCTGGATCAGCAGTGAATAAAGTTTCTCCTAAAAACACTGTCAGTATTACACCCGCTGCAAATACAACCAATAAAACACCTAGCGTGATCAATAATTTAGCTAGAAAAATCGTCTGTTTAGAAATCCCAAAAGCAAGCGCCTGTTTTAATACCCCCTCATTTTTTCCCATTAATAAAGAATTGAAAAGTACTACCATAAAGAAATTGATCACGACAGTTATTAACAAATTGCTAAAATAGAATAGCCAAGTGGTTTCAAAAAAACTATCAGACATATTCTTATAAACAACCGTAATCCCACAGCTAATCAGTAAATAACCTACACTGGATATATAAAATGCGGTTCTACGAAATAGACGATACTTCTCACTGGCCAAATAATTAATCATGTCAGCTTTCCCCAATCCGTTGTAAGAAATAGTCTTCCAGCTTCAAATCCTCTATCCGTAATTCACTGATGGAAACACCGTTACTTACTAAGAGTTGATTGATCTCTGCACTGCTTTCTAAGTGATTTTGAATACTAATCCAACCACTGGGTAAACAACGATACTGGATATTCGGAAAATTACGCTCCAATAATTGGGCAGCTTGATCGCTTCGATTCACCTTCAGCTTCAACTGCTTTTGACATTTTTCCTGTAATTCTGCCTGACTAATCGTTTCAATGAGTTTTCCTTCATGAATAAAAACGTAGCGAGTGGCAATTAGCTGCAATTCCTTTAAAATGTGACTAGCGATTAGGATAGTCACTTGCTTTTGCTGGTTCAGCTCCAGCAAAAGTTGGCGGATTTCATTAATACCTTCTGGATCCAAGCCATTTGTCGGTTCGTCTAAAACAAGACAATCAGGACTAGCCAGCAAGCATAGCGCTAAACCCAACCGCTGCTTCATTCCCATTGAATATTCCCGAACCTTTTTTCTTGCCTGATTGGTAAGTCCAGCCTGTTCCAGAACCTCAGTAATCTTGGACTTTTCAACTACCCCACGTTGAATCCGAAAATACTCTAAATTCTGCTGTGCTGTGAAATCTGAAAAAAAGGGCGGCTCCTCAATTAGAAAACCAATCCGACTACGAGTCTCTGCCGGTTCAGAGCTGCCAAAAAGTTGGATTTCACCGCTCGTCGGCTGGAGCTGTCCGGAGAGCATTTTAAAGAAGGTTGATTTTCCTGCACCGTTTTTACCAATTAAGGCGCAAATTTCCCCTTTAGCAAGGGTAAAATCCAGTGATTCAACGGCGGCTTCTGTTTTATAGTGCTTCGTTAATCCATTTACAGTGATGACAACAGCCATGGCTTCAACTCCTTCATTCCTTTGTTAGCTTTACTTTAGTTTATTTCTCATGAATAAGCTTTAAGCAACCCATAAAGAAATCATAAAGAAGCTATACCAGCATAAAACCAATTCCCCAAATGGTTTTAATATATTCCTCTGTTGTTTCTTTTGCGATCTTTTTTCTTAAGTTAGACACATGAACACTAATTGTATTGTCATCCCCGACGTAAGTGCCTCGCCAAATTTTTTCGTAAATCTCTCTTTTCGCTAAAGCCCGCTCTGGATAATCGAGAAATAAACAAAGGATGTCAAACTCAGCATTTGTTAGCTGCAATTCCTTCTCGCAAATCGTTGCGGCATGTCTTGAGGAATCTACTCGAATTTCTCGCCAGCTTTTTCCTTGCTCGTTGCTGTGAATCATACGCCTCAACTGTACATCGATCCTAACAGCAACCTCATCTTCACTGAAAGGCTTGGTTATGTAATCATCCGCTCCGTTTTTCAGCAGCTGAACTTTATCCTCAATGGCTTTTTTGGCAGATAAGACAATAATTGGAACAGAACTAGTTGCTCTGATCTTTTGTAAAACATCTTCCCCTGTCATCCCTGGCAGCATTAAGTCCAATAAAATCAAATCAAAAGACTGCTGCTGCAATTGAAGTAATCCTTCCGTTCCAGAATACGCAGCAGTTGCCTGGCAATTTTTTTTATGCAATATTACCTGCAGCAAGTGATTAATTTCAGCATCGTCTTCAATAATTAGTACTTTTCTCATACGTCTTTATCTCCATTTTTGTTTTCTTATAAAAATAATAGCATATTCAACAGCCCACTTGTCGTATTTTTCAAGATAATAAAAAAAGACCTATTATGGTGAAATAATAGATCCCTTCCTCAATTCTTAGATTTATTGATTGTCCGTAAAGCTTTTTTTATGATGTACTGCGTCTCCTTTGTTTCACTTTCCTCCCCCCAGCATTGACATAATTGCACTACAAAATCTGGCTGAGTTTTACTTGCATCATTCAGCCAATTTGCGACACTGTCTCGCACATATTTAGATGAATCCGACTTAAGCGGTTCGAGAATCGATAACCCCCGTTGTGGATATTCTTTTAAGACCTCAATATGTTTACACCATACACCACGAGGTCGAGTAACTTCGCTGGCAAACCGTCGAAGATTGTCATTCTCAGACAAACTCCACTCTGATAAACTATAAATACTCTCGTCTAAGTTGGCAATAATTCTAGGTCTAACCGCTGTCCAAGCCTCTTCCCTGACATTGAAATGAGCGTCAGCAGCAAAGGGACGAATCTTTTCCAGCATCTGCTTAAGAGTTAAATCTGTATTTTTCCCAATCATAAACGTTCCCCAGCTGCGAACCAGATCAGATGAGTAGTGAGAAATAATTTTGAAAAATTCTTTGTCGTTATAAAGTGTGGTTTGTTGAAGCAATCCTGCGCCAATCGTTTCACTTATCAGGTTACTAGTTTGCTTCTCCAAAGAGTCAACCATTTCTAAAATAGGCTGTAAATACTTTTCCCGATCATGCTTGACCAAGACGTGTTTTAACAACAGTCGGCGATCTATGGCAAACCATTCAACCACATTTGCACTTTCTAGTTCACCTTGATTTAATCGTTTAAGTGTACTTTTTGGTATTTCTTTCGTTGTACGAGCACCTTTTCGTTTAACAGGTTCCATGAGTCCCTCCTTACTATTTTTTGTAAATTCTTCATTAGGATTAATTAGTTTGATTTTAGCATATATGCTTCTGCTCGTACGGTTCTTTTCAGAATAATGCTCAGTTTCTAGAATGAAACTAACAGTTTAGAGAGTTTAATTTAGTGGTTATATTAGGCAACAAAAACCTAATTGGAAATGGCAATGGGAGATTGACAGTTAAGATAAATGTGATAAAATTAGTTCATGAATATTATTTACGAATATTCATAAATAATATTTCAAAAAAGGAGGATTCAAGTGCCTTTAAAACCGGTATTGTCTTACGAGGACAAAGAGCGACTCAAGTACGATCTGCAAGTTCTTTGTGAAAAACTTTGGATTTCGCAAGGTTACAGAAAAACAAGCATTAAAGAACTTTGTACAAAAACTAAGATTGCAATCGGCACTTTTTATTCTCTATTTACCACCAAAGAGGAACTTTTTTACGAAACTTCGCTGACTATACAAAATCGTTTGAAAGATCAATTTATGCAAACGGTCATAAAGCAGCCGAATAAACGTGGCTTTGCGGAAGCTTTGAAAGAGCTATTTCGCGAATTCGATCGCAAACCTTTTCTATATGATGTGAACACACCTGACTTCCGAGCATTTGTCACTAAATTGTCAGAGGAAGAAATGCATGCATTGAAATTTGATAGTCTAGAATTTTTTGAATCAGCGCTGCAAGCAGCCAATTTAAAACCTAAAATCGAGCGCGCAAAATCTTATGCTGTGTTTAGTTCATTGCTTTCGACGATTACGACAAAACAAACGATTGCAGCCATCTACAATTATTTCGATGTATTTAATTTTATGGCGGATACCTTAGTAAATGAATTATTTGACTAAATTGATGAATACAGGAGGAATAAGAAATGATCAATGAAACAGCAAACTATTTCGAGAAAGCAGCTAAACAACTGGGGCTGACCATTCAATTGCCACGACCTAGCAAAAAAATGAAAGCTTCTTCTGCAATTACCAATGGATTGTTAGGAGTTGGTTTGATTACATCAGGCGTTGTCTTCAAAAAAGCTCCTTTAACTGTTCTAGGCGTCCTAGGAGTAGCCGGTGCCGTGATGTTGGCAATCGAAGAGTAGATGAGCAATCATCTACTTTTTTTCTGAAGAATTATGTAGTTGTTAAACTTATTCCAGTATTTACCGTGTAATCTTTATAGCCAAATTCAACTCTGCAACAAGTCATGCCTTTATCACACCTATGACTTTTGAAACGGTGGATAAGGCTTCCAACTGTTCATAACCTTTTCATTGAGAGTCTCCTTAATTTTTATGTAGAACATCTCTATTAATATATTGCCCCCTTTGCTTCCGTTTCAGAGAGCTTTTTTCAAGTATTCGTTAGTTTCAATAGTACACCACAGCTTTAGTTTCTTGGTTATTTATAACAAACTCTCCATACAAAAAGCGAATTTCCCTAATGGAAATTCGCTTAATTTTTATCAATTAGGAGATTCGATAACGTTTCATTCGCCAGTAAACCAACCAGTCAAATATCCCTTTTGCTAGAAGAAAAATGATCAGCACCCCAATCAAGTTCATTAGTACTGAGCCAAATAGAAAGCCTTCCTTCAGCTGAATCAGCTGCAATATTTTTAACGAGCCATAGTTGTTAATCGGAAATAATTGTAAGATCTTCGCTGGGACCCCTTCTTTAAAAACTCGTAGTAAAAGCTCTGGGGCAAAAAATGTACCTAATGAAATAGCTAAGGAACTAAATGGTGATTTGGTCATGCTTGAAACATAGCAGGTCATTGCCACAATAGCTGAAACACTGACAATCTGAACGCCTCTAGTCAAAAAGAACACTTGCAGAAGATTAATAAACCAAGGAAAATCATACAATCGCCACATTAAGTTAGCTTGAACACTTACATTCCAGCCGCTGAACCCAAAAATAATTTGGAAAAGAATAATCGTCATGAGCTGGGCAAATAGAAAAATTCCTATGCTTAAAAGCATTGCCGCAGCCAGTTTACTTACTGTTGATTTGGAACGACCGTATTTAGTTGACAGCAGCAGCCCTATATTCCCTCCTGATACCTCACTAGAGAAAATTGTCGAGCACAGGAAGATAATCAAAAGTGACGTTAGGATAAATATTCGATCTAAGGCATCCATTAGAATGGACCAGCTTGGAAAATTTCCGGTTTGAAGATAGCCGTTTTCTGGCTGATTGAATCCGACCTGATCTAAGGTTTTGATGCGTGACTGTTTGATCGGAAAAACTTTTCCTTCTTGTGCAGCGTCGTAAATCTGAGTGAATAAGTCCCCAGAATTTTTAGTAAAAGTAGTAATCGTGTAGTAAGAATACATATCGAAAAAATCTGAATTTGGATTTTTTGCTCGTTCTTCACTGTAATCAACCAGCGTATCGTGGATTTTTTGCCTGGTTAGATCCCCTTCGTACTTAGCGGTGATAGCATTATTTTTATGAACAGCTGCGCTGCGTGAGATGTCTCCTTCAAGCCTACTATGCATCCGTGAATTCACTAAATAAATCTGAAAAATCCCGCCTAAGACAATCAAAAATACCACGAATGCTCCCAAAATTGCCTTATTCAGCAATACCTTTTGAATTTCATATTTAATTAATTGCAGCATCGAATCAAACCTCCTCCCTAAAATAATATAAATACAGATCTTCTAAAGTTGGTAAAACCTGTCTTGCCTGCTTGTTTGGAGACGTTTCACTTATAATTCTTAGTATGGTACCACGATCCGTGTTTTTTTGATTGCTGATGGTGTAGGTCATCTCGTAACCTATTACTTCACTTTCTCTTACTTCAACTTCCCAGACAAAATGTTCAACTTCTTGAATCAAGCGCTGCGCCGTACCGCGATTTTTTAACTTTCCTTTTTTCAAGACCAACAATTCATCCGCGATATATTCCACATCAGAAACGATGTGAGTGGATAAAATCACAATTTTTTCTTGGGAAAACGAAGAAATTAGATTCCGAAAACGTACTCGTTCCTTGGGATCCAAACCGCTGGTAGGCTCATCTAAGATTAAAACCTCAGGATCATTCAGCAACGCTTGAGCGATTCCCAAGCGTTGCTTCATCCCTCCGGAAAACTTCTTAATTCGTTTGTTTTTTACTTCTCCCAACCCAACCTTGTCCAACAATTCTTTACTTTTGTGTTTAGCAACTGTAGGATTAAGACCCTTCAAAGCTGCAATATACAGCATAAATTTCATGGCTGTAAATTCGGGATAATAACTAAAATCCTGCGGCAAAAAACCTAAAATAGTGCGAAATTCTTGGCTGTTAGCATCCGTATTTTTTCGATTGTACATGACTTCTCCCTCATCGGCATTAATCAATCCACAAATAATACGGAATAAAGTTGTCTTCCCTGAGCCGTTGGAGCCGAGTAGTCCATACACACCCGGAGTCAAACTGAAGGAAACATTGTCCAGAACGACGGTTCCTTCATATTTTTTAGTAATATTCATTAATTCCAGCTTCATGTCATTTCCCTTCCGATTCTTCTTGTACTTTTTAAAATAATCATGGTTACTATCAGACTAGTCGCTAAAAAGCTGATGATCCAGATAGATATATTCGCCTCATACAAATCAAATTTATTTAAAACTCCCCAAATCACTACAACACTTGCACCAGAAACCAACCACAGTAAGATTCGGAAGCTTTGGGTATTCCAGCTCGTTAAAACTGACAATACTACGATAGTGCAGCAGTTCATCGGTACCAGCAAATACAACGCGCATTTCCAAAAAGCTAGCATCAGAAAGCCTTGTCCAATCAGAGAAATCCCAATAATAAAGACCAACTCAAACAAACCAAATAGCAAAAATTTAGCTAACAGCTGCTGATCCAGATTGTATTTTAGGGTCTGCTCCAGCTCCCATGTACCCTGGGAGAAGCTTTTCAGCAACTCATCTGTAAATAGCAACAAGGAGAACGATACCAATACCGTTAAACCAGCCATCAAAATACTCAAATTATGAGAGTCACTATACCCTTCATGTTGGATAACAACTAAAAAGCTTACAATTCCTATGAATAGTGCAATTTGCCTGATCCAGATTGTTGCCGGAATAAAGCGCAAGGTAATTTCCAACAAACTGAAAAATGACTGACGAGTATACTGTTGCTGCTCCATCAGTTGTTTGCCTTCAGTAATTACTTGTTGTTTGGCTTCATCGTCAGTCGCAATTTTTTGCTGAAGTACAATTCTCTTTAGTTTTTCTTCATTCAAAGTAAAAAGCCTCCTTATCTAGCAGCTTGCTTAACTTTTTAATCCCTTGGTTAATCCTAGATTGAGCAGTAGGAACACTGATTTCTGTCATCTTGGCAATTTCCTTTACCTTTAAGTCATAATAAAATTTCAAAATAATCGCTTCTCTTTGAATATCCGGCAGCTGGTTTAAGGCTTGCTGGATTTCATCGGTTTTTTCTTCCTCACTAACCAGCTGAAAGGAGCTTTTTTGCCGCTGATCTGGAAGGTAGTCTGCTAATTCTGTCGTGTTGAATTTTTTCTTACTATAATAGTTATTGCAGGTATTCACTGCGATCGTAAATAGGTAATTGAAAAATTTCCCAGTGAACTGATACCTATCGATGTTTTTTATCAGCTTAAGGAAAATATCCTGTGTTAAATCCTCTGCCAGTTTAATCTGTCCGAAACATCTTCTAAAGCAATAGGAATAAATTGTCTGATAATAACGCTCTACCAAAAACTCCCACGCCTCTGGATCGCCCTTTTTAATCTTAAGAACCAACAAATAATCCTTGATAAGTATCACCCCTCTCCTTTAATTCCTCATTATATAGTAACAAACCCGCTGCCAAAATCCTTCTTTTTTCTGGTTCGAAAACCTTTCCTCCTTCCCTACTCTCTACTAATGAACCAATGACCTTCAAAAATCATTTAAACGAGGGAAACTTTTTTTGTCAATTAGGTAAAAAAATGAACCATTTAGGAAATCTTGCTCCTTTTTTGACTTAAGGAGGCTAAACTTTAATCAGAAACTATATTTAAGGAGGAAACAAAAATGAACGCTTTTATCTCTACTATTGTCAATTTGACCATCCTAATCGCCTTAGTTTATTGGAACCAGAAAGTAGAAACAACTGGATCCAAGGAAGAGAAATGGGTTCACGATAAATCTATTGTGGGAACCGCAAAACTACTTATCTTTTTTGCCCTTGTGGGGTTAGGATTTGATATCTTAAAAATTCTTTGCCATTTTTTGGGGCTTATCACAGAAGCTCCTGCCCTAGCTCCCAACTTGACTGTGAGCTTGATTGCTGTTGCCGTAATCTACTTCTTTCTATCTGATTATTATAAAAAACCCGAGTCTGAACAGAAAAAACTACGAAAATTGATATATTTTTTGGGAGAATAAGCCCTCGTAATAACTAGTAAGCTAACCAATTTTTACTAATATAGCAGTGCCTAGTTATGTAAGAGTTGAATGATAAAACTCTCATCATAATATCCTTTAAATGTAGGTTAGAATGTGCTAATATTTGCTGTAATTTCAAAGGAAGAAAAGAGGCAAAAGCGTATGATGGACTGGATTCTACTGTTTGTAACCAGCGTTTTCTGGTGGGTTATTTTCCCATTTAGCTTTGACATCGCCAAGTCAAATAATCGTTATCGGTGTCATTCAGTGCTAGGATTCCGTTCAACGTTAGCTGTAAGCAGCTGGAAACGTTGGAAATTAGCTCAAACTCGTGCAAAAAAATTTAGCTGGCTGGCTGGGATAATTCAGTTTGTCATTGCGGTTCCTATTCTTGCCTCCAATCGGATCAGCGAAGAAACTGGAGCAATCATGATTGCCGGTTTGCTGTTCCTACTATTAGCAGCGCAGTTTATTTATGTACAACGTTGCTTGAAGAAAGCTTGCTACTCCAATCAAAACACGTTAAATAAAGCGTAACGGAAAATTCGTTACGCTTTTTTTTTATTGATTAAACCATTCCAAATTCTAAAAAATACCGTTTCAAATAAGCTTTAATTCACTTAAAACGGTATTTATTAAGGTCTTGTCTATATCTATTTGATGCTTTCACCATTGCTAGCTATGACTTCTTTATACCAATAGAAAGAATCCTTACGATATCGTTCATAAGTTCCTTTACCATAATCATCCACATCCACATAAATGAAACCATAACGTTTACTCATTTCGTTTGTGCCGCAACTGACTAAGTCAATCGCTGTCCAAGCGGTGTAACCGAGTACTTTTACACCATCTTTGACTGCTTCAGTCAACGCTTCAATATGATCACTCAAATAATCAATTCGGTATTCATCATGAATTTTCCCATTTTCAAAAGTATCATGCGCACCCAACCCATTTTCAGCAACAAACAGAGGCAATCGAAATTTATCGTATAATCGATTTAGAGTAATCCTAAATCCTATTGAATCAATCGGCCAGCCCCAATCTGAAATTTTAACATAGGGATTTTCCTGACTATCAATAAGGTTTCCATTGCCTTTCCCATCCACTGTTTTCTCGTTCTTTTTTTCACTTACAACGTACGTGTTGTAATAACTAAAAGCTAAAAAATCATATATGTTATTCTTCAAAAGCTTTACCTCTGCCTCGTTTTTTTCAAATTCAATAGTGTTTTCAATAAGATAGCGATCTAAGTACCTTGGATATTCACCTGTTGCAGCTACTTCATAATAGAAGACATTCATTTGTTCTTCTTTTAATGCAGCCAACTGATCCTCTGGCTTACATGTTTCAGCATAGGTCTCCAAACGAGCAATCATACAACCGAATTGTAAATCATTCGCAATACTGCGTCCATAATTGATTGTTTTCGCAGCGGCAACAAATTGGTTGTGTACCGCTTGAAATGAGGCGCTTTGGATATTGTTACTTCGGATTCGTTCAGGTATTATTCCTCCTCCATGATAAGGGCTAATCAACGTCATATTCATTTCATTAAACGGAATCCAATACTTTACATCCGCAGAAAATTCATCGAGTAATACTTTTGTGTACTTCAAGAACAATTCAATCGTTTCTTTTGATTCCCATCCATTTAGTTGATCCGAAATTACCCAAGGCATCTCATAATGAGACATCGTTATTAGTGGCTCAATTCCATATCTCTTACATTCAGCAATCACACTACGGTAAAAATTTATTCCTTTTTTGTCTGGAAGCTTTTCAAATCCAGTAGGAAACAAACGAGTCCAAGCAATTGAAAATCGATAAACCTTGTAACCCATTTCTGCGAATAATGCAATATCTTCTTTAAAATAGCTATAAAAATTTGTTCCACGACGCTTTGGGAAGTTGGTATGGCTAGTTTTATTATTTAACACTGCAAGCATTTCATCTTCAGAAATCTCTGAAGGCAATCCCGTCCTATCTTTTAATTCTTCTTTTGTGAAAAAGGGAATAATATCAAAAGTAGACAACCCTTTACCATCAATATTGTAAGCTCCTTCGACTTGATTAGCGGCTGTTGCCCCTCCCCATAAAAAAGTATCCTCTATCTTATAATCGTTTCTATTCATGTTCTCTCTCCTATCTATCAATTTAGTATTGATGTTTTTTCTCTAATCTCAGAACCAATTATCTTGTTTAAGATTTTTTCAGGGATTTTGGGAATATTAGTAAAGATAACGGGAGTAATTTTTGAAAAATGCTTTTTTTCTATGAAGCTCCAATTAACTTCGGCAATTTTCTGACCCTGCTCCACTAGCTCTCCTTGCTTAATAAAAGAATCAAACCCTTGTCCATTAAGTTTTACTGTGTCTATTCCAAGATGTATCAGTATTTCCATACCATCCTCTCCTCGAATTCCAATTGCATGGCTTGTTTCTGAAATAACAGTCACAACACCTGAAATCGGAGCATAAACAGTATCACCTATAGGTTCTATCGCAAATCCATCTCCCATTACTTTTTCACTGAAAATAGGGTCAGGTACTTCTGATAAGTCAATATATCTACCACTAATTGGTGCAATAATATTTAAATTGAGTACTTTATCTTCTGTTCCCAATTCTGACTTAACCAATTCCTTCTTGCTTGTTCCTTTTAAATTCTGTACCTCGCTTTTCCAAAATAGAATTGTTCCTACAAAACTACAAAGGAAAGTTATTAGTAATGCTAGTACAATAAAATAAAAGTTTGCCGTATGATCAATATATGCTGGCAATCCCGTAAGCCCTGGCATTACAAAAGAAAATACCTTAACACCTAGAAAAGATGCAATGAATCCTCCAATCCCGCTGGAAATTAAAGCAATATAAAAGGGTTTCTTTTCGTATAAATTTACACCGTACATAGCCGGTTCAGTGATACCAAACACAGCGGAAACTCCAGTTGAATAAGCTAAACTTTTTTGTTCACTGTCTTTAGTTTTTACACCTACACCTAAAGCGACACCAGCCTGAGAAATGTTTGAAATAAAAAATAGCGGAGCAATAATATCATAGTTCATCTTGGTCAAATTTTGTAAGACGATGGGATTCACTGCATAATGCATCCCAGTCATAACTATTAAAGGAACCGTTGCCCCGATAATCAAGCCTGCTAAAGGACCAGAAACTGCAAAAATCCAGTGAATAAAATTCGCAAGTCCATTCCCAGCATAATATCCTAAGGGTGCAATAAACGCCAAAACCAAAGGAATTACTATCAAAATTGATACTGTTGATGTTACCAATAAACTGTATGATCTTGGAATGAACTTGTCGAAAAAATTATAGACAGTGCTGAGAAGATAAACGCCTAATACAACAGGGATTACTGATGATGAGTAATTTACTAAAGGGATTCTAGCACCTAAAAAAATTAGATCTTTGGCCCCTTCAATCGCACCATTCAAAATAAGCGGATACATGATACTTCCTGCAACCATCAATCCTAAGAATTCATTAACTCCAAACTTTCTGGCACTGGTAACAGCTAACATAAAGGGTAGAAAATAGAATGCACTATCTGCAACCAAGTTCAATACTTGGTAAACATCTCCAGTTACATTTATTAAATTAAAAGCACCTAAAAAGGCCAACAAACTTTTTACCATACCTGCACCAGTAATTGCTGGCAAGATAGGAACAAATACCCCCGATAACACATCCATCAAATTATTTATTACACTTTTTACTGTCCAATTTGCTTTTACTTTCTTTTTCTCACTCTCTTTCTTTTTTTCAATTAGCGTAAGTAGTATTTGATAATATTTGCTTACGTCTGAGCCAATCACTACCTGTAACTCATTATTTTGAAATTTGACTGCTTTAACAGGTTTTAGTGATTTAATCTGTTCAATCTTCACCTGATCCTTATGACAGATAACGAACCTTAATCGTGTAATGCAATGATAAAAAGACTCGATGTTTTCCTCCCCTCCCACAAATCCAATTAGCTTTTGCATGTTTTCCCTTTCATCCATGTAATTATCCTCACTTTCATTTTAGTATGGGCAAAAAATTATAAAAAAAACACCTAAACAAAACTACAGAATGTAGTTTGTTTAGGTGTAGCCTACTTAAAGTAACTCCCTATTATGATGACAATTTGAAAAGATGTATAAGCAAAAACAGCTTTTCTGCTTCACTCAACTCGCCATATTTTTTTCGAAGGATCATTAGTATCTTCTCTAATATATTCATTATCCTATCATCATTTTCTAAGCTTGTAAAGATACTTTGATAAATTTCTAGATTAATCGTATCATACCCTTCACCGCTAAACTTGTTATTTGATCTCAAACGATTCAATAGGAATTCTAAATGTGTGACGAATCTTGAATAGTCAATATCCTTTTTATTCATATTAAAATTCCCTGAAAACTCTAATACCCGAAGGATCTCATTGATAGTTTGAGTATTTTCTAAAGTATCAGGCATTGTGTTTTTTTGGATACCATTAATTATGTGCAATGAAATAGCTACAACTTCGCTCGATGGAATTTCAATTTTAAATTGCTGACAGTAATCTTTGTAAATTTGTTTCGAAATTTCGTAGGTTTCTGGATAGACTCTTTTTACAATCCATCTTAATGGATGCTCTTCCTCTAAATAGCTACCTTCCTGTAATAAATTATTGAGATGTTCAACTAAAGAAACAAACAATGATGAATACACTGTGATTTTTAACTGTTCCTCAATTTCTTCAAGAGCCCTTTCTACAAAAACTAATACATCTAAATTTGCTAACTCCAAAACCTCAGCATCAAATTTTTTTATAGAATCCTCTCGAGAATAATAAATCTTTTTAATTTTTGTTTCATCAACTATATCTCCAAATTTTTTTGAAAAACCTATACCTGTACCAACAACTATAGCTTCATCCCCATTTTCATTTATAGCCAAAACAATATTATTGTTATAAGACTGTTTAATTTTCATTTGGCTCCTCCATTTGCAAATATAGTCTCATTGCTTTTTATAAATATAAACATTTTTAGTCGTTAATTCAATCCCTTCATCTTAAAAAAACAAGCATGTCAAATTTTTATGAACGTTCTGATGTATTGAAATTCACGTATTTTCTAGACAAACACTAAGTTGCTCGCTGTTTTAAAAAGACTATGATTGAGGATTACGCAGTATAATGATCTGAAATAATTCAATCAGTAAGCACGAGTCACAACTGCCTGGAGAAATCTTACGCTGGGTATGTGTAACAAAGTGAGTGGATAGTTATTTAAAATTGAAGAATTATTGACTAGCCTTTTGCTTTAGCTAATTTAGGCAGACTGACTTGTTTACTGTTTTTTTCAATACTTTCAGCTACTCAAGTTTCACTTATTGCAATTTAGGCTAGTCTATCATCCCATAAAACGTGAGTATTACTAAAACAATGATAGCCTTGGTGAGAATTTTATATACTTATACACCTGGAAAAAGCCAAAAGATTCTCTTATCCTTTAGCTTACTGCTTTAACAATTCCTGCAACATTTTCTTTTTCCTACGAGTGAAGAAACAGCTTAGCTCATCCTCGAAGAAAATTGTGTTCGTTTTATAGTCTACTTGTTTGATCTGCTTCGTGTTCACTAAATAAGAACGGTGAACGCGCAAAAATCCTTCCCCCAGCTCCTCTTCCAAATCCTGCAAATTTCCAAAGAAGTCCAACTGCTGATTCTTGGCATACAAAAGAACCTTGTGGTTGTGAGGCGAGGTTTCAATGAAGTAAATCTCGTCAATTGCTACATAGAAAACTTCATTACTCATTTTAATCGGAAAGTATCGTCGCGTTTCCTTTTGCTCCAAAAATAACCGTTCCTGCACACTATCTAAACATTCTTGCACCCGTTTTTGAATATTGGCAAGGTCTCCTTTGATAATGAAGTCCATGGCTTCTAAACGGTATTTGAAAGTCTCGGCCAATAGTTCACTGTGATCGGTAATAAAAATGATAAAACCGCGAGGATCAACTTTACGGATGGCTTTACCTAGATCAAATCCATTCATTTGCTCATCTTTTAGATCCACATCTAGAAAATAAGCATTTCGAGTCTTCTCGTTCGCTAGTGCATCTAAGACCTTCTGCGGTTTGATCGTCGCTAAAGCGACCTTCATATCATAGGCTTGGATCATTACATAGCTTTCGATTGTTTTTTGAATTTCCTGCTGAAAAGCTACGTTGTCTTCACAAATATAGATAGTTAGCATAGAATCTCCTAATTTTTGATCGTCAAAATTTGAACAAACTCATTGTCTTTCGCAACGGTTTGTTTGTATACATGCTGATATTTGGATAAAATTCGTTGATAACTGAACAAACCTAACCCGCGATTATTTCCCTTTGTGGAAAAACCTTCCTGCCAAATCTGGTGTATCTCGGGTTTTTTCCGCGTTGGATTTTTGATAATCACTGTTAGATCTTCGGCTTCATTGCTTAAAACCACATCCAGCTTAGCCGTTTGTACTTGAAGCTGCTGGACCTCTTCTATCGCATTATCCAGCAAGATACCCAAACATCGAACAAAATCATTCAAATCCATATTGATGTTCTTGATCGGTTCACTTACTTCCAAATTGCATTGAATTCCTTGCTGCTCCATAGCTGCCAACTTGGTCAGCACCATACTTTTGACAGCAGATACTTGAATATTGCTTAAATGAGTGGTCTCCTTGATCTTCTTGGCAACATTCTCATCTAGCTGTCCTAACGTTTGGCTCAAATATGCTTTGATTTCTTCAGTTTTCCCCTCTTCTGATTGCAAATACAACCCCGACAAAATATTTTTGTAGTCATGCTGCAGGGTTCGCATGTCCCGCTGAATCGATTCCAAGCTTTTCACATAACCTTCCTGCTGCAAAAGAGTCGCCTCCTGCTCGGCAATCCGCAGCTGAGCATTTTTGTAAAAGGCACAAAAAATCAACAAGAAACAAACTAAAATAAAGATGAAAAGATTATGGGCGAAAGGATATTCTTTCGTGAACTCAGGAGCTAATAATTCAATGATTGAATCTAAATAAACGAGAAACAAGAAGCTGACAGTCGAGAGGATAGCTCTTTTTCGAGTTTCGAATAGCGAATCTATAAAAGGAGAGACGTTAACCGAATGAATAAGCTTGATGAATAGAAGATAAAGGATCGGCATGACGATATCATCATTTAGAAAACCAGCCCACGGGAAAGTTAGTCCCAACTGTTCGATGATTCGACCAACAAATAGGATGCTAAACCCATCAAACACGCCAAAAACTGTTTCTACGACAAAATACGCAGAAATTCCTCGCAGCGTTATCCCACGATTCAGAAATAAATAGAAAACAATCTCACCTATTAGCATAATCACGGTAGTAATAGTAGAGGAACGCTCCGTCATCCAACCATCCGCTCCAATCTCCGTAAAGAAGGAGATTGGAAAAACGATCAGACAAATATAGAGAAAGAGACAAAGCATCGTTTGTTTACGAGTAAGCTTTCTACCAGTAAAAAAAGTAAATAATTCGATCGTAAACCACTTAAGAAAGAAAAGGGTGAGACTATTTAAAAGAAAAAACTCCATCACTCGACTAAAAGACATGAACATATATTGAATCTCCGTTCCCTTTTTAACCCGATTCTATTCTATATCTAATCAAATTACAATCTATTTTATCGTATATCATGGTCCTTTTTTGCTCTGTCATCGACTTTTTGACGATGATCAAGGATTTCTGATTGTATAATGGCCAATTCCTTTATCGTTTCGGTAAGATCATTTTGCAGCTTTTCTTGCCGCAGTTGAAATTTTTTTTCCTCCAAAGCCAATTCCCTTTTGAGGTTTCTTTGCAGATATCGATAATACATGAATCCTCCAACTAAGAAAATGAAAAAGAGGATGACTACTGGTAGGTACCGACTCACAAACTCAGGAGCAAGCATATTAGAAAAAAACAAACAAAAGAAGAGAGCTCCGATTCCTTTGGATATAATGTAAGTTTTTTTGTCACTCATCACAGTTCCCTCCTCCCTGACTATTCTACCCAACAGCCAAAAGATAAATACCTTTTTTCCTAAATGGTCCTTTCTATTGCTTGTTTGGAAGAGACAATTGACGTTTGGTTTGATAAAACGCTAAACTAGAGAGAAACCCCGTCAAATCAAACTGTCAAAAACCTTTGACAATTAAAATGGGACAATTATAAAGACCTTTGATCGCGGAAATTTTCTCGATCTTTTAAGCTAAGAATACAAAGGAGCGAAAAAAATGAATCTTAGTAAGCAAATCAAAAAATATCGGGAACGCGAACAGTTTTCTCAAGAAGTGCTGGCGGAGAAATTATATGTCTCCCGGCAAACCATCTCTAATTGGGAAAATGAACGCAGCTATCCTGATATCCATAATTTACTGCTAATGAGTGTTCTTTTTGCCGTAACTTTGGATGAATTAGTCAAAGGAGACGTGGAAATGATGCGAAAAGAATTGGATAAACAGCAATGGAACAAATGGACTGCTTTAATGATTATCGGCATGCTAGGAACAATCCTATCAATCGGTCCTGGTATTCGCTATTTAGGAAAACCCGGACTGGTAATCCCTGCGCTTTTTGCAGTGTTTATGATGTATGCAGCCTTCAAGGTTGAGAAACTAAAAAAAGATCTTCAGCTAAAAACCTACTCACAAATTGTCGCATTTTATGATGGTAAAACGTTAAGTGAAAAAGATGTGAATAAAAATGCCCGCAAGGATTTCTGGATCAAAGTCGCTTTGGTTATCGGCTTCGGAATTGTCGGTGGAGTGTTAGCCGCGATTAGTTTATTATTTGCCTAAAAAGGAAGCCATCAGTCCAAAACATCGAGCGGATGGCTTCTTGCTTTAAACCATTTTTGGCATCATGGCAAAGATGAAAAAGATAACCGCGAGAAACATCATCACAAAAATTGCCAAAATCTTTCGTTTCAATTGATCCATAGCAGCTTGCTCCTGTGGTGTCAAATGAACGTCATAGTTCCTTCGCTTAAACAAGTACAGCAGCAGTCCACCCCCCGATTGCCCGCCCAAGCTAACCAGTGCCCAAAATTTGGGTCTTTCCAATCCACGTGCTTTCGCATCGATTAGAACCAACGAATAAAGATAGTAACAAAGGAACATACTCCCTATTAGAATCATGCCGCAGCAAAACAGAACCAAAATATCGCTAGTGTCCATGATAAAGCCTCCTTAGATTTTCTTGATAATTAAGTAGAAGATGCTAAAGGTATTTGCCATTAACAAGAGAAAAAGCAAGATCCAAATAATTTTGTTTAGTGGACTTGCTAACATCAAACCGACCATTAATAGTACGTTTACTATTAATAATAAAATGAACGTTTTGACAAAGCGGTTTTGTTGCGTATTCTTTTGTAATTGATGCACCATTTTATTGTCTCCCTTCAGTAATTCGTCCAAAGACAGCTGGTAGATATCTGACAAACGAATGATTCTTTCAATGTCTGGATAGCTGCGACCATTTTCCCAATTAGAAATCGTTTGCCGGGTCACGCCCAATGCTTCGGCAACCTCGTCCTGTGTCATATGCAGAATATTTCTTCTTTCTCTTAGCTTTTCTCCAACTTCCATCTGCTTATCCTCATTTTCTCTTCTTTTGTCTTTAGTTTAAATCAAAGACCGTTTGAAATGACGTAAAAATGCTTTTACATCCTTGTTTAATCGCAAAAAAACATGATCAAACTCTCGTTCAATCATGCATCAATTTATTCACTTGGGATAAAATAGCCATGCCATTTTTTACTCTCTACATCATCTACATGAGAACCGATCAACTGTAGATTTGTGCCCTTTTTAAATTGTTTTGTATCTCTAGCTTCTAGATCTTCTTTGAACAGCTGATCATAAGATTCGTAATCATGTCGTTCAATAGCTGCATTACTGTATTCTTGCATGAGCTCCGCAAGATATTGACGTTCATTTTCTCCACTGGTAGGTATGGTTACTTCTACTGAAGAAGTAGTGTTTTTTGGTGCTGGTGCCGCATCTTCTACTCGACAACCAGTGAGTAGTAATAAAATGGACAATAAGCAAACTGCTAATCCCTTTTTCATAGTCAATCCTCTTTTTTTCATTTTCTCCCTTTTATAGTATCACATAGCTTTTTTGATTGGTATGGATTTTTTAAGGATTTTTGATTCGTCAAAAAAATCACCTGATTAAAAAGAACTTTTAAAAATCTTTCTCTGTTACAAACTTGATTAAACAAGCAATCTGTTACGTTTACATAATCCAAATCTATCTGAGTTAAACGTTAGCTTAAAAGTGATGTGGTTTCGATACTTATGGTCTCAAAATCAGGTGCCACTCGATGAACCTGAGAAAGCATTATTAATCAGCTGTCGTACCAGCCGATGAAAATCGAGTGTCGCTTGTTTTTTTCTAAGAAGCCTATCGTTCTTCTAGTAAGTCGAGCATGCCACAGTGCTTCAGTCGTTTTGACTTGAGCATGCCAATCTCTATTGATTTTTCGGACACATCTCAATTGATCATCTCGATTTTTAGCAACACACAGTTTTCAGCAAAAAAGGTGTCTTTTGGTAAATAAATACGGAGAAGTGGTTGATAATCCCCTTTTGGTGTAGGCAACCAATTTTTTTGCTGTACAGCAGAGTTAGTTTTTTTGTGGACAGATGGTTAACTGATTTCCTTGGTAAACCAATCCTTTCGTTCGGTCACCGATAAAATACCTGTCAAGTTCATTGGCTACTAAATAATACTCTGGGAAAGTGTACATTTTAAGTTAATTCCACAGTTTTCAGCAGCTAGGAACGGTTTCTCGTCCTGCTCTTCAATATCAATACAGGGATTATTTTCATTAAATAGCTCCAAACATTCTAAAGTTGTATGTTATCTCTCGAAGGTTTTTGAAAACAGAAAATCTTTCAAATACAGAGAGCATAACTACTCTATTATCTCTTTATTTGTATGAAAAAGGATTTCTTTAACAGCTACATTTCTTTTGCACAAGTATAAAAGATACGACAAACTGGAAAATCCATATAGAGACCACGTAAACCAATTTTGTGCCCCTTTCTCAAAGTCTTGCAGTCTATAAATAGAAAATAAGTCTTCAAGTAATTCTTCATAAAGAGTAGAACCCAATTGCACTTTAGTTGCTGTCAAAATTAGTTGGATAGCTAATTGAATAATAAAGATGAGACACCAACCGATCAAGTAGTGTGTACCACCTCTTACTGCCACCTGATTTTTATAGATATTCTTTTTTTGACCATTTTCTTCAAAGTAAACATACACTGGGATTAAATGTTGCCTTATCTTTGCATGTTTTGCTTGATAATACCCTACTAGGGAACCCGTCAAAAAACAGAAGAGTAAAACAACTAAATTATTTCGCGAATAATGAAAGTGAAACGCTACCTGCAATAAAGAAAATAGTGGTAAAAAATAATAGGTTACCTTGTTAACGGATCCGTAAGAGAATTGCTCTTTTATAAAATAAAGCAACATGAGGATTACTAAAAATGAAATCAAAAAATTGCTCCCTTCTTAGCTAGTAAGTCTTTTCAAGTATCGAATATCCCTATTCGCCTCTGATACAAAAATAATTTACTTTAACGCTCTGAGTTAGTCAAGGAAAGTCTATGTTTGGCAGTGTCTATTTTTGTGTCTTCGCTGACAAATAGATCAGTAAAGAAATCAATTCGTTAACCAATTGATTACGATAATCCTGTTTTACACATTTCAAAAAGTCTTTTAAACGTCTGCTTGTTTATCCTAAATAAAAAAACTGAGCAAGTTTTTTTCCTTGCTCAGCTTTTGTACTTATTGTTTAGTTACTGAATTGATTTTTTGCTGCAAACGATCATACTCAACTTTGTAAGTATCAGCAGCCTTTTGAGAAGTTGGTACTTGGAAATAGTAGTCTGTAATTCCATCAGTTGGACTATTAGAATGTTGGAAACTATTTAAGTAGGCTTGCCGCAAGTCTCCCCTAGTTGCTACATAAAGATCAAAGAAGCCTGTTTTATCTTTAATAGGTACTTCTTTTTCCAACGCAGCGAATTCTGTTTGATCCGGGCTCAAATCTGACTTACGCATTTGTTGATACAACCGCTCATCTGATCCACTAGCAATTACATCTGACCAAGTAGTCTCGAAATCCGCAGAACGATCAAGATAAGTATCATCTGACGTAATCAGTAAAGCAGTAGTATCTGTACTATCACTTACCGACATACTCAATAATTCTTCAGTATTAAACGTGATATCGGCTAGATAATCTTTTCGCGTCCCATCGGCTGTGGTAAAGGTCCATTGCTGGCGTTGATTAGTCACGGTATCTTCGTCCTGCAAAGTCTGACCAAAACCAATTAATTCAACTTGAACAAACGCCGCTTCTTCTGAGCTAATCATAGGATATACTTTACGATAAAGCTCATAAACTACCTTTGTATCAGCTACATTGCCGAAAACAGTCAAAAAGATGTGTTCTAAATCCTGCGAACTAGCTAAACTGTCTGGCTGCTGCAGTCCTTCGTTTAAGGCATTAATCTTATCCATTTGTGCATTTAACAGCTCTTGATCATTGACATCCTTTAAGGCCAATGCTGGAAGCTTAGGCAGTTCAGCCTGCTGCTGCTCCTTTTCGTCACTGGCGAACACACTAAAGGGAATAGTAAACTGAGGAAAATTCCCCGTTAATATAATAGCAAAGGTTGCGACAAATAAACCGGCTAGAATGCCCCAAAAGATTAACCATTTTTTTGTGGTCTTCATTTTTCACCTCGTTTTGTTTTCCTTTCCCATTGTGGCGACATTTGCCCTTTTCGTCAAGCCCCCTCAGCAGATTATTGTGGAATTTTACTTAATTTTTCTAAATTTTTGATAGTAAAGTGACAATTCCCATGGTCATTCCTGCTGTTATCTATTAAACTAGAAGAAAATGATTTCTTGAGGGAGCTACATGGCAGAACGAAGAAAAGATCGACGCAAAAATGAAAAAAAACAGAAGTTGGTATTGCCACTTCTGTCAGGTGAAAAAAAGCGTCAGAAACCAAAAAAAGAGTCAACTAAACGAAACAAAAATTTTAAGTCCAATAGACCTTCAGGCGGACTTTCGAGAGTAACTAAGGTGTCGATTGCAGCTTTAACTTTAATGGTAATTGCCGTTGTTGCTGGAAGTATTTTCTTCTTAAGGCAATATGGCCAAGTAATTACAGCTGCAGTAGATGCTGGGCAGCAACAAGCGAAAGCTATTCAAGAAAGTGACTTTAAGCAATTTCGACCAACTACTATTTTAGATGTAAATGGGGGCGTAATTAAAGAGCTCAAAACCCAAGAACGGGATTACCTTAGTTACAAAGACATGGACCCGTTAGTTTCGGAAGCCTTAATTTCTATTGAGGATAAACGTTTCTATGAACATCACGGGGTTGATACTCAAGGATTACTGACGGTCGCCTTGAATGCTGCATTAGGCCGCGGCGTCCGGGGAGCTTCTACTATTACTCAGCAGCTGGTTAAAAATATTTATTTGACACCGGAAGTATCGATTTCTCGTAAAGTGGAAGAAATGGTTATGGCTCAATCTTTGGAGCAGAAGTTTTCTAAGGAGCAGATTCTTGAGTACTACTTGAATAATGTTTATTTCGGTCACGGTGCTTATGGGATTAACGCTGCTTCTCGTGTCTACTTTAACAAGTCCATTAACGACACAAGTTTACTAGAAAAAGCCGTTTTAGTCGGGATTACTAACAATCCGGGGTTGCATGATCCAGTAAGCAATAAGGACAATGCGATAAAACGAGGCAAGACTATTCTCGGTGAGATGTTGAGTCAAGGATATATTACTAATGATGACTATAATAAGGCGATAAAAGATGATTTTACTGCCAGCATTCATTCTGATGCCTTGAACAATGATCTAGGTGATAATGAAGTTGCCTTAGCAGTCGATTCAGCAACGAAAATTTTGATGGAGCAGCAAGATTTCCGCTTTCAATATCAATTTGACAGCAAAGAAGAAGAAGACCGCTACAACCAAGAATACCTTGATGCCTACAATAAAGTGTATCAACGAATTTTATCTGGTGGTTATGAAATTCAAACCAAAATTGATCCAACCATTCACCAACAGCTGCAGGACATCCTAACAGGAGTGATGCAAAGCTGGCCGGATATGGATCCTGAAAAAAATATTTATGTGAAACAAGCGGCCATGACGGTGATTGATAACAGTACCGGTAGTGTCGTAGCAAGTATTGGTGGCCGCGGTGAAGAAGGAAATACTTACAATCGGGCTTTCCTTTCTTATCGTCAGCCTGGTTCAGCGATTAAGCCGTTGGTTTCTTTTGCTCCAGCTTACGAACGAGGACTTTTAGAAACTAGTACTGTATCAGATGATCGTCCAAACAATAATTATCCGAATAATATTTATATGGGTTCGCGAGGAAATCTAACCTTGCGTAATGCCTTGGCTATGTCTTCCAACGTGGTGGCCTACAAGTTAGCCATGGATAACCAAACTGAGCTGCAGGAACCAGTCTATCAACCATTAGCACAAATGCAATTTACTGGACTGGATGTCGCTGATGACAATCCAATTATTGCAGTCGGTGGTATGACCTATGGTGCAACTACCCAAGAAATGGCTAGTGGTATTTCAACACTGGTGAATCAAGGGAATTACCGAATGCCCACTAATATTCAAAGTATTAAGCGTAAAGATAATGACCAAGAAGTCTTCAACTTAAATGATGCACCACAAAGAAAAGTATACAGCGAAGATGCCGCTTATCTAACGATCGATACCATGAAGGCGGTCCATCAGGAAGAAAATGGTACAGCTACCGATACGAATCTAGCTCATAATCAATACTGGGCAATTAAAACCGGTACAACAGATGAAGCGAAAGATTTATGGACAGTTGGGGCAACGCCGCATTACACTGTTGCTGTTTGGGCCGGTGACGATACACCGCAGCCTCAGGATAACGCCTCAGTTGGTAAAGCGACTCGGCAGATTTTCCAAGAAGCGATGGATTTGTTAAACAACGGTAAAGAAGATGTCGACTTCCAAATGCCTGCTTCAGTTACTAACCAAAATGGACAATTGGTTACCCGTTCCAGTCAGGCAAAACAAGTGCTAGCTACTCGTCAAAATGCTTTGCAGGCTACAACTCAAAACATTGATGCACTTGCTAAAACAAAGGCCAATGAACTGATTGCAGAAAAACTGAACAGTCCTATGGTATCTGAAGCCTCCAGCTTCAGTACACAGCTATTAGCCGATCGTATTCAAACGTTGAGTCAATTTGAATTGATTGTAACTGACACGCAAGACAACTGGAAAACCTTTGACCAGTATGCGCAACAGGTTTGGGCCTTGATCCAAAATGTAGAACCCGCTGGTGGAACATTATCCAGCCAGTACACTAGCGTTTATCGCAGTAAAGAAGCTCAGTACGCTCAGGAAAAAGCTGCATTAACCTCGGATGTTGATCGTGTTGAAGGTGATATTACAACAACTGAAGAGCAAGGCAAAGAATTAGATAAGCAAATTGAAGATCTGAAAAAAGAATTGAATATTCGGGATACTACCCGACCTTCCAGCAGTTCAACTCCTTCTGGCAGCTCCAGTAGTTCCAGCGAATCACAAGAAAGGGATTAGCCATTTGGCTAATCCCTCTTTTCATCTGCAGATAAATATTTTTTTGAACGCTGCTGGACAATTTTTTGTCCCAAATTTGCCCAGTCCAATGGTCGTGGCGGAGATAGCCAAACCACGTAATCACATGCACTAGATTCTCCTAATGCTCGATTGTCTGTCAGCAAAATATCGGCTTCTTCCATACGATTCGTAGTAACTGCTCCCGCAGATTGAAAGAAAATCAAATTTCCCTCAATAAATTGGTTGTACAGTTCTCCGTAATAAAAATCAGTATAAATCTTCACTGTATGCAAAAGCGCCTCTTTAGGGAAAATTGTCACAATCAACAATAGATAATTAAAGAACACAAATTTCTTTTTGTCATATAAATCTGAGCTTTCCACCGATTTCAAGTACTGTCGGCAAAACGCTAAAATTTCTGGATAGTTTTGTTGAAAATAGCTGATGTCGATCGCTGATTGTAAAGATTCATACCCCAAACTCAATTCTTTAAGCTGCAAATGCAAGAAATCCAAATGCAGGTTAAAGTCGGCTATCTTCTCATGATCAGTTGCCACAGCTGGAAAATCCTGAATTAAAGCCGCAATTAATTGCTGGCTATAGTCTTTCGCCGTTTCATCCCAAACACTCACTTGGTCAATTAGACTAGCCGAGCGAGTTAAATAATAATTGACAAGAGCTTGTTTCTCTACTGCCGCAAAAGAAGCTGGCAATCGTAAAAAGAAATAGGGAAAGCACAACTGATCTTGTATTTCCTCATTTAACAAGGGCAGACTAGTTTCATCTAAATAATGTTCTTGTCGTATACGAATATCGGTTACATAATTGTAATGAATTAAATCATTCCGTTGATACCTAGTAAAGGATTCCAGCGGTACAACAGCAATTTGCTGATTGACCAAATAGGTATCTATATCATTGTATAAGGACAACTCATCCTTAAAAATGCGGCTGAATAATTCTGTTATAAACAATCGCAAGTTTTGTTCATTCTCACCGACCAGCTGAAACTTGCGAGTGATTTGAAGCCCGTTTTCTTTTAGGAAACGGTTCAAGCGCTTGTATTCTTTGTAAGCTATTGGATAGCTGATTAGTTCCTTAACCGAAAAGTCATTGACCGAGTTATATTTTTGAAGATAGGCACTGCATAACAAATGAAAGTTCAGTGAATCCTTTACATAATTTTCTAGTAAAGACCCCGAGCTAGCTTCCCCACTAATTTTTAAATGAATTAATGGATCCTCATCGATAATCAGAATCGCCTGATCCAACTGATATCTTTTCAAATCATAAATTAGAGCTTCAACAACCCCTTTTAGCACGTAACTGGAAACCTCTAAATGATCCATCATTTCTTGTTTACTGACAGAAAAAAATGGACTTCGTTCTAATAACCCAATAATTTGAAACTTCCGCCATTCCTCTTTTGCCAAAAATTGTTCAAGCAAAGTAATCACTCAGCTTTTTCTCGCCGGCTGGCACTGATTCTCCATAAAGTGCCACGCCTGACAACAAGTAGGCGCTTAGGGCTACTTGACTAAACTCGTTGTCATTATTCGCCTCACCACCGGAAACTGGCTCAGGCATAGTCAGAGGTGAGTTATTGAAAAAGTCATCGTCCAACATAAGAGATGTTTGCGGATGGCGAATAAAATTCCAGATTTTGTTGGATGGCTGGTTCTTTTCCGTTTTTTTTTGCTGAGGTTTTTCTTTCGGCGCATCATTTTCTATGTTTTCGTCAGACTTATTCGTTGATTGGCTGCTTTGTGCCTCACGGGTCGTCTTAGTCGATGATTCTATGTCTGAAGACTCGCTAGTCTCTGTTGCTTCTGATGAATCAGTTGATTCGTAAACAATTTCGGCTGTTGATTCCTGCGCTTCCTGAGAGCTATCATTAGGAATAGGAGTAATGGTTTCATTAGGATTCATCGGATCATAGATACTAGTTGCTGCTAAAGCATAATTGGAATATAGAAAAATACAAGCCCCCATCCATAATGAAACTGAATGAATAATTACTCGTTTTTTCAATGGCTTTCCTCCTCTCGTGATAACCTCAAAATGATCAGGGTTCCTAAGACAACTAAACTAAGGAATAGACCCACTCCCCTCCACACATTCCGCTCATTTCTCTGAACTGTTGCTTTTTCAAGCTTTTTCTCAATCTTAATTGTCTCTTTAGTTGCCTGTGAGCGTTCTTTTAGGCTTGCTGTAACAACAAATCGCTGATCAGTTTGAGTCGGCTTATCACAAGTTATCAACGTTAATTGCGGTTCATTGGTTTCATCTAGCACACTAAGATTGGTTTCTTTGATTATCTTAGTAGCTGTTACTTGGTAATGATAGACTTCCTCCGCATAATAGAGGTATATATCATCCTTTTCTTTTAAAGAAAGCAGCTGCCCAAATAATAATTGTTGATTTCCTAAGTGATGTCCTAGTAGTACCATGTTATCATTGGCTGGAGTCCTTTCGGGAAATAGCATGCCCCCTCCAGCCAACAACGATTCCTGGGTAATAACTGGATAAATCGGGACTGCGAAATCAGCAGAAGGAATCAGCAGATTGGCACTAACTGGCTGATCGGTTCCTTGGAAAGCCAGTATTTCCGAAAAGCTTGGCGGCTGAACAGCTTCGGCTTGATTTAACGGCTGGTCAACTACCTTAGTTTGAACGTCGGAAACTTTGGTTAATTTGTAACTCAATATACTTTGCTTTATCATCGGAAAGCCAAGCAGAAATAGCGCTGCCCAATAAATAATAATCAGGAAATACTTACTTTTTATCATGTCTCTTTTTGTACCAGATAATTGCGATGATTAACAACAGTAATAGTATACCAATTAAGATGTATAGCCAAGTGAAATCCTTCTTAACAGTCACATCTTTATCATTTAGTTTTCTGGCTTGGTCAGCTTTGATTTCAAATTCTTTTTCCAGCTGCCAGTTATAGCGATAGTTTTCCTTTTCACCACTGCTGGCTGTGTACGTGAACTCTCCTGCCTCATCCTTCTGTCCATAAGCATCAATTTTTAATACATATTTACCAGGGCTCAATCGTTCGCCATTTAAAGGCAGGCCTAAATTAAAGTTTGAATTTGGTGCCATTTGCATACCAGTTTGCGTATTTTCGTAGATTACCTCGTTTTTTCCTTGCTTAGCAACTGTCATATGCGTTGTTAACTGATTCAAATAAACAGGCATTGGATTTTGAAGATTTCCGTAAATCAAGGTCCGTGCATTGACCTGCTCTGCTCCAGCCTTCAACAATTTCAAATCCGGTGAGCCATTTTCTTTCTCTTGACGCATCAATAAGGCAACTACATAAGAATACTCATTCTTAATCGCCAAGCCAGAAGAATCATCACTTGAAGCAGTAGTTTCTTTTGCTTTTTTTTCTTGGAATGTAATTCCACCAGCTATAATCCCGTCAAATGCTTCGTTTGGCATATGTATGTTTAGTTTGTATTCTGTTTCAGAATGAGGGGCTAAGGTTACCTCCTTTGGTGCTTCTACATAATCCTTTAAATCAAATTTCAAGGACGAATCAGGGGCAATCTCATTGGCACTATATTCCACTACACCGTTGCTGTTAGTGGTGGCACTATTAATTTGAGCTTCGACAACAACCTCTTGGTCAGTATCGTTGCGCAAATTGACCGTTAGCTCTTGTTTTTGATCTGGTGACAGCTGTAAATCGAAATATGTTTTGGATTTGTCGATTTGATTATCAGGAATTTGTGGCGTAACGGCAAAATTAAATTCAGCTGCCTCACCTGTAATACTCATCATTGTTCCTATTCCAGCTAGTAAAAAAATAGACAAAGCGATTTTTTTTAAAGTTTTCATTATTGCTTCCTTTCATTCAAAGGAAGGGATGCAATACTCACATCCCTTCTTAACTATTATTGGATTTTCTATTCTACAGGTATGTCTGCTAAAGTCCAAGTAAAAGTAGTCTTATACTGTTTAGCATACTTAGTCGTAGAGCCTGGTACAGATAATTCAATACTTTCAGCTCCAGTTGCTGCGTCTGTTCCCCATGCTAATAAATAGGTTCCCGCACCTTGACCGTTTGCCGCAGACATCACATTTGTCGAAGCATTTTCGGGAGACAATTTAATTGTTGCTTGTCCACTAGGTTTTTCAGAAGTAGAATTGGTTACTACATTCCCATTTTTAAAGGAAACTGCAGCACCTGTTAGTTCTTGGTTTTCAGTGGTTTTAAATTGACCATTTTGTTTCACTTGTAAAACCCAACCGGATTCTAACCCACGATTGTCGGTAACCTGAACGAAGTTTGGACCTGTCTTCTCGGCATCTGCTTTATCTAGGTATTTTTGAGCTTTTGCTTTATAAACCTCATCGGTAGAAGTAATTTTTTGAGTACCAAAATCTAGGCTTGAAGCATAGTCAATTGATAACGGACCATTTGTTCCTGGTTTAGGGCCCGAAGGATCAGTTGGATCTACTGGTTTAATAGGATCAACTGGGTTTGTAGGATCCACTGGTTTAGTCGGATCTGTGTTTGCTTCAAAAGTCACAGCTCCATTGGAAGTGTATTCCCCACCATCTGCTGCTAAAGTAGTTGCTGGTAAAGCTAAGCCGGCTAAAGCTAGCGCCGCAATTGTTAAGTATTGAATTTTTTTCATAATCTCGCTCCTCTATGCGTTTTCTGGGATATCAGATAGATTCCAAGTTAAAGTTGTTTTGTAATTTACCGCATCTTTAGGTGTACTTCCTGGTACAAATAAGGATACGTCTTTAGTTACGTTTGCTTGAACATCGTTCCCTTCGGCATCCTTTTCAGTAACAGCTTCAACTGTACCCCAACGATTTGCCCAAGTACCTGCTCCAGTATTTTTTACTGCTGATAGAACAACTGATTCTGTACCGTTTGGATTTAAAGTAACTGGTTTTTCAGCCACTGGTGCCACTGCCGTAGAATTGCTGGCAACAGTTGGTTTGTCTAAAGTGATCACTGCTCCAGTTAAAGTATCATTCAAGGTGGTAGTTGCCGCTTTGAATTGACCATTTTGTTTCACTTTTAATACCCAACCGCCATTATTCCCACGATTATCAGAAATTTGAACATAGTTCGGAGATGCTGGTGTATCCCCTTCATATGCTTGTGCGCGAGCAAAATAGGTTTGGTCCTTGTTGGAAATTTTGTTTAAACCAAAATCTAATGAGGATGCATAGTCAATAGACAATGGACCATCTGTTCCTGGGTTTGGACCATCTGGATCAGTCGGATCGACTGGTTTCACCGGCTTATCTGGATCTGGGTCAACCGGATTTACTGGCGGTGTTGGATCAGTATTGGGAATAAACTTAACTGCTCCGTTAGATGTATATTCACTGCTTTCCGCTGCATAAGTAGTAGCTGCACCACCAAGAGCAGTCAATGCTAAAACGGTCGCTGCAGCTGTTGTAATCATTTGTTTCTTTTTCATAATTATCCTCCTATTCATTTCCAGGCACATTTTTGATTGCCCAGGTTAAAGAAGTACGGTATTCTTTTGCATATTTAACCGAACTTCCTGGTACTTTTAGTTGAATCGCCTGATCACCTTGAGCTTGGCCAAAGCGATAAATCCAAGTTCCGATTCCTTGATTTTCGTTTGCTGTAACCACATTTTTCTCCTCACCGATAGACTGGAAAATAATTTCCTTCTCGGCTTGTGGTGCATAGGTCTGATCCACATTGGAGACGACCTGGCCTTTTAGAAAAGCCAATTCGGCGTTCTTTAGTTCTTGGTTGCTGGTAGTGTGAAATTGTTTATCCTGCTTCACACTTAACACCCATCCGCTGCCCGTTCCACTAAGATCAGATACTTGAACAAAATTCGGTCCATCTTTTTCTGTGCCGTCTGTTGTTTGATAATTCAAATCTTGTGCATAATAGGTCTGGTCTGTAGTCGTTATACTTTGCTTACCAAATTGAAAACTTGATACATAATCAATTGAGCGACTTCCACCAGTTCCAGGTGCTGGACCAGAAGGGTCTACAGGATCTTTTGGAACAATCGGCTTAGTTGGATCAGGTGCCAAAGGATCCAATGGTCGAACAACTGTGCTGCTGTCTACCTGGTAGGCAAGGGTTGTTTGGGATTCTTCTGCTAACGCTGGACTGTTTGCTAGAAATAGACTACCAACGAGGAGAATGACCGCTTTTTTCAGTTAAATCCCCTCCTCGCTTTAGTTTAAACCCGACGAATGCTATTAAGGCGATTCCTGCAATTGTGGTGACGAGAGAAGAACGATCACCCGTCCGTGGTATAATCTGACCTTTTTCTTCGTACGATGGAAGAGCACTTTGAATTCCACTTCCAACATCACCAACTGAACCATTAGAACTGGTATCTGTTTTAGGTAAGTCATCCTTTGTGGGCACCTTATCCTCAGGGTACTCATAGACGCCATAAAATCCCGTTTTTCCATTGGAATCATAATTTACCTCACCGTAAGCAGGTATACTAGTCAAGAAGAAGAGTGCAATACAGGTAAAAATTATTTTTTTCATTGTCATCACCTAATTTCCCGGAACATCTTCTAATTTCCAAGACAATTTACCGGAGTATGTGCCTACACGCTGCTTCTCGGGAGGTACGACTAATTTGAATCCTCCATCTGATTGCCAATCTGCAGAAATGTCTTGAATACCATCTTCAGTAAATTTACCTGTTTCGATCACTTGATTGCCGGCATTGATTGGTAATTCACCCAGTTGAGACGTATAGTACAACGAGTCGACTAAGGAAATTGATCCCAGCTTGATTTCTTCTGATTGGTTAACGGTTATTCGCCAAGGCTTATGAGCATCACTCCGAGAATCAGAAATTTCCAGTTTACCACTGACTTGTGGATGATAGGTTTCTGTTTTATTCGAAACACCATTTAATCCAAAATTGAATTGCTCTGGTACTGCTCTTAAGGATAGATAACCAACTAATGTAACAGTCGAAGCGGCTTTGAATGTGGCATCTCGATATTTCATATCAGTTGCTGGTTGAATATTCCCAATTGAATTATTTGTGCTTGGCGGATTATCAATCCCGTCAGCTGCACCACTTTGATCCTGCAAAAAGATTTGAAGAACATCATTTTGTTTCAATTTCAAACTCGAAATATCTAGGGTCCAAGTGCCATCTGCTTTCACTATACTAGAAAGATCATTCGTCTTTTGACCATTGACTGTCAAAGTAACAATACTGTCAGGTTCTCCTGTACCAGAAATTTCAGGCGTGATACTTTCAATCTTCGTAGCATCATTTATCTTCGCCGGTTCCGGTGGTGTAACATCAATCACCGTTGTAGCGATCGGTGATTCAGTGATCCAAGGCCCTCTTTCAGCAATACCAGATACTTCCTTCCCTGCTTTTTGAAAGGTTTCAGCTTGATAAGAAATATAGCCGTTCTGGTCGGTAGACAAATTGGAGATAGCTTTACCGTACGAATCTGTCAAGTTAACAGTTGCCTGATTACTTGAAGCATAGACCGGAATGTAGGTGATTTCCCCGGCACTGTTTGAACCATTGTTATCAGGAACCATGCCGATGATTACTCGTGCCTGTAATGTTTTGTCGGCATCTGTAATTGGTGTCCATTCGATGGTTGGATTCTGATTCATCCCCGAAATTCGACGATAGTTCCCTTGTTTAAATCCAGCAAGTCCGGTGTCAGTACTAGTGACTACCTGAGCAGTCCCGTTTCCCTTCACTTCAAAGCTGTCAACTTTTGCATGAGTTTCATCTGATGGACCTAATGGCTGTGTGCTTAGCTTCCATAAATCAATATCTGAGTCGATTATCTTAAAGGAATTGTCGCCATAGCTGCCCATCGCCACCTGAACCGCTTGTCTGCCGTCGTATAGATTACGCAAATCGTATTGTGCAGGCGAATCTAAGATCATACGAGTGTTTTGCCAACGAACAGATGCTGTACCAAGCGCATTAGAGGACATATTTATCAGAGGTTGACTACTTCGACCTATTACATAAAAATAAGCTCCAGGATTCACTTCTAAATACGTGTTATTGTTAGAAAAAGCGACTACAGCTCCTGAGTTTTGCTTACTGGTCAAGTTCACAACAGCACCTGGTTTGATAACCATTCCTGAGCCGTCTTCATCAAAACGCACGGCATTCCCTGGCATGTTCACGTTGAACACACTATTTTCTCCAACTGTTAGACGTTGATAATATCGGTACACTGCCGGATAAGTGGTTCCGCCGGTTTGACTTTGAGTAATATTGACTCGGCAATTTTTACCGATTGTATATTCTTTAGAAGCCCCGGTTGAATTGCTGCTCGCTATTACGTTGTACCAGAAAACAGAAAAATCATAGAAATTCACGTTTCCGGTGTAAACCGTGTTGTCTTCCATAATGAAACTTCCTAAATAGAAATTTTCTGCTCGGGTATTCACATTCATATTTCCATAAACAGTCACTTCACCATAGGATGCTCGTGCCAATCGTTGAACGCCAGGCTCGGTGGTAACATTTCCAAATCGATACCGCCATTTTCCGCCATCTGAATAATTTAGCCTTGTCCCTACAATATCCTCTGAGTAAGCTCCGAGGTATTGCTGGTTCAATACAATATCATGCATATGGAAAAAACCTGTAGTGTTGCTTGGAGTTCCTAGCCATATCGAAGAATCTCTGAAATCTACTCGATGACCTTGACCGTCAATTTCAAGATTATTGCGTCGCACATAAGTAGAAAGGCGACCATCGCTGAGTGAGGTACTAGTGAAATCAGCAGTTAATATAATCTTAGTCACTGTTTCATCTCTAATACTATTCACAAAGGTTGTCCAATCGCCGACAGCCACTTCCCCAACTGCAAAGGTTTGTACAGCAGCTCGATTAGTTACTTCTTCCTTGTTTTCATCGTTATCACTTCTAATCTCTTCCTCTGAAGAAGATTCAACAGTCTCATTGTCAATTTCCGAATTCTCTGGTTCTGTAGTAGAAGTAGAACTTTCGGCTGCTTCACTAGTAGATATAGTAGATAAAGGATCTTTACTAAGTGAAGAAATCGTCTTATCTGTTGAAGAAGAGGTGTTAGTACCCTTTATCGCTGCAAACGCACTTGTATTTGGTATCATCAGCCAAACTAGCAAAAGAATCAGCCACGTTTTTCGTCTCATGCTCTCCCCCCTTTCATTAATAGGCTAACAAAATAACGAATCTCTTTTTATAACTTTTTTTCGTAAAAAAGAGAGTTTCGTTATAACTATGTAGTTAAAGTTTGATTTTGTGCACATCACCTCATAAATAATAATCTTAAACTAATGAAGCACTTATTATTCTAATCATACTTTTGTGCAAAAAAAGGTCAATTTCACAGCTGCTAACACTCTGAAATTGACCTTTTCATCATTTTCTATATTTTATACAACTCTTTATGCGATAAAATCAGCGATTTCATTTCTTTCAATTTCTCTAAGTTTTTACCAAGACATATTAAATCGACGCATTTAAATTGAAATATTCTTAAAATATAATTATTATTAAAGTTCAGTAAGAAAAAATGAGGTGATTTATATTCTTGGTTTGGATAAAAATACGTTACTGAAAAGAAAAATTATTGATGTATTAGATCAACAAAGCCAGCCTCTTACATATAAAGAATTAGTAGAAATTGTTCAAACTTCTAGCGTGGGTACTTTACAGATAATTTGCAAAGAATTAGCAGAATTGATGGAAAAACTGTATCCAGATCAATCCTGCTCCATAGTTATTCAAAAAGAGAAACATGGTACGACTCTTAATTTGATGCGTTCATCGGATAATCTGCAACTATTTTATGATCACCTTTATATGTCAGATTTGGCTTATGAAATTCTTCAAACACTTTTAATGAAACGAAAAACGTCGACGATCATGTTTTGTATGAATCAAGGACTAAGTGAATCCAGCCTAAAACGGAAAGTTAAGGATATTAATCTCGAAATTTGTGATTTTGGTATACGGATTACTTGTGCTAAGCAATTAAGCTTAAAAGGACCTGAGGCAAAAATACGTGCATTTCACTATATTTTTTTACGTAGTATGCATCGGCAGTTCTTTACTGTGCCAAGAATACAAAATTTAGCGACAGATTACCAATTGGCTTTAGATATTGCGGACTACTTAGCTGTGTCAGATGATTTAACTCTGGTTGAGCGTTTCGCCTATTGGGTATTTATTACTCAGTTAGCCCTTTCGAAAGGAAAAAAACTGCAGTTATCTCAAGCAGATTTGACTATAATGAATACGTTAGATTTTCCTGAGCAGCCTGATTTTTTAACCCATTGGTCGACTGAAGACTGGAATTTTTTGCTAACCGCTGTCTACTGCTCTCTGTCGAAAAATTTCCAACTGCCATTGAGAAATGAACAGTTAGTAACTACCGATTCGTTGCAAAAATGGGTTCAACTATTTCAGAAATACTTTCGTTTACTCTCTACAAAAGAAGAGCAATTCATTTACAAGAAATTGAATCAATTAACTATGACTATGCATTTTTTTCCATTAAGCAGTTCATTTCTAACAAACCTCCAAGCTTTTGTTGGCTTAGAAGATTTAACTGAAATGTATCCACTTTACTTAAAACGTTTTGAGAATTTTTGGTCAGAATGGTCGAGGCAATTATCCAATCCGGAATTAGATATGTTTCGCATGTTCAGCTTATCCATCTGTATCTCTATCATGCCAATGGATAAACTATTACCAGAAATTGCCATTTACATTTATTCTGAAACTAGTGATTCATTTAAACAGTATTTGGAAATCAAACTCAATTTTTATTACAGCAATCGTTACGCTCTCAACTTTATAGAATCCCCTGAAGAAGCGGATTTACTAATCGGTACGGTTCCATTTTATGAGAATCAGTGTTCTCCCCAACAAAAAAAGTTGATCGTTCGAGCGCGAGTTTCGCAAAAGGATTTGGATAATATAGAAAAATGCTTGCGTGAATTATGCGAAAACCACTTGCAGGAAATATAAAAAGCCGTTCTCTCATTTCTGAAAGAACGGCCTTTCTTTATCCAAATACTTTTTCTAACATAATTTCGTAAGGCTCCCCTAAAGGTGTGAATCCGCCAATCGGAACATAACCTAACTTATGATAAAAATGCTGGGCAAACTCCGTCGATACCGTAGAGGTCATGACTCGTTTATAATCAAACTCCTGCATTTCCGACTCCCAAAATTCAACGGCTTGACGACCATAACCTTGTCCACGATACTCTTCAAAAAAATAAAGCATTGTCATAAATGGGATGCTGTCCCAAAAATAATTGTAGCGCAGCCAGCCAATTTTTTGACGGTTTTCTTCTATTATATAGACACGATTTAGGTGAATACTGTTCAACAATTCCTGCTTCTCAATATGCGGATCATTTTGGTCAAGGAACTGACTATCCTTAGTTACAGCTAAACGGATTTGCATGCTTATCTCTCCCTGTCTTTTTCACTATTTTCACTTTTTCAAAAAGCGATGTCAATAGAGAAAACAGCAATCTTTCTGACCTAGTCATTTTTACTATAGTTAGAGTTTTGATACCTATCTAACCGAACAGCCATTCTCTTGAATGTTCACATCGGTCACTTCCTTTACTGATTAGTCTAAAGCAGAAAAATCAATTTGAAGTCAATCAATTGTCAATTATTCCTCAAGCTTTTAGGCTTAAATGGACTGGAAAAAATCAGCTGGATACAAAATCCCAGCTGATTTCTTTGAATTACTTATTAAATTTCTTGCTACCTAGCTTCATATGGAACTGTGGATCTTTTGGTGTCGATGGATCAACTCCCCGTAAGGTTGGAATCTTAGCACACATTAATTGTAACGGAATAATGAAGTTGAAGGTCAGCATGTCTTGATTTTTCACTGTTGGCAAAACTAAATTGGCATTTTCTGACTCATAATTAGTGAACAAATAGATGGTATCACTCCAGCCAGATAGCACCTCCTGCATTTTTTCTGAACGTGGTTCACTGCCGTTGTCCAAAATAAAAACAGTGGACTGCTCGTTGATTGCATTGTAAATGCCGTGAATAAATTCTTCAAATTCGTAGCCGGTAACGGGGCAACGCATCGTCTCCAAAAGCTTCAAAGCACTTTCTAGAATATCTCCGTACAATGAAGCAGGGCCAGTAATTCGAATGTCTTTGATTTCTTTCAGAGCATCCTGATTGGCTTCAATCCATTTTTCTGATACCTCAAAAACATCTTTAAAATGCTTCGCTGATTCTTTGGCTTCGGCAACTTTTTGATCAAAGACTTCTTGAGATACCTGACCACTTTCTGAACCAATAGATAGAGCTAACAATAATAGATTCAATTTTGTACAGTAGAAGCCTTTTGTTTTAGCTCCGGCAAGCTCTTCCCCACAAGCTACGGTTAAAACATAATCCGCTACTTCGTCAATAAAGGCCCCTTCTGCTCCAGCCATTGAAGCTGTCATACAGCCCTGCTCCTTCGCTAACTTCATTGCATTGTAGGTAGAATAGCTGCTGCCACCCTGAGAAATTCCTACAACTAAAGTATGTTCATTGTCATCCAAGAACGTTGTTTCGCTGATTTCAAAAGGGTACATGGCACGAACATCCATTTTTAGCAGTGCCTGCATTTGTTGGCTCATCTGCAAACCAGAATGATAGCTGGTTCCTGAACCAGTGAGGATGATTCGTTTCACTGGTGCTTTTTTCACCTCAGAGAATAATTCTGAAGCTTGTTCGATAATTACGTTCATTTTTTCCGGTGTTTCCAACATGTAACTTTCAATTGTAGCCATTTGTCACTTCTCCTTTTTTTATAAAATTCCAATAGCATGCATCAAAATTCCGAAAACGATAATTCCAATGGTCAGCCAAGTAATACTTACTCTTTTAATTAAACGATAGATCACGAAGGTAAAGATCAGCGGCAGCATTTTTGGTAAAATTTGATCCAAAATATCCTGCACTACAATCTCGGCCCCGCTAATTTTCAGTTCTAGCGGTGTAGAAATTGACAGCATGGTTGCTACCATTCCTCCTACTACTGACAATCCAATAATAGTTGCCACCGACATGATTTTATCCATCAAGCCTTCTTTTTGAATTCGTTCCAATGAGTTGACTCCCACCTGGTAACCCAGCTTCAATCCGAAAATTCGAACCAAAAAATTGGGAATGTTGTAAATAAGTAAAAACAGGATTGGGCCGAACACACTACCATCTTTTGCAATCGAAACACCAATACCCGCTGCGATAATCCGCAAGGTTCCCCAGAAAATTGAATCACCAATTCCAGCCAATGGCCCCATCAAGGAAGCTTTCACTGCATTGATTGACTGTTCATCAAAATTTTCATTGTTGGCATTTTCCTCTTCCATCGCCGCAGTAATTCCCATAATCGTCGGAACAACAGCTGGTGTAGTATTGAAAATTTCCAAGTGACGAACAAGAGAATCCGCTTGATCCTTTTTCTCATTGTACAGTCGTTTAATAATTGGAATCATGGAATAACAATAGCCAATATTTTGCATTCGTTCATAGTTGAAGGCCCCCTGCAAGGCAAAGGAGCGCCAAAAGACACTGCGAAGGTCCTTATTGCTTACCTTAATCAAAGTCAATCTCCCCTTCCGTTAAGTTATCTTGCGTTGCAGTCGTGGCTTCCTTTTTCGGCTCAATGTAAAAATGCAGGATGAAAGCTAAGCAAACAGCAAATAATGCGATTGCTGTAATATTTAATCCGCCATATGCTGCAGCTAGGAAACCAATAAAGAAGAATGGTGCCATTTTTTTAGAAAATAGCATATCCATTAATAATGCAAATCCAATAGCTGGTAATAATGATCCAGCTACGCTCATCCCATCCAAAATGACTTTTGGAATTGAATTAATCAAATGTGTTACCTGATCTGCTCCTAAAAGAATCGCTAAAAAGGTTGGTAAAAAAGTACTTAAGAAAAATAGACAGACCGGAATCCACATGGAAATCGCTAACCCTCTAAAGTTTGCTTCTTTTGCATAGGCATCTGCTTTATGAGCAAAGTAAGTATTAGCAATTCGTACTACCACACCTAAAGTTTGTGCCAAAACCGCAATCGGTACTGCTAAAGCCAAAGCAACTTCAACTCCACTACCGGAGATGATCGCAAATGCTGTTCCTAAAATTCCTCCAGTAACTACATCTGGTGGAGTCGCTGCACCAATCCCGGCAATTCCCATCCAAATTAATTCCAACTGTGCCCCAATCACAATTCCTTGGGTAACGTCTCCTAAAACTAAACCAACAAATACGCCTGTGACTAAGGGCCGGTCAAACATCATCTGGCCGAAAACCCGTCCATCTAAAATACCGATTCCAGCAATCAACCCGAGCATTAATGCTTGTGCTACCATTTGTTTACTCCCTTCTTATAAATCAAATTCCTTCAATGTTTTACGTTTATCTCTTGGCAGCATCCGGAATTCAACCTCAACGCCGGCTGACTGAATCGCTTTCAAATTCTCAATGTCCGCTTCATCTACTGCCACTAAATCGGTTAACTTGCGTTTGCCTTCAGAAAAACGCAGTCCCCCAATATTGATTTCTTTGATGACACCGCCAGCCCTCTCAATCAACTTACGGGCGTCAGCAGTATTTTTCACTAAAACCAATACGTTGCTTTTCTTTGACTTGCTGAATTTCTCAACAATTTCTCCTGATTCCGCTACTCCGCGAATGTACAAATTCACATTGCTGGGCTTAGCTAAATTTAACGCCATCGCTTTCATCTGATCATTTTTGGCTTCATCATTGACTACCAAAATCGTATTGATCCCTAATGATGAGGTCCAGCCAAAGGCCACTTGTCCATGAATCAGCCGATCATCAATCCTCAATAATGATACCGTCATCCTCAACGCCTCCTTCATTTTTGATACATGTATTCACATGTAAAATCCCTTTTTTTGCTTCTTCCAAGCTATGGGCAATTCGTTCTTCAATAGAGCCTTCTGACAAGAACAAGTTCAACAGCATCGGCAGATTTACACCTGTTACTAATTGAAAATCATAGCCCTCCAATAAGCATTCCGTGAAAAGATTGGCGACACTTCCGCCAAATACATCCGTCAATACAATCAACGGCTCTTCCTTCACATCTGCAAGATATTGTTTCACTTCTTCAGCAGCATCTTCAGAAGATTTTGATTTGGTCATGCAAAAGTAATCAATCGCAGTATCTTCTCCGATAATTAGTTGGACACTGTCAATTATTCCTTTTGAGAACTCACCATGTGTCGCAATTAAATACTTCAACTAAATCCCTCCTTCGTTTTTATATAAAGCAAAAAGCGTGCCAACTAGTGGCACGCTACGAATGATATAGGATATTGTGGATATAACCGATCTCTGTGAGAGGAACTGTCACACTATATGTCTGTTCCAGCACACTAAATACTTTCTGGATCACTCTAATTTCTTTTTGGTGTTCATAGGAAAATTTTTCTAAATCTGGAAAGTCCATAATTTCTGAATGACGAATCAATCGTTCCACCATACAGCTAACATGAACGTACATTGCTACCTTGCGTGCATTGGATAATTCTAAAACTAATCGTACCTCCAGTTGTTGGATACATTCCTCCACCAATTCCATGATTTTCTTTGTGTCCAAGATTGTCAAAGAATCAATCACTCGAATCAAAGAAAAGTTTTTCACCAATCGGTTATTGATTTCAATAATATCCTCTTCTGATAAAGTCCGTTGGAAAATCTCTGCGATCTTACCAGAACCATCACCAGAAATAATCGTTTCTAAAAAGACAAAATTGGAATCTGGAACCTGCGGATCATCGGTCCCAATAATCGCCAACAGCTCATACTTGGCAATCAAAGCTGGACTGATCCCATTCTCCTTCAGATCATGGAACTCGGTAGGAATTATTTCAATATCCACCATTCCCTCTAAACAATCATACAACAGCTTTTGAATTTGTACTGCTGTTCCAATGCCAGTAAAACAGGTAGTGATAATCGCCTTGCGTTTACTAAGCTGTGGTTGAAACAGTTGAACATTCGGGGCGTTCACTTCCTTCATTTGTTCGGCAATCTCAGTTAAGTCTTTGCCCTGCTGAATCAAGTTCCCTATTTCCAATGCCATTAACGTTCCCAGCTGATCAATAAACAAAATCGGTATCTCAATGTCCTGCTTTAGCTGCTCGTATATCATGTTCAACGATCCCATATCAATTAAAATTACTAATCCACGATTCACCTGGTTTTCTTCAATATAAAAACGAACCTTTTCGCTGATATCATCCAGAGTCGCCTCAATCGGCATGTCAATCGAAGCAAAGGTGGCATTTCCTAGCATCCGATTACATACATTAGCAATACTACTGGCCGTAGCATAACCATGAGCCAAAATAATCGCATCCAACTCAGCTTCCTGTTCGGCATGCTCTAAAGTAGACAAGAAGAGAACGAACAAGCAACGATCAACTGAGGTGAAACTTAAATCCAACCGTTTTTCTATCTCAGGTAATAGTTTGTTAATGGTACTTTTTGCTAGACGATAATTTTTGTCAACCAATTCTAATAACCCTGCTGGTAAAATCAACTGTTCAGTTTCGCCCTTCAAGACGTACCGATAAATGTAATGAGCAAAGAACAACACAAAGTTTCCATCGTAGCGGAATTTGGTTTGGTAATCCAGCTCACGGAAAATTTCCTGCATGGTGGTTAAAATAAATTTTTCCAGTGACATATGACTGGCATATTTGTCTTGATATACCAGCTCATCCATAAACTGGGTAACCTGCTGCAGCCATTGCTTCTTCAAATTATACAATGTTTCTTCACCGTTCTCGTACTGCTCGAACAGCATGTGCAGCCGCGAAATAAAATGAGTCAGCTCCTTCGCTTGACTGGACACCTGTTTTTTCTCATAGGACCCAGAAAAAATCAGGTTTGAGCCTTCAAAGGTTGTCCACTGCTTTTTCTCCGAGTTCAAGGTATAAATTTTCTGTGGTAGATCTCTAAGTTGAATATTTACCTGCTCCTGCTTACTGCGAGATATTGCACTGCCACAAGCATATTTGATCGTATTCTCAATTTCACCAATATTTCCTTCATAATGCGTTTGCAGCAAGATATTCATTACTCGTGGTGTTACTTCAATCGGTCGTTGCAATTTGCGGCTTTCCTTACCAAATAAGTATTCAATCATTTGCCGCTTTTCCATGATGCCCCGCTCATCCATGTTGGGAATATAAATATGGATGGGAATCCGCCTTAAGAAAGTTTGCAGAAACTCCTGTGGTTTTTCCGTTGTGGCAAAAGCCAAGCGAACCTTTGCTTTGCGAGTTTTCGTTTCACCAATTCTTACAAAGGTCCCTTTGTCCATGAAAGTAAATAATTTTTCCTGACCTTCCGCATTCAACCGATGAACTTCATCCAAGAAAAGCAATCCTTGATCAGCTTCTTCCAACAAACCAGTGCGACTTTCGTAGGCGCCGGTAAAAGCTCCTTTGGAATAACCAAACAATAATCCAGATAGCAGCTCAGGATTATTGTAATACTGAGCACAGTTTAGTACCTTAAAGGGAGCCATCGCAGAAAGTACACTTGCTTTAGTCATATATTCATGCATTACTTGAACAAAGTAACTTTTACCAACACCAGTATCTCCCATTAACATAATCGGCAGCCCATTACCTGGATAGAAAACAGCTGTCTTCAATTGTTCCAAAGCTTCAGACAAGCTTTTATCAAAGCCGATCATTTGTTCAAAGACACGTTCAGCTGGTACTTTTATAATTAGCTCAATGACTTCCAATATACCGTCATATTCTTTTAACAACTCCAGCTTAAATTGCTGTTCAAACCTTTCTTTTGCAGCAAACAGGACTGGCCGTGTGTTCACCTTAAACAGTTGTCCATTTTCCACTAACCGATTGGCCGCCCTACTAGCCTGTGTTCGACTGACCTGCAGCTGATGTTCAATCTCCGGTGTATCAAAAAAGGCTTGCTCTATGTGATCTAGATGCAGATTCGTACACTTTTCATTCGCCAATACTTTAATCTTTTCTTCTAATACAGCCATCCCCATCACCTCTCATTCTATTTTAACTAAGTTTTTAACGAAATCAATGGTACGAAAAAAAGCCGCTCCTCTTGATTGAGAAACGGCTGCTCTGATAATTTAATTAGCTGCACTTGAGCTTGGCTGAGTGGTCGAACTGGAACTTGATCCACTGGTTGAAGAGCTGGATTCGGTTGTAGATTCTTCCGCCGCTTTAGAACGACTAATACTGTCCGCTCGTGATTGACTAATCCGAGCATACGAGTCATAAGTTTTCTGCTTCTCGGCCACTTCTTTTTGAATCTTCTGCAGCTCTTTGTTTTTATCTTCTAGAACCTTAGCTTGCCGCTGGCGATAGCTGGCTGCTGCTGAAGCAATCGCACTTTCATCCTGCTGCATTTTAGCAGCAAACTGGTCATTAGAATCGCTTAGTTTTGTACGAATCGGTTCCAATTTAGTTAAGAGATCTTTTTTATATTCCCCTTCTGGCAATAAAGCCACTGCTTGAACAGTTCCTAAATAATCCGATAAAGATATGCTTTTACTGCTAGTTAAGGTTGTCACCGAATCATCCGCCGCTTTGTATTTTTCTGCTTGCTCTTTGGCAATCGACAAAATCATTTGAATATCCTGTCCCCAGCTGATATCTTTCGCATCACTTTCCTGCAGCTTCGACTCTAAATCGGGAATCTTATTCTCGCTATCTGGCGATTTCAGTACTGGATGAGCCAGTAGCTCCATCCCATTTAATACATTCGATTCAAATAATTGATTCATTTGCTGCTGAATCGAAAAGTTTTCCTTTGCCTGCTTGATAGCCTCGACCGTTTTCGCCTCACCGGCACCATTGACTTCATTCGCCAATTGATCAAACTGATCTTCATTTAACTCTTTGGCAAAGTAGCCAGACTCCTGATCACTGTATAGATTCTTCAATTTCTGATTGAAGGCTTCTTTTCGTTCGTTTTGTGTGTCTACTACTCTGTCCTGATAAATCCGATAACCCGCAAATGAAACTGAGCCTATAACCAGTATCCCTAGAAATAGCCAACCGATCATTTTCTTGGTCAAGCTGTTTCCTCCTTGTCCCTCAAAAGTTAGTCATTTTTAAAAATTAAATTTTACCTTAGGCTAAACATAATTAAATGAATAAGTGCACTGCATCCTGCTGAATTGATTATCACTTTGGATAGTCGATTTGTCAGCTTATTTTTCGGATGTCTGCGAAATAGATAATGGATAATTGTATGCAAAATCAGAAACATATCCACTAAATAGAATCCCATCTTCCCTGATCCGTATATTACTAAAAACAAAGCAACCACATACAACGGAATATGCAGAAGCAGAAAAAATCGATAGGCTGTTTCATCAGACAAGTCCCTTAATCCAATAAACATTTGCCATTCTTTATTTCTGATAGCGTCCATCTCATGGATAAATAACAATGCTAATGCTATAGAAAATAGAATTGTCAACTCCATCGCAAAGCACCCTCCAAGCAACCTTAGAATTACAAATCAATGGTTTTCATCATTCGACTTCGGAAGTTTTCGTCAGAATATCTTTAAACGAAGATTCTACTTTTTTCACACAATGAAGACTCATTGCAAAGTCATTCAGCTTTTAAGAGCTGCTTAAAGTAAAAATTCCAATTGTTCACATTATAACATCTAATTTTGACAGATTATCCAACAATCGTCAAATCTATATGGAAGTTTTAGAAATTTACAGAAAAAACCTGATCTTCTCACTCAGTTGTGAAAAAATCAGGTTTCTATTATTTCGTCTTCAATCTTGTCACAAAGTTTTCCAGACGTTTAATCGCTTCTTTCAACTCATCAATTGAATAAGCATAAGACA
>NZ_JAFREL010000067.1 GCF_017377655.1 Candidatus Enterococcus ferrettii
GTCTACTTGGTTTTGATTTTTCCTAGATCGTTCTTTTTGTAATCCCAGCTATAAGGTTGTGGCCCTTCTTGATTCAACTTTGGTTTTAGATAAATAGTGATGAAGTATTCTTCGTCATCATAAAGATCATCCCGTTGGAAGATTAACGACGCCCAATTCTTGTCTGCTTCAGTTTTCCCTGCATGGCTGGCACCATTCGCATCCACACTTCCTAATGTGAGATAATTTCCAACTGGTTCATAGTATTCAGGAATAATTAACTTCAATTCCAATTCATCCAGCGGATCGTCCATATGCTCTGCATTCACAGCAATTGTTTCGAAGCCTGGATTATCAGCGTTCTTTCCAGATGAAATCTTTACTTGTCTTAGTTGATCTGCATTTTCCGTAGTTGTTCCCGATATCCCATCGTAATCATTCGTCGGCATTCTCAAGTAGCCTTCTTTTGGTACAACCAACTGATTAGAATCTCCTACAATAACTTGACGTACGTGCAGAAGAATATCGCCAGTTAAATTAACATCTAACCCTCCCAGAGTCGGCTTTGCCGTTCCTGATTGATGGTTACCATCCACTGCTCCATCCCATTCGTAACGAATCATAGCTGGACCGTCTGGCGGACTGGAATCAATTAAGCTAGGCTGATTAGCTGTCTTAATTGCGTTAAGATTAACCACTTGTAGCTTGCCAGGATTAGTCGTCTTATCTGCCAACACAGGTAATTCAGCAGCTGTTTCATGGGTAGAGTCATAATAATCATAGACACGTACATTGCTTCGATCCAAAACATCGGCAGCAGTATGTCCGCTTCTTAAACGGAACGGCAAAGAATAATCATCTGCGTAATAAACCACACCATTAGTATCAACAGGTGTTACTTTTGGATTAGTTTCACTATTTGGTACTGTATTTTTGGTAGTAACAAAGACCCAAACTCGATTTTTGATTTCAATACCACTTTCTGGTTTATAGGTCACATCCACTGGATAAGGTTTTGCTACAGTGGCTTCCCGCAAAGTTTTCAGCTGTACAGTATCTACTTCCACTTTGCCAGATAATTTGCTGCCGTCTGTCCCATCTTCATCAATTGTTCCATTCTTTTGATTCCAAGCCATTGTTTTAGCAAACTCTTTAAATTTATTTGCATCCGGTACTATAGTGTCTATCTTTTCCAATGGAACATGGAAATTTTGAGCATCAAACACATAATCATCTTCCTCGAATGTTTGAGGCGTTTTTTTATTGACTAACGTAGATGCTGTAGATGTTTGATTTTGACTATCTGTAACAAAATAAGTCACTGTTTGAGGGCCTGGTTTTGTCCGATCGAATCCTAATTTCTCCCAATCAATTGGATCTGAGCTTTGCATAATCCTACCTGTTACATCATAAACAATAGATTTTGGATTCTTATTCACTCGCTCACGTAACCAGCTGATATTATAAGTATTTAAACCTTGATCAATATCAAAAGTATCGTAAACTTTAACAGCCTTGGCATCAGTCATCAGCCCATTTTTGCTTCCAGTCAGCAGCCATCTGTCTGTAGCTGCCTGGTTTCCGCTTGCGATCCCTGAATCTGATATATCCACTTCAAAACTTTCAGGTGGTTTAATTACTGGACTCCAATCTTCATTATTGGTCAAAATTGATACAAAGCCATTTCCTTTCGTTGGTGTTCTATTTTGCGAAGACCACTTTTTGCCTGTTCCAGTACTTATTTCTCCCGGATAATTACCATAAATTACTTCATCTATAAAATGGGTTTCCTCTGTTTGAAAGGTCCCACTTAGAATAAATCGGTCCCCTTTTCCCGTAAAAGTGGCAATACTAACTGGTGACACATTATTATTAGTGAAATTTAATCTTATACTAGATGCACTCCTCCAATCAAAATTAGCATCCATATATCCGCTGTATATTCCTGCTTGAGTTCCCATTCCTGAAAAAGGACCTGAAAACTCATTTATTTGTCCTGCAAAAAAATAGCCAGAGCTATCTCTGTTAAATTTTATTCTTGTTGTTTTTGGAAAGGTTTTTTCAATGCTTATTTGACCACTTTGAGGTGTAAGTTTCACCAGTTCTACTCTAGTCTCTTCCCCACTCTCTCTTATATATATCTGAGCATACACTGCATTACTGTTAGATATTCCATGTTCGATGCTTATCCCAGATCCGTTCTCACGTATCAATTCTGTCCGTACAGCATTTTTTGTACTATGATTTATATCCCATCTTGAAAGACAATTAAAAGTACCTTTCGAAGTCACTATATTCTCTGATCCAATGATAGTATTAGCATCTACTACAAACACATCTGTTATTAAGGAATGATGATTTCCTTGAAGAGTCATATCGCCTTCAAGTCCGGCTGCTGTTTCATACCTATACTGATTGAGTACATTACCACCTGTATGTTCAAGAACATGATAATAGTTTTTCTGGGTAGCATTTTTGTAGATAACAGTACTACTCATATTGTTCCCTGATGAATTGACCCAATGGGGTTGTATAGATTGGTTGTCCAAATTGATTGCACCTATCTTTACTTCTTGATTATCATCTGCTATCGATATTCCTAAAGAATTTCCATTATCGATAAAAGTGGTTGTACTTAACTTTTCTCCAACGTATAAAGCTAAAAATTCTGTTCCGCTTTTCTTAAAAAAAGAATTATATACTGTCGCTTTTTTTGCACTAGGTTGACTAATATCTTCAGGTGTATTGCGCACCCACTTAGAATCTAAAATTGTTCCATCTTCGCTTTGAAGTATTATTTTAGTTTGGTTTAAAGCTGGATAATTTCTTTCCTCGTCCTTATAAGGATGGGTGGAAAAAATTTGCATTGAAATAATGTTGTTATAATCTGTGATGTAGCTTTTTGGGATGTATTTCCTGATTTCGCTGCTAAAAAGCGTTGTTTTGGCACTTTTGTTAGTGGAGATTTGTTTCGACAATGCCGAAACACTTTGGTTCGCTTGAAAGTGATCATCGTAAAGAGAGCCTGAAGGGAATTCTAAATTCTTTTTCCCGTCGATAGGCACCTCAAATTCATTTGTTCCGCCCTCATCCAACTTAATCGTATTTGTTGGGTGTGCAGATACCTCTTCCTTTTTATCTTTAAAACTGTTTATTCCAAGCACTGAACCAATGCCGATGACTACTAAAATCAAAATTATTCCGATCATTTTTTTAATTCTCATATTACTAAACACTGATTGATCGATTCTTTTCTTCATTGTTTTAACCCCTCCCACAATACTCATCAAATCAATGCTTTACTTGTAAAACACTCACCTCATGAGTGTTGATTTAGTTAGAAAGGACATAGGTTCCTATGTCCTTATGTTTTATTTTCTACTTTCATTTTCAATACATCATCAATTGCCTTTAACGGTTGATCGGTGGGTGTGTTTCCTTGCCACCAGGCATCCCGGTAAGCGAACTCTGCACAGTTGACCGTTTCCACCTTTAAATAAATAGAGAATGTAGTTTTGTCGTACTGTTTCGCTAAACTATCCGATAGTTTTATGGATTCGAACAGTTTGCTGGTCTTTTTTTTCGGTTCCACAGCTTCTTTGACATAGTAGTAATAACCATCGCCACCATCTTTCCAATCAGTAGTTGCCATGTTCTCCAAAAGAAGATCTTTGCCAATCACTAACGGCAATACTTGCTTATTGGTATCACCTGCAATTGGTGCTCGAACTTCTGGCAAAACCATCACACGAATAAACTGTTTGATGGTTCCAGTATTTTCGATCAGGACTTCCTTCTTAACGTCTTTACCTGTTTCTATTTCAGTAATATCAGTAAAATCTTCCAATAACTTCGTCTCTACCTGCCCTACTTGAAAGTCGTTAGCCTTTTGATCCTGCGCTGTCATTGCTGCGTAAACAAAATACCCGCCGCCAATCAATAGAAGGACAAGAGCTAATGTGAATCCCGCATAAACGAGTCGCCTGTTTTTCTTTCGATTTCTCATCTCTTCCCTCCTTGATTAGTGCAGCTTGTTTTGGTACATGTCATAAGCAAAGTCTGTGGAGTTAATTTCCCAATCAGAGATTAGACTTTTCGTGATATCATGGGCATCCATCAAAGGAACGAGCTTATACAAAGCGCCTTTATATTGATTGGCATAAGTTGGATTCAGCGTAACGCTTTCCAACAAGTCCTCAGTACTTTCGTTTGGTTGGAGAATCTCTGAATAGTAGAAATACCCCTTTTCGTAATACCAATAATCCGCATCTCCGGCAATCGGTTTCTTTGCTTGATCAAACAGTTTAGTTGTTTGGAAATTCAACTCCATTGCTTTTAACGGCATCGTCCGACCAGTATCGTTATACACATAGGCCAATGAATGATCATCCAATGGATTACAGATTGCCTGATTGGCTTTATAATACTTATTAGCATACACACTATAATAGTTGTTGATTTTCCATGTGGTGGTATCCTTAACCTTGATTGTATTGTTTGGCAAAACACTGGTAGCTGGATAAACAACCAAATTACCATTTCCTTCTTCAATAGCTAAATTTCCCCGATGATTATCTGCCACATTCGTTTCAAAACTAACAAAAAACTCATGCAAGGAAAGTCGAACAATCGCAGGGATTTCACCATTATTTTTCACTCGTATTTCTTTCTTTTTCGTTGTTCCAGGTGACCAGTGAAAGACTTGAGTAAAGTCTTCCTCCACCATGGCCGACAACTTTCGTTGATTGGCATTCGTTCGATTCACCCGTTCATCGGCAGAAGTAATCCAAGCATAGGTACTACCTACTACCAATAACAGGCTTAACACCAGAGAGAAGCAGACGAACAATCCTTTGCTGCGGACAAAGGTCTGAAACAAATGTTTTCGTTTTTCCTTTTGGTTCATTCCTGCTCCTCCTCTTGGCGCTTTTTCCATAAGAACAAGATAATCAATACCAGCAACAGTCCGGTTAGAAATAGATAAACCAATTCTTCACCAGTTTGCGGTAACAGCTTACGCGTAGTCGGTGCTCCTTGACCGGTCGCTGGCAATGTGCCTGAACTGCTAGTTGAAGTACTTGGTATAGTTGGCTCGGTTGAAGGCTCGGTTGGTTTCGTCGGTTCAGTCGGCTTTGTGGGCTCCGTTGGTTGATCTTTGGTTCCCACAAAATTCCAAGAAAAATTCAAGGTACTTTGTGCGTTTAAGTCCTTATTAGTTAAACTAGAATCGATGGTAAACGTCGCATGCATGATTTTATCCGTACCATAGGTACAAATACCCAATTCCAGAGGCGTTTTACTCCAGTCACGACTGGCATCTCCTAACAAAGGACCGTGGTAAATTTCTTTACCATCTAGAACCAAGGTCATGATGATATGATTCTTCCAATCCACCGATCCACTGGAGTCAATCTCTTCAACCAGCATCCCTAAAGAAAATGGAGACTCCAGATCCAAACTGCGAATGGTAATTTCTTTTTCAAAGACATCTCCGGGGAGAATATCCACTAAATCAATGTAGTATTCTCCCTCAGAGGTGGCATACATCCCATCAGAATCTCCGATCACCATGCCGGGGGGAAGTGCTTTTGCCGCGTGCACAGTGGACATGCCGCAAAAGAAGAAACAGAAACACAGGATGCTGCTTGCTAACACGATAAGCTTTCTCAACCTCTGTCACTTCTCCCTTCTTTTCATGGCGTGCGCATGGCTTAGATGCCTGCTTTAAGTTTGGTTACAATTGCTAGCGTATCACCTGTTGGCGTTGTGCCACCGCCTAAGTGCCAACCTGCTGTGTCAGTTAATGCATCCGCATTTGCTTGAACAGCTTCCATTTTTACAACTAAATCGTACGAAGCATTGGTATATTCGGTACTCATCGAACTGTCAAAGATCAACTTTTCTAATAAGTTCTTCGTTGTTTCACCAGATTTTACTGGTACAGTGTAGTAGAACCAGCCATCCTCTTTGTTATAGACCCATTTTTCATTGACCAAAAGAGTGGTATCTGTTACATCTGCACTGTACCCGATACGGATACTGCTCTTCGTCAAGCCGTTTGTATCTGCTTGAACCCCTTTGTTGCCTGCTGCTGTTGGAATTTGATCCGCTACTGTTGCAGGTGTAACCGCTGGAAGATCTGTAGCGGCAGCATAGCCTAATCCACCAAAGGTATAGTCATAATCCACACTATAGCGAACGCCGTCTGTTCCAATCAATGCACGGCCAGTTGCTGCACCGTCTTCATCTGGTAGAGATGATTTTGCCCAGTTGACAGTTGTATTCTTGTATCCATTTTCGTAGTAGCCGTATTTCACACTGGTCAATGCAAAGTTCCAGTCTTTGGCATCCAATTTGCTGTTTTCATTAGCCACTGAGATATTGAAGGTCATGGATTGGTATTTGTTTTTGCTGGCATCGTAGCCAGTATCGCCAGGTTTTTTCCCAGTGTTGTCTGCATGAGTGAAGTATTCATGCATCATTTTTGCTTCATAACTGATTTTTTCAACACCAGTAACAGGATCCTTGGTTTTTCCACCCTTAACCAATAATTTTGCATTGTCGTCTGCTGGTGTTGCCAACCCAGTAATTTGAGCAGCTGGTACTTGAACAAAGCCATCTTTATATGTTTGATCCCCATTGAAGTTGATTGGCATATGCTTATTCAATCCCGAGTCATTGGCTACATACGTGTATTTTGCACCAGTAACTGAGCTTGCATCATACTTTTCAGCACCTAATTTATCCAAATGCTTCAACACTTCTTCATAAGACACCCGAACAAATACACTTGCTGTACCTGTATTCGATACGGCTACTTCTTTGGTTGCTTCTGTTCCTGGTACTAATGGTTTTGGTTCCCATGTTTCCTTTACTGTTACGCTGTTGTCGCTTACTGCCGCAGATTCAGCACGGTTAATCCGTTGATCCTGTGCAGTGATCCAGGCAAACGTCCCCGAGATGGCTGCGATTAACGCTAAAGCTGCTGCTGCAGCCATCAGCTTTTTCTTCTTGTTATTCTTTTTCATTCCTTTTTCCTCCTATACATCCTTTTTTTACTTTTTATATAAATACTTGTATAAACAAGCAGTTATACCCCTCTTGGATACTTTTGTTGTTTCATTGGTCTTCTTACTGGTTCCGGCTGTAAAAAATACGCTTTAAGAACCAGAAAGAAGCCGAAAGTTGATACCACACACACTAAACACAACCACAGATTTTCTTGGACAAAGTTTAGGACACTGCCCATCTTGGGAATCACAAAGGACACTTTTCCGTAGATTCTATCTGCAGAAATCGGTGGGTCCTTACTGTTGTTGGCGTCCCCTTTGGTGACAATGTAGTCGCCCTTTTCCCCATTTAGTTCGTCTAACCGCTCTACCATTCTATGGGTCAAGTAGCGATCTCCCTCTCCAACTTGGAAGGTGACTATGTCGCCTTCCTTTACCTGACTGCCATCTGCCATCTTTACCAGCACAATATCGCCAGCATAGAATCCCCGTGAAGGTGAATCGGGTTGCGGAGCCATCGAATTGGTCAAGACTTGGTAGAAGCGATAGCCAAAGATCGCCGCATCTGATTTCTCACTGAAGGCAAACATCAAGGAACTCAATAAAATCCCAATCGTCAGTGTGTAAAAAAACAAGTTGTAGAGAAATAAAAAGATTTTCCGGTTGGTCGATTTCTTTGCCTCTTGCAACGGCTGCGCTGATTGTGGCGGAACCATTGGTCGTTGCGGTCGCGTTCCTCTAGCTCTAGGTGAAGGCATTAGCTCACTATCATATGCGTCATAAGCTGGCCGCGGGTTTCGTGGTGGCATTCGATTTGGTGGATAGTCTTCTGGATATCTACTGCGAGGATTTCCTCGTTGTCCCTTTATTCTTCTATCTGATTCACCATAATAACGGTCCTCTGAACGTCTAGGATAAGATCTTTCACGATCCGAATACTCTTGTGGTCGTCGATTAGAAGGGGGACGTTCATTACGGTAAGGCGGTTGTTCTTCATACTCATAGTCCCTTTCTCGATACCCTCGATGTCTCGACATGTCTCCCCTTCTTTCATTGTGCCGTTCGATTGCCTGCCACCTCCTTCGCTGGTCGCTGAGTAATTGGTGGAAGGAATACCACTGATTGCTTGGTCTCGCTTATCAAAATCTTTGGTTCCTCCGTGGTACTTGATTCGTTTGGTTCGTCTTCTTTTTCTATTGGAGTTACAGATACCTCCGTACTCTCTTTGGACGTTTCTACTGTCGTACTTATTTCTTCTGCGTTAGGTTCTGCATCATACGAGGTTAAATGATAGGTTTCAATCAATGCATTTAACTTTTTATCGTACGAAGTATCGGTCGCATATTTCCCTGTGAGTTCTTTAGTTGCCACTTGATAACTTTCTGCCTGTTCTTTCCAAGTCGCTTGATAAAATCCAGCATTTCCCGAAATTCCTTTTTTCAGTAACATTGCATAATCTTCTAAGGATTCTTTGTAGCTAGGATACTGTCGAAAAACCGATGGAATCGTGTACAGCTGACCATTTCCTTTGTCTTCTTGGGTATTAAATGACACGTTTTCCCCTTGATAACTCCCTTTGATACCAAACAAATTATGATGAGGCGGTCTTGCTAATTGGCTGTTGCCGGAACCTGTTTCTAAGATAGCTTGAGCAATCATCACTGACGCATAGAGTCCTTCGTTCCAAGCAATCTTCTGAGCATCTTTCCCTATAGAAAGGATAAATTCTTCAGTCGTTTGATTTTTCACTACTGAAAACTGATAATTTTTCTCCACTTTCGCGGTTGGTAACGTTGTTTGAACTTTAGTAACTGCTTCTGGCACGTTTGATGGGGAAACAATGGATTCTGTCGACTGGACTTCTGTTCCTTTCATCATCTCGCTTGTTGCCATTGTTGAGTCAGTAAATTCTCTGACCAAGCTACTGCTTTCTTCTATAGAAGAAAAAGTCTCGTAAACTCCTGTTGACTCTTCAAGTGCTTCACTAACAGCTGTCGAACTGCTTTCGATCTTTGGTATTGCTTCTGATCGATCCGAAATTGACTCTTTCGTTTCAGCCGATACCGTTTGGCGCACTTGGACCCGAGTACTTGTGACTAAACAGAGTCCAAGGATAAAACACCCCATCAAAACTTTACCCTTCACCTTGCTTCCGCCTTTCCTGCGGTCGTAGTTGGGGTTGCTCTCTCGGTCTTCTTGGTCGAGCAGCTGTTTGTTTCAACTTCAAGAGAATGTTGTGATAATACAAAGCCGTCATTCGTAAATAAAGAGCCAGAAGCATCAGTAATAATAGAAGAAACAATTGACTGACTGTTACGACTTCTTGAAAATCAGTGAAATAAAAAAAGATTCCTAATACAACGACTCCCAACAACACCACCAAAGAGAAAAGCCAATAGATCCAGTACCAAAAGGTGTACCATTCAATTTTTTCCTGCAGTGTCTTCATTCGTTAATGTTCCCCTCTTGGACGATGCCTAAAATTTGTTTTTCTGAAACCAGTCCGAAAACGCGACTATCCTTTGAAATTATTCGATTATCTCCTAACACGAAATAATAACCTTCAGGAATCGCCTGATTGCTAGAGTTGTTCCAATCAAAATCTTCTGTTGTCGATGCAAACTGATCTGCTACAAACTTTCCATCAACAACTAATTGACCCTTTTTGTAATCAATCCGTTCCCCTGGTAAACCGATCACTCGTTTCAAATACAGTTCAGTGGGTGCATCAGGAGGATGCAGCACGACTACATCGAAACGTTCCGGTTTATGATGAGCTTTTACTTGGACAATCTCGTGTTCCCAATAGGTAGGATTCATTGATTCCCCACTAACAAAGTATTTCGGATACAACCAGTAGTAAGCTCGGAAGGTTCCGAGAAAAATGAAATAACAAATCATAAATGCTACTGCCAGCTTCGGAGCAAAAGACCATCGAGGAAATCCTAAATGTCTCCGACCTCAGCCAACCTCCTGAGCTTCTTTGGCTGGTGTATCTTGTTGCTCGCGAACCATCCGTTCCATCAATGAATTTTCTCCTTGTAAAAGATCAAAGTAGGCAGCCTTGCTTAACAAATTGTCGTAATCCATTTTCATCAGCTTGACGTAAGGTTTTCGAAACCAAGGTCGTGCATGAACTTTTGCACGGGATTCAATCACTTGGCATTCATACAGAACGAAATGAATATCTCGTGCCGAAAGGTTGGCTTTGATCTGTTTCACTTGATCTCGTTCATAGACCAATTTATTGCCGGTAACTGTCATCTTTTCAGATTTATTTACTAGCTCTCCGTTCAAATGCCACATCTGCTCTAGAAAGCGGGCTTTTTGCAATAAGTAGGTATACTCGCGCAAACTGATTTTGATTCGTCTGTCCCAGTCACTTTCTTCCGTACTCTTTTGATCAAAGTATTGAATGCCACTGTAGAGCATCGAAAGTTCTAGCTTTTCAATTACCAGCTCCAGTTTTTGATTCACAGCCCGAAGGCGAGCTTTGCTTTGGCTCTCTTGACGCACGTCTTCTTTTTGGATTCTTACCGCTGATTCTTGAGGCTGCTTGGTTATTTCTTTATTTGGAACGGGCTCTTCAGGCTGCGAATCTTGTACAATCCCTTCAGAAAAGTGCTGCTCTGCCAACTCCAATAGCAGCTGCTCTGCTCTCTCCAAGGTGTTCCCGCTCGCTGTTGGAAACTGCTGATTTAAGCTATCCTCCAAATGAATCGCAAAAGGAAACCCTTCTTCTCTGAAAACCAATGGAATAAAATCAAAACGATACACTTGTCGACCATATTTTGGTTCTTCCGTTTGAGCCTTCAACCAAGCAAACTGTGGAAAGAACTGATG
>NZ_JAFREL010000068.1 GCF_017377655.1 Candidatus Enterococcus ferrettii
ATTGACGGGGGGCCTACCAAACTGTTTTGGCCTCTTAGTTCTTATGAATTTTTGATCCTACTTATTCGAAGGCTTTGTTTACATCCTCAAGCATCAGTTTTACTGATTCTAGTCCTCCACCGCTTAAGTACCAAACATCTGGCTGAAGTGTGATCACTTTATTTTCTTTGCCAGCAGTTGTTTGGGCAACTAATTCGTTCCCAGCCACGTCATTGTCAGTGCTATCTCCACCAATTGCTTTAGTGCGATCTACAACAAATAAAATATCTGGATTTTTATCTAAGACATATTCATAGGAAACGCTTTGGCCGTGAGTAGATGCTTCAATTGCATCATCAGCTTCGGCAAAACCAAAGGTGTCATAAATAATACCAAAGCGAGAATCTTTACCATAAGCGGAAAGCTGGCCTTCATTCACCAAAACAGTTAAGGCTTTATCTTTACTTTCTTCAGCTTTAGTTTTAGTTTCCTTGATACTTGTTTCTAAAGCAGCCAATTGTTCTTTGGCTTCAGATTCTTTGTCAAAGATTTTTCCTAAGGTTTCCACGTTGTGCTTAATAGAGTTCCAAGTGTCAGAAGTGTCTACCTCCAAATACATGGTTGGAGCAATTTCTTTTAATTGATCTTGGAAATCGCTTTGGCGACCGGAAATGATGATCAAATCTGGCTGCATTTGATTGATTTTTTCCAAATCTGGTTCCTTGATACCTCCAGCTGAATCAATCCCTTTGTAATCTGACAAGTAAGCAGGCAGATTATCTGTTGCTGCACCTACGATACTGTCTCCAGCGCCCAATGCATCAATCGTATCCAATGAACCATTATCAAATACCACAACTTTTTTAGGATTTTTAGGTACAGTTATTTTCCCGTTGCTGTCGGTAACCTCTAAGGTTTCCGCTTTAGCTGCGCTGCTTTGCGCCGTTCCGCTGCTTAAATCCGTGGTTTCATCATTGGATGACCCGCATCCTGCTAAACCAAATCCTAACAATAAAATTGACAAACTAACCATATATTTTTTCACATTTATTTCCTCCAATTTAATTAAAATACATACAAAAGCGCTTGCCCTCAAGCTCGCAAATTTTGATGTTCATTTCATATAAAGGATCCAACACACTGCACTGGATCATTTCATCGGTGGTACCATGAGCAAAAATCTGACCTGCCTTCATAGCTACAATTTCATCCGCATAGCTGGCAGCAAAATTAATGTCATGAATCACCAAAAGAATCGTTTTTTTCTCCTCATCGACTAGGCGCCGTAAAGTTTGCATCAGCTGAACCGCATAATTCATGTCTAGATTGTTCAACGGCTCATCCAATAAAATGTACTCCGTATCCTGAGCTAAAATCATAGCAATATAAGCTCGCTGCAGCTGACCGCCAGATAAGGTATCAATTGTATCCTCAGCCATTTCAGTTAAGCCCAGCTTGTCCAGCGCATGATCAATCAATTGATAATCTGCTTGGTTCAGGCGACCTTTGCTGTAAGGAAATCGACCGAAGCTCACTAGTTCACGAACAGTAATTCGTAGACTTAAGCCATTGCTTTGCTTAAGAATCGACAGCTTTTTTGATAGTTCATTGGATCGCCAGGCTTTTACCTCATTGTGATCCAAATATATTTCACCAGTATCAATCTCAATCAAACGACTAATCATTGACAGAAGCGTACTCTTACCAGCACCATTGGGACCAATAAAAGCTGTCAGCTGTTTCTCTTTGATCGGCAAACGAACTTCGGTAATAACCTGTTTGCTGCCGTAATTTTTCGATACATCTTTGACATCGATCATCCTTGACGCCTCCTTTCACGAATAATTTTCCAAATAAAATAGACGCCGCCGATAAATTGCGTTACGACACTGACCGTTGTTTTCAAATGGAAAACCTGCTCTACTAAAAACTGACTGCCGACTAGAAAAATGATTCCCAGCAGTACCGCCGTTGGAAAAAGGTAGCTATGGCGATAGGTTGGCATCAGCTGATAGGCAATGTTAGCAACAATAAACCCTAAAAAGGTTATTGGTCCTACTAATGCTGTAGCGGTTCCTGTCAACAGACTAACCAAAAATAAAATTAGAATCTGGAAGCGATTTAACGAAAGCCCTAGATTGGTTGCCTGATCTGCTCCTAAATGCAGAACATCCAAGTAGCGATTCACCCCATATAATAGAAGCGAACCCGTCAAAATAATCACTGCTGCCAGAATCAAATGGTTGGTGTTGACGTTGCTGAAGCTGGCAAACAGCCGACCCTGCAGCAGGTCATACTCATTCGGATCCATCATCACTTGAAGGAAGCTGCTGGTGCTGCTGAATAATGTGCCAAAGATCATCCCTAGCATCAGCAAAATAAACAGATCATTTTGCCGCCGCTGCAAAAGCACCTTGGCCAGCAGTAAACTTAACAATGCCATCAGTAAAATACTGATTAAAAATAAGGGCATTTGTTCCTGTGACAGCATTTTTACCCCGCCAACTGTAAAAAACAAAATGGTTTGGATTAAAACGTATAAAGAATCCAAGCCTAAAATATTCGGAGTTAAAAATTGATTCTGGGTCAGCGTCTGAAAGCTGACCGTTGCCATACCTGTTGCCAGCGCTACTAGTAAAAAGGCCGCAACCTTTTTGCCCCGCAACATCCAGGCAAATTGAAAATTCCCATAGGTGTTATAAGTTAGGTAAAGCCCGCACAACCCAATGGCCACCAAGATTAATACCGCAATCGTTGTTCCTTTTTTTAAGGGAAAAGCTCTCATGCCTGCCGCCTCCTAACCAGTAGATAAATGAAGATAATACTGCCTAGAACGCCTACTGTCAGGCTGACTGGAACTTCGTAAGGCGCAATGACCACTCGCGAAATCATATCACAAACCATTAAAAACAAACTGCCCGACAAAGCGGTAATCCACAAGGTTTGCTTTACGTGATCGCCATAGATCAACGAGACAACGTTGGGTACGATGACTCCTAAAAACGGTACTGTTCCTACCATTATCAAAACCAAACCACTAGCCGCCGCTACTAAGGCAATGCCAAAGGTTTGAGTTAGCTGATAGTTGATTCCCAAATTGACAGCTACATCTTCACCCAAGCCTACAATTGTGAAAAGATAGGCAAAAATATAGATCACAAAGAATAGTGGAATAGTCAGATACAACAATTCATAGCTTCCTTTGGTTACCAAAGAAAAGTTGCCCTGCAACCAGGAGGACATGTTTTGAATCAGCTCAAACTGGTAGGCAAAGAAAGTTGCTACCGAGCCGATAATGTTGCCAAACATTACACCCAACAGTGGAAGGAACACCGGGTCTTTTCCCGGTAGTAGCCGACTCAATGCCAGAAAAACCATTGTTCCTAAAAAAGCAAAGACAAAAGCTGCTAAGGTTCGCATCGGGGTTGAAGCATTTGGTAAGAAAAGCATCACCAATAAAATCCCCAGACGTGCACTGTCCATTGTCCCGGCCGTAGTCGGCGAAACAAACTTATTTTGGGTTAAATGCTGCATAATCAAACCACAAATACTCATGGTTGCTCCTGCTAGAATCAAGCTAACGGTTCGCGGAATCCGCGTAGTTGCCAAAACCAGCCATTGCTCCTGATTCCCTTGAAGTAATTCCTGCAGCATTAAATCCTTTACACCTAAGAAAATCGAGAAACCACTTAAGAGGAATAAAAGAGCAACAATCCATCTTTTTTTCAACGAATCACTCCTTATCTAACTGATAATGATTCTCATTCTCCCTCTCATTTCTAAAGTTTAGGTGAATTTGTCTGAAAATGCAAGATTTTTTTTGCTATTAGGTGAGAATTGTTGTAGGTAACTTTTTGAAATACTCTTTCGTTTACAATTCCAATTAGAATAAAAATATTTTTCAATCCAAGTAAACATAGCATCAAGCCCTATCAACAGCAGCTGCTATTAAAGATGCCTTGTCCCATCGAATCGTTGAATTTGATACAGAGATACGAGTTCCAAAGTGAAGAGAGTATGAGTGTTAAGTTAATTGATATTGGCGATTAATGAGCATAACTACTGTGTACTTGATAATTAAATGGCACTTATTACAAAAACTAAACGACGACAGAAAATTCAAATGAAATCACCGACATTGCAGGTGGTTTTCAAAACAGACAAAAAAACAGACATGAATTCAGCATTCACGTCTGTTAATAAACTCTCCGGTTTTTCTAAGTTACAAAGCAGTACCTTTAGTAGGAATCAAAAACTTACTAGTATCCACACCTTCATGTTGAAGAAGATAAATTTTTTTAGTGAGTCCCCCGGCGTATCCAGTTAAACTGCCGTTTGTTCCCACTACTCGATGACAAGGAATGATGATCGAAAGCGGGTTGTGACCGACAGCTCCGCCAATTGCCTGAGCAGACATGGAAGTTTTGTTTAATTTTTCGGCTGTACGTTGAGCAACCTCCTTATAGGTCATCACTTCCCCATAAGGAATTTGACACAATACTGTCCAAACAGTTTGCCGAAATTCATTGCCGACCGGCTTCAAAGGCAGGTCGAAAATAGCTGGTTTTTCATTGGCAAAGTAAGCATCCAACCAATTTTTGGTTTGAAGAAAAACTGGCAGCTGTTGATTTTGAGTGATTGCTTCCGATAAACCTGCACCATAATATTTTTGATCCTTCATCCATACCCCCACCAGCGTTTGGTCGATTGCAGCTAAGGTTAAGGGCCCAATCGGTGAAGAATAATCCATCACATAATGCATCTGCATCTTCCCTTCTTATAATGAATTCCACAAGCTGACTGTCGCGTAACTGCGCCACGGTCGCCAATTTTCGGCTAGCTGCAGCATTTCTTTCGGCTTTAATGGTACTAAAGCCTTCTTAATTCCAACATCCGTTTCCAGAAAAGCATCCGGCCAGCTCAATGCACGCATTGCTAAGTAATGGGCGGTCCAGTGGCCAATACCGGGAATCGCCAACAGCTTTTCCACTTCTGTTTCAGGATTGGCTTGAGGGCCGAAACGAATCGTTCCTGCTGACAACCTTTCAGCCAAACTTTTAATTGTTCGCGAACGCGTGGCAATTACACCCAATTGGCCCAAATTTTCTTCAATTGTTCCTTCCAACGTCAAAACCGTATGCGGCGTAGGAAAGGTGTGCGTTAATTCAGTAAAAGGTGTTTGAATTGGCGTCCCAAATTTTTGAACAATTCTGGCAGCCAATGTACTAGCAGCTTTCACTGTGATTTGCTGTCCAAGAATCGCTCGCACGGCCATTTCAAACGGATCAAAGCAGCCAGGAATACGCGTCCCGCAAGCAAAATTTTCCATATGATTAAGGGTCTCATAAACAACTGTCGGATCACAATACAAATCAAACAATTGACGAATTCTGCTTAACACCTGCGGTAAAACTGGCAGCAAGCTTTCACTAAGGGTTACTGCCAACAAATTTTTTCCTTCCATGGGCTGTATTTTTATCCACCCCGAGCATTCTTTTCCTTCAAAGTTCGCGAGTCGAACGGTTCGCAGATAGCTATTATCCTGGACTTTTTCAACCCCCTCAATCGCCCGTTTCTCAAGAAAGTTTAGCAGCTCCTGCCAACGATAAGGCGGCCGATACCCCAGTGCTAAGGTAATCTTATCCTTTTGCCGCTGGTCACTGATACTTTCTTTACGCAATGTGGTTGGTGTTAGTTGGTAGTGTTTTTGGAATAAAGCATTAAACCTACGTAAACTGCCAAATCCAGAGGCCATGGCCACTTCTATGACTGACAAATTCGTATCTGTCAGTAAGCTTTTTGCCAGCAGCAAGCGACAGGTCTGCAAATACTGAACCGGTGAAACATGGTATTCTTCCAAAAATACTCGTCGCAAATGGCGGTCTGTATAGCCTAATTCTTCGGCCAGCTCCTTCAAATGAATACCACTACCGCAATGCTCCTCCAGCACTTTGGCAACTTGAGCCGCCAAATTTGTCTGAGCATCCGTTACCGAATTTCCTGGCGCTTGTTCAGGACGGCACAATAAGCATGGACGAAAACCTGCCAATTCCGCTTCGGCAGCCGTTTTGAAATAGCGGCAATTCTCAGCCTTTGCCTGCCGTGCGCGACAAACTGGACGACAATAAATCTGAGTAGTAGTGATACCGATAAAAAAGCGTCCATCAAAACGAGTATCCTTCGCCTTAAAGGCACTGTATAGATAGTCAGCTGTTAACTGCTCCACAAAACTCATCTCCATTTTAAGTTAGTTTACAGAGTTTAAAAATCGAAGCCTTAGTTACTTTTCTATACTATCAAGAAACTTTAACATAAACTAGCCATTTTCGGACATGAAATTGCTTTTCGTTTGTGGATGGCTATTTATCATTAAGACAAGTTTTCATTGGGAAAAGGAGCAGTATAGGATTTTTTTGTCCTATACTGCTCCTTTAGTCAATTCAGAATTGCTGCGCAGTGGCTTAAAAGGAAATTCTGCTAATCTTCATCCATAGCAGCTATTTACAGCGCCTTGCGCACTGCATCCGCAATCTTTTCAATTTTTGGTCCATAAACTACCTGAATATGCGTTTCTGAAGGCTTGATAATTCCCATGCTGCCGGTTTGCTTTAGAATATTTTCCTGTACTAGATTCATATCGTCAACATCTACCCGCAGTCGAGAGATACAGTTATTGACTACCTTGATATTTTCACGACCACCTAAGCCGGCAATTACCTGCATTGCCAAGGAATTATCACCAGCCAGCGATGAAGCACCTACTGCTTCATCCTCATCCACTTCTTCTGCAACATCAATCGACAAGTTTTTAGCTGTTAAGTATTTTTTAAAGACAACATAGTACAGTACGGCATAAACAGGTCCTACGACCAAAACCATGTACCAGCGGGAACCCGGCTGCATGACACCCCATACAATATAATCAATCAAACCGCCACCCGTATTTCCAATTGCCACACCCAGAACGGACATCAACAAGAAGGAAACACCACCCATAAAAGCATGGAAAAGAAACAATACTGGTGCAATAAACATAAAGGAGAATTCCAATGGTTCAGTGATTCCTGAAATAATGCTGGCTGCTACACCGGCAATCATCAAAGCTTTCACTCGATCTTTTTTGTCAGAAGGACTAGAGCGGTAAATGGCCAAAGCGGCGGCTGGCAAGCCGAACATCATAAATGGCATTTTTCCTTGTCCTAAGAATTGAGTAAACGGACGTAACGTATCAATATCTACTTTATCAAAGAACTGAAGGAAAATATTCAAGCAACCTTCCACACCTTCATAAACGCCCCCAACTGCAGTAGTTCGGAAGATACTATTCAACACATGGTGCAGTCCCGTTGGAATCAACAAACGTTCCAAGAAACCGAAGAAGAAAACACCCAAAGATCCAGCACTGCCAATCAGTGTTCCTAAAGCAGTAATTCCGGCAGAAATTGGCTGCCAAACAAACGGCGCTACCTGTCCCAACAAACCCATAACTAAAATAACAACAATAGCTACAAAACGTTTTCCGCCATAAAAGGCAATTGCCACCGGAAATTGAATCTTATGGTATTTATTATGGAGAAAAGCTACAATAATCCCAGTTAAAATCCCCGCAACCGCTCCCATATCAATCGTTTCGACACCTAAGATCGGTGCTACCCGCAGCGATTCAAAGTTACCAAAGCCGGAATTCACCACTGTACTGGCACTCACCAAAAAAGTATAATAGCCGACAAAGCCTGCAAAAGCAGCGATTCCCTTATCTTCTTTAGCCATCCCCAATGAAATCGAGATCGCAAACAAAACTGGAATCAAGGTAAAGACAACCCCTGAGATCGTTCGCAGCGTATCAATTACATAAAAAACGGCTGGGGTCTCTAAAATCGGTAATGCCGCTACTACCTGATCCTTCAGCAGAGCCCCTGAGATTCCCAAAAGAATCCCACAGGCTGCCAAAGCGGCGATCGGCATCATCAAGCTGCTGCCTAATGTCGAGAAAAAATCCATTATTTTATTCTTTTTCATTCCTTTTTCCTCCTTTTATCGCCGGCTTTATCGTAGCTCAGGCCACATACCTTGATTGGCTTCTATTAAAGCATCCAAAACCTTACGTGCTCTTTTTCCATCATTTATTAAGCGGTTTAGGGTAAAAGCTTCTAACGCTTTTTGATAAGAGTTTTCGTAATAAGCATCTACTAACAGCTTTTCACTAGAAACCTGGTTAACTAATAAGCCAAGATAAAATTGTGGAATAATGCCGACCCCCATTGGCCGCGGACCATTAGCGCCCAACTCGCAGACAACTTCTACCATCGCATCGTCCTGCATGTTAGCAATTGCTCCATTGTTTTCAACAATTAAAATGTGTCGATTATTTTTGTTAAAGGCAATTGCAACCGCAACTTCAATCATCATTTCAGCATGAGCGTCACTGATATCATCAAACTTATCCCCCAGTGTTCCTGCTGAAATAATTTCCTCACATTCCGCAAAAACCCGTTTTTCCCGGCCAGCCATGACTTCATCAGCTCGTGTGAAATTGGGATCTAAGGTTGCTGCTTTGTATTCTGGATATAAGTAATACTGGTCATACGTATTTGGTAAAAATTCCGGAAAATCCTTCATCATCGTTTCCACCATGCCATAAGTATCTAACCAAGAAGGATCTCGCTGCTCGGCATCCTGTGGCAGAAACCCTTGTTTTTTAATCAGCTCCTTAATCTTCGGTAGCAAATCTTCACCAGTATTTTTATCGTAAATGTGAGTAAACCAACCGTAATGATTCAGACCAAAGTAAACCGGATCCAAATCTTCCCATGAACAGCCCAACAAGCGGCTGCAAGAGCGGACAACATTTTCCGGCTGATCACAAATATTTAAAATTCGTCGATCCGCAGGAAATTCTCTTCGTAAGGCTTCCGCAACGATCGCTGCTGGATTGGAATAGTTTAGAATCCAAGCGTCCGGTGCGTACTCTCGAATCTCGTGAACCGCTTTAATCATTTCAACAATCGAACGCAAACCATAGGCCATGCCACCAGCCCCACAGGTTTCTTGTCCAACTAGTCCCATACCCAACGGGATATGTTCATCCTGCGCCCGCATCGGCAATCCGCCCGCTCGCATTTGCATGAAAACGAAATCCATTCCTTCGTAAGCTTCTTTGCTGTCGGTGGTGTACGAAAAGTCCAGCTCAGGAAATTGTTCCCGATACAAAATCTCACCAAACTTGCCGACTAAATTCTGACGCTCCTGGTCAATGTCAAACAATACTAATTTTTTTAACGGAAAATCCTTTTTCATCCGAACAAATGATTTTAAAAAACCTAAGGTAAAGGTGCTGCCTCCACCGACGATACATACGTTAAATTCTCTCATGATTTATAGTCCCCTTAGCTTGAATTGAATTCACTATTAATGGCCATTTAATATAGTCTTACTATGCCATCGATTGAAAACGAATACAATATCCTGTATTATTTTACTAAGTGATTACCGATTTAGTGCTTTGTCACAAAGAATGTAACAAATTCCAACCAAAGGAGTATAAGTATGTTAACAGACCTTTTAGATAATAGAACAATGACCAGCCTTAATCCCAATGAGCAAGCTATTTTTCAATATATTTATACGCATCCTCAAATAGTTGAGACAGCTACAATTCGCGAATTAGCCAACCAACTAACGGTTTCCACCACAACTATTTTGCGCTTTTGCAAGAAAATCGGTTTATCTGGCTACAGTGAATTGAAGTATCTGACCAAACAAGCCAATTCCTCCATTCCTCAGCCTATCCTTGAGCAAAAATCTGATGCGGCGCTTTTGCAGGAGATGGCACAGGATATTGAAAACACCTTGTTATTGATGAAAGAACAAGATGTCCATCAAATGATTGAGCTCTTGAACAGTTCCAAACACATCCATCTTTACAGTGGTGGCGGTATTTCCGCGCGGGTGCTGGATTACTGGGAAAAAATGCTGTTTTCTTATGGCCGTCAAAATGTCTATCGCTATGAAGCCTCTCGTCTGGCCTTTCATATTGCCGAAACCTTGACCGATCAAGATGTGCTGTTTGTCATCAGCTGCAGCGGAACCTATGAACCGACCATTCGTATGGCTAATCTAGCCAAAATGCGAGGAGCCACGGTTGCAACTATAACGCCTTACACCGATAATGTTTTGGCAAAAATTGCAGATCTGAACTTTCGATTTTTCGGGCGACCACGGCAAAATAAAAATACTGAATTTACTTCACGATTGCCCATTTTTTTCGTAATTGATACTATCTTTAAGGCATACTACACTTCATCAGAGGAGGGTATTTCCCATGAATGATTTTTTCGCTGCCATTGAGACCGAAAAATTATCAGAAAATGAGCAAACCATGTTGAAATACATTCAAGATAATTCGACGTTAATCGCTCAGATGAAACTTCATGATTTAGCCAGCAAACTATTTGTATCAGACACCCTCGTAGTTCGTTTTTGTCAGAAGCTGGGACTGGCGGGTTTTAGTGAATTAAAATACTTAATCAAAAACGAACTGGTGTTGCAAAAGAAACGCCAAACGGTTTTTCGCGAGCAGATCGATCAGCAGATCAATGATTTTAAATACTTTTTAGCGTTTGCACCTTTGGATCAGCTGCATACGATTGTTCAATTGCTTTGCAATAATCAGCCTTTGTATATCCACGGACGAAGTCTCAGTTCGATTCCCGCTAAGTACCTGCACACCGTTTTAAATACCTTGAACCGCCGCTGTATTCTAGTCGAAGATTTGCATTTGCTCAAAAGTATTAGTCGGACGATTCATCCAGGAGCTACCATTCTAATCACCTCAGCAAATGTTCCACTGGCCGTATATCAGGAAGTTTTTGACAATAGCCGCCAGAATCAGGCTAAAACTATTTTGATTACTTCGCAGGAAAATGATCAAACTGCAAATTTAGCGGATTTTTGTTTATTTAGTAACGATACCCCTCTAAGCTATAATGAAACGGATGCTAACTCGCGAATCAATATGCTGAGTCTAATCCAAATCATTATTGAGTTAGCCAGTAAAGAACTGCTGGCTGAGGAATCCACTGCTTTCTAACAGCAAAAAATACCTGGCTATAATTGAAAAGCTCCGGCAAAGGATGGATTGCAAAAGTCTTTTCGTTATAGTCAGGTATTAAACGTTATTATTTTTTGTCCCAAACAGGTATGCTGGAATTTTCAGTTGTCTCGGCAATGATTTTGGCAACCTCGTCTGTCTGATAGGCAGCGATAATTTTTTGATACACCTTTGAATCTTTTTCCTCTTTACGTGCAGCAATCACATTATAATATGGCTTAGAGCTGTCCGCAATCGGCTCCAAGAAAATTGCATCTTTGGTAGGAATTAGTCCCGCATCTACGGCCATACCATTATTGATTAAGGAAATATCAACATCCGCCAACGCACGAGCAGTTTGATTAGAGTCCAGCGATTTAAAAGTCAATTTTTTCGGATTTTCGATAATATCACTAATATCGGGCAGCAGTCCTTTGTCAGGATTTACCTTAATTAATCCCGCGGTTTGCAATAAAAGCAGCGCTCGACTTTGGTTAGAAACATCGTTAGGTACAGCAACAATTGCTTCATCCTCTAATTCTTTAAGATCCTTAATTTTATTGGAATAAACACCTAATGGATTTAGCGTCGTATAAGCGATTGTTGTATTGTCATAGCCGCTTTCCTCATTAACTGTGTCCATAAAAATTTCGGTTAAACACGCATGCAAATCGATTGAGCCATCCTCCAAGGCTGTAATCGGGGTGCGATAATCGGTAAATTTTACCAGCTCCAGTTGGATATTTTCTTTGTCAGCTAATTCTTTTTTCACATATTCCCAAGGTTCATTGTTTTCACCAACGACTCCTAGTTTGACTACCTTTTGTTCTTCCACTGTTTGACTTTTGGCCTGTCCGCACCCGGTTAAGACAAGTACTCCACCTAATAAAACAACTCCAATTGAGAGCCACTTAGTTAACTTCATTTTTTTCTCCTTTTAGTAGTTTTTTATGACTTAAGTATTCTGCGCCTCCAGATTTTCCTGATGCTGCTCTTTAATGGCTTGCAGCAGCTCTGGATTTTGGATTAAGTCCAATGCTGTTTTTGCCAACAATTCAGCGCCGATAGCAATTGATGCTAAGCCCTTTTCACTGCGAGCGGCCGCTTTGAATTCCTCGCTATGTCCCGCAATGTAATCATCTGAAATCGATACGGTCGGCTGAATGGTAGGAATTACCTGACTCACATTTCCTACGTCTGAAGAACCATAGCTATCAGGAATTTCCGTACTGATTTCCGTTGCTGGTATGTCTAACTCTGTTAAATGTTTGAAAAGAACTTCATCAAAAAGCGGTGTTAAAACCGTATCATCCACCGAGTTTTGGAAGAGCCCAAAATCATACGTACAACCAGTAGCTAAGGCCGCCCCCTGAACAATCTGATCAAATTTTTGATAAACCTCGTTTAAGGTTTTACGGCTTGCTGCCCGCAGGTAAAAACGAGCTGAAGCGAATTCAGGAACGACATTGGCGGCCACACCCCCGTTGGTAATTACTCCATGGATTTTTACATCCAGCGGTAAATGCTGTCTCAGCGCATTCACACTATTGTAAACCTGTAAAACCGCATCTAAGGCATTAATCCCTTTTTCAGGTGCCGCTGCTGCGTGAGAAGCTCGTCCGTAAAACTTCACATCGACCGGATCATTAGCTAGTGAAGGTAAAGTCTGACTGTAGCGATGCGCTGGATGCACACACAAAGCTGCATCCACGTCAGTGAAAAAGCCCTCTCGTACAAAACTACCTTTAGCTGAGCCGTTTTCACCGCCTTCCTCTCCCGGTGTTCCGTACACGCGAATTTCACCGCCTGTCTGATCAATTAATTTCTTAAGTGCGCTGGCTGCTAAAAGAGAGGTAGTTCCAAATAGATTATGTCCACAAGCATGCCCAATTCCTGGCAGAGCATCATACTCCGCTAAAAAGACAATCGTCGGTCCAGGTTTTGCGCTTTTATAACGTGCATCAAAACCAGTGCGGTGTCCGGCAACGTCAGTTTTAACCGCAAAGCCCTCTGCCTGCAGCTGTCTGCTTAAAACATCTGCTGCGTGAAACTCGTAATTGCTGACCTCCGGATGGTCGTGAATATCCAACGCCAATTCTTGATAATGGACTAAACGATTTGCAATAAATTCCTGGATAATTTGTGTTTCCTCTAGTGTATTTGTCGTCATAAAAAATTCCTCCAATTATTTTTTACCAAAGGTTTCCCAAGCTGGGACATTCGAACCCTTTGAGGTACTCTCAATATCTTTAGCCGTTTCTTCTGTTTGATAAGCGGCCACTACTTTTTGATACACATCGTTGTCTGCATCTTCTTTACGAGCTACGATAATATTGACGTACGGCTTTGCTCGCTCATCAACTGGTTCCAAGAAGATCGCGTCCTTCTTCGGTGCCAAACCAGCATCCACAGCCATGCCGCTGTTGATGACTGAAATTGCTACATCTGATAAAGATCGAGCTGTCTGTGAAGCATCCAATTCAGAAATTTCCAGCTTTAGAGGATTATCAATAATATCAGAAACAGTTGGGGTTTGACCTGCGGCTTCATCTACCTTAATCAAATCTGCGGATTGCAGCAGCAATAATGCCCGACCACCGTTAGTAACATCATTAGGAATCGCAACCTTATCGCCTTCTTTGAGTTCCTTTAAATCCTTAATTTTGTCGGAATAAATACCTAGCGGCGCACTCACTGTATTACCAATAGAAACTAAATCTGTCCCGTGCTCTTCATTGTAGTTATCTAAGAAAAACTGATGCTGAAACGAATTCAGATCAATCGAACCATCAGACAAAGCTGCATTAGGCTGATTATAATCGCTGAATTTTACATATTCTAAATCAATCCCCTCTTTACTCAAGCGTTCCTTAACACCGTCCCAAACATCAGTGTCCGCACCAATTACACCTAGCTTCACAACTTGCTGATCCTTAGCTTCTGTTTTGGCATTTCCACTGGAGCAGCCGGTGATGGCCAGTAATAACGCGGCCCCTAAAATAAATGTACTGATTTTTTTCATCTAATTTTCCTCCGTTTAATGACTGATTTTTTTAATAACTAAATTACTAATAAATTGACTGATAAAAACTAATACTAGGATTAACAGTGTAGCGACCAAGGTAACATCGGTTTGAAATCGATTATATCCGCGAGTGATGGCCAAGTTGCCTAATCCACCAGCCCCTACCGCTCCGGCCATAGCTGTCAAGCCGATGACATTAATGATAGTGACTGCAGATGCTCGGATAATTCCGGCTAATCCCTCCACAAGATAAACGCGAAAGATAATACCAGCTGGACTAGTCCCCATCGCCTGAGCGGCCTCAATCACCCCAGGATCAACCTCCAATAAAGCATTTTCGATTTGCCGAGCAAAAAAAGGAATTACCCCAATAATTAGCGGTACCAGCGCTGCCTTTTCACCAATAGTTGTTCCTACTAAAAATCGAGTAAAAACTGCTAACAGCGTCAGCAAAATAATAAAGGGGATCGAGCGAACAATGTTGATCAGTTTATCCAAAACCTCATAAATACCACGATTAGCCAATAGTCCATCCGGACGGATCACCACCAACAATACGCCCAAGGCAATTCCTAAAATTCCGGCAACTAACGCGGTCCAAAAAACCATGTACAAGGTTTGCCAAGTAGCCGTCACGAATTCCTGTGGTATTTCACTGACATTTGGTAAATACGTTTCTAACAAATGCATTATTATTCTCCTCCCCTTTCAACCAACCGAATCGGTGATGACTGTTCTGGTCGTTTCAAAATCGTTGCCTCGACTTGGTGCTGCTGTAAAAATTCCAACGCTTTTTTCCGTTGGTGCTGTTCTCCTGTCAGGCGAACAATCAAGCGGCCAATTGGTACCTCCTGTAAAATTTCCACATTTCCGTATAAAATATTGGTGCTAACCTGATAGCGGCTATACAGTTGGGTAATCAGTGGTTCACTCGTCTCATCTCCTACGTAAGCAAACTCTGCCAAAATTTCATTAGGCGCCAGCTTCGAGAATTTTTGATGATTCAAAATAGTAGTTAAGGCCTGATCCACATGCAAAGCCGTTCGGATGAAATCTTTGGTTAAAGGCTGCTGCGGCTGACTGAAAATCTGAACGCTTTCGCCCTTTTCAATAATTTCTCCATTTTCCATTACCGCTACCTTATTACAAATTTCCTTAACCACCTGCATCTCATGAGTAATCAAAACAATTGTCAGACCCAACTTCCGATTTAACTCCTTTAACAAATCCAGTATTTGCAAAGTTGTCTTAGGGTCTAAAGCACTAGTTGCTTCATCACATAAAAGAATAGTTGGGTCATTCGCTAAAGCCCGGGCAATCGCAACTCGCTGCTTTTGCCCACCTGAGAGTTGACTGGGATAGGCCTGATGTTTATCAGAAAGTCCTACCAGCTCCAAAAGCTCGGTCACTTTTTGATAACGCTCCTGTTTGGTTTTACCTGAATATTTCAAGGAAAAATCCACGTTATCAAAAATAGTACGAGCATCCATTAAGTTAAAATGCTGGAAAATCATGCCAATAGACTTCCGCTCCTGCCGCAATTCCTTTGGCTTCAACTTATTCAGCTGGATTCCATTAATCAGCACCTCCCCTTCAGAAGGCTTCTGGAGCAGGTTAATCACTCGAACCAAGGTACTTTTCCCAGCTCCTGAATAACCTACAATGCCATAAACATCTCCCTTTCCAATCCGTAGGTCTACCTGCTTTACCGCAGCGATGGTTTTATTCTTTTGCTGAAAGGTCACTGATATATTTCTCAATTCAATCATTCGCTTCACTCCTTTTTATAAAAAAAGACGCCCTCAGATCCCTATTTATTACGGATCTGAGGACGCCTGTCGCGTGTTACCACCTCAATTTAAGCGACACTTTCATGCCACTCCTCTTCGAGTACTATCATACTCTAGCAAGATAACGGCTGCTGCCGTTGCCGTCTTACGTTCTCCGCTCGGGGCAAATCACTCAATGGCCATTTTCCAATTTGCTGTTTCCTATCTCTTTTCAGCTGCCGAGATTCTCTGTAAGGGAAGTCAAACTGTACTTACCATTTCATCGTTTTTCCTATTTTAAAACAAAAAAGCCCCTTTACCAGTCTAGACTGATAAAAGGGCGAATGCTCGCGGTACCACCTTTTGTTTCGAAGTTTCCTTCTGCTTAATCCAACGTCTTAAATTCAAGAGATTGGTGTTCCGGGTAACGGTGGAACCGACCGTGCCTGCCTACTTATCGACACGCTATCCTCAGAGGCCATTGTTCATCTTTTCTTCCTTGGTTCTTTTCACCAGCCAGAACCTCTCTAAAAAGTTTTCCAAGATTACTTTTCTCTTCAACGGAGTTGTTTATTAAGTTGATCCAAACTTTACACGAAGAAAAATTCACTGTCAACCAAAAAAATTAAGAATAACGACTTTTTTTACTCAAAAAAATCTAAAAGGGTATTTTATCAAAGTTTCTTACCCATTTTTTTTTTGCGAAATAACGATTCTTTTTCCCCCAAAAAAATCACTCTTTGATACGAAAAGTCTGAGGGGCTTTTTTCCATAAAATGACTAAACCGATCGCTATATACACTAAACTCAGACCTGAGACCAGCAAGGCATAGCTCAATCCAGTAACATTCAGCTGCAGGTTCAAATAGGCAATCCCGTAGAAAATCCCGGAAATAATTTTGTATAGAGGGTTCGTCACTTCCATCTCACTAGTAAAGGGCTGCAGCACATAATAGATAAACAGCTCATGAAAGGAGAATAAAACTGCCAGGCTAAATAGTAGTAGTACTAATACCATAAAAAATTGCAGCGATAGGATTCCCGGGTTTAACAAGGTAAAGGTAATAAAAAGCAGTAAAATACCCAAAATAATGGAGCCGTTGTAAAACAAGGTTTTTCGGAAACGATAGAAAAATCCCGACAGAATTGTTGAAGCCTCACGATAAAAGGGATAATAAAGCATCGCCACATCACAATTCACGAAGACCATTTGTACGATGGTTTTACCAAAGGAAGCCAAATACATAGTGAAAAACAGCAACGGTAATAAGCCGATCAGCTCAGCTTCTTTCGCGTCCTTCAATACACCAAATAGTGATCCGGCAATCACTAATAACCAGGTAGCCCCTATCACTGCCAAACGGATAAACAAGTTTCGCTGCAAAATACGATGGTACCGTTTGAACAGAAGATCGTTCAAATACTGACTGCCGGAAAGTGTTTCGTTGCTGTCAGCTTCCAGCTCTAATTTCTTTTGCATTGACAAGCCTTGCCCCAGATATTGTGAATTCTTGGCTGACGGTGCAGCAGCGTCCAAATTACGAAGCCGTTCAACCTGCCAAATCAAATAGCCCCCCTCATCATCAAAGTACAAGAGCTTATAACCACAAAGAATTGTTAAAATTAGTAAGGGGAGCCAGCAGACAGGATGTAAGAGCCCCGACATGACCTTAGCAGTTGGATCAAGCCAAAAATCAGCCGCTACCAGCAAAATGACAGCAAAAAAAATTGTCCATGTGATTCCACGACGCTGACTAAGGGTCAAGGTATAAGTTTTTCTTCCCAACCAATAAAAGAACAAACTAATAGCCAAATAGGATAAGCTTCCAACAATAATTACTCTTAACGGATTTCGCAGCAACAGACCGTAAATAAAAAAAGCTGGCCAGTATTTCACAGTCTCAACAATGTTAAGCAGCATCAGTCTCCCCCGGACAAAACGCTGTCGTGGTAAAGAAAACTGGTCCAAAAAATTCACTTCATTGTTATCCATCGAATACCATATTCCGTTGAAGATACTCATGATCCCCAACCAACCTATCCAAAACAGCAAACCCTGCTTTACAATGGTCTGATCTAGGGGAATCAAAACGAATGGCCCTCCCGAAAAAAAACGAATGGCAAAAAAAGAAAGGACATAGCTTAACCCCAGCCACAGAAATTTTGCCCCCAACGTCATCAGAGCCTTCCAAATGAAAATTAGTACGGTCAAAATTTTTTTCAATTCATAGCTGTTGTAGACTGTCACAGGAATTTTTTTACCAATCAATGGCAACTTTCGCAAATAATAGAGCAAGCCGTTAACCTTTTGAGTTGTTTTGACCACGGAAAAAATCCAAGAGATTCTAATTACCTCAATCATGCCTGCTCCTCCTGCGGGTCCTGCAACAATTGAATAATCTCTTCTTCAAAATCCGCGTCATGTATTTTTTCCGAAGGGATTGACTGCAGCTGGTGATGATTCAGCAGCACAATCTCATCGCACAAATCCTGTGCCAGCTGCAAGATATGTGTCGAAAAAATAACAATTGAATTCTTTTTAGCAGCCACAATTAATTCTTTCATTTCATGAGCAGCAACGACATCAAAGGAAGTCAGCGGTTCATCCATCAAAAGAACTGGCGGGGTAATCATCAAGGAAACCACCATTTGTACCTTATTTTGCATTCCGTGAGAAAAATCCTTTAGTAACCGATGCTGGTCTTCTCCCTTAATCCCCACCATTGTTAAATATTCTGAAGGAGTTTTGCTGCTTGTCATACGATCATTGTTAATATCCATAAAAAATTTCACGAATTCAATTGCTGTCATAAAAGCTGGCAAATGAGGAATCGTATAAACATAGCCAATATCTGTATTAAAATAATCTTTCGGACCGGCTCCCTGATCCAACAAAATCTCTCCGCTGTTTAGCTGCATATTTTTGGCAATACAATTGAACAGTGTCGTCTTTCCAGAACCATTTCTTCCCAGCAAGCCATAAATCTTGCCCGCTTCAAAAGTAAAATCCGCCTTATCAAAAATAATCTTTTCATCAAACTGCTTGGCGATCTTATCCAACACTAATTTCATCATCCAACACTTCTTCCATTTTCGCTCTCTAAAGAACACTTTTTTTTATTGTATCAAACATCATTCAGCACTACGAGAAGATTTTCAGTAGGCTGCCCGCGAACAAATAATCCTGCTGTTCGTCAGATAGATATCTAGTAATAAGAAAGTGTACAACTAAGAATACTTTTTCATAGCTTTTTATTTTCTCTATCTCTTTTTCAATAAGAAATCCTTCCCTGTTGTAACTGCGCTTAACAATGGGCTCTCTCACTCATTACAAAAAGATAGCTAACTTTACACTCCGAGTCCAGTAGACTCCATTTCGTCTAGAAAGTTTATTATCCATTTATTTAGGAATTCGTTGGTTTCAGTTGTACTTAAAAAGAGATGATTGTGATGACTAAGAAATTTATACTATTTAATAAATTGTTGATTGTCGAGAAGGCGCTTATTTTTATTCCTATTGCATTTAAGTTACTTAATATTTTTAGATGGTATCAGGATTGAATAAAAAGTATAAAGAAAATTCTCAAGAAGATTCAGATAGGCGTTATGGAGAAAAAATAAAAAACGATTGTGAATTAAGAAAAGAACGTAACTTGAGATTACTTTTCTTTCTGCAAAGAGTTATGTTTGTAAAAATCAACATTCGATCAACGCAATGAATTTCAAGCCTTACTTAATAACATAAAAAACCTCGGCCATTAAAATGTAGCGACCCCCAAAAGTTAGATCAAAAATCTAACTTCTGGAGGTCGGTATTTTTATGGCTAAATATAACTTTGAGTTCAAATTGAAAATTGTTCAAGAATACCTTAAGGGAAATGGAGTAACAACTTATCTATCAAAAAAAAATATTGAATGAAATCTAGGTTACAAAAAAATTCGTATCACAGGTAAAGTGTCAATTTTTTACTCCTCTATTTACCAACTAGTCTAATTTGGATTGATTCCATTTGAAGATTTTGTCCAATAGTTCCAGCGGTTTCTCCATTTCTAACCCAAGGCGTCCAGCCTTTATTTTTGACATGAGCCCTGTATTCAATATTATGCGTGTTTGCTATAGCCCCTGTTAGTTTTATTTGAACTGCTTCCATTTGACGTTTTTCGCCAGTAGTTCCAGCGGTTTGATCATTACTTACCCAGCTCATCCACCCTATATTTTGTGTATGTGCTCTGTATTGAACACCACCTGAATAACCTTGTAATACTATCCTCAAAGCTTCCATTCTTTTGTTTTCATTAGTAGTCCCTGAAGTCTGTCCATTAGCGACGTATCCCATCCATCCATTATTGAGAACATGACTGTTATAGTTCACTCCAGTCACTTTACCTGAACTAGGATTCTTACCAGTTGCCCAAGTATAAACCAACTGATACTTTGCCCAATCAAATCTAGGTGCAAGATTAGATTCAGAATTTCCTCCAGCGTGAACTGCAACAATCTGCTGAGAGTCGTTGTACACAGCACTTCCACTGGCTCCAGGAGTGGTATCTAATTGATGACTTATGGACGCACCATTTATTGTTTTAGGATAGCCTGATTGAGTATACATAACACCATTTTTATCACCATGATAACCAGATAAAGTAATTCTTGTTCCTAATGCAACTGATGCATTCATCCCAAAATTTCCTGTTACAGTTCCTATATTTTGGTTTAATCTAATCAAACCTATATCGTGCTCATTTGAATAAGTACCAGTTGAATTTTTCCATCCTTCTGTAGTACTTAGTCTTATACTCTGTGCCGTTCCATATGGTTGGTTACTTCCATCTTTACCTGGAGAAACTTCAACAGATGTTGCCCATCCACCTTTTGATTTATCAAAAATACAATGTCCTGCCGTTAATACAGAATCTTTCCCAATCATACTACCACTACCCTGAATTACCCCACCATTGGGGAAAGTTGAACGAATGTACACAATAGCACTGTAAGGGAAAATTTGAGTATTATTCACTTTAATTCTTTGATCGGGATAAAATATTACTCTCGGTTCAACCGATTCAGTGCCCTTAATAGCTGGAGTTTCAGATGGTATTTCAGTCATCACATAATCATCGTAGGGTGTCACCTCTCCGTTTTCATCAACCAAGTCCATTTCATTTGCATAAGCGTGAGAATTACCTGAAAAACATACCAACAACATTAGAAACAACAATTTCTTTTTCATATATAAAATCTCCTCCTTTTACACTTAATTATTAACTAGTAACAGCATGTTTTTTTAAACTGGTCATAATCAACCCTTTTTTAATCATAATCGCCGAGCGTTGAGAAAAGTAGCTAACAAAATGCAAAAAGACCTCAACCAATTGCGTAACTTTGTAAATAAGAACTTTCATAATCTATCAAGTCAAATGACTACGTTCTTATAAAAATTTCGTTTTTTGAGAATATGTAAGGCACAAACTGTATTATTAAAGCCTTCAGCATTTTTAGAAAAAAACTTTTCACCCATATCTTTTAGCAAACACAATGATCAACTTATTCCTACTTTTCAATACTGCTGCATTGGTATAATGCACTATAAAAATTTCTAATATCCTTAAAATATGCAGCAACTTACTAATTTCGGAGTTAATGCCTGTCATACCTTTATGCTATGTACCAACCGTCTCTTATTATTTTTCTATTAAGTAACCAATTAGTACATCCTAAACAGAAAATCTTTATCGTCTTTTAGCTTGCTCTTAAATATTTCTATGTCTAACTAAAAAATAAACGGGCATAGATGTGAGTTCAAAAAAAAGCCTGCGGAAAACCGCAAGCTTCTCTATGATATATGTGAAAAATAGGTGTACAAGGTTCTTCCCCAAAAACCTTGCTCATTATAAGAAAAGCTCTCATAATGATCTATCAAGATCACACATATCAGATAACTTAATTATACGACAAAAATTAAATAAATAAAGCTATTTTTCGATATTTACAACTAAAAGCTTGGAATATTTTTTTGAGTACAGATCATAAAACATACTATGACCCTATCAATTGCCGCCATGACCTCCATTTGAGCATTGAAGGCCATGAAAATGACAATCCGCGGCTTATTAAAACGGGGATTATTTCAGTAAGTTATCTCGCAGTATTTTTAAGTATAACTTTTCAAAGTTTGAAAAGCTTCAAGGACCAAGGACCAAGTTTAAATGCAGAATCTACTATTCTGCCTATTTCCTCTATTATTAGCCTTCAGAGTTTTTATTCTTTAAAATTTGGTTAACTAAATAACCACCTTGCCAGCGTTATTATTGTTTAGGATAATCCCTTTCCGAGTAGTCTCAAGAGTCATTCTATCTCATAAAAATTTATTCTATTCAAAGACAGGTCTAAATAAGCTAGACTAACTAAACCAATTTAGAAAGCTATCTTCGTTTTTTATTGACCTTCCGAACTAGATTCTGATTCGTTCGCCAATCCTTATTGGTTGATGGCGGACCAGCTCCATTTTCAGATTCAGAGACGGTTTCTTCTATTGAATCAACAAATTCAAAATGGAAATCTTTCAGCTTGGATCCTTTTGGAAGGGTACTTTTCACAAATTCCCGCAGCTCCTTCTTAGTCATTGAGGAGTAATCGAAATCCTTCGGCAAATAGGTTTCTATAACTTGATCGCCATTTTTACAAGGTTTACCATATCTGCTCATAACTTCCCCAGAGGGCACTAACGGCTTCACCGATTTCATTTGTTCACTTTCAGTTGTATGAGATGTCTTTTTAACTCGTGGTAAAGTCTCACACTGCTGTTTTCGAGCAGTCGTTTCTTCTACCGTTTTTCGGGTAATACTGGTTCGAAACAGACGGTATTTCGCTTCCACGACTGTCACAAATCGACGAACACCATCTTTTTGGAGAATGTCAACGGTGCTTAGCAGGGACAAATAATCTTCATGTTCTTGGGTAGAAAGGGTCGGGTCAACATTGCTTAAGGTCCAATTGTGCTTTTTGCCGTTTTCGTCTTCAAAGGTCGAGATTAAGCTGGCTTTCGCTTCTACTTCTCGTTCACCAGAATGAAGCAAAGGTAATTTTTCCATATATAAAAGAGCTTGCTCTGTTAATTCCTTGCGTTTTTTTGAATTGGAGAATAATCGACGAAGTACAATATCCCATTCTTTGTCACTGAAATAAGGTCGAAAATAGACACACAGCTCTCTCACTTCTTGAAGATCTTTGCTTTCCATAAACAGTGAGCGAATTAGATCAGCCGCCAAATAAGAAAAATCAGCAGGACAAAGTGCATTGCGCAGAAGCACAATTAAGGCACACTGAATCACGTAAGCGCCATCATTGGTAATCTGATAAAAATCGCGTATTCTTTTTTCGAGCGAATTGCGCAACATATTATGAAGTTGTCGAGTACCAAGTGGTTTTGTAATCTTAGCCATGTTCACATCTCCCAAAAACGTTTTTTTATTTAATTACACCTTAATATAAAAAACTTACACAGTCAAGGAAAATTTCATTTTTAGTTATCCTATCTTTCATCCCATAATAAAAAAACTCTACATAAAAAATTTTATCTAAAATAAACCATGGGAATCCCTTCAGTTTAAATTACTGAAAAAACCTTATATAGAAACAATTATGACTATCCTTTTATTAACTTTAAACAAAACAAGTTGTTAAAAGAAGTTGCTTAGAATTCTTTAGAACCTAAGAAACTTTTTGCTATTTCGTTATATAACTAATCGTATTTTCCATTAACCACAAGAATCTAATTAAAAAACCTAAATAATTAGTTATTTATATAAGGGAATTTGTTAAGTACTAATTAAGAATAATCTATGTCAAATTTGTCACGAATGCTCAAGAAAAGTCTTCCCGATGAATCATCAGTTCAACAACCGATAGTTTCAAATTGACCCTAAGTTAAGACTAGTATTGCCTTTTCACCCCAGCACTCTTATATCGATTTCAATGAAGTTGCTTAATTCTTATCCTTATACACATGAGACGGCGAAATAGTTAAACAAACCTTTCCCTCGTTCCGCAGAAAGGCTGATCTAAATAGTTAAAATTTTCCCTGCCTCCGTAGAGACATCAGCTAGCTTTTGATAACGACCTTTCCTACCTGTTATACGATCTCTTTGCCTTGTTGGGTATCGTAGATTTCAAGTGTTTTAAAAGTTCGCTCAAAAAAAGGCGGCTATAGCCACCTTCTACTCCAAATGCTTCGAATAATTCCAGACCTCTTGTTGGAAAGCCTCTCCATCTTCTGAAGAAAAAATACTTAAGCTAGTGTTCTTCAGCAAACCCTTTTGACGGATTTTTCGCAAATCTTGTTCTCTCAGAAAAGCCAGCAAAGATGACAGCATCACGCCATGGCCTACAATCAGATAATTTTTATCTCCCTGATAGTCCAACGACTGTAAGAAACCCAGACCTCGATCCAACAATTCTTGATAGCTTTCTCCAGCAAAACCGCTTGGATCATACAGCTCGGGTTGGTGCATCAAATGATCAAATTGGTCATGATCCTTTTGTGCCTCGATAGCGGTCCCATCCCAGTCACCAAAATCCATTTCTTTTAAGTCATCACTAATAATAATTTCCAACTGACTGTGTTGATTTTCACTCAGAATTGCCTGCATTGTTTTAATGGTTCTTTGAGTCGGGCTGACATAAATACTGGCAAAATCGATTTCCTCCAAATACGCTCCGAGCCTTTTAGCCTGCTGGATTCCCTCTGGCATAAGACCAGGATTGGAACGACTTCCGTTAAACAGTTGTTGCCGATTATTCTCGGTTACTCCATGTCTTACAAAATATAAAGTTGCCATATGCTGCCTCCGATCCTTTTATTAAGGATAGTTTCTTTTCGGCAGTTGTGTCAAATTACGGGCTTAGTTAATCATCTGATGTTAGAGCTGTCCTCGCTTATAAGAGTCGTTATATACTTGAAAATCCTGATCATGCAAGGAAATGGCCGCGTCAGCTAACCAGTTAACATTACGAATCAGTGCCCGTCCCTGCATGATTATATCCGCCTGCTTATTCTGCAAAATATACTCGCACAAGCCAGGGTTGTCTAATAGACCCAATGCCGTTACCGGTATCGAAACTGCCTGTTTCATTGCAATTGAAAACGGTACTTGATACCCGTCATGCATCGGAATGTTGGGCCTGCGGTTCAGTAGTCCGCCCGTAGAAATATCTAAACAATCGACACCTTCAGTCTCTAACCAACGGCCAATTTCTTGCCAGTCTTCCAAGCTGTTTTGTTCCCCCGCTTGGGCGTAATCAGTTAGAGACAAACGAACCCACAAGCTGCCGTGGTAATTTTTACGAACTTGTTCCACAATTTCTTGCAGGAAACGATAACGATTTTCCAGCGTCCCACCATATTTATCCGTTCGTTGATTGGTCGAGGGTGATAAAAACTGGTTAATCAAATATCCATGTGCGCCGTGCAATTGGATCATATCAATCCCAGCATCGACACTGCGTTTAGCTGCTGCAACAAAGCTCGCCTGCACACGATGAATTTCTTCAATCGTCAATTGATTTGGTGTTGCATAATCGTCACTATAGGCAATTTCACTAGGAGCCAGAGGATAAACAGCATCTTTCGCTTTCCGACCTGCATGATTCAACTGAATTCCCACTTTAGTTCCAAAACTATGCAAATCTGCTACTAATCTTTCCAACGCAACTTTCTGTTCTTGATTCCAAAGTCCTAAATCCCGACTGCTGATTCGGCCATCCGGTTCAACTCCCGTTGCTTCAATAATAATCAGACCTGTCTGGCCAATTGCACGAGCGCCGTAATGAGCGAAGTGAAAGGGGGTTGCCACTCCGTCCTCTTTTACAACTTCGTACATACACATGGGTGACATCACCACACGATTTGCTAAGGACAGACTACCAATTTCTACAGGCGACAATAATAATGACATTTTTCTCGACTCCTTCTATTTTATTAACCAGCTTTCGTCCATATTAGGCTGCTTGCGGTAATGCTTCCCATGAATATCAATTACCGCATGCCACTCCCGACACATTTCCCAGGAAATCTCTTCAGGAATCGGCAGTAAGGCATTACGCATTTCTTCATAGCTTAAATAATCACCTAAGCCTAGTCGCTTAAACAAGCGTTGTGCATAAGTATCTGCAATAAAGGCTTTTCGTTTGAATATATATAGCAACATCACATCAGCCGTTTCTGGACCAACACCCTTTATGGATAGCAGCTCTTCTCTCAATTCCTTCGTTGAGAAGTGCTCCAAAGCTGACACTTCTCCACCGTGGCCCTTAAACCAATCCAGCAATGCCTTGATAGCTTGACTCTTTTGACGATAAAAGCCGGCTGGCCGAATCAATTCCTCTAGCTGTTCCAGCGTTAACTGTTCCAATTGCTCAATCGTTAAATAGGGTTGAAGGTTTTTCAATGCTTGTTTCGCATTGCCTTCATTGGTTCGCTGAATCAAGATCATTGTAAGCCAATCTGACAACCAATCATCTGATTCCCACCAATATTGGAATCCGTAATGCGCCACCAACCGATTCAAGACTTCAACTATTTGATCAGTCATCTTCTTTACTCCTTCGTTCTTTCCAAAAGCTCGGTGCCTTCTTTTATTATTATAAAGCCTTTTTCTTAGCTGACAAAGCAAAAAGCCGACTTGTCCTATCTTGTCGGCCTTTGCATACATTATTTATTCCTCTGGATTCTTAATAGTTGCTGGATCAATTCCCAAAGCTTCACACATTTCTTTATTAACGTAGAATTCCAGATTTTCTGATTCCTCTACTGGCATGTCTGCTGGAGTTGCTTCGCCTCGTAAAATTTTAGCAGCCATTCTTCCCGTTTGTGCCCCTAATTCTTCGTAATTAATCCCAATAGTAGCAATGCCGGCTTCTTTAACATCGTTGATGGCTCCAGCAACTAAGGGAACCTTTTTCTCTTTCATTACATCCCCAACCAATGTTTTTGCACTAGCAAAGGTATTGTCTGTCGGCAGGTAAATGCCATCAACTTCATCCGCAACTGTTTGAGAAACTTGTTGCACATCATTCGTGCTGGTAACTGTGCGAACAACCGGTTCTACCCCAGCTTTTTTCAACGCGTCGATCGCCAAGTCTGCTTGAATTTTTGAATTGATTTCACCGGAATTGTACATGATTCCCACTTTTTTAGCATCGGGTACAATCGACAACAGTAATTTGATTTGTTTAGCCACTGGCGACATATTGGTTGTCCCTGTTACGTTTCCACCAGGTTTGTCGTAACTATTTACCAATTTTGCTTCCTTCAAATCAGTCACACAGGTTACAACAATCGGAATATCTGTCGTCGCTGTCAACAACGATTGACCAGCGACCGTGGTTACTCCCAACAATAAATCTGGATCTGATTTTACTAATTTTTCACTGATGCTCTTCAAATTATCCTGGCTGCCTTGGGCATTGTGGTAGTCGATCTTAACAGTTTCGCCATCAATAAAGCCCTCTTCTTTCAAGCCGCGAACAAAGCCCTTGTATGAATCATCCAACGATTCATGCTCCACAAATTGCAGTGCCCCGACTGTTTTCATGTCATCTTCAGCTGATTCTCCTTGCCCACATGCACCTAATATCATCAAACTTAAAATACCAATTCCTGCTAATACTTTTTTCATTATTTCCTCTTCCTTTCGAATAAAAAAATCGTCCACCTAGATAGTCTAAGCGGACGATTGGAAATTACGAAAGAAATCAATAATATTTTCGCACTATTCACAGCCACTTAGAATTACCTACGTGGCTGGTGACGCGTTGAAGCACATTAGCCATCATAGATACAAACCTGTCCGTTTGTATCCAGATGAATACAAACGTATCTAATAATAGCTAACGTAATAGCGGTTATTCAGTTGTGAGAGTTTGTTCTTTGTCATGTTAATGACCTCCAACCGATGAGTTGAACATAGTATACAACAAGATAAATTAAATGTAAATGAGAAAAATGGAATTTGTATTAAACATTTTTTTAGCTAGACCAATAAAACTATAAATCCAATCTTACTTTTTCTCTCACTGCAGGTAGACTCCATCAACTTAAATTAAAGAGGATATCCTTGAATTTTATTAGAAAAAATTACTTATTCACTACTTTCACTCGGAGTTAAAGGCGTGCTCGCTTCTTTCTAACTAGTAGACCAATTTCCTCCCCAAAGAAAAACATCAGAGTCTACTCTAAACTAGACTCTGATGCTATTAATCCAGCCAATCCTCCCCTTGATCCATCAATTCCTGCAGCTGCTCCAAAAATACTTTCAGCTGATAACCATCCATTGCTGCATGATGTGCATTAATCGCCAATGGCATGTACCATTCGTCATCCTGCTGAATAAATTTTCCAGCTTCAAAGCTGGGAAAATAATAATCCTTTAGTTGATGATGCTGCAAAGAAAAACTATCAAAACTGAACCAAGGGATACAAGAGATCACATACGCATTCTCTGGTGGCGGTCCTTTCTTCGTTAACATGCCACGATCAGTGCCAAATGTTTGAACATCTGCCAAATAACGCTGATAAAATTCCGAAAAATTGGTCGAATATTCAGTCCATAGCAGGGAAACCGTCTGATCTTCTGGATGAAACTGCGGATAAACCGGATTGAGATAGTCCCAAAAACCCAAAGTCTCATCCTTTATCGCCAATTTCAATTCCTGCAGTTGACTTATCACGCGACTCACAGCATACAAATATGCTGGGAAAAATTTAATCTGTTTGTATTTGGCTTGTTGACGCAGTTTAGTAACCCGCAGCTTTACTGTAATTGAGTAGCTGGTAGGAGCCATTTGCGAATAATAGTAAAAAGATTCCGCTCTAGGCCAATTTTCCATCGATTGTTTATAAAAAGTGGCCATTGGTTTGCTCCTTTTTGAATAATCCATGCTTAGTACAATAAAAATACATGGTCGCATGACACATTCGCGGCAGTCGAACTGCTGGTTCCTGTTCGGGATACAGCTTTTTCAACTGAATTTGATCGCCAGAGACTAGCGCCAGAAAGGACAACGAGTGCTCCTTTTTCATTTCATGGGCAAAGGTAGCATACCAGTCAGCTTCAACTTCTGTTACCTTTACCTGATGCTCCCCTTGTTCTGCCTGAGGCAACAAGGGACCTAAATGTCTTCCACAACAAGTCATTTCAGTTTTCCCAAATGAAAAGTTGATGGTCTGGCAGGTCGAACAGACAAAAAAACTGACCTTAGCTATATTCCCGTTATTCAGTTGATTTTGAGTTAATTCCCCTGCCAGCAGTTGATTGGTTTCTACTTGAAACAGCTGAGAAAGCTCCGTTACCAGTGATACATCGGGGTAACCTCGCCCCCGCTCCCACTTGGAAACCGTCCGATCACTAATCATTAGGGCTTCGGCTAATTCTTTTTGTGTCCAGCCGCGTTCATTCCGTAAATTGCGAATTAATCGGCCAGTTTGTATACTATCCATCTTCTCACCTCTTACCTTAAGATTACGTGATTCCCACCAGCAAAACAACCAACGGAACGTAGAGTTTTACTGCTTACTGACCACAAAGCAGGCGGTATCGGAATTATCCTCCCACGCCTCACCGGCAATATTTTTATAAAGCTTGACTTGGGTAAAGCCTCCTCGCTTCAACTCCTCTGTCATTTCTTTCGGCGTAAAGACCGTCTCCCAAATATAAAAAGTCTTTTGCTCTTCTTCATTCAACAAATGATGGGCTGCTAAATAGGTTGAACCATAATTTTCCGTCCGTTCCAAATGCAGACAGGGTTCTTGGCTCCAAAAACTATTTTCTTCCATTTGCCAGGTTTGAGTTGGCTTAAAATCTTGATAACGAACAGGCGTAAACACATCAAAAACCAGTCGACCATCAGGCTTCAGCGCCTGATAAGCCCTTTCTAAAATAATTCGACGATTCTTATGGGACAAAACACCTAAATCACAATAAATCATAAAGATCAGATCGTAGGATTCCTCCTGCCAATCAGTTTTAGTATAGTCTCCCTGAATATAACGAATCGGCAGGTTCTTCTCCTCAGCAGATCGTCGGGCATAGTCAATACTATTCTGGGAAAAATCAATCCCAGTCACTTGATAGCCAGCTCGTGAAAACTTCTCAGCATAGATTCCCGGACCGCAGCCTAAATCCAATACTTTTGGATAGTCTTCTGGTGGAAATTTTTCTGTCAGCCAAGCCACCGATTTTTCAACAAAATATTTGTTGCGAGTGGCTCCGTCTTCCTGATCATTTAAATGAGCAGCCAGCATGTGGTTAGCTACATAAGGATCGAGCCAAATATTCTCACTGCTTTTCGTGAACAAAGGGATGTCTTGTCTTAATTTATTTAGATTCATTATTAAATTCTCCTTTTTGGTAGTTGATCGTTGATTGGTTTTAGATATACAAAAATAGCAACGCAAAAAAACATGAAAAAGCCAACATCTAAACACAACAAATAAACTGATTTCACCATGAAATTTTTTCAGTTTATTTGTCTTAGATGGCTTTTCCACGTTTCACTAGCTTACTTTATTTGTAATGCTTAGTGCGCCGGACTACATGCACTTCCTTCAATCAACGATCACTATAAGTTTAGCAGAGCCATTCAGCATGTGCAAGCCTAGTTTTTGTCAGCTAATTTTTCGACATTTCTTTCAAAACGTAGTAAACTACCTCCAAGGAAGTGAACGGAATGTCATTAACGCAACAACAAAAATTGGATACTATTTTAGAATTCCAAGAAAATATGTCTTTGGCAAATCTGACAATTGAAGCAGTTGCTGAAGACTTTCAAGTAGCACCAGAAAAAATTACCCGCATTCTTCAGCTTCAACAAAATTCCATTGAAGATCCATGGATTCTAAAAGAGTACCTAGCCAAAAAGGTTGAAGAAGCTGGACAAGTTCCTGTACCTTTCACCGCTTTGGTCGGTGACTACCATCAATATTGGTTCTTAAATACTCGAAAAATTGATAAAATGAAGCTAAGCCGCGGAAACGCTTAAACAAAAAAACTTCTCTGACCACTCAGGTTAGAGAAGTTTTTTATCCTTGCAGTTTCACCTAAAAGCCCATTCGCCTCTTTACCTGTTGAACATTTTCTTGATTTGTTAATTGTTCAAGCAGCCAAAACGCTACTTCCAAAGCTGTTGCTGGCGAAGAAGAAGTAACAATATTTCCCTCTTGAACAATGGACTGACCATGCTGCACCTCTACCCCAAAAGCTGCCAGCTGATCTTGCCGAGGATTGCCGGGATAAGTATAAGTTGTCGCTTTTTTACCAGATAAAACACCACTTTTGGCTACACTTAAGGCGGCCACACAGATTGAAGCGATCGGTTTACCCGCTCCTGCAAAATATCTAATTACAGTCAGAAATCGTTCATTGAACGCATCTGTGTAAAATCCTGCTTCTTCAAAACCGCCAGGAATTGCCAAAGCATCGTAAGAGTCCAGTTGGATTTCATCTAACAGAACATCGGGAATCCATTTCGGCCCCCAAGTACAAGTCAGTTCTGAGTGAAGACCTCCCGATACCAGTTCAGTCGATCGATCACCTTCATACAAATTCCAGCCTAGAACATCTGTGAAAACACTTGCTTCATACGCTTCAAACCCATTCGCTAATAGCAATAATGTTTTTGTCATTTTTCATTCCTGCCTTTCTTTCCCTCTGTTAATAGCATATAATGAAAAAATACTTGCTTCCATGTACAAAACAAGGTATTAGGGGTGTTTCGCCTTATTTATTAAGGTAAAAGAGCCTTTTCACCTTAATAAAGGAGGTTTCTATGGATCAAACTGATTGGAAGATTCTTGACCTGCTGGCAGAAAATGCCCGCATGCCGATAAAAGAGCTTTCTAAGAGGGTCGCCTTAAGTAATCCCTCAGTAAAGGAAAGAATTTTAAAACTAGAAGAACAAGGTATCATCGAGGGCTACACTACCAAAATCAACTATCAAAAGCTGGGGAAGAAGATTGACGTCTTTATTCTGATGGAAACCATTAATTGCCAAGCCTTTCGTGAGTTTTGCTGGAGTCATCCTGATGTTATCGAATGCCATCGCATTGCTGGAAAATACAGTTATTTAGTTAAGTTTGCGACAGACTCGATGGCTTCATTAGAGACTTTTATTGATCAAACCCTCAAGTATGGCCATCCTTCGACACAAATCGTTTTTTCCTCTCATTACAATGAAAAAATGTTCAAAGCTCCTTAATTAGAAGCTTTGAACATTTTTTTGAGCCTTGTCTTTTTCACTACATAATAAACCGGACAAAGTAGCCAAAACAGTATGGCAAGCCAAATACCCGCATCTACGTAAAACGGTGGATTGAACCACAGACGTACCTTGTTTACTCCGCTTTTTGCCTGAACAGTAGGCGTGCCAATCTCAGATAACGCCGGCGAAACTTTTTTACCATTTACCGCTATTCCCGAACCATGATACAGAACAATTGGCAATTGCGTTTGTCCTGCTTTCGACTGTGTCCATTTAACAATTAAAGAATTGCCAGCCACGATCTTTTGAAAATCCGGATTGGGATCAACCACTTTTTGTTTGTATAAATTGTAATTGTTGCGGCCAGTTTCTTCATAAACCGGCAAGTAGTCCGGTGTCCCTTTTTGCAAAAGTTCTAAACTCTTCTTCAAGTCACGACTGTAGAAGGAGTCACGAACCTGCTGGTCATCTCCATAAACATACGTATGAATTCCTTCTTTATTAGTGTAACGATCAGTGTGCCAGCGCTGCAAAGTCTGATTCGTGGTATACAAAATCTGCACCGCACCAATCACAACCACCAGCATCGGAATTATCTGCTTCAAACGCTTGGGCCAATTGGTTGTACTGTAGACCTGAGCCGTGAAAAAAACAAACAAGACAGTAAAAGGTGCAAAGAAACGAAACGGAAACTGAATTAACGACACAAACGGAACCTGCTTCTGCACCCATGTTGTCCAAGGCAGCAAATCACTGGATAAAATCAAGAAAATCAGCGATAAAGCACCCGTCAAATGAATTAATGGCGTCATCTTCTTGCGATTTACTAGATAGATTGCCAGCATTGCGCCCATTAATGGCACAAAGGTATAAGGATAAAACAGCCAATAATCACTACCGCTGTCCACCGCAAAATTTGACATTTGCTGGTTTACAAAAGGACTAATCAGCTGATTGTTGGTGTATAGATAGAAAAGCGACCCCCACAGATTCGCCGTTAGCCCTAAAAACAGCAACACCGCCAAACTGACGTCCTTCATCAGCTTCATTTTCTGCTCACTGCGAATAAAAGTATAAACAAAATAGAAGGCATAAATCCCTGCCAGCAGCAAGCTAGAAAATAAATGAATTTGCGTCATCAACGCCATCAGAATTGCCAGCTTCACCACTGGAATCCGGCCTTTTTCCACCATATCCAATAACGGTAACAGACACAGCGGCAAAACCGCCGTTCCCCAGCTGGTAAATCCCTGACGCTGAATCCAGTATTGAATCGAAAATGTCGTCATAAAGAAAATTGCCGCTGAAAACGCCAAACTCTTGGAAATCCCGGCTCGCTTCAGCAAACAATACATTGAACTACCTGATATCAAATAAATCAAAAAATTTGCCAGCACCTGATACCTAAACCAACTGCCGCCGATCAGGACTAACAAACCATTTAGATAAGCCCACAGCGGACCGTAAAGAGCATTGACAATTCGTCCCGACTGCTGAAAACCATAAAGAGTAATAAAATATTCAAAATTTCCGTTTTTAATTTGCATCGCTGTATCATAAAAGCGATTGAAGTGAAAAACTGCATCCGAACCAACGATCATATCGCGGGTAATCAGGTTAGGCAAAATAAATAAAACCGCCATCAAGGGAATGACCCAGTACGGATAGTTTTTTTTCATGAAAACCAACTCCTCGTTTTTCATTATATGTCACACCTATGTGATTCATGTAATAAGAAGACTCGGTTCAAGAAGCTTTATTAGCAATTTTTCTTTTTTCTTTAATGATTTATGCCGATAAACACCCTCAATAAGTACGATTGAGGGTGTTCAAAAATAGTTTTTGAGAAGCTATGTTCTGAATAATTAAAGAAAATCATCTTAATATAGTTAGCACAAAGTTCTACAGTTTATTCTACCGTTTTGATATCAGACAGAAAATCCACTAAGTTAAAGCTTGATAACAGACTCACAATTGACGGATTGCCAAAACCAAATAGATTCATTAACAATCAGTAATGACTTTTATCAGTAATCATCAGTGTCTCTTTATCGTAAGTAACAGTAACAGAGTGGGGCTCGTAATCGCCATCACTGGTTTTACTCCAAGTAGCCATTGATCTTGGCGGCATACCATAGGATTCTTTTTCCCAGCTAGTAACAGTATCGGGCTTGCCTACCAACCTTTCTAATTCTTCATAACTTGAACCATTTTCAAAAGAATACTTTTCACTGTCAGCATCGTAATTCTCGGTAGCTACTTTTACAGAATCATAGATGTTTTGTGTCCAAGCTTCAGGGAACTCCCCTTTTGTAGAAGGATCTTCGACACCTGGCTCGATTGGCTGATAGGGGATTACACTCTCAGTATTGCTACTAAACACTGAATAACTCAATAGTCCGACCAGCATAATAATAATCGGAATTGCCGCACTGACATGTATCAAGTTTTTTTTCTTTTTAACTGTAGGCAACTCATCAACTTGACTGACGGTGCTCTTTTTTTTCGTGTTCAAATAAATTGTGCCGCAATATTCGCACTTCCAGCCATTTTTTACTTGGTGGAATTGAGTACTGCCACAGTTCATACATTCTTTATTTTTCATGATAAAACCCATCCGATCCATATTCTTCAGGAAAATCATCTGGGTATTTTCCTAACCCTTCTCGAGGATATTTTTCTGGCGAGCGGGTGAAGGATACGTAGCGCACGATCGGTGTCACATACCCCACTCGATCATCTTTAAAATAAACATTTGGTTTTCCTTGTTTCTCGTAAACAAATTGTTTTGAGAACCCTGCATAAGAGTTGTCTTTAATAAATGCAATAAAAGCTTGAACTTCTCTCCAAGTAAGTTGTCCAGTTTGCCATTGCTCCTTTAAGGATTTAGCTTCGTAATTGACAGGTCTGTTCTCATCATCAAATTCAAGTCGAATATTATTTTGGATTGCTTCAGAATTTGTGATGATTTCATCCGGCTGTCCCCAAATTCGCAAAATATCTGCAGTAGAATATTGTTCAAAATCTGGTCCATAAGCAACTAGAAAACCAGCTTCATGATAATAGGTTGTTACCGCGAACTCTGAATTAGGATCTTCGATGATCATGTCTTTTTTAGGCGGTTTTTTTACTCTTTTCTTTTTTGCGATATCATGATCTTTTTGTGCCTCAGCCAATCGTTCTTCAAACTCATTTGTTCTCTCTCCGCCATATTCAGCAACTGAGGCTTTAGCTAATTTAATTTCCTCATCGTTGAGTGAGAGCTCTGCGATTCGAACAGCTCGTTCCGGATTGCTTAATTGACTTGACGAATAATCTGACTTGGGACTATCATTTGGGATTTCCACATCTTGTTTTGCAGGTATGTTCTCTCCTGAAAAAACTAGTATGAAACTGAAGACGAATAAAATGAGAAAAAGACTAATTATCGTAGGTTTTGCAACTCGTGTATTTTTAGTTGGAACAGGCGATTTCTTTGGTGTGACTGGAGCATCATCGAAATCATATTCTGCGTGACAGTAAGAACACTGGTACCCTCTCTTTGTTTTTTTAAATTGATTCCCACCACAGTATTTACAAATTAAGCCTTTCATCTTATCTACCTAACTTTTCTTTAGATTGTGAACAGTCATTGCCTTAACCATAGATTCCCTCTCAACTACACACAAGCAACAATATCCAAGAAGTAACTACAGGAAGAGAACCTGTCGACATCGTTGATTATTGATTAAATGACTATTTTATCGTGATTCCCCTAAGCATATTTTTTCATTTAAAAATAAGTGCGTGCAGAAAAAGCTGTTTTTCTGTCCACTCAATTGTTTAAGAAATTTGTCCATTTATTTTTAAGCATAGATTCTGATTCTTCTTGTGTCAGAAAAAATCACCTTAATAATGGCAAAGAGGTCGGTAATCCAATTAAACTTCTCTTTTGGATGCAGGAATCACAAAAATTTTGTCTGCTCCAAGCTCTCCGAGTTCTCTTGCATTCAAAATGGATTGTCTCAAAAAGCAGACGCCGCGAGTTTGAAAAATAATAAGTGCCATTACCTCGTTCACATCTTCGGACCCATCCAGTCTCTCAGTAATTGTTTTACACTATCTATTACCGCATCTAAATTTATACAACAAACAACTCCTAATTTCATATCAGAATCCTTGTCTACCAAATTTCCTTTGAACTCAGTAGAAGCAATTTATCTGTATATAAAAAACATGCCTTTTTAAATCAACTGACAGTAGCATTTCAATGACCTCTCTAAGAATTTCTTGTTTTGTCACAAATTAATAAATAGACGATATTTTCTCCTATACTACAAACTTAATAATAAATAAAATTAATCGAATTAAAGGAGGGGCTCTTCTGAATAAATTACAACAAAGATTATTTTTATTCGCTGACAATCAAATTTATCCTCTATTTATTTTCATGCTATTTTTCATTATGAAAACTTGATTAATCCTATTATATCAAAGGAAATAGGAAGCACAATAGGTATTCTTCACAAGATTATTTTCAGTATAAAAGGAGAATAATCTCGTGTACAGTCTCCACGTAACATAACACCTATTTATTTTTTGTACCTATATGCGTACTTGATTTGTCCTTAATTCCACCTTCATAGATAATCATTAATTGAAAAAATAATTAATTCTGCATTATATCTTACACATTTCTAATGTATGAACATTAATAATTCCTTTTTATAAGTACTAGATAAAAAATCAAAGCAAAAAAGACAAGAAATCTAGCGCATAGGGCCTCATTTCCTGTCTTCATGCTTTATTAAGTAAACTTATTTTCCTATCAAACGCTTGAAAAGCAAGGGATCTGTTCTCACACTTACATCTCTTCCCCTGCCAAAAAGACCTGCTGTACATTCCGCAGCTGCTCAATATCCTGGGTAACATCGCCGGATACCACTAAAATATCCGCCTGCAGGCCCGATTTAAGTTGGCCTGTCACCTCGATCAAGTCGAAAACTCGTGCCGGATTTTGAGTAGCTGTTTGAATCGCCTCAAGGGGCGTCAAACCATAACGAACCATTAACTCAAGCTCCTCAACAATCGGCACATCAGGCGCCTCCAGCATCACCATATCTGTCCCTGCTAAAATTGTTACTCCTTCATCATAGATCGGTTTAAAATTCTTCGAGTAAGCCTCAACAGAAGCTTCAAAAAAATCTAAATGATGAGAGTAGGTTTCAGTAGATTGATTAGAATGATCAATCCCCACCTCTTGTACCTTCTTGTTGTAATCAGCCAGAAAATGATAAGCAAACATCGTAGGCGTCCAAGTCTGCTGATTCGCCGCCATTTGTTTGCCTTGTTCTACCGTTAAAAAGTTGCCATGTTCAATCGTATCAAAGCCAGCATCAATACACATTTGGATTCCTGGTTGCGTGCCGGAGTGAACCACACATTTCATGCCCAAACGATGGGCCTCCTCAACTCCTGCATTCAGTTCTTCTTGGGTAAATTCACAGATATCGTCTCGGTTTGTGGTTAACAGCTTAATCCAATCCGCACCGTCACGTTTTTGACGACGAATGGTATGACGAATATTTTCTACACCATCCACCTCTTCAATGCCATCCTCATGGCCATGACCACCAGTAATACAAATTCCACGATCAGTATGCAGAATCCTTGGTGCTTTGACAAAACCTTTTTCCGCTGCCAGCCGCAGCGTTTCTAAAAGAAATTGCGGACCGCAGCAGTCACGAATCGTTGTTACCCCCTTCTTCAGACAGGTCTCCGCTTGCTTTTTTGCATAATAAGCAATCATAAAATCATTGTAGTGATGCAAATCTGGCTGCGTCCAATAATAGCCCAAATGGATATGAGCATCCATTAAACCTGGTAGAATCGTTGACTGACCGTAATCACGAACCTCAGCCTCCGGATATTTTTCCTGTAATTCTTTCGCAGGACCCACTGACAGAATCTGATCCTTTTGACAAACCACACCGCCATTCTCGATCACTGTTTCTCCATCACCAATAATAATTTTTGCCGCCTTTAATAAAAACATGCTATCCTCCCTTTCCCTACTAATGTTAGTATATTCACAAAAGTTTACGCTTACAAGGGGGGGCTGGAATTATTTAGCAAAGTCATTTTTTAGAGATTTAAAAGCGTTCTATTACTCCTTTTTACTTTCCCATACGTGTCTTCTCTGTATTAACCTTATATAAATCAGAAATTATGCAGACTGAAAATTTTTGCACCTCTAGTAATTTTTTTACAGTTTGCTTCATGAAAAAAAGCCTGCCTTCATTTTGCAACGAAAGCAGACTGTCTATTCTTAATAGCGTTCATTTAACACGGATAAAGCAACTAGAAACAAGATCACCAAGCTAATACTTAAAATAATATTCATTGAACGCTTGCTGACATCCAATCCTTTACCATGGCTGCTGAACAGCGGAACCATAGTTAGCCCAACCGGAATAAAGTAGCGGCCTTGAAGTCCCTCAATGGTTTTCTTGGCATTCACTGGATTCCAAATTTGATACAGTGCAAAAAAAGTCAGCAGGGTGTATAGAATCAGCAACAGCACAATAATTCCTTTTTGATAAAGAGCCAGTGTTCCACCGTCTTCTTTTTGCAGCAGGGAAGCCACAATCAAAATTGAAAAGTAAAAGATAATCCAGTGGGTTGCCATTGGTGCATCCAACAAACCAAAGTCTCCAACTGCTGATCGAGTGATATAATCTCCTTTAATCCCTAAAACATAATTATCATAAAAGTTCGTCAGAAAAATCGACGGATCCTTGAAAAAGGCTGCCACCTGCTTCGACGGGTTAGAAAAATCACGGTAAAGCGTTTGCTGATCAATCATGAAGCTGTTCCACCACAGATAAAAACCAATCGATAAGGCCAAAATCAAAATACCCCAGGCAATTTTCCTTCGCACACTTAAAGCTTTATTGGGCAACAAGAAAAACAGCATCCCTAAAGTAATCATTGTCGGCTTCATTAAAACCAGTCCGATCATCATTACCATACTGATCAACATAGCTGGCGAGCTGATTCGTTTTTTGCCTCTAAGATGCAAGATCCAAGACGTAAAGAAAAAACCGCCGGCAATAATCATGGCATCCCCAGAAACCGTAGAAGCTAAAAACATAGCCATCGGATTGAGACCAATTACTGCCCCGCCCCATTTTGAAAAGGGAAAAATAGCTAAGGCCGCAAACACCACAAAAATGTAAGCAAATAAATTGAAATAGCGGGCAATATAATACTGATTCAGCGGTCGTTGATTAAACAGCTTACCCACCCAGATCGCGGTTATTTGCGGAATGTAATTGACAAAGCTGTAGTTGGTCATGCCGCCGGTTCCGATAAATTTATCCGAATTATCGCCATCTGACTTAATCATATAAGGATACTTTTCATTTTCTCCCCATTTTTGAACGGCGTATTCGTTCATGCGATAGATTTCATCTGAAACCTCAAAACCATAAAAGCCCCAGGTTTGATCAGCCTTTTTCGGTGCCTTTCCTGTACGCGTCTCTGGACGCACCTTAAAACGGGAAAGGGCATCGGCTTTCACTAAGTGCCCGACTTCATCGGGGGCCTGCAGCGGTGGAATGATTTTGATGAAGATTAGACCAAATACCATTGCGAAAATTAAAAAGAAAACGACTGGAAATTCCAGTCTTTTTATTGTTTGAAAGATCGGATTTTCTTGTCTTTTGCCCGATCGAAGTTGGGTGGTTGTCATTAACTAGCTCCTCAATAAATTTGTCTATGTCTAATTTATCATACTTCACGACATTTTGAGCGGACTTTTTCTTGATTGGTACAAAAAATCTATACAAGAAAAAAGAAGTCGCATCTTACCGCGACTTCTTCCATCAAAAAGGCTGAATCAATCTATAAAATCAAGTTGATTCCATGTTGCTTCTTTATTCAGCAATATACGAACAGCTGTAATCAGCATATTCCGTTACTTTTACTTGAAACGCACTATTTTTAGGAACTATAAACTCTTCTTCTTCAGTGAAAGTTTGCCATTCCGTTTCGCCAGGCAGCAAAACCGTCATCGCTCCTTGTAAAACAGTCATTAATTCTTTTTCGTTTGTATTAAAGGTATAGTCACCTGCTAACATGAACCCTAAAGTAACCTTACTGCCATCTGCCTGTTGAAGGGTTCGGCTGTTTACCTTCCCGTCAAAATAAACATTGGCCTTTTTCACTGCATCTACATTTTTTAACACGACAATTTATCCCCTTTTTTCAGTTCTATGCTTTTTGTGCAATCGCCAGCTTACGACTCTTTTGAATATAGGTGAAGCCAGAGTAAATAATCACTACGATGACAATCCAAGTTAACACCGTAATATCTAAGCCTGTAACGAATTTCGAAGCAATAATTACCCCCGCAATTCCGCCAATCGTGATTCCCAGACTTACCTTACGAGCATACTCACCTGTTCGAATAAAGTTGATACTCGCTACAGGCATCAATGCACCGCAGGAAGCAGACATGATCGGGAAAGCCACCAAAGGACTCAAGCCCAGCATATACACCATTGCCATACAAGGGGCATACAATCCCACCCCCATCGTCATTAGTGCACCTAAACCAAAATTACCCACAATTCCAATTATCAGTTTAATCCCGGTTAAGCCAGTCGCTGTATTGCCTTCACCTAAAATATTGATCATGCCAGTTTGTTTCAAGGCCATTAAGATTGCGGTCAGTATTAAAGCACAGCCCATTACAAATTGAACCTTTTGCTCCGGCAGCTTAGTAACAAATTTTGAGCCGATCCATGAACCAACTGTTGCAGCAGCAACCAAAGAAAACAAAGTCAACGGCTCCACCTTTACCACTGTGATAAAGATAATTGCTTCCAATAAACAGGATAACGCATGACTGACATTTAATGTTCCCGGCAGCTTGCGATCGTCATCCAGCTGCTTGGTCAAGTTCATTAATAAAGTGGTAGGAGCAAATGCCCCAATGCCCAAAGTATCTAAGAAATCAGTAATAAAACCAATCCCGATTGAAACAGGCATACTGCCGCTGCCAAGATTTCTCTTATTCTTAAACAGATCCCGACCTAAAACACTCATGTGCAAGCCTATAAAAAGGACCAGCATTACCAAAACGATTTGTTTCATACTTACCTTCCCCCAAGAGAGAGCCTAGAAAGCATTTCCCGTTATCTTTCTAGGCTCAGATTTTTTTAGCCAAAATCTTGTTCTGTTCGAGCAATAATTTCATCCTGCAGCGCTTTTTCCAAATTATTAAAGTAGTCGCTGTAACCCGCTACTCGTACAATCAGATTTTCGTATTCTTTTGGATGCTTTTGAGCCTTAAGCAGAACATCCCGATTGACAACGTTAAATTGAATATGGTGTCCGTCCAGCGCAAAGTAGCTGCGAACCAACGACGCCATATTAATAATTCCCTGTTCTCCCGCAACTACACTTGGCGTAAACTTCTGATTCAACAATGCACCACCGGTTTTGGTTTGATCCAGCTTAGAAGCAGATTTGATTACTGCAGTTGGACCGTTTCGGTCAGCTCCTTTTTCAGGTGAAATCCCATCTGGTAACGGAATTCCTTTATGACGGCCATTTGGTGAAGCTTCCATCACTTGACCAAAGTAAACGTGGCATGTGGTTGGCAGGAACTCTACTACCGTTTTAGAACCTTTTGGTGTAGGCCGGCCAGCAATGATATCCTGCAAGGTTTCGTCCACTGTTTTTAACAAATCATCCGCATAATCATCATCGTTCCCGTATTTCGGTGTTTCATTGTAAACCATGTCATAAATATCATCATGCCCTTCAAAATCCTCCGAGCAAGCTTGAATCATTTCAGCCATCGTCATCGTTTTTTGATCAAAGACATTATGCTTCATCGCAGCTAATGAATCGGTGATAGTTGCGACACCCACACACTGAATATAACTAGTGTTATAGCGAGCTCCACCACAGTTGTAATCTTTCCCCACGGATATACAGTCATCGCTCATTACTGAAAGCAGCGGTACGGGCATAAATTCCATGTACATCCGTTCGATCATATTGTTTCCGGCAACCTTCACGTCCACCACATATTTCAATTCTTCATAAAAAGCATCAAACATTTCTTCGTAAGTTGTCATTTCGCGGAAATCACCAACATCAATCCCTACCTGCTTGCCTGTATAGTGATCGTACCCGCGATACATTGCTAACTCAAAAACTTTCGGAATATTCAAGTAACCAGTCAGAACATACGCTTCTTTACCAGCGACGCCCACTTCCACACACCCTGAACAAATCCCGCTTTCTCTCGCATCATCGACAGATTTGCCTAAATAGCCCAATTCATTCAAAATCGCTTCTGAATTATAAAGCGCCGGTTGACCCCAGCCTTTACGAGAGACCCGCAACGCTTCACGCAGGAATTTCTCTGGTGATTTTTTCGAAATTTGAACGTTCGAGCTTGGCTGCAGCAGCTTCATTTCATCCATTACTTCTAAAATTAAATAGCTGACTTCACTAACTCCGCTGGTTCCATCAGGACGCAATGCCCCGGTATTCAAATTACAGAAATCAGTATACGTACCGCTTTCCTTCAACGTGATTCCGACTTTTGGCGGTGCCGGCTGGTTGTTAAATTGGATCCACAGATTTTCTAAAAGCTCCCGCGCTTCCTCACGAGTTAAACGGCCTTCTTCAATGTCTTTTTCATAAAAAGGTTCTAAATGCTGATCCAATTTACCTGGTGAATACGCATCCCAGTTATTCATTTCAACCGTTACCCCAATGTGAACAAACCAGTACATTTGAATTGCTTGACGGAAAGTTTGCGGTGCATGTTCAGGTACAACATCACAGACTTCAGCCAATTCCAACAGTTCCTTTTTCCATTCTGGATCAGTTTCTGTTTCAGCCATATCCCGACATTGCTGAGCATAACGTTTTCCAAAGATAATCATTGCTTCACAAACCAGCTTCATACCTTCTAATTCTTCTCGTTTGTTTAAAGCTTCCATATCATTGTTGTAATCAAGGTTGTCAATTTCTCGTTGGATATCTGCTTTGAAATCAGCGAAACCTTTTTGATACATTTTTCCGTCTGCAACTGTATGACCAGGTCCCCGTTGCATCAAGAATTCTGTATATAAACCAGCATCAAACAATAAATGCCATTCTTCCGGCAATAACTTATTCATGCGCGTCATCATTGCTCGATCATGCCAATAAGGAATAATGACTTCCTCTTGAATCTTGCGATCTTCCTCTGATACTTTGAAGAATACCTTTTCACGATTGTTCATATTCTCAAAATCGTCTAACGTATGACAACATAACTCTGGGAAAGTTGGAGCTGCCCAAGGTGCATGCCCCTTCTCACCAAGAACCAAACTGCCTTTTTCAATATAGTTTGTCCGGTTTTCCATAATATACTTAAATGCTAAACCACGCAAAACGGGGGTTGAAACTTTGCCTTCCCATTGCTTGTAGGCTTCTGTCAGTAAAACAGCTCGTTCCATGGAAATTCTAGGTTCACACTCTTTTTCACTAATTTCTCTTAATCGCTTGATTCGTTCAGTACTGCCTCTTCTCGTTGGTTCCAATGTTAATTCAGCCATTTCTTTTCCTCCTGTACTTCTTTATTATCCACCGATTGTCACTTGATAACCGGCTGTTTCGTATACTTTTTGGATGTGCGCAACTTGTTCATCAGATGGTTTAATAAAATTTTGGGTACATTCTCGGTTCAAACGTTTGTATTTGTCTCGACCAAAGTCATGATAAGGTAACAATGAGATTTCACTCACATGAATTCCTTGTTCATAAAGCCAACCCACAATATTTCTCGCTGTCTGTTCATCTGCATTAACTTCATCCAGCAGAATCAATCGCAGATCGATCACTGCCTTTTGGTCGGATAAATAGCGTAAATTCGATAGAACCATGTCATTTCCAGCGCCTGTATACAGGTGATGCAATTGTGAATTTATGAACTTTAAATCGTACAGAAACAGGTCTGCATAAGGTAAAATTCTCTCGTAATTTTTTTGAGGGGCTACGCCGCATGTATCAATTGCTACCGAGATACCCATACGCTGACATTCCTTTGCCAACTCAACCACATAGTCCATGTCCTGCGCCATTACCTCACCGCCGGAGAAAGTAACTCCGCCACCAGACTGATCATAAAATATCTGGTCTGCTTGGATTTTTTTAACCAGTTCTCGAATGGAATAGTCTTTGCCGATTACCTCTTCTTTTCCGTATTTGTTCAACATAATCTCTGGACCAAAAACTTGGCTTTCTGGATTGTGACACCATTCACATCGAATGGGACACCCCTTGAAAAAAATCGTTGTTCGAATACCTGGACCATCATGGGTAGAGAATTTTTGAATGTTAAAAATGGTCGGATTTTTTTTCACGTTATTCCCCTCCTACTCACTTGTAATTATAATCACAAAGGTAAATCTTTGCAAGCGGTTTTTTTCATAATAATGAATTTTTTTCTTTTTGACGGCGCTTTCGTTCACGAGAGTGACCACATAGGCATTTAGGGCATTTTACGTTATACTAATAGTAATAACTTCAAGGAGGAACACCATGAATATTGGAGATAAAGTAAAAGCATTGCGTACAGAACGGGGCTTTACCTTGAAGCAGCTTTCTGAGGCTACTGGCCTGTCTACCGGCTTTTTGTCACAGTTTGAACGAGGAATTACCACGATTGCAGTGGAGCATCTGTCAAACATCGCCGAAATATTTGATGTAAAAATCAATTATTTCTTTGAAGATGTTGAAGAAAGTGAACCAATTATTCGCGGCTATGATCAACCAGTTCTGCGGATTTTAAACAATATGATCTACAAAAAGCTTAGCCCTGCTCCTGAGGACAAACAAATGGCACCGAAGTTAATTGAGATAATGCCTCACGAGGATCGTGAATTTCCTGCTTCCTATCCTCACCACGGTGAAGAATTTGTCTATGTATTAGAGGGAATTCTTACGCTGGAGCTGGATAGTAAAAGTTACCAGATGTATCCTGGCGACTCTGCCCACTATTTTTCAACCTTGGATCACAACTGGGATAATCAAACCAATAAGGTCGTTAAGTTCATTGTGGTTCATTTTCCGAATGATTATTGAAATAGTAAAACAACCCCAGTTAAACTATATACTTCTTGACGTATAGTTTAACTGGGATTGTTTCTTAGATCGCTTTATTTCTGTGAGTACCATCAATTAACCACTTATCTTCCTATTCAATTTCGAGCAATCGCTGATCACGATTTATTTACTTTTGTTCCGTCTAGTTCAAGCTGCTTTCTTCACTTTCGGCTGAACCTTTTCGTTTGCTTAACTGTTTTTATTCATCGCTATCAAGTCTCCCTACTTGCCTTGAGTGCAGCACGCATGTTTAATCGTAAAAAAACTTTGTCATAGTGGAACAAACAAAAAAGCCCTCCAATTTTAAAGAGGACACTTGATGCAAAGAAAACAATATTATACTTTCTGAATATCCTGATCAATTTTTTCCTGCACATATTTAGAAATACTGATATTATTGTTGTTCAGATAGAAATCCTGATATTTTTTGATAGAGACCATACGCTTAACCGGTTCTTCGCTGAACCTTTTCAAAATTGCCGTCAAATTAGTCGCGATTAACGTAATGTATTGATGATCTTCCTTCGTTTTTTCTAACTCTGAAAGAGCCTCTTCACCCATCTCTGGAAAAGGCTCTTTGGCTTCATAAATATCAAACAGCGTAAATTCCAATGAGCTCTTCGCCACCCCAATTGCTTCCGTTAACGTTTCCGCGCTCGCAGCAATTGTCATTCCAGTAAAAGGATAATCGATGAGATAATCGTCTTTGGCCAATCTACTAATACGCATGGCAAAAACAAGTTCTTGCTGGTCCATGGTAAACCTCCTTGTAAAACTTTAGTTTAGATTTAATAGTTTTAGCAGTGTTTGCTCAGTTCCTTTAGATAAATCCTTAGTTGCATGAATAGCAATTGTTACCTTTTCTCCAATTTCATAATTACCTTATCACAAAAGTATATATTTTATGTACTTTATAACTTTGATTAGTACCTTCCCTCCTACAAGAAATTTACTAAAGAAAAAGCAGGTGAAAAAATGAAGCTTCTAAACTTACGAGAATCACCAGAAATAAAAAATGAGTTGACGAACTATTTACAGGCCAAATGGGGGACTAAGGAAAGCAACCCCGTTTACCTCAATTGTCTGGCTCATGCTGTTAGTCCAGAACTAGCATTTCCAATGTGGTATGCCTTAATAGATGGAGAAAAAATAATTGGCTGTGCCGGATTGATACCGAATGATTTTATCAGTCGGATGGATTTAACACCTTGGCTTTGTGCACTTTTTATTGATGAAGCGCATCGCGGGAAGCAATTGAGTCGGTGGCTGATCGAACAAATCAAGCAGGACACGCGAAAATTAGGCTATCAGAAGCTTTATCTGTGTACCGATCATATCGGACTTTATGAAAAAATGGGGTTTGACTATATTGGCGACGGCTTCCATCCTTGGGGCGAGCAAAGCCGCATTTATCAAATAAACAGTTAAAAAGCTTCACGAAAAAAGCTCGTGAAGCCCCCCTTTATGCTGACCAGCTATCGTACAGCTTTTGATAGTCGGTCTTTTTCTGTTTATCACCATAAACTTTCTCACTCAGTGCAGCCTGCGGCCAGAAAATGTCATTAATCACTTCGCGGGCTTGCTTAGCTTCAGGAACATCTGCCCAGACTGAAATGGCAATACCTTTAGTTTGGGTCAGGTCGGTAACTCGTTGACCATTAGCAAATGTGGTTAATTGAAATTCCGCATTAATTTTTTCGTAGGTAGGATAACTGTAACCCGCCGCTTCACCCAAAACATAATAAAAGAAATTGTCATTATGATTGATGACGCTATAATTTTTTTCGAAATACTTTTCGATCGGTGCCATGTGTTGATTCCAGCGAGTCCAATAAGAAATTTCACAGTCCTGAGTTAAGTGAACCTGTTCCTGACGATTACTTCTATAAAAACCATCATTCCATACACGTACTATAAAACCAAGTCCTTTTACATAAGCAGCCAAATCATTTATATAGGAAATAAAGGTCTCAATTCCGCTAGCGGATTTTCCAAACCGTTTCAAGGCAGCCTTTTTCAATTCAGGATAGCTTTCAAGCAGATCGAAATCGACAAACTCATCGGCACCGATATGGAAATAGCGGCTTTCGTAAAATAATTCCGCAAACTCCTGATAAATGGCCTGAATGAACGCTGTGGCCTCCGGATTTAAAATATCTACTGCTTTCGTGTCGCGTTCGTTATCCTTCATGGGCAGCTGCCACTGTGGATAATGGCGCAAAACCTGCTGTAAATGTCCTGGCGAGTCTAAATCTGGAATGAGTTCCAAATAGTATTGCTTGGCATAAGCAATCAATTCCTTGATCTCAGCTTGAGTTAAATGCTCTGCTGAAACAATCTCTGGATACCGCAACGATTCAATACCAAAACCCTCATTTTCTGAAAAATGCAGCTGTAAATGCGTGAACTGAAACAACGCCATACTACGAACCAGACGTTTTAGTTCGACTAACGGATAATATTTTCGACCAATATCAAGCATTACAATCCGTTCCTCCAGTTGAGGCTGGAGTATTTCTGGCCAATCTTTTTCCATTAATTGACTCAAAATAACTCGAACCGCTCCTCGAAACAGAATCGCTGGATTCCCTCCTAGAATACAAGCAGATTCAAGTTTAGCCTTCATCCCCAGCTCTGGATCTATTTGCAAACAAAAAATATTTTCCTGATCATTCACAAAATAATACCCTAGCTCCACAAATAGCTTCGTCACTCGATGTTGGACTTCTTGTGTGACTTTCGTTTCAGCAAGCAACGTGCATTTTATTTTTTCCATAACCGTTTCCTTCTATCTAAAGAAGCTGAGCTAAAAGCGCATTGCTCTTTCCTCAGCTTCCAATTCTTATTTTGATGCTTCTTCCGCCAATAAAAGACTGCCAATAATTCCGCTTTCGTTAGGCAATCCCCAGCGAACAATATACTCGCTGGCAGCTGGTGTTTCCATGTATCCAGCCATTTGATCGACAAAGGATTGTCGTATTTTCATCAGCATATGCTCTTGATTCATTACTCCGCCACCTAATACAATTTTTTCCGGTGCTAAAGTCAATACATAGCTCATTAATGCTTGTCCAATGTAATAAGCCTGCAAATCCCAAATCTGATGATCCTCCGGCAAGTCTTGTCCCTTGATTCCAGTGCGAGCCTCTAGCGAAGGACCGGCTGCCAAGCCTTCCAGACAATCCTTGTGATACGGACAGCTTCCCGCGAAATCATCATCGGGATGACGCTTAACATGCATATGGCCCATTTCGGGATGACCAATGCCCGAAAAAATTTGCTGATCGACCACCACACCACCGCCAATTCCGGTTCCCACAGTCAAATAGATGCAGCTTTTTTTCCCTTGAGCAGCCCCCTTCTTCAGTTCACCATAAGCTGCCGCATTGACATCCGTCGTCCAAGCCACTGGAATTGAGTAATGCTTTTTAATGCTGCCAAGAAAATCAAAGTCAGCCCAACCAGGCTTAGGCGTAGCTAAAATATAGCCATAATTGTCTTTTGCAGGGTCTATCCCAATTGGCCCGAAAGAACCAATTCCCATCGCTGCTAATTCGTAAGGATCAAAAAATGCGTAAACCTTCGTTAAGGTTTCTTCCGGTGTTGTAGTAGGTATACTAACTTTTCTAATGATATTCTGTTGTTGATCGCTGACGGCACAAACAAATTTTGTGCCCCCAGCTTCGATACCACCAAAGTACATACTTTTTACTCCTTCATTTCCAGCGTTTTGATTTCATAAGGCTGAAGGGTTGCTTCAAATTCTCCACAGCGCTCCTCCAATAGATTCAATTGATAGGTAGGGGCTTGACCAGCTTTTTCTACGAATAAGTCTGTCGCTTGATCACTCAAATTATACCCGCGAAGAATCAAGGCCTCGTCTTCCTTACGCCGTTTAAGAGTCGTTACTTCAAAGCGATCTTCTTCAAGCACCAAATAATTGTACTTAGCCTTCAATAGTCCACTATGAACATTCGTTTGTCGGGTAGTTAATGGAACTTGTGCACTATGAGCCTGCTTATAGGTTTGGTAACGACTAGCCGGGTCACCATGCAATTCAACCCCAAAGCTGAAGGTATGCTCTCCTAAACATTGCGCTTCAGGAGTTGGGAAATAGCCCCAGTCACCCATTTCACCGACACTTCGTAAAAGTGTCAAGGCAATTGTATCATCAATAATTTCATACTCATTCAAACCAAAGTTAGAAACAGTCAGCCCATATTGTTGATTATGCAGATTAACAAACGCATGCTGATGCTGCGGATTAGCTGGGTTTTCCCAATGCTTAGATGGCTTAGTTGGGCGGACAACCGTCTCATAAATACTGTCAGCTTCGTGAGTGTCTGCTGTGATCATCGTAGGGAATAATACCCGCAGACGATGGTCTTTTGCCTGATTATTGACCCTCGTTTCAAAATTCACCCGCCGGTTATGATTATCCAGCGTTATCTCTGTCGTCAAAATGAATGAAATCCGTTTTTCTGAACGCTGTGCTTTTCGCTTTCTAAAATCAACCACCATTTGCTGTTCCAAAGCGAGTAAATCCTCTGCTGCTTGTGGAATCTTCAACTCATGGACTAAACGAATTTTCCCAGTCAACGGCGTATCTTCTAAAACTTCTACCCGATGATCAAAGGATGTCGATAAAATCGCTTGATCATTTTCCGGCTGTTTGAAAATATACTCATTAGCAATATCGCCAACATCTTCAAAAATCAGCAGATTATTCACGGTCCGACCTAATTCTTTGTCTGTTAAGCTGATTGAGCCATCCCCAGCAATCGTTACTTTGACCTGTCCATTTTCTAAAACACGGCCTTCTTCTTTAATTAAGCTGCCTTCCATCGCATCTACAGCCCCTTCAACCAAGCTAAAGCTTTCCCAAGAGAAAGGCGGTAAATCCTTCACGTCAATAGTTACAGTCACATATTTTTCCATGTACGGAATGCGAAAACGGTCCTTCGGCAAATCGTAATCAAAGCGAATCCGCTCTTCACTAATTACAGCCGGTATCGTCTGACCCGATTGATTAATGACATGGTATTGCTTCTTTGCCTCTTGCGCTAAAGTTTCATAGCCATCAGAAGGATACTGCTCTTGAAACGTAATCCGCTTCAACTCAAGATCAACCTGAGCAGTACCGCTTTTTGCTGCACTGGCGGTATTAAACACGATAAAAGGGTAACTGCCTTCAGGAAACTCGCTAGTATCAATCGTTGAAACCAATTGTTCAGCTGCTTCCTCTGCCAAATATTTCCCCACCTCATTAGCTTTCTCAAAACGCGGCAGCATTTCTCGATGTACTTCGTCCACGGAGCATCCGCAAATGCTATCGTGAGGATGGTTTTGCATCAAGGTTTTCCAAGCATAATCCAACTGATCATGAGGGTACTCTCCAGTAACTTCAAAAGCCATCGAAGCCAACGGTTCCGTGATATTTTCCAGCTGACGGCTGACTTTGGTATTCCACTGCTTTAAATAAACTCGGGCAGATGACGTATTGGCTAAAGTAAACCAGCCGTCGGTCTCCTGACTGGTCAATTCTCCAGTTACCTGCCCAATTTCTTCTGGTAAATCTGCTTGAACAGCCTCTAAATATTCAGCAAAACTAGAGTGAACGAATTCATAGTTTGGATACAATTTATTGGCTAATGTGATTGCTTTTGATATATCTTTTTGTACCGGCTGGTGATCAACACCGTTCATCATCAGTAAATGATCCGTTGAAGCATATTTTTCTGCATCTGCCAATTTTTGGTCCCAAAAAGCTTTCGCCGCTGTCTCTTCTGCCGGAATCTCATTCCCGTTGCTGTACCAGTTAGCAAACAGCAACCCAAAAATCTCGGTTCCATCTGGTCCCTGCCAATTCATTTCAGAATATTGTGAAGTATAACGGTCCTCCAAAACTTCATTATCAAAGCCAATCGGTTTCACCCCACGACCAAATGCAGCCGCAGCTAAATTGGCTTGCTTCATCATTTGCGGTGTTTGCCCCATATTACCAAAAGTGTCGGGAAAATAACCCAGCATCACCGGTGTTCCCCACTTTTTACTCTCCTCCATGCCAATCAGCATATTCCGCGCATTTGATTCAGAGCTGATTAAAAAATCATCCTGTAAAATGTAAAAGGGGCCAATTTGCAGCTTACCAGAGGCAATTGCTCGCTGAACTGCTGCTTTTCTTTCCGGACGTACCTGCAAATAATCGTCCAGTATAATTGTTTGTCCATCTAAATGAAAGCTGTGGAATTCTGGATCGTGTTCAATTAAATCCAACAAATCGTCCATCAGCTGAACTAAACGCATGTGATGCTGCTCGTAAGCCATGTACCATTCACGATCCCAGTGACTATGCGAAATGATATATACTTTTTTCTTCATTGAAATGCTCCTCATCTATTTTTCTACTCGTATATCAAAGTAATCCATCACCAGCTCACAAAACATCATATTAGCCCACGAAAACCATTCGCGCGTATACTGATTTGGATTATTTACATCAAATCCTTCGTGCATCAAATGAGTGCCGCCGTCAGTTGCAACCAGCTGATTCAAAATTCTTTCCTTTTCACCTTTATCATTGGTCGTCATACCTTCCATTGCCAGAGCAATTGGCCAAACATAATTTTCCGGCGTATGGGAGGACCCGATCCCCTTGGCAAACTTTCCTTCATAAAAATAAGGATTTTCCTTACTCAATAAGGTCTTACGGGTAGCAAGGTAAGTTGACTCGTCTATTGAACCATAGCCTAAGTAAGGAGCAGAAATTAAATTTGGTACATTGCTGTCATCCATGATTGTGGCGTGGCCCTTGCCATCCACTTCGTAGGCAAAAATCGTTTCTCCAGCTTGATTAATTGTTCGACCGTATTCCTCTATGCCCTTTTGAATCTCAGTTTTCAACTTGTGAGCTCGGGCAACAACCTCTTCATCCTTCGATACTTCAGTGAACAATTCTTCCAAGTACCCAAGTATAACTACTGCAAACATATTCGAAGGAACCAGATAGCCATATTGGCACGCATCATCACTTGGTCTAAAGCCAGACCAAGTCATACCAGTAGGAACAACCTCCGCTCCTCGACCTTGGTTAACTAATGTATCTTCTTGACGAGTAGTCTCTCGTTCAAAAGAATACAGCGATTGATTATGATCTTGTTCTGTTTCAAAAACTGTCAAAAGCTTGTCAATGCCTCTAACAAAGTCAGCATTAAACTGATCCTGTCTACCTGTGTTTTTATATAACAAGTAAGCTAGCTGAACGGGATAACAAAGAGAATCAATCTCGTATTTTCTTTCCCAAATCCAGTCGTTCATTTCTGTGTGGTCCGTTTGATGGCCCGCCCCATTCGCGGTTTCGTTAAAAGCATTGGCATAAGGATCAATAGTTATATAAAAAAATTGTTTCTTCACCAACCCAACAATCATATCTGCCAAATCAGAATCTTCTTTAGCTACTACTAAATAAGGTCGAACCTGAGCCGTTGAATCCCGCAGCCACATCGCTGGAATATCTCCCGTTAATAAAAACGTCGTGCCATCCTCCTGACGTTTTACTGTTGTCAGAAGAGTGTTAGCAAAGGCAGCATTAAAATTTTCTGCCCAATCGGCATGTTCACTTCCACATTTCTCAGTAATTTGTTCCATGAAGCTAACGATTGATTTTGGTATATCTTTGTAAGTCATACTCTGTCTCCTTTTCGCAATTTGATATATCATTTACGCAATTGATTATATCCTAACAACCGATCATTGTCTACGCTTTCACCAACATTTTTTTAACTATTTACAGAAATCAAAAGTATGTTAATATAGTGATATGATATATCAAATAGGAGGAGACTATGGAACCTTTATATAAAACAATTCTCAACGATCTTAAAGAACAAATCAGCAATGGAACCTTGCCTCTCGGCAGTCAGGTTCCTACCGAAAAAGAACTATCCGATACTTACGGTGTCAGCCGGATCACGTCTAAACGGGCCTTGACTGAGTTGGAGCAATTAGGGCTGATTGAACGAACACGGGGAAAAGGCAGCTTTGTCAAAGAACCGTCTCCACAAAAAAATTCAACCAAACGGATTTTGTTTTTGCTACCCTTTTCCAATGACCTGTCTCTAGGAAACTTTTCAGAAGGACTGCTGCCAGTGGTTCAAGAGGAACAATTTGAAGTGATGATGACGAATTTTGACTTTTTAACCAGTCATCAAGCCAGTGATATTGCCCAGGAATTTGACGGCATGATTTATTATGCCGATGATGAAAGCCAGCATCTGGATTTGCTATTTGATCTTTCTTTCCAGCAATTTCCAATTGTCGTGTTGGACAAACAGCTGCACGATTTGGGTCTGCCAACAGTACTTTCGGATAACTTAGCTGGAGGCAAGGCCGCCTGTGACTACTTAATTGAACAGGGCCATACTCAAATTGCTTATATTTTTGGTCATCTCCATCCACCACAATCGACTCGGCAGCGTTATTTAGGGTATATTCGCAGCCTAAAAGAGCAGCAATTGACTTTTCACACTACTTTAGAAGAAAAGCTGGCCAATCCAGCTAACGTACTTGAGTATGTAGAAAAAAATGGGATCACTGCTTTAGTTTGCGAAAACGATTTAGTTGCGATTGAAGCGATGAGAGTATTAAAACAGGGCGGCTACCAGTTACCGCAGCAGATTTCAGTAATCGGCTTTGATGATATTCAAGCCGCTTCATTGGTGGATCCGGCATTAACAACTATCTCTCAAAATTTTAAAGAAATCGGAGCCCTAGCTGGTCAGTCCTTAATAGCGTGGATTAAAACCGGGCAGCAGCCGGACAGTCGCAAAGTAGACGTAACCTTAATTACCCGAAACTCAACAAAGGAGTATGCAACCAATGATTAAAACGATTGATACCCGTCATGGAACCGCCAACCAGCACAGTTTTTCCAACGGCAACTGCCTGCCATATACTGGTGTTCCCTTTGGCATGAACTATTTTGCACCGCAAACGACCGACCAAAATGGCAGCTGGTGGTTCCATCCCAATGATCGAACTTTCCAAGGTTATCGCTTAACCCATCAGCCAAGTCCTTGGATGGGAGATTTCAGCCGCATGCTAATGACCCCATTCAGCGGGGAGCTGGCCGATATTTCTTTATTCCATGCCCAAAGCTCTTACCGTCCAGAGGAAGCAGTTTTTGCTCCTTATCAGTTAAAAATTAATCAATTGCGCTACGGTATTGATTCCATCTTGGTTCCTAGTATGTATGGTGCTATTTTAGAATTAACTTTCAGTCAAGAACAAAATGGACTGCTATTGACGTTACCTGGTATGAAAGATGTTCAACAGATAAATGATTCTGAACTGCAGTTAAGTATTGTTAATTTCATCGGATGTGAGGATGAAGACTTTACCTTTTACTTAACCTTTCAGTTTGCTGAACCCGTTTTATCTTTTGTTAAAACTATCAAAGACAGTGACACTTTTATTAAATTAGATTTCGGCTCTGTTAAACAGCAAACGATTCACTTAGGTACCTCTTTTATTAGCCAAGAGCAAGCTGCATTAAATCTGGAACGAGAAAAAGAAAAATCCCTAGCTGAATTTTTGCAGACCAGTCAACAAGAATGGACTTCTTATTTCAATCGCATTCAGGTTGAACACACGGATTCGCAGCAAACAAAAACCTTTTATCACAACTTGTATCGAATTTTTTTGTTCCCACAAACCTTCTATGAGATTGATGCAAGAGGTCATAAGATTCACTATGATACCTTTAATCGCAAAGTTCAGTCTGGTGTGTTGTATACTAACAATGGTTTTTGGGATACTTACAAGACGGTTTATCCTTTATTTTCTTTGATTGCTCAGGAGAAATATGGGGAAATGCTGGAAGGTTTTTTAAACAGCTACGAAGAGACTGGCTTTTTGCCAAAATGGTTGTCACCAGATGAACGTGGTTTAATGCCCGGAACCTTAATTGATGCGGTAATTGCCGATGCCGCAGTGAAAAATATTCGGCCGGATTTAATACCCCGCTTTTTACAGGCTATGGAAAAGGGGGCTACCGTTCAAAGTGAACGCGCCAATTACGGTCGCCAAGGGACCCTGGACTATTTAAAATACGGGTATGTTCCCAGCAGTTATCATGAATCGGTTAATCACACGCTGGATTATGCTTACAGTGATTTTTGTATCAGCCAAGTAGCAAAAACTTTAGGCGACAAGGAAATGGCTCAAACTTATGCTCAGCAGTCGCTGAATTATCGGCAGATTTCCGATCCAGCTGTCGGATTAATGCGGGCGAAAGATGCAGAAGGGCATTTTCGTAAGGACTTTTCACCAATTCGCTGGGGTAGAGATTATGCAGAGGGCAGCGCTTGGCAAAGCAGTTTTGCTGTATATCAGGATTTCCAAGGCTTAATTCAGTATATGGGAGGACAAACGGCCTTCACTGAAAAATTGATTGCGCTTTGTAATCAGTCACCGGATTTTGATGTAGCCGGTTATGGTTTTGAAATTCATGAGATGAGCGAAATGGCTGCAGTCGAATTTGGCCAGCTGGCGATTTCTAATCAACCAAGCTTCCACTATCCTTATTTATTCAGCTATGTCGGCAAACCAGAGATGGCTCAGCCCCTGATCAAAAATCTGTTAACCGAGTGTTTTAGTTCCGATACTGACGGTTATCCTGGCGATGAGGATAACGGCAGCATGGCCGGCTGGTACATCTTCAACTCGCTGGGCTTTTACCCGGTTAGTCCTGGTACTGGTGAATATGTGATTGGCATGCCGCTGGTCAAGAAAGCTGCCCTGATTTTGTCAACGGGGGAAAAATTAACCATCACAGCCTCTCCAAATCAGCGGCAACAGCAATTTATCCATCAAACGAAACGAAATGATCGCCCTCATCAGCAACTGTTTTTTACCCACAATGATTTGATGACTGGTGGACAAATTGACTATCAGCTAGGCATTGTACCTCATCCTAAAGAATACAAATCAAGCGACTTCCCCTTTTCGCTGAGCAAATAAAAAATCGGCCGAAAAATCCTATCAAAGATTTTTCGGCCTTTTCCTATTTCATAACCGCTTCAAAATGAATCGCTGCTCCGATTAAATTAGCATCATTCTGATACTGACAGGCAACTACCTCGGGCATTATTTCCTCAACTGATTCAGCTGCTAAATAATGATACAAGCGTTTCTTAATGTTCGTAATCACATCTTCCCGCGTTGAAACGCCGCCTCCAATCATAACGATTTCCGGATCAAGCGCCACCTGCAGATTATAGAGAGTCAAGCCAATTGAATCATACATGGCTGCTAAATATTGCTTTGCTTGTTCGTCGCCAGCATCTGCGCGAGCAAATAACTCTATGCCTGTTAGTTGGATTCCCGTATTTTGGCTAAAAGCATTAGCCGTATTAACCGCTGTTCCCAATTTGCTCAGTATCGTTTGACCATACGGCTTCATCAAGCCAAATTCTCCCCCAAAGAGATGACGCCCCTTGTGAAGCTTACGATCAATAAACACTGCTCCACCAATACCGGTTCCAATTATGATAAACACTGCATGCTTAGCGTGCTGTCCAGCACCTAACACCATTTCACTAATTCCGGCGCAGTTGGCATCATTTTCAATGGTTACCGGCAGACCAAGTTCAGCTTCCAGCTCATCAAAAATCGGCCGAAAATGCAAATACCCCAGTGCGCTTACCCCTTCAATCTGACGAGCGGCCACATTCACTGCTCCAGGAGAGCTGATCGCCACCCCCGTGACCTTTGGAATTTGCTGCAGCCTCTCCTTCATAGCCAGAACCATTTCCTCAAAAGTTTCCGGTGTAGCAAAGCTGCCCTTTTGCGACAGCTGATCGGACTGCCAGCGAGCATACTTCACTGAAGTTCCACCAATATCAAATACGGCTAAAGCCATTTGTTTTCCTCCTCGCTGTTTACATTGGAATAATCCATAAAATATTGCTCACGAAATTCCTTTGGAGTGATCCCGTTGAGCTTCTTGAACATTTTCGAAAAATAGTTGGTGTTGTTGTAGCCAATCTCATCAGCAATCTCATTGATATTCTGATTGCTGTACAGTAAAAGCTGTTGAGCCTTTTTAATTCGTACCTGATTGAGATATTGAGAAAAGCTGCTGTGCATTTCTTTTTTGAACAGCTGACCTAAATAAACAGCATTCAAATGTAATTCATCGGCCACCATCTTCAGTGTAAGATCCTGAGTATAATCCATGCGCACCAGTTCAATCACCTCCTGAGTTGCTTCAGAAATCTGCTTTTCTACCGGCTGTTCACTTACCATGTGCAGCACATCCTCCAATACCTGCTTCAATTGGTAGACCGTGGTGCTTTGACGAATTTTTTGGATTGTCTCCTCATAAATCACCTTAGTAGCGGTGGGGTACTGTCGAGAAATATCAGTAAACAACAAGAAAGCAATATAACGGGCATTTTCTGGCTGCAGGTGTTGGCTGTGAACTTCTTCGAATATTTTATCCAATTCCTGCTGAATTGTTTTCGCATCGCCGATCATCAGAGACTTATTAAACACCAGAAAAGAAAACTCCTGCTCATTTAAGTTCTCTACCAATTCCAGCTTCTGATTCGGCAGCAAATCGGGATAAAAATTATTCAATTCCTCAATCTGCAAGACCTTCTCATAACTTTCATATACATTCTCCCAGTCTAGAATAGTCTCCCCTGTGTAAAAGGCAACTCGTCCACCATACTGCCGCTTCAAATCAGCTAAAAAACGTTTCAACTTCTCGGCATCTCCTTGAAAAATCAAGGTAATTTGCTGATCCTGCTGCGGACCTCCAGTGATAATCAATCGTTGGTTTTTGGTTTTCAATTGCTGGATAATCGCCAGCAATTGATCCGCCTCGCTTAAAATCTTAATTACCGTAAAAGGTCCTTGGATCGGTGTGCCAAAACTCTCCATCAGCTCAAAAAAATCATGCTCATTTAGATCATCGTTGAGCCAACGAACAATGCTGTTTTCACTATATAGCTGCTCTTGCTCCTTACGATGCTGTTTTTCCTTTAACTCCTGCTGAATTTTCTTAACGATTTCGATCAATTCCTCCTGATCAACCGGCTTCACTAAGTAGTCCTTCACACCCAAGCGGATTCCCTCTTTGACATACTCAAATTCCTGATAGCCAGACAGAAAGATCGCTGCAAATTCGTAGCCGCGGCTGTACGCTTCCCCAACCATCTCAATGCCGTTCATTTCCGGCATGGTAATATCACTCACAATCAAATCTACCGGATGCCTGCTCAAATAATCCAACGCTTCGAGACCCGTTCGAGCTGTGGCAACAATTTCAAAGCCCAGCTCCTGCCAAGAAATAATCTGCTTCAGACCCTCTAAAATCATATATTCATCGTCTACTAGCATTGCTTTATGCAACAAGAGCTTTCCCCCCTTTAATCCGAATAGTCACGATAGTCCCCTGGTTCAACTGTGCGTCAATGTGCATCGTAAATTCCAAGCTAAAGGAATTCTTCAAGCGCTCATAGACATTGCGCATTCCAATCGATGAATCCTGAAGATTCTCTGGCAGGAACAGCTTCTGCCGCAATTCCTGTAACGCTGCGTCCTCCATACCTTTCCCATTATCGATCACCTGAATCACGATATCTTGCCCTTCAAAAAAGGCCTTCACACTAATCGCGTTGTCATTGCGAGTATAGTCAATTCCATGGACAAAATAATTCTCTATTAACGGTTGCAGGCTAAATTTCGGAATCACCAGCTGCTCCAATTCTTTTTCAATCGTAAACCGGTAAGCTACTCGATCGGGATACCGCATTTGATAAAGATAAACGTACTTCTCACAGAATGACAATTCTTTTTTCAAAGTTGTGGTTTTTTCCTGAGTTGTATTATTTCGCAGCAAAGCCGAAAAAGCATACACTACATCAGCTAATTCCTCTTGCTGTTTGCTCAAAGCATACATCCGAATATACTCCAACGTATTATAAAGAAAATGTGGATTGATTTGCGATTGCAACGCCCGCATGTGAGCATCCCGCTGTTTAATCTCCAGTTCGTAATTTTCCTTAATATATTGATCTAAGCTGCCAATCATAAAATTAATCGCCTGGGAAAGATCAAAAAGTTCATCCTGAACCAAGGCAAGATCGATTCTTTCCTGCAAGTTCCCTTCCGCTACACTGTGAGTAATAGCCACAATCGTTTCCACCTGCCGGAAGTAGCGTTTGAAGGTTCGGTGAAGCACCAGTAATAAAACACTAGCCAACAAACAACCCAACAAAATTATTAAGCTGAAGGTTTTTAGATTTTTCCACCAAAGAACGTTTTTGTTTGCCACTAAAACATAGGAATAGGCTTTACTGGTTTTCCGATCCAGCACATAGTAATTTTTGTGAATTATTTTTGGAACTGTACTGTGACGTTCGATCCCTTTCACCAGTGTTTTGTATTCAGCATCCGTCACTTGATGATGAGTAGAAAACATTACTTGATCCGCACTATCGACGATAAATACATCAATTCCTTCCTCCATCAACGACTGAGCAGAGCTGCCCAGCACCGCCGATTCTGAAAAAACACCATAAATCTGGCCAATGGTTTGAAAGCTATACTGATCAACAATGGGACGATTAATCAAAAAGCCATTTTTTCCCGGCAGTTCTCCCTGCATTTTCTGTCCATTGTGATTTTTTCGGTCAGCCTTCAAATAATTCTCTGAACCATCCAATGTGACATATAGCTCTTCCAGATCCGGAAAAGCAGTAAAAAAGCCGCTAATCGTAGAAGAAACACGGGTGTCCTTCTGATAATCGTCCCAATACTTTTGGGTAAATTCAAAATACTCCGAGGGCGACAAATTCAAATACTTGCGCACATTATCCACCGCCGCATTTGAACTAGCCAATTCCATGTAAAGATAACTCATGGTGGTGTCCTTATCCGTTGCATAACTGTGAATTCGATTCTCCAAGATGTTCATTTCACTCATCAGCTTCTTGTAATTAGAATCCGCAGTAAAAACGCACAAAGCAGCCACCGTTAATAGGATAATTCCTACTAACAGAAGGCTGTATACTCGCATCAATCGATTCATTAAATAAGTTTTTTTAGTCAAACGGAATCCACTCTTATCCATGGACAGCCAACTTCTGATCCACTAACTGGCGATTGCTCTTAGTAGCATAACCACTCCAGATAATCAGCAGTGCAAAGGTCGCAAACAAGAATAAACCTTTAAAGTACCAAGTAACTGCTAAAATACTAATCACTCCAAAGAGCACCTTCAAGAAAACACCAAAATTTAAGAAAACACTGATAAAAGCCAGCTTCAGCAGGTTGACGTTGGAAATCTCGTAGCTCGTTTCGTACAACGTTATATAGAGAAACAGCACCGTCACTAAAAGCAGCACAAAGAACAATAATACAGCAATAATCAGCCAAAGCAAGCCTTGAATTTGCGCCGCCAAATAGAGATTATAGACTAACACCAAAGTAAGTACTGCAAACAATCCAAAGTGTAGATTTCCTCGTTTAAAGTTCGACTTCCAGCCGGTTAAAAAGCGCTTAAAAGTAATTTCTTGATAGTTTATTCCTTGCTCCGTCAGCAAATCATTCATCGTTTGAAATGCCGGTCCGATACCTAAAACCAGTCCCCCCATTAGTGAAAATAAAAGGAAAAAAAGATTTAATTTGATAATGGTCCATATCACATAGAATAGTCTTTGAACCCCGCTGCTTGCCATACCCTTCACCTCATCATTTTTTTGAAAATGTTCAAGCCTTAGTTCACAAGGCTGTTATAAACTAAGGTTTAAACACTTGTCATATACTACCACGAATTCCAATTAAGAACAGCGACCATGACAGAAGCCTTCAAGCTAGGAACTTACCACTTGGCCCAAGAGTTCAAGTACCCTCTTGGAACCAAGCACATTTTTCCAATTCAGCCTATTTCAGTCACAGCCTCAGTATCCCTTAGTTGCTTTCTTCCATATATTGATCCAGTTGTGCCTGCATTTCTTTTTGAGCTTTGTCCCAGCCTGCAGTTTTTAATTCTTCAATTAATTTTGGCAGATTTTCTTCAGGGTCAATTGAACCAGTGTTCAAATTCGCTGCGTAACGATTCATCACATTCATAATATTGGTCAATTCTGTTTTGAAGCTGTCCGTTTTCACGTTGAAGCCTAGAATTGGCGAAGTCTCTGCTGTTTCAATACTTTGATCACGTTTTTGAATCATTTCATCTGTCACAGTTTCAGAAGTATAAAGCAGCATGTTGTTGCCCGTGTTCCAAGCATCCATGTGCGCTTTTGGTTTGTAACCGTCCAGTAATTTGATCTTTTTATCGCCAACTTTTTCCCAAGCTTCACCTTCCACTCCCCAAACCAAGCCGTTTAACAAATCAGGATCTGTGTTTAACAGATTCAAGAATTCTACCGCTTTTTCTTTGTTTTTCGAAGTATTGGAAACAACAAAGTTTGCCATTTGTGCCTGAGCCGTAGTCTTCAATTGAGAAGTTAAGGGACGAGAAGTCAATGATTGACCAGCAGCCTGTGACAGGATCGTATCACCATAATCCAATGGCCCTTGAGTTTCTTCACGGGCAAACCATGTGTTGCCTTCTAATGGATAAGCTTGTGTATCCGTAGCCGCATCTGAAGGAATCAAACCATCTTTATACCACTGATGCAGGACCTTCAAATTGTTCTGGAATTCAGGATCTTCGTACTGGTTCACAATTTTCGGTGAACCATCGGCATCCAATTTCACCGCAAAAGGATAATCCTTGCCTAATGGAAAATCAAAGTTGCCGGAAGCTTTAAAGTTTTGACCAATTGCAAAAGCGGCAATGTTTGGTTCCTTTTCATGGAACTGCTTCAATACTTCGGTAGCAGATTCATAAGAACCATCAACTTTACTGATATCTAAATTGTATTTTTTTACGAATTGATCATTAAAGGTTAACACCTGCTGTGCCCAAGTATTGCCATATACCGGAATCGCATACAATTTGCCATCGACTTCGTTCCCCTTTTTGTACATTTCGGGCAGTTGATCCATGTATTCCTTAGCATGCGTTTGTGAAAGTTCAGTTAAATCGGCGAAAGCACCTTTTTGCGCATTGGCTACATATTGATAAGCAAAAGCGATATCGTAGCTTTCCCCTGAGTTAATAATCGTTGGCATTTTCTTGTCCCAGTCTCCCCAGCTGATATATTGCAGGTCGATGGTTACACCAATCTTATCCTTGATTTGCTTGTTGGCAATCTTCATTAATTCATCATAGTTATCCGGCTTATCCCCCACTTGATACATTAACAAGGTTTTGGAATCTCCGCCGCTAGCTCCCTTTGAGTCATCTGATCCGCCGCAAGCAGCCAAACCGACTGTTGCTAAAGCAATTGCTGCTATCCCTAGTACTTTTTTCCACGCTTTCATCATTCCACTTCTTTCTATTCGTTTATTCTTTGACACCGCCAATAGTTAAGCCTCCAACGAAATAACGTTGGAAGAATGGATACGTTAAAGCAATCGGCAAGGTTGATACCACCACAATCGCCATCCGAGCAGACTCACTCGGCAGGGCTGCCAAGCCACCTTGAATCTGTGCACCTAAGCCGGCATTTCTTGCCAGAAAGTCCAAATTATTTTGAATCTTCATTAATAAATATTGCAATGGAACCAAATTATCTCTTTGAATATACAGCAAGGCATTCAACCAGTCATTCCAATATCCTAAAGCCGCGAACAAACTAATTGTCGCAATACCCGGAACCGCCAACGGTAAAACAATGCTCCTAAAAATACGCATTTCACTGGCACCATCAATACGAGCAGACTCAATAATACTGTCTGGTACTGTCTTTTTAAAGAAAGATCGCATTACCAAAATATTGAACGGTCCTAAGGCCAATGGCAGAATTAACGCCCAAATCGTGTCATTCAGACCTAACAGATTCTTAACCACTAAATAATTGGCAACCATCCCAGGTGTGAACAGCATAGTTACTAGAGCAAAAATGGTAAAGAAACGGCGAAACGGAAAATTGGACCGTGAAATAACGTAAGCATACAACGAGGTCATCGACGCATTTACTAACGTTCCTAAAACCGTAACAAAAATCGTTACTCCAAAGGCCTGAAAAATTTTCTTGCTCATTTCCCCCGCAAAAATGTAACTGTAGGCTGCCGTTGAAAATTCTTTTGGCCAAAAGCGATACCCCATCTCCGCCAGCGATGCTTCCTGAGTTAACGAAATCATGATGACAAAGATGAATGGCAATACACAAGAAACCGCAAACAAGGCAATCACTACATTGAAAATTAAATTGACCGTCGGATTAAAGGAACGAACTTCAACTTTATTTACTTTTTTCTTTTTCATTGAATTCCTCCTTAGAATAGTGCTGAATCCGGTTCGATTTTTCTAACAACAAAATTAGCAATTAATAATAATGCAGCTCCGACGACTGACTGATACAAGCCGGCTGCCGACGACATTCCGATATCTCCCGTTGAGGTCAACCCATTATAGATGTAAGTATCTAAAACAGAGGTTACTTGATACAACGCACCAGAATTTCGTGGTACATTGTAGAACATACCGAAGTCAGCTCGGAAGATCCCGCCGATGTTCATGATTAAAAGCACCAGCATCATCGGTACAATTTGCGGAATAGTCACGTTTTTAATCTGCTGCCACTTGCTGGCACCATCCACCATCGCTGCTTCATAATACGTCGGATCAATTCCCATCACGGAAGCATAGTAGATAATACTATTGTAGCCCAGACTTTTCCAAACATTCATGATAACAAAAATCAGTGGCCACCACGTTGGATCGCTGTACCAGTTAATCGGGGTTTTTCCGGCATTGGTCAGCCAATGATTGATAATCCCTTTATCTGGACTCAAGAAAGCATAAACGAAATACCCGATAACTACCCAAGATAAGAAATACGGCAAAAGAGACATTGTATGATAAACCTTTACAAATTTCTTATTGCGCAGTTCACTCATAATAATCGCAAAAGCGATTGCGAAGAACAAATTAAATGCCAAGAAAACAATGTTGTATAACAGTGTGTTTCGGGTAATTAACCAAGCATCCTGTGAAGCAAACAAGAATTTGAAATTATCAAAGCCTACCCATTCACTGGTCATCAGGCTGTCAATAAACCCATTCGGTGAAATGTGAAAATTCTTAAAGGCCACCACATTGGCAAAGACTGGTATATAAAAGAAGAATATAAACCAGATGAACCCCGGCAAAGCCATTAAGATCAAGGCTTTATACCGCCATATATTCTGCCAAAATCCAGCTTTCTTTTTTTTCTGCATTCCTTCAACTCCTTTCGAAAACAATGATATCGCTTTCCATCAGCAGAAGTAATGAACAAATTTAAGGTATGTCGCAACAAATTAAAGGAAAGCTCTAAAAGCTATTTTTGATCGAAAGTAATTGTGATAAAAAGTAGGTAGCTGCTTTTGCAGGCTTTTTCAAACAAAGAAGATTTTGCTTCATAATTAAATGAAAGCGATATCCCGCCAAGCTCTGACTTGAGCTTGGAAAAATTTGGAAAAGAATCGTCGAAGGGTAAATAAAAGGAGGAACCACCAATGGTTGAAATGGCTTTAAAAAATATTTATAAACAATACGACAACAACGCAACATATTCCGTCACTGATTTTAATCTAGCTGTAAAAGATCAGGAATTTATCGTCTTTGTCGGTCCTTCCGGCTGCGGAAAATCCACTACTCTGCGAATGATCGCAGGACTAGAAGATATCTCAGAAGGTGAATTTTTAATTGACGGAAAATTGATGAACGACGTAGCACCTAAAGACCGCGACATCGCCATGGTTTTCCAGAATTATGCTTTGTATCCTCATATGACAGTATTCGACAATATGGCTTTTGGCCTGAAGCTGCGGAAAATCAATAAAGAGGAAATAAAATCGCGGGTGGACAATGCGGCAGAAATTCTAGGTTTAACCGAATACTTGGATCGAAAACCAGCCGCTCTATCTGGGGGACAAAGACAACGGGTGGCCTTGGGACGGGCAATCGTTCGGGACGCGCAGATTTTCTTAATGGATGAACCCTTGTCCAATTTAGATGCTAAACTGCGGGTAGCCATGCGGGCAGAAATTGCTAAGCTGCACCGTCGCTTAAAAACGACCACGATTTACGTAACTCACGATCAAACTGAAGCCATGACCATGGCCGATCGCATCGTGATTATGAAAGATGGCTTCATCCAACAAATCGGCTCACCAATTGAAGTCTATAATTCGCCTAGAAATGTGTTCGTAGCAGGCTTTATCGGCTCACCAGCTATGAACTTTTTCAATGTAATTCTGTCTAAAGGCATCATTACTGATAATCAAGGACTGACTTTGAAAATTCCTGAAGGCAAAAACAAACGCCTGATAGAAAAAGGTTACGAAGACAAAGAGCTGATCTTTGGTATTCGTCCTGAAGACATTCATACCGAACAAATCGCTATTGATACCACACCAGATGCAACAGTAAAAGCCGAAATCGTAGTTTCTGAATTGCTGGGTGCTGAAACCATGCTTTACTCCCGGGTGGGCGATACCGAGTTCATTTCCCGGGTCGATGCTCGCGACTTCCATCAACCAGGTAAAATGATCGATTTGGCCTTTAACCTGAATAAGAGCCACTTCTTTGATAAGGATTCTGAAGAAGTCATTGAGTTGAGGTAAAAAAGCTGAGTAGAAATCTTATAATGGATTTGGTGCGCACCCCGTCAATA
>NZ_JAFREL010000069.1 GCF_017377655.1 Candidatus Enterococcus ferrettii
CTATTGACTTATTTGATAGTCTGCCTATTCGCTTCCTAGCATTAGTAGCGGTGTTTTTATGTGGGAACTCTACTGCAGTTGTAGGCGCCGTAATTGCTATTCTATTATTAATTATTTATGAAATAGGTCAGAGAAAAGTAACTTTCAAATTTAGAGTAAGTACTATTATATCTATATTCGGATTATTAATTGTTGGTGGTATTGTTTTATACCAATTCAATATTTTTGAGATAGCTAGCGATCGCATTGTTCATTTATGGGTCAGATTGATGGACCCACAAAGTGATTCTAGTACTAGTGCGCATTTAGGATACTATTCAGATTATTTGAAAGTTCTAAATGAAAGTCCAATGTTCCAAGCACTTTTCGGTTATGGTGAAGGAACTTCAGGTTATCCTATTACAGTTATGTATAATCGATATACTACTTTAGGTAACTGGAGTGTTGAGTCAGATATAATCAACCTTTTAATATCTAGAGGGATTGTTGGCTTCGTACTGTTTTATTATTTCATATTTTACATTGCACTGAAGGGAATGAAAATAGATTTTCGATATTTTGTAGTGGTAGTATCGATTTTTGTACAAGGTTTCGGGTACAACGTCCAATGGGATTATGTGTTTTTCTTAGAGATATTGATGTTTTGTAGTATCAAACTCAATTTGAATTTTTTTGAGTCGTACAAATTAGTTAAGACAAATAGAGGATCTGAAGGGGAAATGAATTTAGATGGACAACTCCAACGTTGATGTATCTGTATTATTAATTACTTATAATCCTTCTTGGGAAAAACTTGAATTGACACTTGACTCAATACTTCTCCAAACAGAAATAAAATTAGAAATCATTATTGCTGATGATGGTTCGGAAGTTGACTTAGATGGAAAGATTATTGAGTACTTCAATATGAATGAATTTGCAAACTACAAGTTTGCAAATTCATCTGTCAATGTTGGAACTTGTTGGAATTTGGACAATGCATTAAAAATAGCTTCAGGTAAGTATTCCAAAGCTATTTCACCGGGGGACTTACTGTTTAATGAATCTACATTATATAATTGGTTTGAATTTATGGAACAAGAGAGATGTGATGTGAGCTTTGGTGATGCAGTATACTACAGATTTGATTCTGAAAAAATAAAAGTTATTCATACCAAAAATTCTCCTGTACATAAGCATTTATTTAGTGAAGATCAAAGCAGGAGAAAGACGTTCGTTAATTATCTACTTGCAAACGATACGATATTAGGTGCCACAATTATGATGCGAACGGAATTAATGAAAAAGTATCTGGCTAAATTTATTGGTAGAGTCATATATGCAGAGGATTATATCATACGATTAATGTTGTTTGAAAATATCACTGTTCGGTACTTTCCTAGTAGTATCGTTTGGTATGAATATGGGACTGGTATTTCTACGTCAAAAATTGAGAAGTGGGCTAAATTGCTTTCTATGGATTTCGATGCTAGCAATGAAATCATTGAAGAAAACAATGAGAATATAGATAGTCTGGCAAAAAAATATAAACTTTATCTTAGAGCTGTCAAAAATCGAGATTCTACAAAAAAGATCATAAAGTGTCTTCTTTTCCCAGATACTATTTATTGGCGTATTAGAAGCAAGCTGGTTAAAAAAAATGCTTATTGTCAAATAGATACTAGTTTTATAAATCAATTATTTTTGAGGAGATGAGTAAGTGCAGGTAGTAAAATATGTATTTCAGCCTCACGGGGATGAACGCGGTCAGCTAGTAGCACTAGAAGAATTCCGAGATATTCCATTCAAGATTAAACGAGTCTACTATATGTATGATACAAAACAAGGAGTCACTAGAGGATTTCACGCACATAAATCTTTAGAGCAAATCTTGATATGTATACATGGCGGATGTAAAGTTCTACTAGATAACGGATATGAGAAGAAAGTCGTCCCTTTGGAAAAACCTTATGAAGGTCTCTATGTTTCTAATAATATGTGGAGGGAAATGTTCGACTTTACATCAGATGCTGTGTTGATGGTATTAGCCTCGGAAGTATATGATGAAAATGATTATATCAGAGACTATGAGGAATTTAAAAAAAATGTAGAAGATACAAATGAACACTAGTTGTTTGTTTTGGAGGAATAATAATGGATATACCTTTTGTTAGTCTTAAGCCACTTGAGAAGGAACTCGATGTAGACATTAGAGAAGCATTTACTAGAGTGTATGAACGTAGTTGGTATATAGAAGGTAGTGAAGATGCAAAATTTGAAAAAGAGTTCTCTAAGTATTGCAACACAGATTATTGTGTTGGTACAGGAAATGGATTAGACTCTTTATTATTGGCATTAAAAGCTCTGGAAATTTCTGAAGGGGATGAAGTAATAGTTCCTTCAAATACTTACATTGCTACTGCCTTAGCTGCAACTTACGCGGGGGCAAAAATAGTACTTGTTGAACCTGACATAAGAACTTTTAATATTGATCCTAATAAGATTGAAGAAAGGATTACTAAAAAAACAAAAGCAATTATGCCTGTTCATCTTTATGGTCAACCTTGTGAAATGGATCCGATTATGCAAATTGCTGAAAAGTATGATTTGCATGTTATCGAGGACTGTGCACAAGCTCACGGAGCAATTTATAAAAATAAGAAAGTTGGATCTTTTGGTACAGTTGGAGGATTTAGTTTTTATCCAGGCAAAAATCTGGGAGCACTTGGTGATGCAGGAGCTGCAACAACTAACAATAAGTTTTTAGCAGATAAAATAAGAGCACTCGGGAATTATGGATCAGATTACAAGTATCATCATATTTATAAGGGAAATAACTCTCGTTTAGACGAACTTCAAGCTGCGTTTCTTTTAGCAAAACTTCCACACTTAGATAAGGTAAACGAAGAACGACGGCGCATAGCAAGTTTGTACATGAATGGAATCAAAAATCTTGGTGTAGTTTTACCTTATGTAATAGAAGATGTAGAATCTGTTTGGCATGTTTTTAGTATCAGATGCAAAGATAGAGATACCCTAGAAGTACATTTAAATAACTTGGGTATATCTACTAACAAACATTACCCTACTCCCATTCATTTGCAGGAGTGCTATAAAGAGATGAAGCTGGGAAATGGCAGTCTTCCTATTGCGGAAGAGATAAGTGATACTCAACTAAGTTTACCTCTATATTACGGGATGACAGATAACCAAATCCAGTATGTTATCGATTGTATCAATAAATTTAAATGAGTGCTATGAAAGGTATTTTATGATAGATCAATTGAAAATAAAATGGAGAAATGTGCCCTTAACGGTCAAAGTGTCTACTGCATATGCAGTTAGTAGCATTATTCAACGATGTTTATCGTTTATAACTATGCCATTGTTCACTAGGATGTTAACTACAGAGCAATATGGTCAATATACAGTTTATAGTTCTTGGTCGGGCATTTTAACAATATTCATAACTCTTAATCTAGGATACGGATCATTTTCGACAGCAATGATTAAATTTGAAAATAGAAGAGAAGAATATATTTCTTCAATAGAAGGAATCTGTCTATTGCTTTCTGGAATATTTCTGTTAATGTATTTACCTTTTAGGGGATTTTGGAACAACGTTTTTGAACTACCTACTGGGTTAATTGTAGTAATGATTTTTGAATTGCTGACAAGCTCTGCGATACTTTTCTGGAGTGGTAAGAAACGATTTGAATTTAAGTATAAAAGCGTCGTAGCAGTGACCTTGTTGACATCCTTCATTTCTCCGTGCCTAGCATATTTATTTGTTATAAATTCAGATGAGAAAGGCTATGCTAGAATATTGGGATATGCTTTTACTACTATAATTATTGGTGGGTTCTTTTTTGGAAGTAACTTGTTAAAAGGTAGGAAATTTTATTCTAAAGAATTTTGGAAATTTGCGTTGGGATTTAATATTCCGTTAATTGCTTACTACTTATCACAGGTTATTTTCAACCAAAGTGATAGGCTAATGATTAATTACTATTCTGGAACTAGTAAAGCGGCTATGTATGGAGTGGCTAGTAACCTTGCATTGATCTTAAACTTTATCCTCAATGCTATTAATAACTCCTACGTACCTTGGTTTTATAAAAAAATGAAAGATGGAAAACAAAAGGATAACCGAGTTGTTTCGTCTACTCTAGCGTTCACTATATCTATACTATTACTTTGTATAATATGGTTCGCACCAGAAATTATAACTATAATGGCTGGAAAACAGTATGGAGAATCTATAGGAGTAGTCGCACCTGTTGCGATGAGTCTTTTACTACTGTTTTATTCTCAGTTGTTTATTAATGTTGAATTTTATTTTGAAGAAAAGAAAGCTTTAGTTTGGGCTTCTATTGGAGCAGCATTAATAAATGTAGTATTAAATGCATGGCTGATTCCAATTTTTGGTTTTATAGTAGCAGGATACACTACATTGATAAGTTATGTTGTTTTTTCTTTGTCTAATTATTTTGTAATGAAGCTGATACTTAAAAAGAGAAACATAGTTGAATCAGGATTTGATCCAAAGGAACTAGTGCTCATATTCATTGTATTTTCTGCATCAGGTTTTTTGGGAGTGACTTTATATGAACACTTCATTGCAAGAATTTGTATAAGTCTTATAGTACTAGCAATTTTAATTGTTTTTAGGTCATTGTTGTTGGATAACCTGAAAAAATTAAGAGAGGATAAAAACTGATACACAAATACTAAAGTAAGTTTTCTGAATAGCAGTTATTTGGGGGAGAAAAATGGAACTAAGGAAATTGAAGATAAAGGATGCACCGCTTATGTTAGAATGGATGCACAACAAAGATATCACTAAAGACTTACATACGAATTTTGCAGTAATGACTTTAGAAAGATGCGAGCAGTTTATTTTAGATAGTTGGTCTGATTCAAAAAACATGCACTTGGCTATTAGTGATAAAGATGATGAATATCTTGGGACAGTTAGTTTAAAAAATATTGATTATGAGAAAAGTTTTGCTGAGTTTGCAATTACAATTCGAAAATGTGCTATGGGCACTGGTGTATCAAAATTAGGAATGGATACTATCCTTGAGAAGGCTATCAAAGATTTAAACTTGAATAAAGTATATTGGTGTGTCAATAAAAGTAACCAAAGAGCGATTAAATTTTATGACAAAAACAAATTTATAAAAACTAGCAATATTCCTAAAAAAATTCTGGAACGATATCCTGAAAATATCTCTGATGAATTGATTTGGTATGTTCATAAATAATTAAAATCAATGTTATATTAAAATGACGGGAGGCTGTCTATGATATGTTGAAGCACAAAATTCACGGATTCTTAGAGAGTGTTAATGCATTTAAGCTACTATTAAAACAGCAATATTCTAGTCGTAGTAACAAGAAAATAAAAGTCGTTTTTTTAGCTCAATATATTCCCGCGTGGAATAAATTAGAACCTATATATGAAGAGATGAAAAAAAATGTAAATTTCGAAGTATATCTTGTATGTGTACCGTCAGGTATTAGCAATAATAGATTATTAGATCCAACTGATACATCAAATGATACATATAATTATTATGTTAAGCATGGTTATGATGCATTAAATGCATTAGTTGGCCCAGAAAAATGGTTGAATTTACGAGAATTGGCTCCAGATTATGTATTCCATTCACGACCGTACAATTACTATATGCCCAAAGAATATTCTAGTAAAGAAATATCAAAGTTTTCACGGATATGTAGCATTTTGTATGGGATAAACTGGTCAATGGATTTAGTTGATACATGCTTAAATAAAGACTACTATAGATACGTCTATTGTTATTTTTCTGAAAGTAAAGAATTAGAAATATACAATAGGCATCGTTTTTTTTTAACGCATCTGCTGAAGCTAAGGAAGACAGAGTTTTTCGGAAATCCTGCAATAGTTAGTATTTTAAAGCATAAAAAAGATGATGAACTTGCATGGGACTTTACAGAAGAGGACCAAAAGCGAGTTATTTGGACCCCTAGGTGGACACCTGACAGAAAGGCTGGGGGTAGCAACTTTCTAACTTATAAAGATAAATTGATTGAATATTCGAGGGAAAGTAGGGATATAGCATTTCTTTTTCGGCCACATCCACTAACTTTCAATAATTTTGTCAAATTAGGAAAAATGACTGATGAAGAAGTTATTGAGTACATAAGTGACTGTGAGCAACTGCAAAATGTTAAATTGGATGTCAACAAAGAATATGTCTCAACACTTTGGAATTCTGATTTTTTAATAAGCGATATCTCTGCAATCCTAATTGAGTATTTCGCCACTGGAAAGCCAGTAATTTTTTGTAAGACAAACATGGAGCTTAGCTTAACTACAGAGGTAAAAAAAATAATTGAAAGTTGCTACATTGTTAATTCTTGGCAAGAATTAGAAGAACAAATTGGAAAGTTAAAAAGAGGAGAAGATATCCTAAAAGAAAAAAGAATTCAGATTATTCGCGATGTTTTTGGAGATGAATTACAAAAACTTCCTGAGAAAGTTATTGCGTCCTTGAGTGAAAAATAATTTTAGAAGATAACTATAAAATAAGGATAGATAGTCAATTGGAAAATCTTTATAGAGCAAAGATGTAGACTCTGTCTTTGCCGAGTAGCTTGATCGAAGTATTCAAAATGAAATGATAGTTTAAAATCTGTCAAGCTTCTCTCGAACTTTCATAGGAGAGAATAAAAATGTTCAATAGCTGAGGACTTCGTATAGATAGCAGGCCTCTGACAAAATGAAGGGAGTGGTTTGTTAGGTGTTTAGTAATATTTTGAAGATTGAAGAAAATGCTTTTGATAGAGTTGCCTTAATTCTAACTGAGATTAGTGTCCGCGGGAAAATAGGTTTAATTAGTGATAACAATGTAATGAAAATATATGGCGAGAAAATTCTTTCACAACTAAAGCAGTTAGGAAACGTTGAAGTAATTATTGTTGATCAAAATTCAGTTGAAAGCTCTTTTAATCTGGGAAAGAAATTTATCTTGGAAGGATTTGACTTTATTGTTGGATTAGGTGGGGGAAAAGTTCTAGATGTGGGTAAATTTTCATCGTATATTGCAAAAAAGTTTTATATATCTTTGCCCACAACTCTTGCAAATGATGGAATAGCTTCACCTGTTTCCGTACTAAATGATGAAGGAAAACGTCACAGAAGTCTTGGAAGTAAAATGCCTGATGTGATAATAATCGATACTAAGGTAATGGGTAACAGTCCTAAAGAACTTCTGAAAGCAGGAATCGGGGATACTATTTCTAATTATACTGCTTTAATGGATTGGAAACTAGCCGTTAGAAAAGGGAAAGAAACTATGAATGACTTTGCTTGGCTAATGTCACAAAATTCACTTAATGCTTTACTGGAAACAAGATACGATGAGCTAAACGACAAATTTATTCGTGTTTTATGTGATTCGTTGGTCATTTCTGGCCTTGCCATGAGTTTTGCTGGAACGAGTAGGCCTGTAAGTGGATCCGAACATTTATTTAGTCACGCATTAGATAGATATGGAAAAAAGAATAACATTCATGGACTCCAGGTAGCATTGGGTACCATTACCATTCTAAAATTGATAGACGAAGATTATTCAACTTTATTGGAATACTTGAAGTGTTTTGAAGTAAATATTAATCCTGTTAAACTAGGTATCGACTTCGAAGATTTTAGCAAAGCGTTGTTAAAAGCCAAAGAGATGAGACCAGACCGTTATACGGTACTAAATGAATTGGTAATTGAAGAAATGGATTTACAAAAAATATATAAGGAGTTGGTGGAAGAATTATGATAAAAAGCGCATTAATATTAGCAGGAGGATTAGGAAGTAGATTACGTCCCAAAACAAACGATATACCTAAAGCACTTGTAGAGGTAAATGGGACTCCAATAATTGTAAACCAAATAAAAGCTCTCCAAAGCAAAGGAATATCTAAAATTATCATAATTTCTGGTTACCTGAATGAGGTTTTAGAAGGTGAGCTTGAAAAGCTGTTCGAAGGAGTAAAATTCATCCACAACAAAAGATTCGATGAGACTAATAACATGTATTCGGCTTTTCTCTCAAAGAAAGAATTGTACGGGGAGTCATTTTTACTGATGAACTCAGATGTTTTTTTTGATGAAGTAATTATCGAGGATTTACTAGAATCAGTATTTTCTAACGGTATTGCTGTGGAAAAAGGGAATTATGATAATGAATCAATGAAAATTATTGTTGATGAGAATAAAGTTAATTCAATCAGCAAATCAATTAAAGAAGACAAAGCATACGGAACATCCATTGATGTCTACAAATTCTCTTCAGAGGGGTCTAAAGAGTTCTTCGACGCGTCTGAGGAAATTATTATTAACCAAAAAGATGAGAATTCTTGGACAGAAGTAGCCTTAGATTCAATTTTTGATAAAGTTGATTTTTTCCCAATTGACATTAGTGGTAGGTGGATGGAAATTGATAATTTGGATGATTTGAAGAAAGCTGAAGGCATATTTTATGAGTAATGCTACAGATTTATTTGGGAAAGATATTAGTGCGCTTAAAAACAAAAAGCTTTTTTTGTTTGATATGGATGGCACAATTTATAGTGACGATAATCTTTACCATGGTGCGAAAGAGCTTTTTGATATGTTAAATAGTGATCAGTATTTTTTTATCACGAATAACTCATCTAAATCTGTCAAAGAATACGTAGTCAAATTAAAAAATCTTGGTATTGATAGTACTGTAAATAATTTTTTTACCTCAGCTCAAGCAAGTATAATGTACATTCATGATAACTATCCTCAAAATAAGGTGTTTTGCGTGGGTACAAAAGCATTAATTGAAGAATTAGCCGAAAATGATGTGCAACTTTGCGAAGAGAATCCTGATGTTGTTTTAGTAGGCTTTGATACGGAATTAACATATGAAAAGCTATCAAAAGCCTGTAATTACATTATGGGAGGAGCTGAATTTCTGGCAACTAATATAGACCTTGTGTGTCCAACATCTTTTGGATTTGTACCAGACTGTGGTTCTATTTGTCAAACTATAGAAAACTCTACAAAGAAAAAACCTTATTATATTGGAAAACCAAATCGGATCATGGTAGATGAGATAGTGAAAAAATCTAATTTTACTTATTCTGATGTAGTTGTAGTTGGGGACCGTTTGTATACCGATATAGCAACTGGGGTTAATGCCAGTGTTACTACTGTCTGTGTTTTGACAGGAGAAGCAACTATTGACGAGATCTCAAATTCTGAGATTAAACCAACATTTACCTTAGAAAATGTTGGTGAATTATACAAACTTTTAGCAGAGATTAAGGTTTAATTTAATTTCTAATAACGGTATTTACTCTTTGGATTTCTGAGATTGGTTGTGTAATTCAATTACTTAGTAATTCCGATGAAAAGTAATAAATTAGATTGTAGTGATCGACATTAGCCTTTTCTGCTACAATAACTCAAAAATTAAAAAGCCGAATTATGAAAAAAATCATCGCAGGAATTCTATCATTGATTGCCAGCTATGGCATTATATACTATCTGGTTATGCCGACATTGATGCATTATCCTCGCTTTGCAGAGATGATGCATCGTTTTGTTTATAAGGGTGAGTCGCTGTGGGCGTTCTTATTTCGAGCTGTGAGCGTACGATAGTAAGGTGGCTATTTATTTCAAAAAACCTCCTGTTAAACTTAAATCAACAACAATAAGAGGTATTGCTCATGGAACCAAAAGATATTGTGCCCGTTCAGTTAGTGGATCAAACAGTACCAGCAGCTACAACGCCAACTCGTACCTCTCCAGTCAAAAACAAAGTTGCCGCCCGAATTAAAATAGGGCAAGCCGAAACGCACATTTACAATGGCGCCGACAAATATATCCTAGCCACGATCTTAAAGGAGTTGAGTTTCCACTCTTCTCGACTTCACCAAGACACCTTACATTTTTATTGTGTGTTGGAAAACTGATATCCGTCAACTGAAATTCCACCTAATGACATGATTATTGCCACCCGCTGCCACAAATGTTACCAGTCACTGCCAAACCAAGTACCACTCTTAATTTTATAGCCAATCCCTCCCGTATAATGATGGAGCACAATCTTGTGCAAATTCTTATACAGGAGTTTTTTATGATTCACTATCGTAGGATATTGGAGTTGGCCGATGAAGGATTGAGCATTCGAGCTATAGCCGGCAACCTGAGACCTGGCCGTCCAAAAGTTAGAGAGGTCATTGAACTGGCGAAAGACAAAGACTTAATTTGTCCTTTGTCAGAAGAAATGGATGACCGATGATTGGAAGCATTTCTTTTCCCGCATAAAACGATTGAAAATTCTGGTTCTGGCATGATGGATTTTGATCAAATCCATAGAGAATTGGCGAAACCAGGTGTAAATCTTTCGCTGCTTCACCATGAATATGAGATACTGTGTCATACCCAAGGTCGCGTTCCATATTTTTATCGCTCCTTTCTCCGCCATTACAAGAATTATGCGGACAAATATAAGGTCACGATGCGGCTTCACCGAAAATCCGGAGAACTCTTAGAGGTCGATTGGGCAGGTATGACGAGTCACATCAAAGATCGTGATACAGGTGAATTAATCAAAGCCTATGTTTTCGTTGCAACATTACCATGTAGTCAACTGTCTTATGCAGAAGCAACACTTAGTATGGATCTTCAAATGTGGATCAGTGCTCACTGCCGAGCCTTAGCGTATTTTGGCGGAGTTCCACAAATCGTTGTGCCGGAAACCTAAAGACCTCCGTTATGTGACACACCCTCAAAGAATCCGTTTTAAACCCCACTTATCGTGAGATGTGCGATTACTACGGTATGCTTTGCATGCCAGCTATGTCAGAACCCCCAAAGACAAAAGTTCTGTCGAAGGCTCAGTGGGGACGATTTCAACATGGATTATCGCAGCATTAAGAAACGAGGTTTGTTTCACGCTTGAAGAATTGAATGAACAGGTCGAACAAAAATTAGAGGCTTTCAATCATCGTCGCTTTTCAAAAAAAGACGGAACTCGGTTCAGTGTGTTTGAAGCAGAAGAAAAATTCGCCATGTCTCCCTTACCACCAAAACCATACAAGATGGCGGAGTGGCGAATGGTAAAAGTCCGTCTTGATTACCATGTAAGTGTTGAATGCGCTATTACTCTGTGCCATATGAATTCATCGGCAAACAAGTACAGATTCGATTATCTGGAAACCTTGTCGAGATTTTCTTCGACCATATGCGGATCGCCAGCCATGCTCGATTGTCTGGAAAGCTTAGTCAGTTCGCAACGATTCCGGAGCATATGCCAGATAAATCACCGGCTTTACTTGGAACAAACGCCAGAAAACGCGCGACAATGGGCAGAAGAGATTGGTGAGCAGACCGTGGCGATCTTAGATTATCTGTTAGAAAGTTATCTAGTTGAAAAACAAGCCCTTTCTGCCATCTTCACGCTAAAAAAAAGCAGACAGAAATATACAAAATATGAAATCGAACGGGCGTGCAAAGAAGTCCGCTCTGTCAGCCTTCACCCGACCGATAAATTGATTCAAAATCAGTTAAAAGTTAATAAGAAACAAGAACTTCTAGCACGAAAAGAACAGCAGGGCACAAAAAGTGAGTACGGCTTTACTCGTGGAGCTGCCTATTGGGAGGATAAATGAAAATGAATGATCAAACCTTGAAAAAAATGCGTGAAATGAAACTGACTGGAATGGCAGAAGCTTATCAGGCACAAGAGTCGAACAATGCTTTTTGTTCGCTGGATTTTGAAGAGCGGCTTCAGCTTTTGATTGATCAAGAATATGATCGAAGGAAATCAAACACACTAGAGCGTTTGATCAAATCCGCAGGATTTCATGATTCTAGAGCGTGTATTGAAGACATCGAGTATTTTGAAGATCGTAAGTTGGATAAACAAAAAATCCTTGAACTAGCCGACTGCGGTTTTATTCGCAAAGGCTATTGCATGATATTAAAAGGGCCAACAGGCGCGGGGAAAAGTTTCTAGCACCAGCCTTCGGCGTTCGCTTGCCGTCAAACTCATTCCGTGAAGTACACTAGTCCGCCTGAACTACTAGATGAACTCCCCCTTTCCCAACTTCGAAACGACGGCTCTTACCGAAAACTGAACAAACGCCTAGCTAAGGTTGATCTGCTTATCATTGACGAATGGCTATTGAATCGAATTACGCCTGACCAAGCCACTGTTATCCTAGAAATTGTGGAACTACGGTACAATTTAAAATCCACCATCTTCTGTAGTCAAATGGATATTAAGGGCTGGGAAAATTATCTGGGTAGCGGGACGATGGCAGCTGCCATTTTAGATCGAATTGTCCACGTCCTGAAGAGTTAGCAAATTTGATTGAAGAAACAATACTCCAAGCCCAATGGGACAGTGAAGAAACCATTGCGGAAGACGAGCAAGTACAGTTAGCTGTTGCCCTCATTCGTCAAGACTGGGAAATGAAGCATTCTTGATACAATACCAACCGCCATCGTATTTTGATGGTGGTTATTTGAGTGGGTACTCAACTTGGTACTGGGTGGTAATAATTGTGTCACTGAGTGGAATTTCGGTTGGCGGATATCAATTGATGAACAGTCTCTACAAGAAGAGGCACGAGAAATGAAAGTAAAAAGCCATAAACTGACGCTTAGTGAATGAATTCATTGGTCTACCCTAAGCAATCCTTTTCTGCTATAATAACCAAAAACCAGAAAGGCTTCACCTCCACCATGAAAAAAATCATTGCAGGAATTCTATCATTAGTCGCCAGTTATGGCGTTATATACTATTTAGTTATGCCGACATTGATGCATTATCCGCGCTTGGCGGGGATGATGCATCGTTTTGTTTATACGGATGAGGCGTTGTGGGCGTTTTTATTTTTGAGCTTGTGGTTGTTCTATATTCAGTGGGAGCGGCGACAGCTGTGGACGGTTTATTTGTATTTGTTTTATAGTGTGTATGCGTTGTTGATGTTTATTGTGTTGTTTACGAAGGCGGAGCATTATCATGCATTGAACCTGGATATTCGGCAGGTGCCGTTGCAGTCGGAGGCGGCTGTGATTGAGTTTGTGTTGAATATTGGATACTTTATTCCGTTAGGGATTTTGTATGGGATGCGGGCACGATTGGTTGAGGCAATTGTTTTGTCTTTGGTTACGATTCTTGGTATTGAGACGCTGCAATATGTTTTCTATTTGGGGACGTTCGATGTTTGGGATGTTCTGACAAATTTTGCTGGCTGTATGATTGGGTATGGGTTATGTTGTCGGTTAAAGAGGCAGTTTAAAAAAGGTTAAGTCCGTCGTGGCTTAACCTTTTCTTTTTAATGGACCCGGTAGCGTAAGCGAAACTTATGGGGAGAGTAGCCTTTGTATTTGCTGAAGATTTTTGAGAAGTGGGAGTAGCTGGAGAAGCCGGTAAGCTGGGCGACTTCTTCGATTGAATAATTGGTTTTTCGCAGCAGCTCGCTTGCTTTGTTTAAGCGAAATTGGATCAGGTATTGCTGCGGGCTGGTGGTAATATATCGTTTGAACAGTTTGAAAAGGTAGCTGCGTTCGATTTTGATTTGGTCGCAGATATCGGTAATTTGTAATTCGTTATTGGCGTAATGTTGCTTAATAATGTCCATGGCGTTGAGGACATATTTCTCTCCTTCACTGGTGGAGAAGCGCAGGAGTTCTTCGTTTTGGGCAATTAGGCAATTGAAAAATTCGTAAATTTTTGCGTGGGCTCCGTAGAGCTGATTGCTTTCGGCGAAGTCGTAAATGGCTTTAAACAACGTGTCGATAGTTTCGAGGTGGTTGTATTTATACGTGAAGCTGCCTTCTAATAGTCCGGCCTTTTTTAAGATGGTTTCGCATTGGCTGCCGCGGATGCCGATCCAGCGGTAGCTCCAGGGATTTCCTGAGAGCGGGTAGTAATTGTTTTTGGTATCGGGGGGAATGACAAAGCCTTCGCCAGCGGAAAGTCGGTGAACTTCGTCGTTAATAAAAAACAGGCCTTCGCCTTCTAAGATAAAGTGAATCAGGTAATAATCAATTTTTTCGTATTGATATGGTTCGCGTGGTTTGACATCTTCAAAGCCGCATTCAAAAAGAGTCAGCTCTTGGCTAAGTAGTTCTTGCGTTTGAAAGGTTCCTACAGAATTAAACATATTTTCTCCCCTTATTCAACATGATGACATATAGTAGCAACAAAATCCCCTTGGAAGTAGTCTTATTATAATTTATTATGAAAGCGTAATCAATGGGTCCGGATCCCGATTATCGAATTACAGTTAGGAGAATGATTATGGAGACACGGAAGAAAATAAGTCCGGCTGCGTTGTTGTTAATGACGTTTACGGCAGTGTTTGCGTTTAACAACATTATTAACAACAGTATCAGCATTGGACTGGCTTCGATTCCAGCTTATATCTTTGCGACCCTTTGTTACTTTTTCCCATTTGGGTTGATGATTGGGGAGTTTGCTTCAGCCAATAGTGAGTCTGAATCAGGCGTACACAGCTGGATTAAATCATCTTTAGGGGAGAAATGGGCCTTTTTAGGTGCTTGGTCGTACTTTTTTGTTAATTTATTTTACTTTACTTCGTTGCTGCCGCAAATTTTGATTTATGCTTCCTATACCTTCTTGGGGCGGAATGTTTTTGCGGGAAATCAGGCGACATTGATCATTTCGTTAGTATCAATCGTCCTTTTCTGGTTGGCGACCTATGTATCGATTAAAGGGGTTAGCTGGATTTCGATTATTACCAGTGTGTCGGGAGTGGCGCGGTTATTATTGGGAATTGGTTTTATTGTCTTAGCCTTTATTGTGGTGACCTTTTTAGGGGAGCCGGCTGCCCAAACCTTCACTGCTCAGTCTGTGGCACCGAAATTTAACTGGACTTTTTTCATGACGATGGCTTGGATTCTTCAGGCAGTAGGCGGTGCAGAAAGCGTGGGTGTCTACATTAAGGATGTCCGTGGTGGAAACAAAGTGTTTGTACGGACGATGTTAATCACGACTTTATCGATCGGTTTAATATATTGCTTAGGTTGTGTGGCAGTAGGATTAGTGGTACCGCAGGAAACCTTAGCTAATAACTATTCGAATGGGTTGTTTGAAGCTTTCACAATTTTAGGCCATCATTTTGGGATTGGCAACATTGTGACAAATATTGTGGGGTTGATCATGCTGTTTAGTGCCTTGGGTTCTTTGGTGTTGTGGACAGCGGCTCCAGTGAAGGTTTTGTTTTCGGAAATTCCTGAAGGGATCTTTGGAAAATGGATGACTAAAACCAATGAGGAGGGGAATCCAACCAATGCGTTACTGGTTCAAGCGATTGTTGTAACGGTATTGTTGATTATTCCGGCTTTAGGAATTGGTTCGGTGGATACGTTGCTGCAGACGCTAATCAATATGACAGCGGCGACTTCATTGATTCCGGTATTGTTCTTGTTGATTGCATACATTGTACTGCGCTTGAAAAAAGAGGACATGCCTAGAAGCTTTAAAATGGGAAGTCGGAAAACTGGGATTGTTGTAGGTAGTTTGATTTTGGGCTTTTTCTTGGTGGCCTTCTTCATTTCGACTTTCCCGTCACCCTTTGAAATTATGGCTTATTTGCAAACGGGCGTTGTAGCTGAAGGTTCAGCTAATCCACTGTTTGTTTTAACCTACAATGTTTTGGGAATTGTCATCTTCTTGGGCTTTGCCTGGGTTTGTTACCAACGCTATGAAAAAAAGAATAAAGCATTAAAAGGAGCCAATGAGCATGCATAAATTAAAACGCTGGGAAAATCATCAGCTGAATCATATCAACCGTTTGCCGGAAAGGGCGCATTATTATAGTTACTTTAGTCAAGAGGATGGACAACAGGGCTACACTCAGGCACGAAACTATCAAAGCTTGAATGGGGATTGGCGCTTTCTGTTCTTAGCAGCGCCGGAGTATTCCCCCGTTGATTTTTACCAAGTGGACTGCCAAGAGGAACAGTGGGATACGATTCTGGTTCCGAGTAATTGGCAGCTGCAGGGCTATGGCAAGATGCACTATTCAGATTTGTGGTACAATTTTCCGATTATTCCGCCAAAAGTACCGACGGAGAATCCTACGGGGATTTATCGGCGAACGTTTGAACTGAATGAGGTAGAGGCTAATGAACGCTATTTGCTGAAATTTAATGGCGTGGATTCGGCTTTTGAGGTTTATGTGAATGGGGCGTTCGTGGGCTATAGCAAGGGTGCTCGGCTGCAAAGCGAGTTTGATCTTTCTGACTTTGTACAGTCTGGAAGTAATCAGCTAACGGTTCGAGTTTTCCAATGGTCAGATGGAACGTATTTGGAGGATCAAGACATGTGGTGGCTGAGCGGGATTTTCCGCGATGTCGAATTCTATTCGCTTCCTCGCGCTGGGTTGTATGATTTAACGGTAGTCGCGACTACCGATGATACGTATCAAATAGGCCAGTTAATGGTGACTCCGCAGCTTTCGTCTGTTGAGGGGCAAACGATTCGTTATCGACTAAGCTTGGCTGATGAACTAGTTATGGAGAAAACATTGTCAGCTGGTGAAGTGCTGCAGGAAGAGTTGGAAGCTGTGAAGCTCTGGTCTGCTGAGACACCTACCTTGTATTTGCTTGAAATTGAAGTGCTGCAGGAAGGTTTAATTGAATATATTCCATTGAACATTGGGTTCCGCCGAGTGGAGGTTCAAGGGAAGCAATTTTTATTCAACGGTCAGCCAATCATTCTAAAAGGGGTGAATCGGCACGATTATAGTCCTGAGAATGGACGAGTGGTAACTCGAGAAAGTATCGAAAGTGATATCCAATTGATGAAGCAGCACAATATCAACGCCGTTCGGACTTCTCATTATCCTAACGCTCCTTATTTTTATGACTTGTGTGATGAATACGGTATGTATGTGATTGATGAAACGGATTTGGAGTGTCATGGTTTTGAGTTGACCAACGACTACGACTGGATTTCCAATAATCCTCAGTGGGAAGCAGCCTATGTGAATCGCCTGTCACGGATGATTCATCGCGACAAAAACCATCCTTCGATTATTATGTGGTCGTTGGGAAATGAATCGGGGTTTGGGAATAATTTCCGGACGATGGCAGCCTTTGCCAAGGAGACGGATCCAACACGCTTGGTTCACTATGAAGGAGATTTCGAGGCTGAGATTACTGATGTGTATTCAACTATGTATACTTGGCTGGAGCATGATGAAAAATTAACCATGACTGAAGTGATTGAAAAGACGCAAAAGCCCCACATTCTTTGCGAGTATGGGCATGCGATGGGCAATGGTCCCGGAAATCTGAAGGAATACCAAGAATTGTTTTATACGCATGATCAATTACAAGGCGGCTTTATTTGGGAATGGTTTGATCAGGGGATTCAATCGGTTGATGACACCGGAAAGACCTACTATAAATATGGCGGTGACTTTGGTGATGTGCCGAATAATAGTAATTTTTGTATTGATGGTCTGCTGCAGCCGGATCGGACCGTTTCTACCAGCTTAATCGAGCTGAAGAAAATTTTCGAACCGTTTGAGTTAAATGTGGTGAATCGTCAGGCAGGAGTCTATCAGCTGATCAATCATCTAGAATTCACCGCTACTGATGCGTATGATTTTTACTATGAGCTGCAGGTTGAAGGAGAAGTGGTTGAAGAGGGTGCTTTAACTATACTAGCAATTAAACCGCAGCAACGAAGAACCTTCACTTGTCTGACTAAAATTAATGCAGGATCTGAACAACTGGTTACCTTACATGTAATTACCCAAGCAAAAAAAGCGACGAAATGGTGTGAAGCTGGTTTTGAATTGAGTCGTTCAGTAGTAAAGGTACAAGAGCCTCAGCTTTTAAAATCAACGACGGAGGCAACTGTGGCGGTTGAAGAGCAACAAACTAGTCTGCAGATAGCGACGAATAATGGGCTCTTTACTTTTGACAAAGTGCTTGGCGAGCTTACTATTAAAAGAAATAATCAGCAGCTGAGTGGTCCAATGATGAACTTCTGGCGAGCGCCGATCGATAACGACATGTATCTGATTGAGGAATACTACAACAAGTACTTCATGAATTTATGGCATGAAACGTTAATTGACTTTAGTTATGAGTCCACGTCGGACCGATGTGTAATCACGATCCAAAAATATTTGGGAACGACAAACAGCTCTTGGTACTTCGATATTCGTCAAAGCTATACTATTTTCGGCGATGGAAAGATGACTGTAATGATTGATGGCATTGCGACTGGTCGAAAAGATCAGGCACCCGCAATGATTCCACGTATTGGAGTTAAAATGGTCTTGCCAAAAGTCTATGAGTCAGTGACGTATCGTGGCTTGGGCCCTCATGAAAATTATTGCGATTCTCGTGAATCGGCTTATCCAGGGGTGTTCAAAGATACGGTAGCCGGAATGTATGTACCTTATGTGTATCCGCAAGAGCATGGAAATCGAATGGAAATGGACTATTTGGAGTTAAACGACGACAATCAAGTCATAAAAATTCAAGCAGCGGACAAATTAAACTTTAGTGTGTCTCATTTTGCTGATGAAACCTTGGAAAAGGCAAAGCACACCAATGAGCTGATAGAGGATGAGGCGACTTATCTATACCTAGATTATAAGCAAAATGGTCTTGGCAGCAATGCCTGCGGACAAGATCAGTTGCAGAAATATCGTTGTACCTTTGATGATTTTTCTTTTGGCTTTACTTTTGAATAGAGGGTAAAACTTCCGCTATCTTTCCGTCAACTATGATAAAATGAACTCGTAAGTTATTGTTAGGGGGAGTACAGATGACGGAGGGGTTTACCTTTCGAGGGTTGAATTTAATACCAATTGGGGTAGCATTAAGTCCAGAAGAGCTAAAGACAAGGATGACGTTTGAGGGTGCGATTAGTTATGAACGTTTGAAGGATTCAAGCTTTGTCTATTTTATGATGACCAAGCATGACTTGGAAGAGCTGCTGGAGAAGCTGGGACCGCTTGATCCAGAAATACCGGCTTTGTATCAGATTAAGGGTTCGTTGATTTCAAGTCGTTTAAAGGATGAAACAGTGGATGGCTATTACTTGCCAACACAATGGGGCTTCATCCGGGTAAATTTATTGGAAGAAGAGGAGACGTCGAAATAGACGCTCCTCTTTTTTTGTTTAGCGAAAGCTTCCCCAGCTTGCCCCAGTTCGGATAGTTCCATTCGAGGGTCCCGTTGCTAAATAGGCCATATTCCCATCTGCTCGTGGCTGCCGAATCCAGACATAGCTGTTTTGATGACTAAAGGCATCGTAATGAACCTCAGCCCCTGCTGGCAGTACGGCCAAACTTTGGGCATCAGCAGAAGGTTCTGTTCGGAGATGAATCGCGGTATTCAAGGTAAAGATACCTTTTTCCGCAGTTCCCCAACTTGGAGCAGGTGATGGAGCAGCTGGAGATGCGCCATCGGTAAAGTAGCTAAGCGGCTTCGTGCCTGCCAAACGGTTTAAATCCAAAGCGCCTGCATAACCTGCAAGTCGGCCAACCGAGGTATATTGATGTAAATCGTAGTGATTGGTTGCCGTGGGATTCGTACCTTGATAGCTGCCAGTATTTGCGCCATAAGTTGGCAGCCAAATGCCGTCAAAATTTTCGGTAACCAGATTGAAGGTGCTGTAAAGGTGATTGGCGATATAAGCCCCGACTTTTTTACCGGATAAATCTTTAAGTTTGCGACGACAGCATTCTATACCGCCGCGCATGTCCGACATGGATTGTTCTTCAACATCCAGCCAATAAAAGGTTGGATTGTACTGTTTAGCTCGTTCGTAGAAGATCCGAGCTTCTTCCTCCATGTCATTGTGGTTGACGCCGCGAACCCAAGCATAGACGGCGACTGGTACACCTAAGGCTTGGAAATTCTCAATGTGTGTTCGGTAATGCTTGTCTTCATAAGCTGAGCCGTATTGTACACGGACGATTACGTGAGCAACCTGTTCAGCCAGCTGTTGGTAGTTCATTTGCGACGGCACCTGCCATTCGCTGATATCTAAAATAAGTGGTTGGGTCATGTTCTCTCTTCTTTCCTTCAGGTATTTGGCAAGCTTGCTAACCCAATCATGCCTGAAAGGTCTGGTAGAAAACAACGGCAATAATTATACTTTAAGAGTAAAATCCTCGTTCTTCATTTATTGATACAAGCGAAGTTGGTATTCGAATTTTCAACTATGAAAAAAGTTAGTTCTGTTGCATAAAGACCTGAAGAGACTAGTAATAAAATCAAGGGCTTTTGCTAGAGAATTCCAGAGACTTAAGAAGACGGAGGAATAGTAAGGCTGGTGCTGATTTCTTCGGACTGAGAAAGCGAGTCAGTCCGAAAAGTAGTCTTTTTTGTCTATGTATAATAAGAAGCTAGCTAGACTTGCAGGAGGTTGCACTAGTAGCTACCTCCTGATAATCAAAGCTTAACAGTTGGGATTGGGTCAACTAAAGCCCGTTTTAATCCATTTTCGAATTTTTTGCGAATAGAAAGATCAACTAAGTCATTTAAATACTTGATGTCAGAAATCGTCGGAAAGATATCTGTCACGATGCAATTTTCCTGCTTTAGGGTAGTCAAGCAGGTGATAATAAAGTCGAAATCGGCTAGTTCAGCTTCATCATCAGGTGCATTGCAAAACTCATCATAATCAATCACTTCAAAAGCCAGATTATTCGTAAAGGAGTTGTTCAACTGGTAAGAAAACAGTTCACTGTGTTCTTTATCATAGGTATACAAAACGCCAACCCGTTTCTTTTCCTGATGCTCCTTGATTAATCGCGTTAAGGTGGTTTGATTGATCAATAGTGAGTACATTAATTCGTAAAATAATCCATCATTTCCGATGGCCGTTCGCAAGTGCAGAATTTCCTGATAAAGCTTCTCAGAAAGTTCTTTTGAGAAACAGCTGTTTTGTTCGAAAAAATTTAGGACAAAGCGCTGTTTTTTCTTATTCAAAATATAATTAGGTCCTACATAAAGCAAAAGAGCTACGTCAATGACACGGTTATCGTCAAAAGAATGCGGGCAATCAAATAGGGCATACAAGGTTTCAAAAAAGGTAATGATCGAGCTCTTTTTTCTAACCAATTCGGGCACCGTGATCGTTTCCTCCAAAAACAGGTACAGCTGAGAAAAGATGCCGTTGAGATAGCCGGAAAAATTGACAGAGAAGGTTTCCTCGAAATCCTGATAGCTAAATACAAGGTTAAATTCTTCGGCATTATCAAACTCCTGTGTTAGGAATTCTGGAAAATGGTTGCTTAGCTTGATAATTACCCAAATCCAGGTTTTGAGACGATGCTTGTCCTGAAGCCCGCCAACTAGAGGTAAATTGGTGAAGCTGAGAACAAGCTGATCCAACAGTTGATTTTCCTTAGGCGAAATATAGTCATCTAAAAAATCATATTTTTCGAACATATAAGCAATGAAAAAGGCACAAATTTTATGATAGTCTCCCTGGAATCTAAACGGAGAATCACTTAAGGAAAAACCATAGGATTCACAAACCTGCTTTAGGGTATGGCGTAATTGGTTGCATTGAGACCGGCTGATACCAAAACGTTGAACAATTTCCTTCGTTTGAATAAAAGGATTCAGGAAAATAATCTCCAACAATTGGAGCTGAATCGATTGCTGATAGAAATAGCGATAAATCGTACTGTAGTTGGTACGGTTATTTCGTCTGAGAAAATAGGTACCTTTCCCCTTTTGGATATAGAAGAAATCGGTGGATTGCTTTACTTCGTCAATATAGGTACGAATGGTCTGTTTAGAAGCGCCGGTCAATGACTCCAGTTCCTCAATTGTTATCTCATTCTTTTCTAAAAAAGCTTCCATGATGGTTAGCTGAGCTTGATGTTTTGTCGATAATAATTGCTTCATAGGTCCACTTCCTTTAGTAATATGTGTATTTGATGAATATCTGTTTAGAACAAGGATATAAGAATCAGTGATAATTTTAACCTCCATTATAACAAAAAAATAATGGAAACGAACAGGAAAAATATTTTTGGGACTTATGTATTTTCTGGTTAAAAAAATATTTTTAAGTGATACAAAAAGAATCAGTCTATTAGAATAAGCTAATAAAAGGTTCATTAGCATATGAAAAACTAGTTTTTGCTGTTAAAAATAAAATAATGAAGAAAAATGAGTTGAATAGAACTAATTTTATGTTGTTAGATGTTGATTGTCTTGACAATCTGTCACTTATTAACTGAAAGTTATAATTAATGTTTTTCGGTTTTTATTGCTCTTGGAATAAACTCACATTATACATTTAGATAGGAAATGAAGCCAATAATTGGCATTTTATTTAGAATAAGTAAGGGTTGTTCGAGACAAACAGCATCCATATATTCAAAGGAATGGAGATTTTTTAATGCAAAAAATTTTAGTGTTAACTAGAAATGTTTTAAATGAACAAAGTCTACAGGAGAATATTCAACGTCTTAGTCATGAAGTATACTGTACTTTTTGTGATTTTGACCAATTAAACAATAAAGTCTTCTTGATGAATATCGTTAATTTTTTCCCAGTAGTGATAATTAGTGAGACAATCTCGGATCATCAAATGGCAGAAATTTTGAAGGTTTTGAATACAAGTGACATCAAAGTCTTCAGAAAAGTAGAGTGCCTGCCGGACAAACAAGACCGGGAACAATATGCATCATTGGAAATCGATGACTGGATCGAAGTTTCTGATACCTTTGAAGTGCTGCGTGAGAAATTGGAACGCACTTCATCAGCTAATACAGCGCAAGTAGAGATGACTAATGGATCTTCCAGCATTAACACACCGAACCAATTTTATTTGGCAGAAGGTGAACAATTCTTGCGGGCATTGCGTAAGCTTTCCAGCAATGAAAGAAAAGTTTTCTACTATTTAGTATCCGTAGAAAACAAAACGATCTCTCGAAAATCAATTTGCGAACATATTTGGTCAGACGAGCTAACAAACTCTCAGCTTTCTTCATTGTCTAACATTGTTAAAAAAATTCGCGGTAAGTTCCAAGATGTCGGTATTCATGATGAAATCATCAAGAACCATTGGAAAAAAGGCTATGCCTTTACTGACAAGTTCTGGCAATTGATTCAATTGGCAAAATCAGAAGGTCAATTAGCTGGATAATAAGAGTCACGGATAAGAGAATACAAAGAGTAACGCAGGTTAGAAAATTCGCCTGCGTTACTCTTTTCTTAAGGAGAGGAAATATTGAAGAAAAAAATATTGACAACAGGATTGCTGGCTATTCTTATAGGTGGCAATCTAATAAATACGGCTGTCGTTTTTGCGGAAACTGTTCCAGCAAAAGCTGAGAGCCAAGAGTCAGAGTCGGTTTTGCCTAGTACCACGGATTCATCAGCTGCGATACCAGAGGCGACAACGACAGAAAAAGTACCAGAACCAGCTGCCACTACTGCTTCTTTGACTGAAGAAACAACAAGCAGCAGTGAGACGGAAAGTTCATCAACTCCAAAATCTGCTGCAGCACCCAAGGCTGCCAGTGTGATTACCGATTCTTTATTAGCTAAGGGAACATTACTAGCAATGGATGGTACCGAATATAGCCAAACGGAACGGACAAGAACCTTGAATAATACACCGGTTCGCTTGATGCTGGATTTTGTGATTGAAGATCAGGATTATGCGCCAGGCTCTACTTATGAGCTGACGTTGCCGGAGCATTTAGGTTTTTCAGCTGGAAGCGGCACGATTAAGAATCTTGAAGCAACCTGGCAGGTATCACCTGAGACGCGGACCTTGACGATCCAATTTGCTCAACGTATCACGGATGCAGCCTTTTCATTAGAGTTGAAAAGCTACCTCTATACAGATAGCCAGCCGCTAGTAGATGTAGTAATTGATGGTCAGCAAAAAAATAGTTATCCGATTGATTTATATGAGACTGTCGATCCGATTCGCTACAGTGAAACCAAAGCGGTAATGGGGCTGAATGGTACGGTTTATTACAATTTGGATCGGACTTTAGCTGGGCAGGAAACCTTGACCCTTTCCTTGACAGATACTCCAGGAGCAGTATTTGAAAAAGAGGAGCAAGCACCTTTAAGTGTTTACGAATACGATGTTGATATTAAAGGAAATGTCTTGCCGGAAAGTGAGCATTTGCTAAGTGAAGGCAGCGATTATACGCTAACCAGCAATACCTTATATGATACCTCAGTGGAAATTAATCAGCTGAATCAGCAGAAAGCATACGGCGTGCGGCATAATTTTACAACCGGACTAGAAGCTGTCACAGATTATACATATTCATACAATAAGGGCTATCCTACAACTGGCTTTGGTTCAGTTAAATTGAAGCGAACCACGGCTCAATATGGTGGTCTATCCTTAACTGCTAAAAGCAGTAAGAATCAAAAAGAAGTGTATTACCGGTCGTACGATTCAGTGATGTCTGGCAGCATGTATAATAAAGGGGATTATTCCCTCTATATTCACCAGACTCCTACGAAAATGAAGGCTGGAGAGCAAATTATTTTAACGAGTCAAAATGGTCAAGCGTTTGAAAGTATTCAACTGTCAGCCAATACGGGTGCCTTTGAAACGGTTAATGTAGATGAATATTTTGATGTGAAAACGGATGGCGCTACCGCTACCGTAACGGCGAAGAAAGACAGTACGTTGCGCATTGGAATGTTTCGGGTGAAGGTTCCTTTCAACGGTAAGGACATCATTATCAATGTGGAATCGCCGTTAATCAAAGGGAAATCTTTTAAAATTGTTGAGGATACATTTGTACAGCCGATTTCTATTTTAAATCCTAACAATGTAGAAACAGCCTGGGGGAACTACACTGAAAATGGGGCCTACATGTCAGATACTACTGTGGGCGTTGAAGGAAGTACTAGTGCACCGATTAAAAATCTAGAAATCGCCATTGAGCATCCGAAGTATTTAACGCTTCGGCAGGTACCTGAGGTTTCCTTCTATTACAAGCTGGGACAGGATTATACGATTACACCAACTGAGAAAGGCAGCATAGTCAAATTTACTACCCCGATTACGCGCTCGATTCAGTTTGATTTAGGATTCAATTACGTGCCAGACAGTCTAGCCGTAAATGTTGCAATTCCGATTGATAAACTGCCAGTAACTCTTAAGGCTGATGGGTACGAAACGATAAATACCACTGTAACTACTGGAAGGAAGCAATATTCGGAAATGACGCTGCAGGCTAAAGAGAACCAGTTTTTGGTGAATCCTCGGCAGGATACCAGAGAGAATCTTGTGGTGCAAGCGAAAGCTCCAGAAAAAACGGACGTCGTTTTTAATATTTACGATATATCCAATGATAAGGAAGTAGGCGTTTACCCTCAATATTGGTATTATGGATTGTTTTTAAAGAATCCTATGAATGAACAGGATGAAGGCTATCCGGAGGTGGCTTATGATAAAGAGAATCAGACGTACACCTTTGATTTTGGTAATACCAATAAACGTTACATTATTGAGTGGAAGTATGCCAATGGTTGGAGTGATGGACCAGCAGTAGCGGTTCAAGGACGGAATAAGGATCCGCTTTATAACGATCGAGAATTGACCGCAACTGCTCAAGTGACCAATAAAGCTAGTACAATTATTGAAGCAGCGCAAAGTGCGGTTCCTGAAGTCAATAATCTGACTACTACTACGGTTAAAACGCAAAATATTGATGATAAGACTAAAAAGGTTGTTAATCCGACGATTGAACTGTTTACCAAAGGCAATACCAATGCGTCGATTGATTTGAACTCGATTCGTGTGTCGGGTGTTTCTCAGGAAAGCTATCAGGTTGAAGCAACTGCCACAGGGGCGAAGCTTATTTTTTCTGACTATACCTTAACGCAAAATATTGAAATAACCTATAATGTGATTTCGCAAAATGCCGGACAGGTTTCGACAGCAGCGACAATCAGCTCTGAAAGTACCGAAGGGCTGAATGAGGCGTCTCGTACAGCTGAAACAGCAACTTTAAACTTGAAGTTTTCGGCTGGTGATTCTGAAGGGATCGTTTATAAAACACAAGCAGAATTCCAAGTGTTTGATTCTGATGAGAAAACCAAAGCAATCTCTGAGGTGGACTTGAAGCTGGTGGATAAAGTGACGGGTCAGACGTTAAACTTTACTACTGATGAAACAGGCAGCTATTTGTTTGATGAAATTATGTCTGGTAAATACGATTTGTATGTGGCCAATGCACCGGCTGGTTATATAATTCCAGACGAATACCTTCAAGGCAAAGAAATTCAGCTGGTCAAAGAGAAAAATACGATTTTGGTGTATCTAGATCCTGTGCCAGATTTTAGCAGTGTTGCTGCTAAAGACTCAACACTTTATACTGGGGATTCTTGGACGGCTGCTGATAACTTTGTGTCAGCGACTAATACGGCTGGCGAAGAAATGACCTTGGATCAGTTAACTATTGAAGGTACTGTAGATACTGCAGTTGCCGGAGATTACCCAGTGACTTATAAAAACGGGACTAAGAGCGCAGTTGCGATGATTCATGTGCTAGACAATCAAGAGCAAATAGCTGCTAAAGATTCGATGATTTATGCTGGAAGTCAGTGGAAATCAGAGGATAATTTCGTTTCGGCTAAAGACAAAACCGGAGCAGCCGTTCCTTTTAGTCAAGTTTCAGCAGCTGGTTCAGTCGATACGAATAAACCGGGGCAGTACGAAATTACTTATTCCTACAACACTGCACAAGCGGTTGCGATTGTAACAGTAGTAGCGGATCAGACAAGTGTGGAAGTAAAAGATTCTACCATTCATGTGGGGGATAAATGGACGGCTGCTGATAACTTTATCAGTGCCACGAATCAGGCCGGAGAGTCAGTTGACTTGGATCAATTGACGATCAAGGGTGCTGTGGATACCAGCAAAGTCGGCAGCTATGAAGTGACCTATCAAAATGGTGCAAAGAGTGCAACAGCGACAATAACGGTGGTAGACGAGCACGAAACGATTGCAGTGAAGGATTCGACCATTTATGTAGGAGATGCCTGGGAGGCAGCTGATAACTTTGTGTCAGCATCTGCTAAAGATGGCAGTTCGGTTGAATTCAATCAAGTGGTGGTAGCAGGCACGGTTGATCCAGAAAAGGCTGGTACTTACAAGGTTACCTATAGTAATGGAACAGCTAGTGCAGTTGCAACGATTGTGGTAAAAGACAATTTAGCAAGTCTGTCTGTAGCAGATTCAACGATCTATGTTGGTGAAGGATGGCAACCAGCCGATAATTTTGTGTCAGCTGCCGATCGTGATGGCCAAGCAATTAATTTCAAAGATGTCCGATCAAAAGGTGAGGTAGATACCAATAAAGTAGGGGTGTATGAAGTAACATACACCATTGCACAGACGGGTAAATTTAGTGAGAATCTTTTGCAAAAACTCCTAGCTACCGAAAAAACAGTAAGCGCAACGGCCAAGATTAAGGTAGTTGAGAAGAAAAAGGACGACGAGAAGACGGATAACTCTACTGGAACGAAGGATAAAGATTCCACTAATTCATCAGATCCAATTGGTTCAGTAGATTCAGCAAATACAGCAGGTCCAACGAATACAGCAATTCGAAAAGTAACGCCAGCCAATAGCCAGACGCTTCCTAAAACGGGAGAAAAGAGTCAAACCTGGTTGTACGCTTTAGGGATTGTTTGTATAGCAGCCGCTGGCTATCTTTGGTGGCGGAAGAAAACAAAATAAATGGATAGTTGATTGAAGCAGCTCATTGTTTTTCAGAGCCGAGAGCTCTTGTTTAAATTTTACAAACTACTATACTATAGCTAGTGAGAAACTTGACCAAGACAGTAGTAAATGAGAGTTGGAGGAATGAAAAACGATGAAACTAGCAATTATTCTAGAAACGAAAGAACACGAGAAAGCTTGGAACGCCTTCCGCTTTGGGGTTGCCAGCTTGAAAAAGCAGCACGAAGTCAAATTCTTCCTGATGGGTGAAGCGGTGGAAGTTGAAGCGATTGTTGATGAAGAATATGATGTACCGGCTGAAATGAAAAAGCTGGAAGAAAACGGCGGAGAGCTGTTAGCCTGCGGTACTTGTCTAAAATCACGACAATTGGAGGATCAGACCAGTTGTCCGATTTCTACAATGTTTGATTGTGTGGAAATGGTGGAGTGGGCAGATAAGGTCGTTACTTTTTAAGTGTCTCAAACAGATTCTTTGCTATCAGCTATTGAACATGCTACCTTTAACTTATAAAAAGTAAGTAAGGAGGATGAACGATGAAAGCTTTATACGATGCCGGACAAGCTGGTGGCAAGAATTTACTGTTGCTTCACGGAACAGGTGGCGACGAACGTTCATTAGTAGATATCGCCCGCTTTTTAGATGGCAGCGGCCGTATTCTCTCTTTTCGCGGCGAAATCCAAGAAGAGGGGATGAATCGCTTTTTCAAGCGCAATGGCTTAAATCAATTTGATTTCGAGAGCTTGGAAGAAGAAACGGACAAGCTGCTATCTGCGATTGAGAAGGAGAGTAAGGACAAAGGTGTAGCTATGGAGGATTGGATACTTGTTGGATATTCCAATGGTGCCAATATTGCGGCTCATTTATTATTGGAGCGGGAAACACCCTTGAAAAAAGGCCTGTTTTTCCATCCGATGTCTTTAGAGGTCCATACGAAGACCTTTGATTTATCCGACAAACAGGTCTGGCTGTCTTACGGCGGCGATCGTGACCCAATAGTTAGTCAAGAGTCCTTTGATGAGCTGGTCACGGCCTTCCAAAAACGCAATGGAAATGTAACTGTTGAAAAAACAAGTGCGGGTCACCAAATTAATATGGAAGAACTGCAGTCTGCCCGTAATTGGTTAGCAGGTATGTAAGCAGATTAGTTGCAAAAAGCGTTAATAATGCCTACTCTTAACTAAAGAGGAGGTCATGATTATGACAGACACAAGTAAAGAAATAAAAGATGCAAAAGACAAAACAAAGGGTAAAGCCAACGAAACTGCTGGTAAAGTCAGAGGAGACAAAAGCCAAGAGCTAAAAGGCAAAGGCCAATCCCTTGGTGCTGACCTTAAGAATGATGCTCGCCACCTAGGTGATGAGATCAAAGAAGAAGGCCACAAGTTAAAAGAAAAGTTCAGCAAGAAAAAAGAAGATTAAAATTACTGACTGACGATCCTAACGGATGGTCAGTTTTTTTTGTGGGTAAAGAAAAACAGCAGCCAACCTCTTTTTCAAGAGATTCTAGCTGCTGTCTAAGGGTCCTTTTCGAAAGACCGCTTCGTGTTATTCAGTTAGGAATTTCTCAATTGCTTGACCATTCTGCTGTGCATCCAATTCAATCACACTACCACTTTCAGTATAGTCGTTGAATTGCCAAGAGCCATCCACAGGAACAGCCAAAGTTTCTACTTTTTCGGTTTCGCCTAAAGCAAAGTCTTTTCCGACACTTAACATAGTGCTTTCTGGTACGTTAGTTTCCACATATCCCAGCAGCTTGCCGGTTGTTTTAGGCAGTTTTGTTAAGGTAGTTACATTAGTAATTTGGCTGGCAATAGCCTCCATTACTTGCTGCTGGCGTCGAACTCGGCCAAAGTCGCCTTCTTCGTCTTCACGGAAGCGCGAATATTGAAGCAAGGTATTGCCATCCATTTTTTGTTTGCCCTTTTCAATGAAAACACCGTCTAAATCCAAATCTTTTTCCGCATCAATGCTGACACCTTTAGGGAACAACGTATCTACGGCATCTTTGAAGTGATCAAAGTCAATAACGACATAATATTGAATCGGCAGATCAAAGTTTTCTTCCAGTGTTTTTCGGACTAGTTCAATTCCGCCGTACGAATAGGCAGCGTTGATCTTGTCCATCCCGTACCCAGGGATATCTACATAGCTGTCTCGCATGATCGATACCAATTTGGGGACCTTTTTGGATTGGTCATAGTGGGCGACCATCAACGAATCCGATCGTCCGCGGTCTTCTCCACGGGAATCTGAACCGATAATCAGCACATTCAAGTCGTTAACGTCGGGTGCTTTTGTCCCGTTAAACTCAATGGATGCCTCAGTCGTTTTATTTTTAGATGATTCATAGCCGTTAATAAAAGAAAAAGCGAAATAGCCTTCTACGAGTACAATAACGCCTAGCAGGATCAAAAAACCCCGTTTGACAGCTTTCATAAATAACCCTCATTTCTAGTGATCTCGTGCTTATTATGAACTTTTTTCACCAGATGGGTAGTCTTATCATGGAAAGAAATCGAAACTTAGAAAAAAATCAAAAAATGTTCGCCTTTGTTCGTAAAACAATGGTTGTCTTTTATACCGTATATGATAGAATGATAAAAATACTATGAAGTGAGAGAGTGATAAAGATGAGAGAAGTCAACGTGGCTGTTGTAGGTGCATCTGGCGCAGTCGGCACACAAATGATCAAAATGTTAGAAGAAACATCCATGCCTTTAGGTGAAGTGAAATTTTTAGCTTCCTTCCGTTCTGCAGGCAAAGAATTAACTTTTAAGGGTGAAACCAAGATCATTGAAGAATTAGTGCCTGAATCCTTTGAAGGCGTTGATTTAGCTTTGTTCTCAGCAGGCGGCGGCATTTCCGCTAAATTTGCTCCAGAAGCAGTAAAACGCGGAGCAGTCGTGGTGGACAACACGAGTCACTTCCGGATGGACAAAGAGGTTCCCTTGATTGTACCTGAAGTGAATCCTGAAGCATTACGAGACCACAAAGGGATTATTGCGAATCCTAATTGTTCCACTATTCAAATGATGGTTGCTTTAGAACCTGTTCGTCAGGCTTTTGGTTTGAAACGAATCATTGTATCAACCTATCAAGCTGTTTCCGGTGCGGGAAATCAAGCGATGGAAGAGTTGAAGAATCAAACGCAAGCCTTTTTAAATGATGAACCTATGACAGCAGAGATTCTGCCATGCGGCGGAGACAAAAAGCATTACCCGTTGGCCTTTAACGCACTGCCGCAAATCGATGTATTTGCAGAAGAAGGCTATACGTATGAAGAATGGAAAATGGTTAATGAAACAAAGAAGATTATGTCAGACGACAGCATCCAAGTTTCGGCAACCTGTGTTCGAATTCCGGTCTTGTCAGGTCACTCTGAATCAATCTATGTAGAAACGGAAAAACCAGCAACAGTTAAGGAGATTCAAGAGGTTATCGCCAATGCAGCTGGAGCGGTCGTGGAAGACGATCCTAGTCAACAAATTTATCCGCAAGCATTAAACAGTGTTGGCAAAAAAGAAACCTTTGTGGGACGGATTCGTAAAGATTTAGACGTCGAAACTGGTGTGCACATGTGGGTAGTTTCAGATAACCTGCTAAAAGGTGCCGCTTGGAACTCCGTCCAAATTGCAGAAAAAATGGTGGAAATGGATTTACTGTAAATAAACGCATGATTCAGGACGTTCTTTGAAAAAAGAACGTCTTTTTTGTTATTTAAAATAGGAGGATAAAATTCTTTCGAAAGGACACTCTTTTTCTGAAAGTAAATAAAGGAGTGAAAAAAGTTTGTAAACACAGGAAAGTTTGAGGATCATGATTAAGTTGAAATGAGTAGAAGAAGATAATAAATAAAAGATTGGTTTTGTTGTATAAAATGCACCTGTTATATTACGTGTTATAATTAAAAAGTTAATGAAATATAAAATAAAAGAATTGTATTGTTAGTATATTAACATCGTAAGCTTGATAAATATTCTGAAAGGATAAAAATATCTTTTCAATCCTTGACATATAAGCGTTTTTCGTATAAAAAATCTATACAGTTTTTAGGTAATCCAATAATGTCTTCCGGCTATAGAAAACAAATGCTTTAAATGTTTTAAAAATCGATAAACTCCTTGTTTTTTAATAATTGTTATATTATTATAATTGTATAAGAGTAAGTAGTCAGGACTTTGCCAGGGAAGTTGAGTTGAGCAACACTTAACTGGTCATTACGTCTTTGTTTTACAAGAAGGAGGTGCTCGATTCTGTTGGAAGAAAGTGAAATGGACATTCATGAAGAAGAGAACCGAGACGCAACGGGAAGCAAAGGAAATGAAAAGAAATTACAAAAGTCGTTACCACAAAAAGTTACAGGATGGTTAGCAATCGCTATCTGCTTATTGTTGCTCCCCATTCTAATAGCCAATCTGGCGATTATTGTAAAGGGCAGTTTAAACCCCGATGAGATTCCAACGGTATTGGGGTATGCACCGATGGCGGTTGTGACCAACTCAATGAACACAGGAGAAGCAGACGCAATTCGCGCGGGGGATTTAGTGATTACGAAACAAACCGATCCAGACACCTTAGAGGTGGGAGATGTGATCATGTTTAAGAATAATCAAACAGCGATCATTCACCGTATTGTTGGATACAATGATGCGTCTGACACTTTTGTTACCAAGGGTGATGCGAATAATTTGGAGGATTTAGATCCGGTAGAAAAAGGAAAGATTATTGGTAAATTTACACAGCGTGTGCCCAAAGTTGGAGATTTTATTTTATTTTCTCGAACACCTTTAGGCATGCTGATTTGTATCGGTATTCCGATAATACTGTTTTTGGGTTATGACTTTGTTGCTAAGCGTCTTACGCGTCGCAAAGAAGTTAGATCATAAATTAAAGGGGAAGAAAAGAAGGGATGAAAGAAATGAGTAATGAAAAGAAAACAATGACACAGCGCAAGAGCAATAAGTCTGTAAAAACCGCTGTTTTATTGTTTGGGGCAGTTTTGCTGACGACAAGTCTTTTAGGAGGTACGTTAGCAAAGTATACAGGAACGATTGGTGAAGCTAGTGATAGCGCACGAGTGGCAAAGTGGAATGTGAATGAAAAAATGGAACCATTTGATCTATTTGCCAATTCATATGTAAGCAAAGCTGGTGGAAATATTCCAGGTACTAACGAACCAGTAACAGTCAAAGGTGAGGGAACGACTAAGGTTATTGCTCCAGGTACACAAGGAGAAGCGATAATCAAAGTTGATGATACTATTACTGCTAGTGAAGTAGCCTACAAGTATAACTTTATAATCGACGCAGAGGATATGGATGGAACAAATCCTGTTACAGACGTAATTCCGTTTTATCGTAATGGGAATGAGAAGATTCCCACAACACCAACTACAGCCATTAAGGGTTGGAATGTTGACAAAAAAGCAAGCAATAGTTTTGATGCTTGGCTGCCACTAGAATTTAAAGTTACTCAAGGCGCTTCAACCATACTTTATGATGGTTTTACCAAGGGTGATGATGGAGCTGCTCAAGTCAAAGAGTTAAGAAAAGCCTTAACGAGTGTCGAATCTGGTGTAATTTATCCTCAAAGTACTTCTGCTGATATTTCAAATATCTTAAAAAATTCATCAGTCAAAATCGAGTGGAGATGGCAATTCGATCGAAATAAAGACGATCAAGATACGCAATTAGGCTTGAATGCCAACGGAACTGGAAATGAAGTACCTAATTTTGTAATTAAAATCGCTGCTGCAAAAACGCAAGTCGATTAATTCCTATTTGAGAAGCTGTTTTCAGCTTCTCAAAAGGTTGTCTAACTTTAGACAGCTTTTTGAGAGATTGAAAGAAGGGGAAAATGATGAAGAAGGATCTGCTAGTTAAAGTAAAACAGCTTTTGTTGATTTTCGCAGCGTTTTTCCTCTGTTTGACTATATACACGCAGGTTGGCTATGCTGCAGTCGAGGATTTTGTTTATGTGGAAGATCAATATGGTGAGCGTTGGCGCCCGGGTGAGATGACCAGTACCAATATTTTTACTACTATTATCGTAGATACAGCTGCCAAAACGACAGCTGGTGGTGAAAAATTAGTTGCTCCTGGAACGAGCGGTGAGTATTCTTTTACGATTCATAATACATATGAACATCCGATTGACTATACAGTGATTGGCAAAGATCAGAACATCGACGAATTGCCTTTGGATTTTAAGCTGCGAGTAGCTAATGGCCCTTGGATTACCGAAGGAAGTGATCGGTGGAATTTATGGTCAAACACCTTTCCTTTAAGCTATACGCGAAAGCTTGAATCTGGTATGAGTGAGACAATTAATCTGCAATGGCAGTGGCCTTTTGAGCGCAGTCGTGATCTTGGCGATACGAATTATGGAGAAATAGCAAAGACGAGAGAGTTGATTTATCAATTAACGCTAAATGTACTCGTAGAAACGGATGACGGCCAAGGGAAACCTAAACCGGTTGATACATCTGTAAATGACAGGAAAGTCTCAGGCTTCTTCTCTGACAAAAAGTGGCGGACGTATCCTCAGACTGGGGAGTCATTAGCCAAAGCTAGTATCGTTATTGGATTTTTGATTCTCTTTTTCGTCTTTATCATTTTTCGCTTGCGCAAAGGACAGCAAGATGAAAACAATCGTTAATGGACTGAAAAATCTTATGATTGTCTTTTTACTACTGATTCTAACCTTCAATCTTTACAGCTTATACCAAAGTAAGAGTAACGACAGCCGTTTCCCAATGATACTTGGATACGGTTATGCTGTTGTGGCCTCTGGAAGTATGAAACCGACGTTGTCACAGGGAGACTTAGTGATTGTTCACGAGGAGACTGACTACGAAAAAGATGACATCATTACTTTTATTCAAGAAGGCGATAATCGAACAACGACACATCGGGTTATCGAACGTGAAGCCAAACATTTTATTACTCAAGGAGATGCCAACAATGCTGAGGATCAGCCAATTGTGGATGAACAAATCTTTGGAAAAGTGGTAGTTACACTCCCTCTAATCGGGTATATAATCCAGTTTGTGCGTTCGCCAGCAGGTTTATTAGTAAGTATAAGTTTGTTTTTTCTACTGTTCTACTTGGATACTCGGCGAAAATAAAAGGAAACATAGAAGCAAAAAATTAACCCAAATAACCAGTGAATGAAATCAAAAGGCCAAGCAGCTTTTTGATTTTTTTGTATGCAGAACCTTGTTGTAGCAACACCGGAAAGACTTTTCTACCTAAATTTTATAGACAAATGGTCTGATTGAATTTACGATAGAAGCAGCAAAAGAACGGGAGAAGAGCATGAAGATTGGTGAACAACTAAAACAAAATCGACTGGAAAATAATTGGACACAGGCAGAGGTAGCTGAAGAGCTGTTTGTATCTGCTCGTTCAATTTCCAACTGGGAGAATGGAAGAAATATGCCGGACATTGAAAGCTTGATTCGTCTGGCACGACTTTATCGACTTTCTCTGGATGAATTATTAATGGAGGGATCGGAAATGGTAGAAGACTTAAAGAAAAAGGAACAGGCAGCACAATTGAGCCGAATCTTATTTTTTGGACCAATAATGACTAGTACTTTGCTACTGATTTTGATGTTCATCCTGCCAAGTGGCTTGAATCGAGGGTGTAAATTTTTGATTATAGCTGCGGCGGGCACAAACTTTGTTCCATGGCTTTATCTAAAAATGAAGATTGATCGGTTAAAAGGCCGTGAGCATGACTGGGAGAAAGAGATCAGAAACAGTAAAATAATCACCTTTGCGGCGTTAATTCTGATCTTACTTTTTGTCGCTTATCTGTATACGCTATAATTCTAAAAAAATAGGCTGTTTGAGTCTAAAAATACTCGACTTTTTATCCTTTTTCACTATTTCCTATATATTTTTTATACACTTTACCTTAAAATTGTGAATGAAAGTTCTTTATTGGAGGATTGTGATGAAAAAAAGGCAAAAGGTTGTTGTTTACGGATTGATTTTAGCGATCCTGCTAGCTACAGGAATTAGTATAAAAATGGGATTGAGTAATCGCAGTGAAGAACAAAGTGAGCCGCCCGTTCAGAACACTGTCAGTCCTTTAACGGAAAAAGAGGAGGAACAATTGAAACAAGCCGATAGCTTGGCTATGCAGTACGATTATGATGGTGCAATCAAGCTGCTTCAAGGGCAGGATTTCACAGGAGTGGAAGAACGGTTGCTTGATTACAAGCTGCGAAAGAATGAGACCATTATGTGGTCTGACCCTGCACTGTTTTCACACCTATCGATGCAGCCGCTTGTTCCTCTGCCGGAAAAAGCCTTCAGCTCAACTGGAACGGTGGATTATCAAGGCAATCATGTAACAACGGATGAATTTGAACGTCTGCTTAACGAATTATATGAACGAAACTATGTACTGGTGCGCTTGTCTGACATTGTGAAAAAAACGAACGATGGCACGTGGCAATTTGTCGGAGTGGCTTTGCCAGAGGGAAAAAAGCCGTTGATTCTGTCTCAAGAAAATGTTTCTTACAACGAAGAAAACTCTGAAGCAGGACTTTCCAGTAAATTAGTAGTGGATAAGGACAATCGGGTGAAAAGTTGTTATCGGGCTGGTGAGAATGAACTGGCTGGAAATTATGATATGGTACCTTTAGTGGATCAATTTGTCTGGAAGCATCCGGACTTTTCTTATCGCGGATCAAAAGGAGCTTTGGCAGTAACCGGTGCCGACGGTGTTTTTGGCTATAAGGTTTCCGCAAAGAAGAACACCAAAGAGAAGCAGCGGGCAAAAGCGGTGGCTGATCGTTTGAAGGAAACCGGCTGGACACTGGCTTCCTACTCATGGGCACCAATCAATTTTGACCATTCTAGCTTGGCAATGATTCAAGCGGATACTATTAAATACCAAGAAGAGGTGGAATCGATTATTGGTGAGACACCGTTGCTTTTGTTTCCGGCAGGTTCAGATATTGGTACGTGGCAGCCATATAATGAATACAATCAAGCGTATCTTTATTTAAAGGACGCAGGTTTTTCTGTCTTTAGCCAACAAAACGCCACCCAAGAATCCTGGGGAGAATTCACCCCAGAGTATTACCGGAATTCACGGATAATGGTAACCGGAACGGCTTTGGAGAATGGGCATTCCAGTTTGACGCCATTTATGGATGTTGCAGATGTAATAGATAAAGAAGTGCGAGGATTCCCCTAAGTAAAGGAGGCTGAATGCCTTCTTTTTTTGTAAATAATTTAAAAAAATGGGCAAACCTTCAAAATGAAGACAAGTATTTTTACCTTAAACCTTCAAAGTAGAAAGCAAGGATGTTTTATCTATCGTAAATCGGAACAGTTTGCGATTTTGAGCTTCTAAATCTTTTTAAGGGTTTCGGCAGATTCTAGCTCTGTTCATGGTTTTTCAGCAAAAATCATGTATAATAGCTAGTGAGTATAAGCACAGACCGAACTGTTACGGGGTCTGAGGAAGCTGAAACCAATAGATAAAAAATATAAGAGGTGGCTATTTTTGAGTACAATCAAAATGATCCCCTTCAGCGGAGTACGTGAAAATGGTAAAAACATGTACGTGGTTGAAGTGGATAACGATATTTTTGTCCTAGATTGCGGACTAAAGTATCCAGAAAACGAACTGTTGGGAATCGACATTGTGATTCCTGATTTTACCTATTTAATTGAAAATGCTGATCGAGTGGCGGGAGTATTCTTAACTCACGGGCACGCAGATGCGATCGGTGCTTTGCCTTATTTAGTATCTGAAGTGAATGTTCCAGTTTTTGGTACGGAGCTGACGATCGAATTGGCGAAGTTAAGTGTGAAGGACAATGAAGACAGCAAAAACTTCAAAGATTTTCATGTCATTGATGAGCATACGGAGATTGATTTTGGTTCAGCCAGTGTCAGCTTCTTCCGGACAACGCACACGATTCCAGATTCCGTTGGGATTAGCCTGAAAACCGATGAAGGAAACGTCGTTTATACTGGCGATTTCAAATTTGATCCGACGGCTATTCCAATGTATGCAACCGACTACCGCCGCTTGGCAGAGATCGGATCGGAAGGGGTCTTGGCGCTGTTCAGTTCTTCTTCTAACGCTGAAAATGCGATTCAAGTCGCTTCAGAACGAGAAATTTCCGACGAAGTATTCGATACCATCAAATACTGGGAAGGCCGGATTATCGTCGCTTCGGTTGCGAGCAACCTGCAACGGGTTCAGCAGGTGCTAAATGCCGCTGAAAAAGCCCATCGCAAAGTAGTACTAACCGGTCAAGATTTCGAACGAATTATCCGCACAGCAATGCGCTTAGGCAAGCTAGAAGTTCCTGAGGATTTGTTCATTACTCTGAAGGAAATGAAAAAGTACAAGCCTGAAGAATTAGTCATCCTAGAAACTGGCCGCATGGGTGAACCAATTAAGTCGTTGCAAAAAATGGCGAACGGTTCTCATCGCAATATTCGTATTGAAGAAGGTGACTTGGTCTACATTACCACTACACCAACTACGGCAATGGAAACAACTGTGGCGAAGACTGAAGACATGATTTACCGTGCTGGTGGAATCGTGAAGAATATTTCAGAAGATCTGCGCGTTTCTGGCCATGCGAATCCCCGTGATTTGCAGTTGATGTTGAATTTTATGTCACCGAAATACTTTATTCCAGTCCAAGGAGAATACCGTCAATTAGCTGCACATGCTGATTTGGCTCACGAATTGGGGATGGCTTACAAGAATATTTTCATCACAGGACGAGGCGATGTGCTGGAGTACAAGAACAACCATCTAAGCTCATCCGGCAGTGTTCCTGCGGATAACGTCATGATTGACGGAATTGGAGTAGGTGATATCGGTAATATTGTCCTGCGTGATCGTAAAGTTTTATCTGAGGATGGTATCTTTGTCATCGTCGTAACGATTGACCGTAAAGGCAAAAAGATCGTTTCAGCCCCACAAATTACGTCACGAGGCTTTGTTTATGTGAAAGCAAGCCGTGACCTGATTAAAGAAAGCGGCGAAATAACCGAAGAAATCGTTGTGAAGCATTTGCATTCGGATGATTTTGAATGGGCCAAACTAAAACAAGATATCCGTGACAAGCTAAGCCGCTACCTATTTGAACAAACCAAACGTCGTCCGGTGATTCTTCCTGTCATTATGGAAGCCAATCAACGCCGTGGACGCCGCAAATAAATAGTAAGCTAACAGACACAGTCAAACGTAACAATCGTTTGACTGTGTTTTTTTGCGTTTTTAAGAAGCAGGCTGCTAGTTAAAAGACCGGCTGCCTTTCTTGTAAACCAAAATGAACAGGTCAAAAACCAAAATGAAAGGTCTAAAAGTGTTCAATTTTGCCAGCAGGATTAATCTTTTTGATACCGCTTTCTTTAGTTTAACAAGCTTCAACCAAGTTGAATAGAAGTTGGCACAGGAATTGCTTTATAAAAAGTGAAAGCAAATAAAGAGATGAGGATGTGATCCAATGAAAGCAGAAGTTTTGTATGGACCAGATGATGTACGCTACGAAGAGGTAGAGGAACCAGCTTGTCCTGCAGATGGCATAAAAGTAAAGGTGATTGCCTGCGGTATTTGTGGTTCGGATTTACGTACCTATGGTGGTGGATCGAAAAATTCAATTTTGCCGGCAATTTCCGGTCACGAAATTTCTGCCGAGGTTGTGGAAAGCAATTACGAGAGATTCCCAGTAGAGACGAAGCTGTCCATTGCTCCAGTCATCGTTTGTGGCGAATGCTGGTATTGTCAAAATGGGATTCAAAATCTTTGCGACAACATTCGGATGATTGGGACAGCGGAGGGAATCAATGGAGGCTTTGCCGAATACATTGCCTTTCCGAAAGAAATTATCGACCATGGCTGCTTCAATGCGATTCCAGAAGATATTGATCCAATTGATACAGTTATTGCGGAAACAGCGTCGTCAGTGCTGTGTGCGCAAATAAATACCAATATCGTCATGGATGATCTAGTAGTAGTTATCGGTGCTGGAACAATCGGCTGTCTGCATAGTGAGATTGCCCAAATTCGAGGTGTAAAAGAAGTACTGATTGTTGAAATGAATGAAGACAAGGCCAATCTGGCCCGCAAGCAAGGCTTCAGCAATGTTATCAACATGAGCAGCTCAGATCCTCGCTTAAAAGAAATGGTATTGGAGAAAACTAGCGGACGAGGAGCTGATGTGGTAATTAGTGCCTGCCCTGCAGGTCAAGCACAAGCTGATGCGGTTGAATTGGCTCGTAAGCGAGGCAAGGTCATCTTGTTTGGCGGTATTCATCCATCCAGTGCGAAGCTTTTGGACACTAATGCAATTCATTACAAGGAAATCATGGTTTACGGGGCTTCAGCTTATTCACCAGAAGTGAATCGAAAAGCCTTGAATTTAGTCTTAAATCGTCAGTTGGATGCGCGGAAGTTTATCACGCATAAATATGAGTTAAAAGAGTTGGCGAAGGGCTTTGACGATATGCGAGCCGGCAAGATGATTAAGGGTGTCATCATTCCATGAGAATGTAGAAAGTGAAGGAGGTGACTCAATTGGATAAATCATTCACTGAGAATCAGATGCTAAGCAAGAATGAGATCCATGCCATCATCACGGAGGAAACGAACCGTGATCAACTTATTTACCAGCTGGCCGGTGAAATGGCCGCTCATGGGATGGTAGAAGACTGCTACGGAAAATCGGTTTTAGAAAGAGAACGAGAATTTCCTACGGGGGTTCCAACACCAGTACCAATAGCCATTCCTCATAGTGAACGCTCGCAGGTATTCAAAGCTGGGATTGGCGTTGCAGTACTGAAAAATAGTGCAAAGTTTGCCAGTATGGAAGATCCAAATCTGTATTTAGAGGTAAAGGTTGTCTTTATGCTAGCAGCTAGTTTGAACGATGAACACTTGTTTATGATCAAGGACATTATGGAAATTATCCAAGACACGCAAGTAGTTAAACAGCTTTTGGCAGCAAAATCACCAGAAGAAGTAGAAGGTATCATGCACTATGAATTCTCTAAAAGAGAAAACGATCGGTAATTAAAGAAAGGGGAGTATAAAAATGGCAGAAGAAAAAATCGTCGTAGTTGTTTGTGGAGCGGGGTTCGCAACCTCCACTGCAGGTGAAAATGAGGTGAAGAAAGTAGCCAAGGAATTGGGCATCAAAGTCAAATTGAACAAACGTCGGGCAACGGAATTGAAGACCGTCTTAAGTACCATGCAGCCGGATATGTATTTGCTGATGACACCGGTAACCACAGAATTAAATGCACCTAAGGTTAATGGTGTTCCGTTTATTTCAGGAATTGGTAAAGAAGAAGCCATGGAAGAGATGCGTCAAATTCTTAAGGACTAGGCAGTTAAGAAAAACAGAATGAAAAAAGAATGGGGGGAAATCCATGTTTGAAGCAGTAAACAAAGGGTTCCAATGGTTTACGGGATTAGGTAGTAATGGGATTTTATGTGTGGCCTTGCTGATTATTGGACTGGTTTTAGGGTTGAAAGTTGGGGATGCCGTCCGTTCAGCATTGACCGCCACGGTTGGTTTCATTGGATTGAACTTAACTGTAGATATGCTGATCGCACAAATGTCACCGGCGACCCTGTCTATGGTTGAACGAATGAACTGGAATTTGGACGTTGTAGACGTCGGCTGGGGATTAATGGGAATGGCCTGGGGACAACCTGGTTCGGGAATGGTAATTATCGCATTAATTGCAACGAATATTGCACTGATTTTCTTAAACTTCACAAAGACATTAATGGTAGACTTTTGGAATTATTGGTCTTTTGCAGCAAGTGCGGCTTTAATTTATGGAGCAACCGGCAACATGATCTTTACTGTACTAGCAGGTTGCATTTACATGGCTGTTTCTTTGAAATGGGCGGACAAAATGGCGCCAATTTACCAAGAATTTTATGGTATTCCAGGTTGTAGTTGGCCAACAGGGGCGATTATTGCTCCGGCTATGATTGGGATTCCAGTTGTAAAACTGATTCAAAAAATTCCTGGCATCAAAAATGTCAAAGCCGATCCAGAAACCATGCAGGAGAAAATGGGGATCTTTGGCGAACCGATTGTTATTGGGGCTGTCTTAGGGATGTTGATTGGTTTTATCGCCGGTTACGATGTTCGACAAATCCTGTTGTTAGGTTTCAATATGGCAGCGGTAATGATTCTATTACCACGGATGATCCAAATCATGATGGAAGGTTTAATCTCTATTTCCGACCAAGCGAAAATCTTTACAGCGAAATATATGAAGGGCCGTGAAGTTTGGATTGGGATTGATGCTTCTACTATTATGGGAAATCCAGCAACCATGTCAGCGATTTTGATCATGACACCAATCGTTACTTTTATGTCGATTATTCCTGGGAATAGAATGCTGGCGACCGCTTCATTAGTAGCCGTTCCATGGTTCATTATCGGGATTACCGCCTTTGCTAAGGAAAATATTTTGCACATTTGTATGTCCGTATTTGTAGTATTTGCCATTTATTTCTGGTGTGCCACTGCAATGGCCGGAGCGCATACACACATTGCTGAAATTGTAGGCTTTGAATTTCCAGAAGGTACAAGCTTAATTAGCAGTCTGTCAGAAGGAGGTAACCCAATTACCTTCATAATGTATAAAATTCTTGATCTTTTAGGCTTCGTAAACTATTAACGACAGGACTAAAAACAAGAATTAGGTTGTTCAGTCAAGACAGTTTTTATAGTAGGATTATAAATGAATAGTAACTGTCATTTATAACTACTAAAATCTGTTGAGGAGGTAAAACACTATGAAATCATCCGATTATACGCGCATGTTGCAGATGATTGACTCTGAAGATGCAAAAAATCCCTATACAGATCAAGAACTGGCTGAACATTTAAAGCTTTCTCGGAGTAGCGTGACTACCATGAGAAAAAAAGCAGGTATTGAAAATTCCAGAGAACGACGAGAGGTTGTTTTGTTAAGAGCAATTTTGACTTTTTTGGAAGCGGAACCAACGATCAGCATGAATCAACTGACTAAACGGTTAGTTGATTCAGGTTATCGAATTACTTTAAACAGCATTATCAATTTTGTTGAACAGCAAAATATATCTGTCGATACTGGGAAGCAAGCTGCATCGCCGCAAATAATCAAGAACGAGGCCTTTGCGGGAATCATCGGTGCGCAACGCAGTCTGAGTATTCAGGTGGAGCAAGCCAAAGCGGCTGTAATGTATCCACCAATCGGTCTTCATACATTGATTGTTGGGGAGACTGGGGTTGGGAAGAGTGTTCTAGCTGAAGCTATGTACAAATTTGCTTTGTTCAGCAAGCAGTTAGAGCCAAAGGATATGCCCTTTGTCGAGCTAAACTGTGCAGATTATGCTGAGAATCCTCAACTATTGAATGCGCAGCTTTTCGGCTATCAACGAGGAGCCTTTACGGGGGCTGACGAAGATCGCGAAGGATTAATCAGTCATGCCAATGGCGGTATTCTATTTCTTGATGAGGTGCATCGCATGCCGCCAGATGGACAGGAGATGCTGTTTCAATTAATTGATAAGGGTGTTTATCGTCGGCTGGGAGATCAGAAGACGCGAAATGCCCAAGTCATGATTATTGCTGCAACGACTGAAGACATAGAAACGAACTTGCTGGATACTTTCCGACGCCGTATTCCAATGACAATAGCCATTCCAGCTCTATCAATGCGTGGAATCGATGAGAAATATGATATTATCATGACTTTTTTTCATCAAGAAGCACTGCGAGTAAATCGCGAAATTGTGATAACTTCTGATGCCATGCGCAGACTATTATCTTTGCACTATCCCGGAAACGTTGGTGAGCTGAGAAGTAAAATTCAGGTGGCTTGCGCCAAAGGGTACTTGGCTTGTATGCATAAAGCAGGAATCAATGTTCGTATTTTGATTGATCGCGAGACGCTGGTTATCTCCCATCAGCAGCTACAGGAAACCGAAGCACCCTCCAAAGAAATGGATACCTTTACTGCAAATGATTTAGTTGTTTCTCCAACCGATGAAGCAATTGTTCCAGAATTAAAAATTAAAGATCCGAATGAATTCTCTGATGGTTTGTACCGGATTATTGAAACAGAATATGAAAAACTTCAAGACAATGATTTTTCAGAAAAAGATATCAATTCTATCATTTGGAAGCTGATGGAAAAGAAAATTTCCCGTTACATCAGTAACATTCAAACCGATAAGAATGTGAATCAAATCACGGATAATATCCAAACGATCGTGGAAGAAGATTTGCTGAAAATGGTAGAAGAGATGCTGAAGGTTGCTAAGGAAGAGCTAGGTGAGATTGATAAGTCCTTGCTTTTTTGCTTAGCGACACACTTCAACGCCTCAATTGAGCGCATTCGCCGCGGAGAACGGATTTTAAATCCAAACTTATCTAATGTGAAGAAACATTACCCTAAAGAATTTCAGCTGGCTTATAAAATGGCAGGCTTGGCAAAACAATACATCGGGATGGAGCTGCCGGATGAAGAAATCGGCTTTATCGCTATGTACCTGTCCGCTACTAACAGTGGAAACGTTCGTTACGGTGAGGCAATTGGAGTTATCGTTGTTACGCATGGTCGAGTGGCAGCAGAAATGGTTGCAGTGGCGAATGAGCTGATGGGCAAATCTCATTTGACCTCACTTTGTATTAGTTTAGACGAAAGTCCCCGTTCGATATACAACCGCCTGCTAGAGCAGGTGAAAAAGAATAATCAAGGTCGAGGCGTACTGATCTTAGTAGATATGGGTTCGCCAGAAACCTTCGGCAGTGAAATCGGGATGGAGCTGGGCATTGAGGTTCGAACAGTTACTCGGGTAGATACGTTAATGGTACTAGATGCGATTCGCAAAACGCAGCTGGTAGATATGGATATAGATGAAGTAGCTGAATCCTTGATTAAGAACCAGCAAAATGTCGTTTTGAAGAAGCAGACAACCGCTGAGCCAAAACGACTTGCTTTTGTTTTTTTCTGTCTAACCGGTGAAGGCTGCGCCCAGTATTTGTACAAGCACCTCAACCAAGAAATTAGCACCTTAGCACCTTCCATTGCGTTTATCTTTCTAAGTTTATTAACCGACCAGCCGCTAGACGTTCAAATTGCTGAAGTGAAAAAGGATTACCACATCTTAGGAATGGCTGGTTCTCTTGATGCCGATATAGGAGATATTCCCTTGTTTCTAATGCCAGAAATGCATCAAACAGGAGCGCTGGAACGCTTCATGTTACGACTAAAAAAACGACAAATGCTGTTACCAGCAAAACAAACTGACATGTTGCCGATTAGCAGCCAATCGCTAATTTTCATGGATCAGGATTTTCATACCAAGGAAGCCGCGATTCAATTTTTAGCGAACCAGCTAGTGGCTCAAGGTTACGTGAAGTCGAATTTTATTCATACGGTGATCGAAAGAGAAGACATGGTACCAACTTGTTTAGAAACCGGCGTAGCGATTCCTCATGGCTATTTTTCTGAGGTGATTAAACCGCAAATAGCGATTTTATTGCCGCGAAAACCAATTCCTTGGGGAAATCAAGCGCTCGCGAAGGTCGTTTTGTTGTTAGCTTTTACTGAAGAGACCAGTCCAATTTTCAGTCAGGTTTACTCGGTCATCTCAGACAAGCAAACAGTGGAGGAATTAACCAATTTACAAAACAAAGAAGAAATTCAAACCTGTTTAGATCCTTTTTATTCAAGGCCACGGAAATTGGCAAAACAGACTGTCGATGATTCATAAGAATCAACCAAAAATTGAAAAGGGATGAGAATACAACATGAAATTTGAAACGTTGAAAATGGCAGAAGGCTTAGGCAATGAGTTTGTTGTCGCAACTTATTATATGCGCTCAGAAAAGGAACCCGATCTTTATGACTGGGTCAAATTAGTAGCTGCTGACCAAAGTGCCGGCACCTGGACTCATGTAGAAGGCGAAACACCTGAAGTAATTGAAAAATATGGCGCGAAGGTAGTGGGTGTTTATCCAATGTCAGACGGTATTTCTTGTGTAGCACGAGTAGCTTATCCAACTGCCAATTTTCCGGCATACATGGCAATGGTTATCAGTACCGTAGCGGGAAATGTTTTAGCTCAAGATGGTATTCGCTTAGTTGACATTGAATTTCCTGATGCCATGCTGGAAGAATTTACTGGGCCATTAATGGGGGTCAGCGGTATTCGAAACCTGTTAGGTGTCCACGATCGACCATTAGTCGGTGCAATCTTGAAGCCTTGCATTGGTGTTCCACCAGAAGCGAGTGCTGCCGGGGCGGCCAAAGCAGCCCTAGGTGGAGCAGATGTCATTAAGGACGATGAATTATTAAGTGATCCGGTTTATTCACCAATGGTAGATCGAGTAAAAACAGTCATGGCACATTTGAAGGAAGTTGGCAAAGATCAATCCACCTTGTACGCAGTGAATATCACTGGTTTAAATGTTGTAGATCGTGCCAAAGCAGCGATTGATGCCGGCGCTAACTCCATCATGGTGAACTATAACGCATTAGGCTGGGCAGCCACAGAAGACTTAGTTCGCTTTCTAAAAAAAGAAAATATTAAGATTCCAATCTTTGGCCATTGTGCTGGAGCCGGTGCGTATTACCGCTCCCAAAACAATGGAATGTCAGCAGCCTTAAGCTGTGGAAAATTACCACGGATTATGGGCATGGATATGCCGTTAGTTTATCCAGACAGCGGACGTTTTGGCACAACTACGGATGAATTAGTGGAAACGCATAGTGCCTTGTCTACTCCTATGAAGAAGATTGAACCAGCCTTTACCACAGTTGCTGGTGGGGTTCATCCCGGCAGTATTGAGTACCTGATGAACCTGTTAGGCAACGAAACAATCCTAATGGCAGGTGGCGGAATTTACGGACACCCGGCTGGAGCAGTTTCAGGAGCCAAAGCGTTATTGCAGGCAATCGAAGCAGTCATGGCAGAGGTATCCGTTACCGAAGCAGCCAATACCCACGAAGAGTTAGATCAAGCACTGAAATTCTGGAGTTAAGAAAATAAAGCACGTGGACAAGGGGCAACCCTTTGTCCACAATCCAAATAGCTGATAGATGAAGTGAAAATGATTACCATAATACGAATTAGGATGTCAGTCCAACTTTTCGCAGAATCAAAAATCACAAACGTATATTAAAAGTCACCACCCAATCAAGAGTTAAAAAGTTTAGTTGGATGATATACGTGGTGAAAATCAGACTCATTTTTCCACAAAAAAATGAATACCATAATACGAATTAGGATGTCAGTCCAACTTTTCGCAGAATCAAAAATCACAAACGTATATTAAAAGTCACCACCCAATCAAGAGTTAAAAAGTCTAGTTGGATGATACACGTGATGAGAATCAAACTCATTTTTCCTCAAGAAAAATGAATACTACAATACGAATTAGGGGGAATTTCGTTGGAAAGCAAGATCTCGAAAGAAACGATGTTAGAACTCTATCGGGTGATGATCCGCATTCGGGCTTTTGAAAATGAAGCCATTGAATTGGCGAAAGCCAACATCACTCGGGCAGCAGTCCACACCTACAACGGGGAAGAAGCCATTGCTGTAGGCGTGTGTGCCCATTTAAGTAATAAAGACTATATCACCTCTACCCACCGCGGTCATGGTCACTGTATTGCTAAAGGGGCCGATTTGCGCCGCATGTTCGCTGAACTGATGGGACGAGAAACCGGCTACTGCAAAGGAAAAGGCGGCTCCATGCATATTGCTGACTTAGCTACCGGAAATCTGGGAGCCAACGGGATTGTTGGTGGCGGAATTCCAATGGCGATGGGCGCAGGTCTAGGTCAACAGGTTGCTCATGAACCAAACTTGACCGTTTCCTTCTTCGGAGATGGTGCCTCCAATGAAGGCTCCTTTCATGAAGCATTAAATATGGCCTCCATCTGGAATTTGCCAGTGGTCTTCATTTGTGAAAATAACAAATTTGGCATTTCAACCTCTACTGAAAAATCGATGAATATCGAACGAATTTCGGACCGGGCGAAGGCTTATGGAATCAAAGGATTAACGGTTGATGGAAATGATTTAGTGGACGTTTATCAAACCTTTGCCGAAATCAAAGAAGAAGTTTTAGCAGGCAAAGGACCTGTATTGCTGGAAATGGATACCTACCGCATGTCTGGCCATTACTTTGGGGACAGCGAAAATTATCGCAACCGCGAGGATGTCGAAAAATGGAAAGATAAAGATCCGATTGTCCGCTGTGAACAGCGTTTAGTCAAGGTACATGGCGTAAGCGAAGAAGCTTTGAAAGCTATTCAAAAAGAAGAAGAAAAACTGGTACTGGCAGCTTCTGAACAGGCCAAGCTAGATCCTGAGCCGGCGGTTGAAGATATCATGAATGATTTATACGATCCAACCTTTGAAGAAATCGAATGGAAAGTCTTTTCCAAAGGATAGGAAGGAGATTAATATGCGGAAACTTTCAATGCGTCAGGCGGTCAATGAAGCACTGCACATTGCCTTTAACAGTGATAAAAATGTATTTACTATCGGGGAGGATATCGCTGTTTACGGTGGTCAGCTGCGATGCAGTTACGATTTATTAGATAATTTTGGCGGTGAACGGGTGAGAGATACCCCGATCTCCGAGGTAGCGATTGTCGGAGCAGGTATCGGCTCAGCTATGATCGGTCGCCGACCAATTGTTGAATTGTCTTATATGGATTTTATCGGCGTTTGTTTCGATCAAATTCTTAATCAAGCAGCTAAAATGCGGTATATGTATGGCGGACGAGTGAGTATTCCATTAGTCATTCGCACGCAATGTGGTGCTGGACTAGGAAACGGTGCTCAGCATTCCCAATCATTAGAAAATATTTTGTCTCACGTACCAGGTATTCGGGTCGTAATGCCATCCAATGCTTACGATGCCAAGGGACTGCTGCTGCGGGCGATTCGCGATAACAATCCAGTGGTTTTTGTGGAACACAAAGCACTGTACAAACGTAAATGTGAAGTGCCAGAAGAACCTTATGAAGTCAGCTACGAAAGTGAAGTCAAGGAAGCTGGCGATGACATTACCTTGATTGCTTACTCAGCTATGGTGGATGTTGCATTAAAAGCAGCCAAAAAGCTGAAGGAAGAAGGCATCAGTGCCGAAGTCATTGATGTGAAGAGTATCGAACCGTTAGATATGCAGCCGATTCTAAAATCAGTTGAAAAAACCGGTCATGCGGTGATCGTTCATGAAGCGGTTAAAAAATCTGGCTTTGGCGGCGAAATAGCCACTCAAATCCAAGAGTTTGCCTTCGAGCATTTAAAGAAACCCGTTTTGCGAGTAACTGCCCCTGATGTGCCAGTACCATTTGCTCGTAATTTAGAAGTTGCTTATGTGCCAAATGAGGAACAAGTAATGGAAGCTGTCAGGGCCACATTGAAATAGAGGAGGACTATTGATGAAAAAAGAAGTAATTATGCCAAAAATTGGCTTAGATATGGACGAAGGAACGATTCTTACTTGGTACAAAAAAGTCGGTGATCCGGTTAAAAAAGGAGAAATCTTATTAGAAATCGAAACCGATAAAGCAACCACCGATGTAGAATCAGCCGTTGATGGCACCTTAGTGGAAATAGTCGAGGAAGAAGACGAAACTGTCGATATCGGTGAAACGATTGCGTGGATTGAAGTCGATGAGTAGTGAAGGAAAGAAGCTGACTGGGCTAAAAAAAGCCATGGCCAAGCAAATGATTCGCAGCTGGACTGATGTACCCCAGTTTCAACTGAGTACTACGGTTCGCTGCGATCAGCTAATCGCCTATCGCAAGGATTTGGCTACAAAGGTATCCTTTACAACGATTATTGCCAAAGCAGTCGCGATTGCCTTGTCTGAGTTTCCAGAAATCAATCAACGTTTTGTGGATGGTTTAGTGGAAAGTGTAGCGGCAGTCAATGTCGGTATTGCCAGCGATACCAAACGAGGATTGCTAGTTCCCGTAATCAACCAGGTGGATACAAAGTCATTAGCAGCTATCCAAAATGATTTGAACCAAATCAAGGAACAAAGTAAAACTGGCAAGTTCTCAATGGAAGAGCTGACTGGTGGCACCTTCACCATCAGTAATCTGGGCATGTTTAATATTGAGACCTTTTCTTCAATTGTGAACACACCAGAGTTAGGTATTCTTGCAATTGGAAAGATTGCTAAGAAACCTTATGTCGATGAAAACGATCAGCTGATTGTGGCCTCGGTTCTACAGCCAGTCCTAACTTTGGATCATCGAGTAGCCGATGGGGCAACGGGTGCCCGCTTCTTAACCCGTTTAGCTGAAATCTTAGAAAATCCCAACGAACAGTTGCCAAAAAAATAGGGAGGTCAGTCAGTGAGTAAAACTGTAGCGATTATCGGCGGCGGTCCCGGCGGATATGTAGCCGCGATCCGAGCCGCTCAATTAGGAGCCAAGGTCACGCTAATTGAAAAAAATCAGCTTGGCGGAACGTGTCTAAATGTAGGCTGTATCCCAACCAAGGCACTGCTGCAATCAGCCGAAGCCTTAGAGCAGGTGAGGCAAGCCAAAAAATTCGGTGTTCAAGCTGAGGCACAAGGTTTTGATTGGGCAGCAGTAATGAAGCGCAAAGACCGGGTAGTCAAGCAGCTGGTTAAAGGTGTACAAGGCTTGATGAAAACCAATCAAATTGAAATCTTGCCAGGTACCGCCGCTTTTGTAGATGATCAAACCTTAGAAGTGACTGCCGCAGATGGGGAAAAAATTCAGCTGCAGCCAGATCGGATTGTGATTGCTACCGGCTCGCAGCCTTTCATTCCACCAATTAAGGGATTAGATACCTACACTAATTGGTTGGATTCAAGCAAAGCTCTAGCTCTAGAAAACTTGCCCGAATCATTAGCCATCATTGGCGGCGGGGTAATTGGGATCGAATTTGCCTCTATTTTTAATAGCTTCGGAGTAGAAGTGACCATTGTAGAAGAACAGCCAGAAATTTTGCCTTCGATGGATCAAGAATTAGCTGGACTGCTCAGAAAAAAATTAGCGAAGGCAGGCATTCGTTTCTTATTAGGCCAACGAGTCGAAGCAGTTGCCGGCGATGAAAAGCAGGTCGAGCTTTCTTTAGGCGAAGAAACCGTTCAGGCAGAGCAGCTGCTAGTAGCAGTTGGTCGCAGAAGCTATATTGAAGGTTTAGGCCTTGAAAATACCAGTATCCAAACCGAACGACAACGAATCCTAGTGAATGAGTACCTCCAAACTAATGCAGCAAATGTATACGCAATTGGTGATTGCACCGGACAGATCATGTTGGCCCATTATGCTTCGGCTCAAGGGGAACGTGCCGTGGAGAATGCACTAGGAGCATTAGAACAATTCAGAGGTGAAGCTACCCCAGGCTGTGTCTACTCCGATCCAGAATTCGCCGGTGTTGGTTTGACAGAAGAACGAGCAGCCCAAAAAGGCCTTGCCTATCGTGTTGGCAAGTTCCCGCTAAAAGCTAGCGGAAAGGCTCTAGCAATGGACAAAACCTACGGATTCGCCAAGGTTCTAATCGAAGAGCAAACCCAAAAACTGCTGGGTGTTCATTTACTCTGTGAACGAGCAACTGATTTGATCACCGAAGCAGCAGTCGTGTTGCAAAAAGGCGGAACCGTCAATGATATTCTGGCAACAATCCATCCGCATCCAACCCTCAGCGAAGTGGTCCGAGAAGCTGCCTTAGCTGCGGATCAACGAGCGATTCACATTCCAAACTAAAACCATAAACTTCAGAATTTTGCGGTGTTTATCAAGAGTGGATAAGCAGACAAAAAATTCTGAGGTTTATTTTGTTAGCAGGTGTGGGTGACTCGGTCTACAAAAACCGGATTAACTTATAAAACATTGAGAACCTGCCCAGTGCTCTCTTTTACGGAAAAACATAAGAAACTTGAAAACACCTAGTGATAGCGGTTACTTTTACTGCTATAATAAAGAAGCTAACAGATAACTGAATCGTGAACGGTGGCTATCTCTTGGGAGGTGGTACTTATGGAGATAAGTACAAAATCTGAAGAAGGGAGAGGCCTTTTGTCAACTGCTGAAGCTTTGCAGCTGATGCTGGCATTTGGTGGCTTTGTGCTAACCTTTGTCGGCGTAGTTGTAGCTTTAATTGAACTAAAAGACAAAAGAAAATAACCGTTCAGCGATACCAAGCTACGGTTATTTTCTTTAACTAGAATTTCTGTAGCTGCCGTTCTTGAAACGGTGTTCAAGTTAGCATTAGGGGCATGTTACCAGCATGCTCCTTTTACACCCCTATAATAGCATTTTCCGCTTAAAAAGTATAGCGCTCCCTCCATAGAAGTAGTCTCAAGAACAAACAGTAACGCCAATCTTTACTGACAGACTAAAGCCACAAATAAGCAAAAATGAAACACAATCTAAAAGCTAACTCTACACAAGGCTCTCCCTTCAAGGAATCAATGACAACAATCCATCACTAGAAAAACAACTGGTTCATTCAATTATCAAAGATCGCGGATCACCAGCATATTGACAGAAAAAATACCTTTCAACTATGTAGAACCTTTCTACTCAAAGCAGAGGTGCTGCGCGCATAACACCTCAGTAAGCACCGTTTAAGACGGTGACTGTGAGTAGAGCTTGGTATTATTTCTTGTTGTGTCGATCAAGGGTAATGATCAAGGTCGCAAAGGCAATTGCCAAGGTCAACGCCTGATACACAGTCATGGCGGGAAATCCTTTCCTAGGTTAAGCATTTTTTTTGCATCCCTCCTTTATAGAAGTTCAGCCATCGCCATAAACACTGCTAAGTCAGGCATCACCTCCTTTACGAACCACAAGGGTAGGATGGGAAATCACTCTAGCGTTTTTTCTTTTTGCCTTTCTTCTTCTTCTTGGCTTCGTGAAAGGCTCGAACTCGATCAACTTGGGCCTTTCTTGGGTTAACGGGCTTCTGGATTGTCTGATTATCGATTATTGGCGAGTTACTTTCTGTTTCATTCGACACAGTTTCCAGTTGTTGGAATGAAGCACTTGTTACAGCAACGGAAACTTCATTAGGCGCTGCTTTCTCAACAACAGCTGCCAGTGAATCAGAGTTCAATAAAGGAGCCTTCAAAGAAGTAGTTGGCACCACCGCTTTTTTCTCAATTGACTTCATTGTTTCTGGCACTTGAACAGTGGTATCCGCCGTTCTTGGCGCAACAACCTCCTCTTGAATTATTTCTTCAAGTACATTTTCTTCTGGTTTTATTTCATTTAAAACAGGTACTTCAGAGACTTGGGGTGCTTCTTCAGCTACAATATGAGCTGAAAAGATATTGTTTGGATCAGCGACATAAGCTTCTGGTGTTGGCTTCGATAGATCAAAAATCGGTGTTTCAATAGTTTCAACGAATTTCGCGGAAACGACCTTAGTAAATTGTCGGATTCCGTCTTTCTGAAATAGATTTAACGTGGTGATTGTTTCTAATGCTGTTTTGATTTCCTCTGGACTCTTCGTTGGATCTGGATCATTGTAGCCCCAGCGATGGGTTCTTCCTGCGGCATTTTCAAATACGGTTGCTAGTTTAAACATAGTTTTTTTCTCTCCTTAGTTTTGTTTATCTTTATATAGTAGTTTTTCAGGAACTTTCTAAAGTACCCTGTTCATTTCCTTCAACAGTTGACGGGACGACTTCCATTAATTCTGTAGTGCCATGTGCAGGTGGAAAACACCGAGCTGACAGGATTTCCCACTCTGTTTCCTCAAAATATTCTCTAAAAAAATAAAAGTAACGGCGCAAGGCACGAGTAATCCGGTTATTAGCAAAAAGATGCTTAACTAAATCCTGCAGGAATAATTCAAAATCGGATTCGCCTAACATATGGCGAACTTTCATAGCTAACAATAGTTGAATCGTCACAGAACTATCCTGGGTTTCTTGATAGTAATGAACAATTTGTTCTTCTAGTTTGTTACTTTTTAAATGAAACAGCTGGTATTGAGTGAAAGGTTGTTCAGTCATCGGTGGTTTCCTCCTTAGGTTTATTTAGTGACACGAGTTTGATTAGTAACAATGATGCTGTCTAGGCTGCTGCCGTCTCCCGCTAAATCAGCCATGACTTCGCCTAACTTTGTAATGTCTGCTTCTGCTGGGTTTGTGACGATGTTGCTGAAGTTCACTTTCTTTTGTTTGTCTTCGCCTGCTTGTTCGATTTGTACTTGTAATTTGGTGCCTAATTGTTGGACCATTTGGGTTCCTCCTATGAGATAATTTTTTGTTCCGGCCGGTGACTAAACAATAAACCAAAGGAATAAAAAAACAAAAGGAGACTTTTACAAAATACCAGAGACTTTTGCACGATTTTTTTTCAAAACTATTGATTTGATCGTAAAGTATAATTTACTAAAAGCAAAAGTCTAGGGAAACTTGCAAAAGTCTTGTGAAAACAACGAATAGCCAATAATCCTGCTATGATAGGGATTATTGGCTAAAAAGGCTTCTGATGGAAATTCGGTTACAGTGTAAAAATAACTATAGAACCAAAAAGAAAACAATTATATCGAAAATTCAGGGGGGATAATAAGAGTAATTTTCCCAAAAAGATCGCTACAGATCCTTAGTTAAAAACAAGAATCTGCAGCGATCTTTTTAATTAATAGCAGATTGTTTCGTTTTAAGCTAATACAGCCGAGCCTCTATATCTGGGCAATCCGCTAGTTGTTGATACCAAAGTAAATGCTCCTCCAATTTGTAATGATTGAAAAACATGCCAGGACTCATATGCCAGCGTTGAAGCAAATCTTGGCTATTTAGCAGATGTCCAACTGGTGTAGCAGGAAGAGAAACGTAATCCAGTGGACAGCCATCTGATTTTAAACTGGAGGCATAGTCTTGCCGATAAGTCGCCAAAGAATAGACAGCCTTGCCGGCTAAATTGATTAATGAACGTTTGGAAATCGGCAGCTCCAGAGTCAACCCGTGGGTCATGGTCACAGAGCAGATTCCTGCCTCCTCTCGAACGCAATCAATAGCTGAAGGATTGAACCAGCTAGATTCTTCCGGTTTAACAACTGGGAACAAAGCAAAATGCTGATTCACGATGGGTACCTTTAATGAGGGTAACGCCTTCAACGATTGGCAGGTTCGCCGCATCAGGTGATAATCCATTAAGCGATGGGTTTTAAAGAATGTATTGATGGTTTCCAAGGGATTTTCCTTGGATAAAAAAGGCAGGTTTTCTCGTATAACAAGCGACCTTTTCCATAGAGGACAAACGAGGATGCTTTGTCCTCTATGGAACTTAACCCAGTCTCTTGGTAGAAGATGATCCAATGTTCTTCGATTGAAAAGTGCCTAGCTGCAAAATTAGCGAAGCTTTCCTCGATTAACTGACGATCATGATTCTTGGCAGCATTTTGAACATCCAGAATATACTTGCCTCTTTCTTTGGTATATTCCAAGACATCTCCATCCTGCAAGCCCCATTCATTAGGGGAAAGTGCCCCAACTGAATTGCCTATTTTTCGGACCTTTAGTTCGCCCATCATAAACCACTCCTTCTTTTTTATCAGAACATGTTCTAACTCTTGCAGTAAGCTGTGGCAACATATTGCTGCTATTTTTTTGAAAAACTTGTTATAATCACAATGATTAGAAAGAAGGATGTTTTATATGAGGACTTATCAAGATGATCCATCGGTACAAAAAAATCGCTGGTGGATATTAGTCTCGGTAGCCTTGTTTGCTTTCATGTCCACCTTGGATTCTAGTATTGTGAACATCGCTTTACCAACTATCTCAAGAGATTTAAATGTACCAATGAATGAGGCGGAATGGGTGGTTTCCATCTATTTAATCGTTGTTTGTGCCTGTCTGCTGCTGTTTGGTAAAATCGGTGACAGCTTTGGAAAGATTAAGGTGTATCGAATGGGTACCATCATTTTTACGGTGGGCTCATTGCTTTGCGGGTTCAATCATTCGCTAGAGTTTCTGCTGTTTAGCCGCGTGATTCAAGGCATTGGTGCCAGTATGACCATGGCAACTAATTCAGGAATAGCCACGGAAGTCTTCCCAATGCAGGAACGCGGAAGGGCATTAGGGGCAATTGGTGCATTTGTTTCCTTGGGATCGATTGCTGGACCAGGAATTGGCGGCTTGATTTTGTCGCAATTTTCGTGGTCCTATATTTTCTGGATCAATGTTCCAGTGGGAATTATCACCATTTTAATCGGTGAAAAATTCCTGCCGAAAGACTTAACTATGTCCAAACGCAAGATCGATTTCTTGGGCTTCGGAACCTTTGCGGTAACGATTATAAGCTTTTTCGGCAGCATCTTCATCGGCCAAGAAATTGGTTATTTACATGCGCTGCCTCTAGGCCTGTTTGGCTTAGCACTGATCGCTTTTCTCCTTTTCATATATGTGGAAAAACGGAAAACCGATCCGTTGATTGTCTTCTCCATCTTTAAAAATAAAATGTTTACCATGAGCTTAATTACAGCGGTATTGATCTTTGCCTCGAACTTTTTTGTCAATGTAGTGATGCCCTTTTATTTACAAAGTGCACGTGGACTTTCGGCTAGTTATTCTGGCCTCTTACTGATGGTATTTCCGTTATTAATGGTAGTAGGTTCACCCATCAGTGGATACCTTACAGACAAGATTGGTTCACCAATTCTAGTTATTACAGGTTTAGCAATGCTTTCGTTAACTCAGATTTTGTATTTTTTCATGAATGAAACAACACCTATCTGGTATTTTGTTATTGCAACAGCCATCATGGGCTTGGGAAACGCACTATTTCAGTCACCAAACAACACGATGGTTATGAGCAGTGTAACCAAAGAGAATTTAGGTGTAGCGGGTAGTATGAATTCTTTTGCTCGGAATTTAGGGATGGTGATTGGGATTGCCTTGGCAACAACGATTCTCTATGGTGGAATGAGTGTAGCTTATGGGGAACGAGTAACCACGTATATTGCCAATCGACCAGATATTTTTGTTTTTGGAATGCGCGTTACTTTTATCGCTTCCTTCGCATTGTGTTTTATTGCATTAGTTATTTCTGCCGTTCGATTCAGAAAAAAGAAGAATGCTTAGTTGTATCAGATGCTTTTAATTGCATTGAAATTAGTGATGAATAAGGGCTGATAATTAAGAAATTGGCTCAGTTAATCAGTGGAGGATTCTATGGAAAATACAGTAAGTGACATTCAAGGTAAATGGTTGATTCAAGCGTCAAATTTCCCTATGTGGCTCTCAGGGAAACGACTCAATCCCTCCATCACCTATCGTGCGATTAGCAATGAAGCTGAGCGTCTGCTGGATTTAGTAGAGTATCAAAAGCCAAATGGTAAACGTAAATCTATTGTCGGGATAGATACGGTTGTTAAAAATGGGTTTGAATGGCGTGGGAAAGGTCTTTTGAAATTATTGCGGAGTCATTGGTCTGTGGCAGGCAAGAACGAAACAATTCTGGTCATTCGTTTTGAAGCTTCTTTGGTAACCCCTGCAGGCGTCGATGTTCTGATAAGAGCTACGGATGATAAAAATGCTGATTTAAAAGAAATTCTTGCAAACTCCTTTGAGAAATTTGGATTGACAGCGGCAGAATTCGAAAGTTTGACTTGGCTTTAATAATCAGATTACGTGAAAAAATCTATAAAAGCAGACTTTAGCAATCGGGAGCAATTTAGCCTGAGGGGCTTTGGAAGGAGAAAAAATAGTGAATCAAGTAGAAGCTTATTTAACCCAAAAAGGGATTTATTTTACTGTCCATGAGCTGCCAGTTGAGCAAGCGGATGGAACTGCAGTCTTAACTGAAGAACCTGCGGATCACAACAAAATCTTTAAAACGCTAGTTATGAAAGGGAATAAGACAGGCGTAATAATCGCAGTTGTTCCCTTGGATGCACGAGTGGATTATAAGAAAGCAGCGAAAGTAACTGGGAACCGTAAAATCGGCTTACCGCCAATGGAATTTGTATTGGAACATACTGGATACGAACATGGAGCGAATACACCAATCGGCATTCACTTAAATCATCCTGAATACTCAATGGTTTTTGATGATAGCATCCGGGAGTATGAACAGGTGATTGTTTCTAGCGGTGAAATTGGCAAAGCTGTTGAATTAGCTGCGCATGATTTATTGGAACTGTTACACCCTGAAATTGAAAATATAGTGAAATAATCAGTGGAAGTCAGTTGTTTAGTTGTAAAACTTGCAGGTGACTTCTTTTTTTTGACCCCTTCTGTTATACTAAAAAAGATGAAACTGTACTAATGGAAAAGGAAAACAGGAGGAGTAGCAGTGGCAACTAAACATGATTTGATTTTAGAACACATTGAAAGTTTGCCCGTGGGTGAGCGCATCTCAGTCCGCAGCATTGCCAAGAACTTGAGTGTCAGTGAAGGAACGGCTTATCGGGCCATCAAGGATGCGGAGAATATCGGATTGGTTTCGACGATTCAACGGGTGGGAACGATCCGAATCGAACGCAAATTAAAGAAAAATATTGAACGCCTAACCTTTGGTGAAGTGGTTCGAATTATTGAAGGCGACGTTTTAGGCGGTGCCAGTGGATTAGATAAAGATCTAAATAAATTTGTTATCGGGGCAATGACAGAAGAAGCAATGCAGCGCTACATTACACCGGGATCATTATTGATCGTCGGAAACCGGCTAGGTGCGCAACGATTGGCTTTAAAAGATGGCGCAGCTGTTTTGATTACTGGAGGATTTGACACAGAACCAGAAATTTCGCAGTTGGCGGATGAATTGGAATTGCCGGTTTTACGTACGACCTATGACTCCTTTACTGTAGCTACAATGATTAACCGTGCGTTAAGCGACCAGCTAATTAAAAAAGATATCATGCAGGTCAGCGATATTTATATGCCTTTAGAAAAGACTCATTATTTGCAGGCAGGCGAACCGATTGCTAGTTATCAAGCATTATCTGATGAGACTGGTCATTCACGTTTTCCAGTTGTAAATAAAAATATGCGGGTAATTGGCATCGTGACTGCCAAGGATATTTTAGGCAAAGCAGACAATCAGCTGCTTGATCGGGTGATGACCCGAGAACCGATCGTGGTTAAAACGAATATGAGTGTGGCTTCTGTCAGCCATCGCATGATCTGGGATGGTCTGGAAATGATGCCAGTAGTCAAAGATGATTTAACCTTATTGGGGATGGTTAGCCGTCAGGATGTTATGAAGGCAATGCAACTGGTTCAGCGACAGCCGCAGATGTCTAACACCATTTCAGACCAAATTGTTGGTGATATCGTGATGATTGATAGCGACCGAGAAGGTAATCCGTTAGATGTACCTTATTTTAAATTCGAGGTTAGTCCGCAAATGGTCAATAGTGTCGGAACGATTTCATTTGGGGTATTAAGTGAGCTGCTAGCCAATGTGGCCCAACGTACTTTGATGATTGATCAACGACGGAATACTTTAATTGAGCAGATGAACCTGCATTATTTACGTCTCATTCAGTTGGAAAGCGAAATTGAAATTCGAACGAAAATATTAGAATTTGGTCGCCGTTCAGCGAAATTAGATTTGGAAGTCTACATTGATAATGTGATTGTGGCTAAGGCCTTAGTGGTTTGCCAAGTAATGGAGCGTTCTTAGAAAGAGGATACTATGAAAACAATGGAAGCAATTAGTGCAGCAATTAAAGAATATGACCGGATTATTATCCATCGACACCAACGTCCAGATCCAGATGCCCTTGGTTCTCAGGTTGGACTGGCGGAAATCCTGCGCTACAATTTTCCTGAAAAGGAAGTTTACCAAGTTGGCGGATCAGTCGAAGGGCTAGAATTTTTAGCTGAGATGGAAACTATCGAAGATCGTTTGTATCAAGATGCTTTAGTAATCGTAACTGACACTGCCAACTCACCAAGAGTCAGTGATAAACGCTTTTCTTTAGGTGACAAGCTGATTAAAATTGATCACCATCCCAACGATGATCCCTATGGTGATATTGTCTGGGTGAACACTAAAGCGAGCAGCTGCAGTGAGATGATTGCAGATTTTGCCTTTGATCAGGATCTGAAATTAAATGAAAATGCAGCTCGTCTTTTGTACGGTGGTATTGTGGGTGATACAGGACGGTTCTTGTATCCAGCTACTACCTCACATACGCTGAGAGTAGCAGCTAAATTGGTAGATCATGACTTTGACGCGACTAAGCTGAATCGTGAAATTGAACAGATTTCCTTGAAGGTCGCAAAACTTTCAGGTTATCTGTATCAGAATTTAGAAGTAGATGAAAATGGTGCGGGACAAGTTGTATTGAGCCAAGAAATTATGAAAAAATATGATATTGTGGATTCGGAAACCTCTTCGTTGGTTCCTTTGCCTGGAGTGATTGATCACGTACTGGCTTGGGGGTTGTTTGTTGAACAACCAGAAGGCTACTACCGTGTACGATTGCGTTCAAAAGGGCCGGTTATCAATGAGTTAGCTAAAAAACATCATGGCGGCGGACATCCCTTAGCCAGTGGTGCCAATGCTCATGATGATAAAGAGCGAGCGGAAATCTATCGAGAATTACAGGCTTTGTGTGCAGAATTTACGCGTTAAATTTTTTTCAAGAAAGCGGTTGACAAAATGGTTATTGGTCTATACAATTAGAATTGTTAACAAATACTGTTTCATGTGACTAGATCATACTAGGCATGGAAGGAACTCACAAGGAAGCGACCTTGTGTTTCTTCCATGTCTTTTTCTTTGGCCAAGAACTAGTTGAAATAGTAAAAAATTCTGCAGAATGAGGAAGAGTATGAAAATTAAAAAGATTTTGAATCAAAATGCAGTGTTGGTAGATGATCATGGGGAAGAGAAGGTAGCTATAGGCAAAGGGGTAGGCTTCAGCAAGCAAAAGAATGACTTGATTTTTCCTAAGGATGTCGAGCATTTGTTCGTTATGGAGCCGGAAGGACAGCAAAAGTTACAGAACTTATTGAATCAAATTGATGAGAAGTATTTCTTTGCGGCTGAGCATATTATCGATCATGCGGAAACCGTCCTAATGGAAAAATTAAACGAGCATATTTTTGTTGCACTCACGGATCACATTGCTTTTGCGGCACAAAATATCACCAATGGCATTGTCATTCGTAATAAGTTGTTAAGTGAAATTGAGGTTCTGTACAATGAAGAATTTGCTATTGCACAATGGGCAGTGGATTATCTAAATCGCACGTTAAGCATTCCTTATGGGTACGACGAAGCGGGTTATATTGCCATTCATATTCACAGTGCTCGTATGGGGAAAAGCAATAATTACTCTAGTATTCGTGAAGTGACGATTATTTCTGAAGTCATCAACATTATTGCCGAAGAGGTGGGTGTTGATATCTATTCAAAGGAAATGGCCTTAGATTATTCTCGTTTAGCTAACCACCTGCGTTTACTTTTACAGCGGTATCAAAAACAGCGCTATGCTTCTCTGGACATGGATATTATTGAGATGGTTCGCAGCAAGTATACGGAAAGCTACCAAATTGCTAAAAAGATTCGAGTTTTTTTAATGAAAAATTATCAGCTGGCAATCACTACAGAGGAGTTAGGCTATCTGGCGATTCATGTAGAGCGATTGCGGGGGGCAAAAAATGATTTTAAAGGGGAAGAATAAATAATGAAAGCTTATATGCAGCGAATGGGTCGTTCATTGATGCTACCGGTGGCTGTTTTACCAGCAGCATCAATTTTAGTAGGGATCGCTAACTGGATTGTGGGAATGGGTGTATCCAATGCAGCTACCACTTTCTTGATGAATAGTGGATTGGCAATTTTAGACAATTTGGCATTGCTGTTTTCAGTCGGATTAGCGTTAGGGATGTCGAAAGATAAAGATGGAGCTGCTGCTCTAGCAGGGCTGGTTGCATACTTAGTACCTAAAGCCGTTTTAGCTCCGGCCTCAGTTCAGCTATTACTAGGCCTTGGAGATATCGCAGATGTAAATCCTGCATTTAACAGTATGGGGAATAATGTATTTGTAGGGATTATTGCGGGTCTTACCGCAGCGGAAATGTACAATCGCTTTAGTGGAGTAAAGCTTCCAATGGCCTTGTCGTTCTTTAGCGGAAAACGGCTAGTACCTATCATGTCGGCAGTAGGAATGTTAGTGATTTCTGGGGCCCTATTGTTCATATGGCCAGTAGTTTACAACGTGCTAGTAACACTAGGTGAAGGAATCTCTGGTTTAGGATTTATCGGGGCTGGCTTGTATGGGCTATTTAATCGGCTGCTCATACCTACAGGGCTACACCATGCATTAAACTCTGTTTTCTGGTTTGATGTAGCAGGAATCAACGATATCGGGAATTTCTTAGCTGGTCAGCAAGCTATTGATGAAGGTTTAGCAATTGTAGGGAAAACTGGTATGTATCAGGCTGGCTTTTTCCCAGTGATGATGTTCGGTTTACCAGCAGGAGCATTGGCGATTTATCAATGTGCAAGACCTGAAAAGAAAAAAGTAACGGCTTCTTTAATGATTGCAGCGGCGTTTGCTTCCTTCTTTACAGGTGTTACTGAACCTCTGGAATTTTCTTTCATGTTTGTTGCATGGCCTGTATATGTCCTGCATGCTATTTTCACTGGATTGTCTTTAGCAGTAAGTGCATTCTTCCAATGGACAGCTGGTTTTGCCTTCAGTGCAGGATTTGTTGATTATTTCTTATCCTTGAAAAACCCAGTGGCAAACCAACCGCTGATGTTAATTTTACAAGGCTTGGTTTTTGCCTGCATCTATTACTTTGGTTTCCGCTTTGCTATCACTAAGTTCAATCTAATGACTCCAGGACGTGAAGAAGGCGATGGAGAAGAAATGCCAGATATTGATACTACTGGAGATAGCAAACATGCTGTAATGGCGCAAAAGATTTATGATGCACTAGGTGGGGCTACCAATGTAACGACAATTGACAATTGTACAACTCGTCTTCGTATGCAAGTACAAGATACTGGTGCTGTTGACCAAAGCAAGATTAAAGCAACTGGAGTACCTGGTCTGAAGGTGATCGATGATAAAAATATTCAAGTAATCGTCGGAACGGAAGTACAATTTGTAGCCGATGAAATGAATCGTCTGCATCACGGCGGTGCTGGAACAGCGAATGCCGCTGTTGAGAAAGAAGCTGTAGAAGCAGTGTCGAAGAATCAAGAATTATTTGCAGTAGCCAACGGTAAATTACTACCGATTACTGAAGTTTCTGATGATGTCTTTTCAGAGAAAATGATGGGTGATGGCTATGCAGTTTTGCCAGTATCTGGCGAAATCTTTTCACCAGTAGCTGGTACGATCTCCAGTGTATTCCCAACGAAACATGCGGTAGGAATTACTACTCCTACTGGTGTTGAAGTATTGCTTCACATGGGATTAGACACAGTGGATCTTGGCGGAACACCGTTTACTGTTTATGTAAAAGCGGGACAACAGGTTGGACGCGGTCAAATGATCGCTCAAGCCGATTTGGAAGCAATTAAAGCGGCTGGAAAGAAAACCGACATGATTGTGGCCTTTACAAATGGTGAAAAAGTAGAACAGTTGACGATTGAAGCAGCAAAAGAAGTAAGTGCGAATGATATTGTTGGCGAATTAGTTAGTAAATAAGAGAAGGACGGCTTTCTTTAGAGGGAAGCCGTCTTTTTTTTAGCATAGAGAGAATTCACCAATGTTGACGCTTAGCCAAGGACGGCACTCTTTAGGATGTTCGGCTGGACAAACTAGCTTTGTTACATAAGTTAAATAGAGTGAGTTCGTGCAAAAACGAAAGAAAGTGAGGGCAGCCCTTTTCAAAGAGGGCTTTTTTCGCTAAAATAAAGCATCAAACAAAAAAGGAGACAAGACATGTCATTACCAAATTGCCCGCTATGCCAATCAGAATATACGTACGAGGACCGCAATATGTTTGTATGCCCAGAATGTGGACATGAGTGGAAAGAAGACGCAGAGGCATCTGCTGAAGAAGGACTCGTTGTCAAAGACAGCAACGGCAACCTTTTACAGGATGGCGACAGCGTTACAGTGATTAAGGATTTGAAAGTGAAAGGGGCTTCTAATCCGATTAAACAAGGAACAAAAGTCAAAAATATTCGCTTAGTTGAAGGCGACCATGATATCGACTGCAAAGTGGATGGCTTTGGTCCTATGAAATTGAAATCTGAATTTGTTAAAAAGCTCTAGAGAGTTTCTTAGGGCCAGCTTCACACTTTTTTCATTGCTTTCTGTTACACTATTAATAGAAAGATAAGATAGGGGAAATGTATATGTACGGCTATGGATTTGGATTCTTTGATCCGACTTTCTTTTTAGTTATCCTCGGATTGGTGATTAGCGGTGCTGCTTCAGCTTATGTCAATTCCACATTTCGTAAATATGACGAAGTGCGCAGTCGTAACGGACTGACTGGAACACGAGCTGCCCAGTATATTTTGCAAAATCAGGGAATCAACGATGTCGGTGTACAGCAGATCGCAGGGGATCTAACGGATAATTATAACAGTGGAAATAAGATGTTAAGCTTGTCAGAAGCCACTGCACAATCTACTTCAGTTGCTGCAATTGGTGTTGCTGCCCATGAATGTGGTCATGCAGTACAAGATGCGAAGGGGTATGCTCCCTTGAGAATTCGACACGCAATTGTGCCAGTTGCTAATTTTGGCTCAACGATTGCTTTTCCAATTATTTTGATTGGAGTATTCATGAGTTGGAACTCAACACTGATTAATATCGGGATCGCAGCCTTTTCGTTAGCGTTGGTTTTCCAATTGGTTACTTTACCAGTGGAATTTGATGCTTCTCGACGGGCACTAGCGATTTTGCGAGATGGCAATATGCTGGAACCAGATGAATTACAAGCAGCTCGTAAAGTACTGACAGCCGCTGCAATGACTTACGTTGCGGCAGCCTTAGCAACCTTCTTGCAATTGCTGCGTTTAATTCTACTATTTGGTGGCAATCGTAATCGAAATTAAACAAAAGCTGTAAGCATCTAACTAGGATGTTTACAGCTTTTTTGTAGGCTTCATTAATAAAAATGCCTTGAAATCGCTAAAATCATTGTGTTGTGGCGTTTCATATACGCCGATAGGGACGAATCCCCTTTGAACATAGAAATTTTTGGCTAACTGATTCTTATCACTGACATAGAGATAAAGAGCCTCTCCCAACTGCTCTGCTGCGGCAAGAAGTGCCTGGGCGACGCCTCGTTTGCGAAAATCAGGATCAACGAATAATTGTTGAATTAACAGTCCCTTCAGTGGTTGTGGTTCGAATAAATTGTCCTTAGCTAATTTTTCCAACAGTCCCTCCTCTGCGATTAGCAGGAAGCCGATAATTTGATCGTTTAAGGTAGCTAAATAGACTTTTTGGGAAAGGTCGAAGGCTTCGTGATCAATAATTCCTTCGCCATCAATTGTTGACAAGTGCTTTAAGCTGTATTGTTTGGCTTGTTGGAATTTTGGATGAGAAGCAAGGTATTCGTTAATGATCATAATTTTTCCTTTTTTTCTATTCAGTATAGCAAGCCGATCGAGAATTAACTACTATTACTTTCAAAGTAAAAAAGAGAGAGTTCTTATTATTGTTCATCTTTAGAGTGTGGTATGATTAAATTAGCAAATAAAGGAGCTGATACCCATGAAAAGAGCAACGAAAATTAAGATCGGTGTAAGTGTCATTGCGGTAGCTAGCGTTGCCACAGCAGTGATTGCCTCTGGCAAGATTCTGGACAAGGCCCGTCATGTTTCGAATCGCCATAAAGTGAAAAAGTTTGTGAGTGATAAATTCGACGGCAATGAGAAAGTAATGGACATCGTCGACAAGCTATCTGACGATGATTTAGACAACCTGATGAACATCCTTGGTAAGATCAAAGATGGGAAGAAACGTGTCTCGGTATACGGTGATTCCATCAAAGAAACTACGGATGATTTGAAAGATAAGATTATGGGCTTTGTGGAAAACGTAATCGATTAATGAATAAACACCTGTTACCAGCGAGTACAAAGCTGGTAACAGGTGTCTTTATGTTTAAAGCTAACGTAACTGATCACGTGCCTTTACGGGAACTTGAGCTGGTAAAATCTCTCGCCAGCTGCGAACGTTTTGTCCTTTGGTGACCACTTCTAGATAACGTCCGGAAGCAACATGTTTATTCAATTCCTGGTAGCTGATTTTTCTAGCTTGCCCATGATTGTCATAGCTGGTGGTAACGTAGACTGGTTCTTCTTGGGTAGTACGTGCGATAACTGAATCAGAGCTGTGAGCCGTTCTGATATAAACCTTCTCTTCTTTGACGAAAGGGTTGAAGTGGTCAGCGGTTGAGGCCCAGCGATGGACACAGTCCTTGGTTAAGTGAGGCTGTATCAATAAGAAGCTCACTACAAATAGAAGGAAAAGAAGTCCGTATTTATATTTTCTCATGCTAGCCCCTCCTTGCTAAATCACTCTACCTTTATCATACAACCAAGAAGTTTTTTTAAAATCAGTCATAAGTCTGAATATCGTAAAATTTTTACTGACTTTTGCGTAAAATATGCTAAAGTTAAAAACGAGGTGAAGCGTGTGGAACGAATCAGTTCATTTACTGAAGAAGAAAAAAATGAGTACATGCAAGAAGCAATTAAGGAAGCTCAGAAGGCTGAGAGGATTGCGGAGGTACCAATTGGAGCGATTATTGTACATAATAAAGAAATCATTGGTCGTGGCCATAATCTGCGGGAGCACAGTCAGGATGCGACTAGTCATGCTGAAATGTTCGCGATCCGTGAAGCTTGCAAAGGTTTGGACAGCTGGCGCTTAGAAGAATGCCAACTGTTTGTCACCCTGGAGCCCTGTCCTATGTGCAGCGGTGCAATGATCTTGTCGAGGATAGAGGAAGTCTATTTTGGTGCATTTGATCCAAAAGGCGGAACAGCTGGGACCTTAATGAATTTATTAACAGATGAAAGATTTAATCATCGCGCCTACGTAGAAGGCGGTATTTTAGAAGAAACCTGCGGAAAATTACTAACTAATTTTTTTCAGCATTTACGAGAAAAGAAAAAACAAATGAAAAAGACTAGCCAAGAAGACTAGAATTTGTTATACTAATTTTTGCCGAAAGGCTAGGACAATGTCGGGCTTGTGAATTGTGTCAGATCTGGAAGGAAGCAGCACTAAGCAGGATCCGGCATGTGTCTGAATAAAATCGCTTAACAGCAAGCTTTCGAGCTTGCTTTTTTATTTGCCGAAATTAAAAAGGGGCATTGAAGGGGCAAAGCTATTTACCTTTAGAATTGAGTTTTTCAACAATACTAGCTTTTGTCTTCTTAGTAACATGGGTATAAATCTTCATTGTTGTATCTGCATCAGCATGGCCAACGCGCTGCATGATTGCCTTAATAGGAATATTCAACTCTGCTAAAAGTGAAATGTGAGAGTGGCGGAAGATGTGGCTAGACATTCGTTTGTTGATACGATCTTTACCTAATTTATCATTCATAGTCTTGAGAGAGTTGTTGAAAGAATTAATCTGAATTGGTTTACCGGTCTTACCAACAAAAAGATACTGTGTTTTTTTGTTAAACTTCACCTGATTTTCTAATATCAATTCCTCAATGATTTCAATCGACCGATTAGAAAGGTCCACTTCGCGGAATGAAGCAATGGTCTTTGGAAGTTCTTTCGTGGCATCTTTGTAACCATTGGAATAGTCTAACGTTCCGGTTACTTTTACTAAATGTTTCTCTCTATCATAATCGTCAACAGTTAGGCTTATAGCCTCTCCTGCACGTAACCCGGTCAAATACATAAATTCAGCTAACCGACCATGGTGAACGCTCTGAAAGGTGCTGTAATAGACACTAAGCAGCCGCTGCATTTCCTCGTCTTCTAAGTATCTTTCTTCTACTGTGTCGAAGGTCTCTTTTGTAAGTGCTGGTCTTGGAATCTTAGTTCTAGTAACTGGATTGACTTGAATCATTTCCAGATCAACAGCATAGTCTAATGCCATTTTTAAAACACTTCTGAATTTTTTCTTATACTCGTAGGACTGTGTCAAGGAATCAAAGAACTCCTGATAGAACTTTGTATCGGTGTTACGAATCAAAGCATCTGTATTAATGTTTTGCTTGATGTATTTTAAGAGCTTCTCATAATTAACTTGGGATGATTGCCGAATCGTCTGTTTGTGATGCTCCCACCATTTATCTAAAAGTTCGTTTAATTTTAAGTTCGTCTGTTCCTTTAGTTCAAGTTTTCGCTGAATTTTGTCTTGTAATTCTAGTGTTGCTTGTTTCTTAGCTTGATTTGACTTACTTGTTAAAGTAACAGCCACTTTCCTGCTCTTTTCAGTATAAGGGTCAGTATAACGCTCGAAATATTTATACTTTCCATTTGATAATTCTTCAATCCACATTTTTGTTCCAACTCCTTAAAGATTTTTCTATGTAACGAACAAATGAAACGGTTCACAAGAACGTACGTTCTTTATTTGGGTGTAAAAAAGATTAGGCAGAACCTGCATGATACAAATAGTCTAGTACCATTTCGCGAACCACATATTCGTATTTCGGATCTAGTTCGTTGTTTTCTATAAATTTCATGTAATTAAAGTGAAGAACATCGATATCAGGAGCTGAAAGATACTGATCCAACATCGTTTTGATCATGTATTGTTCTGCTTCTGACTCCATTTTTGAACGCAGTGAGAAGGTTAAGTTATAAAGATAGTAATTCTTGTGATGTTTAGAAGCGTGTCCTAGTTCATGCAAAAGAACACGCATTTCATCCTGTTCAGTTAAACCTTCTTTTAAAACTATAGTATTAATAGCTGCTATATAATGTCCAGGTTTATCCATTCCACCACGATACAGTATGGCGACTTTTAAAGTGTCAACGATTTTTTTTATGCGACTATCCAACAGACTCACCTTCTTTATCCCTTCTTTTTCTCAAGGTAGGCTTCGATAATGCCTGCTAGAATTTCTCTATCGTTATCAGTTAGAGGCTCTCCGTCATAGCTCATGACAGAGTTTAAAGCTTCCTCTACGGTAAGTTCTCTCTGCTCTGGAGATAAACCACTATAAGGGTCATCTGTACGACCTAAAAGATAGTCCAAAGATACGTGAAAGTAGTCAGCGACTTTTTCTAAATCTTTAGCTTTAGGTTCACTTTTTTTCCATCGGTAAAATAAATTTTCGCTAAAACCTAAGTCTAAAGCAACTTTTGAAACGCTCTTACCTTGTCGCTTGGATAATTCTTTTATTCTATCAAATACTGTCATATCAAGCTTTCCTCCGATTTTGCCGAAGCATTCTATACGATTCGTAAATTTTTGTGTTGACTTTTTATACGAAAAGTAATAAAGTAATACTCGTAAGATATTTAGTAAGAAAAAACGCAGTTAAACAACACCCTTATAATCAAACGGTTTGGCGACGGTTTTAATAAAAAGGTTGTGATAACACGTTTATTTAACTATGGTTTCATTCTATACGAACGTGTAAAAAAGTCAATAGTTTTGTGTAATTTTCTTACTAACTATCTTACACAAAAAAATAAGGAGGAACGATAATGCCTAGTACAGATGAAGGAAGACAGAAAATTCTTCGGTTTTTAGAGGAAAGAGATATCTCCATACGGGATTTGGCAGCAGTTTATGGACTCACTCCACAAGATTTAACCAATTATCTAAATGGAAAGTTGAAGAACAAGAAATCGAATCAGGTTGTATTGCAAATTATCTCTGATTACAAAATCAGGTAGGAGGAGAAATAATGAGCGAAAAAATGGTCATTGGTGAGGTTGTTGCATTAGATCAGCTTTGGATGTCTAAGGAACAAGCACGTCTATATTTTGGTTACGAGGAACACGAATCTACTTTCCAAAAGCTTTTGTCTGAGTTTAAATCTCATTCAGATTTTAAAGAGGGCTATAGGCTAGTTACCTATAAAGTTCCTACTATACGTATTGATTTGTTCGATCAGTTTTTAGATTGGAAACATAAAAATCAATTTAGAAAAGGGAAAGGGGCGTAACCTTTTGGAAATCAAGATCAAGTTGCGAAGTGGAGGGATTATTGTTTACGGATGCTCTGATCCTGATGTGTGTGCCGCAATTATTTTAAGGTGCTTAAGTGAAGGTAAGAAAGCCGAGGTAAAATCTAATGCCAAATGAAGTCTTTGCATTTATGGTCTGGATTGTAGCACTAGCATCTATTTTTATTAATGCCCGATTTAAAGATCGGTTGAAGAGGATTTTAATTCTTGTTTCCTTCTTCTTAGCGATTATTGTTTCGTTGGGAGTGTATCTAGTAATTAAGGGAGTGACCAAGTGAATAAGATGTGGCTTGCTAAATTGGCAAACAGTCAAAGGTTTCGCATTAGAAGGGTACAAGCCGTTTGTTATATGAGTCTATTGTTAAACGGTGTTCTGATCATTTGCTTATTGACTATGATGATTTTCGGGAGGCATTAGAGATGGTTTATCAAAGGCGACAAAAAAAGGCTGGTCCCCGTCCGCCAACGAGTCCAGCAAAAAAATACAATTAACCTAAGGAGATTATATCACATGAAAACAAACCAGGAAATTATTAAGAACAAAATTGAAGAACTTCACCAGTTAGTCCAAGGGACAAAAGGGGGATTGGTTTTAGCATACACTGCTCCAGGAGAAAACGTGAAGACGCAGAGTGTATCAGCTGGTTACTCAATGAGCTTGGCAGCTAACTATATAGCGATTCAGGGATCATTGCACGACGATGCAATGAAAGCAAAAGTATGCAACTGTGCTGGCTGTTTAGCTTTGCAAGACGTCGCTAACGGGACTATTGACTACACTAATTATTTTGAAAATCCAGAAAAAAAGATGCACACCTTTGTCGTTGAGACAAAAGAAGATTTTGAGAATGCATTGAAAAGAATTCTTAAGGGGGACATCTGATGACTAAGATTCTGATTAAAAAAATGTCGTATAAGCATTTCAAGGGCATTGAAAGCTTTGAGCTTGACCTTAACGGTTCTGCTGCTGTCGTCACTGGCCGCAACGGTGCTGGTAAAACAACATTGGCTGACGGGCTGCAATGGCTCCTGTTTGGTAAAGACTCGCAAGGAGCAAAGATCAATCCCAAGCCGCTGGATAAAAACAACAACGAGCTGCTGGGGTTAGAGCCTACTGTCGAAGCTGAATTGTACATTGACGGCAAGCAAGTGATGCTTAAACGAGTGCAGCAGGAGCGGTGGACTACTAAAAAGGGTGAACTTGATAAAACGCGAGGCAGCGACACTACAAAGTATTTCATTGATACAGTACCAACGAAGGAAAAAGATTGGAAAGACTACATTCAGGAGTTAGGCGGAGAAACCAATTTACAAATGCTCTCCAATTCTTCTTTCTTTATGAATCTGAACTGGAAGGATCGCCGCGAAACGCTAATTGGCATGACCGGTTTAACTGACGAAGAAATCATCGCCAGTGATCCAACGCTGAAAGAATTACCGCTTGTCTTGAAAGATCACACCATTAACGAAATGAAGAAAATTATTGCTGGTCAAAAGACCGAAGTTAAGAAGTCTATCGAGGGGATGCCGGCCCGCATTCAGGAAGTAACCGATATGCGTTCCCAGCTTGGTCTACCTGATAGCAAAGCAAGTCTAGAAAAAAACATCGACGAAATGAGCCTCCTGATCAAAGAGAAAGAATCTTGGCTAGTAGATGCTAAAGCTGGCAACGTCAATAAAGAGTTGAACGATCTAACGGAGAAGCAAGCGAATCTCCGAGCAAAACTTATTGATGAAAAAACAAAGTTTCAAACGACCGTCTTTGCTGCAACGTCTTCACTGCAAGAAGACTTCAACAAGCAGCATGAAGCTGTTAGCTTGTTGCGTACTGATATTTCTAAGTTAGAAAGTGAAGAGTACCGGCAGCAAGAAGCATTGAAGGAGAAGCGCGAGTTTCTTGAGAAGCATCTTGAAAAATACAAGAGCATTAAGGCTGAAACGTTCGACGATCATCAGACTGTTTGTCCCACCTGCAATCAGGACCTGCCGACTGAAAAGATTGAAGAAATCAAGTCCGATTTCAACCAGCAGCAGTCTGAGAAGCTTGAAAAAAATATTGAAGTTGGTAAAGCGACTAGACAGGATGCAGACAAGCTTGAGGTCGAGATCAAAAAACTTCAGACGAGTCTCAGCGAAAAGCGTACAGCGTTTAAGGCTGCAGAATCTCAGCTCGATAAAATCAATAACGATCTGATCTACGAAAAGAACAAGCAAGGCAAATTTGAGGAGTCTCAGGTCTATAAAGACATCATCGCTGAGAATACGCAGCTGGAAGTTGAAATGGAAAAGGCTAAGCAGAAAGACTCCAATTCTGAGGTGGAAAAACTCGAAGCTGATATCGAATCCGACAAATCAATTTTAGCCTGCTTGCAAAAAGACTTGCAGAAGTTTGAAACGGCTGATTCGTATGATAAACGATTGTCCGAGCTGAAATACATGGATAAGTCGTTTAAAGAGCAGAATCAGCAAATTGAGAAGGACCTCTGGCTTTTAGAAGAGTTCACTCGTAAGAAAGTTGAACGAATCGAGGAGTCCATCAATGCCAAGTTTGAGATTGTGAAGTGGAAGCTTTTTGATGTTCAGAAAAACGAAGGTATTAAGGAAATGTGCGAGGCAACCTTCAACGGCGTTGAATACAATGCTGGCTTGAACAATGGCGCTCGGATCAACTGCGATCTTGATATCGTCAACACGCTTTCCCGTGAGCTTGGTATCACTATGCCGCTATTTATTGATAATGCTGAATCAGTTAATACACTGATTCCGATTCAATCACAGATGATCGAACTACAAGTAACAGCAGACGAAAAACTGAAAGTCGAGGTATAGAAAGTGGAAAAGCTAGAACTCTACAAACAAAAAATACACCAACTGGAACGACTGTTAGCTGAGATAGATGAAATAAATAAATTTGAGAAACAATTAGATCGAACACTGAGAAGTATTTTAAACAACGAACCAGACGATTTCTTTAATATCAAAATTGGCACTGGATTTTATACATCTTCATTTGAATTAAACGCTAAAGGAAAATATACAGGATTAATTAAAAATATTGTCGCTCTTATGAAAGCGGATCTTAACCGCAAGAAATTGGAAATCATGGATGAAATCGAACGAGACTTTGGAGGGATCGAATAATGAAAGCATTTGTTTATGTCGTGGTAAAACACGAAAAGGTATTTATTGGGCTTTTTGAATCATTAGAAACAATTTACGAAGACGTTGAATCAAGGCTATCTGAACTAGGGCATACCGATTGGGCTGATAAGTATCCAATCTATATGGTTGGCGCCCAGAAAGAACCATACAGATTACTTTGGAAGGATGACAAATAATGGAGACTATTTTAGACGAAAAAAAAGCAGGTCCATCACAATATTTGAAAAAGGACTTACTAAGCAATGCGATTCAACTAAACGAACATTTATCTAGGGAGTTAGATAAATTACAAGAATACGAGAATTCTCGTGTGTCAAATCGAGTTATTCGTTTAGCTGAAGCAACATCAAAAATTACCGAATGTGCACTAACTCAAATCTCTGACATTGATGCAATTATCAAGAATACGATGTGCTAAAGACATCAATGTAAATGCTGTCAGTGCATCGGTTTCAGAACTTTGATTATACAACTTTGGTTCATGTGCTTTAGGATTTCGATACATGTAAACAATGGTATTCAACAGGCTTTTCAATCCGTTATATTCACTTAATTCAGTCAGAGAACTAAGCATGTTTCCTTTAATTAACACAATAGGCCTTTTTACGATGAAAACTTCATTAATGAGGGTTGATCCATCTTTGTCTGATTCAGATATACATCTGACTCTATCAAGAATGCCTTTGCTAGATTCTAATATGGCATGGAAATAGTTTTCAGAGAACAACTCTTCTCTACAGTACTTTTCTATTTCAGGATGGATATCATACAAAGAAATTTTCTTCTCAAATGATAACAAACGTCTTTGAGCCTCTGAAAAGCTCTCTACTGTCTCAGTAAGTTCGATCTTACCTAGATCGTTTAGTTGATAACCATAAAAAAGTAATATACCGTTCAATTCCTGTCGAGCATTAGACCACAATCCAGGAGTTTTTATGAATGATGCTGGGTTCAATATCTGCTGACAAAGACTGAACACGGGTTTTGATGATTTTCTGTTAGTACATTCATGTAAAAGAGTATTTTCGATACGTCTCCATTTAGTACTTAATTTTAAGTTTCGCGCAACAGCATCATGATCAAAGTAATCCAGCCTAGAAAAAATTTTGGTAAGTTCTGATCCCGTAGTGTATTCACCGAGAACTTGAGAAACCTCTTTTATCGCTACAGCGTCTAAAGATTTAGCCAATATAATCACCTCAGAAATAATTATATCAAATAAAAGGGAGTTAAATTCATGACAAATCATAATACACCAGCTGTTTTACAGAAAGATATAACTGACACAGTGAATCAGAAAGTGGCTGCAATGCAACAGGACGGCTTAGCTTTGCCACCAGCTTATAGCCCAGCTAATGCTTTGAAATCTGCTTTTTTCGCTATGTCAAATGCTCCGGGAGGAAATCTTTTGGAGAAATGTACGAAAGAGTCAATCGCTAATTCGTTGCTAGATATGGTCGTTCAAGGTTTATCGCCAGCTAAAACACAATGTTATTTCGTTCCTTACCAAACTCAATTAAAAATGACTCGTTCTTATTTTGGAACACAAGCCGTTTTGAAGCGTCTATCCGAGGTAAAAGATGTTTGGGCTAACGTAATTTTTGAAGGCGATGAATTCAAGATCGCTATCAAGAACGGTCGCGAAGTTCTGGTCAGTCACGAAACTGATTTTTCTCACCGTGACAATAAAATTATTGGTGCTTACTGCATTATAGAAAAAGCAGATAACGAACAGGTCTTAACTACCATGACTAAAAAGGAAATTGATGCTAGTTGGAGCCAAGCCAAAACGAAAAATGTTCAGAATAAGTTTCCTCAGGAAATGGCCAAACGTACGGTAATTAATCGAGCTGCAAAAGCATTCGTCAACACCAGCGACGATAGCGACCTGCTTATTGAAGCAATTAACAACACAACAGCTAACGAGTACCAGGACGACGGCGAGCGGAAAGAGGCTGAGATCATTGACGAAATTGATCAAAACGCTAATAGCGAAGTGTTTGATCCAAAGCCTGCTGAGGTAATTGAGCCACCGATTGATCCTGAGCAACAAGAACTGATCACTGAAGAACAACCGGAAGATGATCCTTATGCTTAATATTCGAAGTTTTGGTTCAGGAAGTAGTGGAAATGCTTATTTGATTGATGACGGTAATTCACAATTACTCATTGAAGCTGGTATCCAATTCAGAAAGGTTCAACAGGAAATGCGATTTGATTTTTCACGAGTTGCAGGCTGCCTCATCAGTCATGAACACCGAGATCACTGTAAGTATGTACCGCAGTTTGTTGATATGACAGCAATAGATTTTTACAGCACGCAGGGAACCTTCAAAGGAATGTCTGCTGATCCAGTCTTGCATTTAGAAGCCAATGATTACTATCGCTTCAACTTCCTAAAGTACAAAGAGACGACCAAGATCGGCACGTGGTACGTGACATCTTTTGAGACTAAGCACGATGCGGAGGAGCCTTGTGGCTTCCTAATCGACAATACAGCTGGTGATCGTCTTGTCTTCATAACCGATTCTTACTACGTGAAATATAAATTTCCGAATATCACGCATTTGATGATCGAAGCAAATTACTCCAAAGAAGTGATCGACGAAAAGATGACCGAGGGTTTTGATCTGAAACGAAAAACGCGGCTGCTAGAAAGTCATTTCGATTTCGAACAGACTGCTTCGTTCATCAAAGCGAACAAATCAGATCGCCTGCATGAGGTCTGGCTACTTCATTTGTCAGATTCAAACAGTATTGAGAAAAAATTTAAAGAAGACACTCAGCGCTTAACTGGTGTGCCTGTCTATATAGCGTAGGTGGTGATGATATGGCCGGAGGCGGATGGATAAAGCTGTACCGATCCATTCAGGATCATTGGATTTGGGAAAACCCTACTTACTTAAAATGGTGGCTTGATTTATTGCTGATGGCCAACCACAAATCTAATGAGGTTCTAGTTAATGGAACTGTTGAGACCATCAATATTGGTGAACGGCTGACTTCCGAAATAAAGCTATCTGAACGTTGGGAAGTTAACCGAAAACAAGTGCGTCGCTTCCTAAATTTACTTGAAAAAAATGGGATGATTTCCCTTGAAAAATCACGACAAAAAGGGACAACGTATAAAGTCTTGAAATACAAGGATTATCAGCAGTTTTCCGATAGCGAAAAGGACATCAAAAGGGACAACGGTAGGGACAACGCAGGGGACAACGACAGGGACATAAACAAGAATGATAAGAATGAAAAGAATGATAAGAATAATAATACGTCGAAGAAATCAAAAAAACGGATTTACTCCGATGATGACCCAAATAAAGTATTGGCCAATCTTTTGCTTAAGTTCATTCGAAAAAATCAAGAGATTAAGGAACCAGATCTGGATAAGTGGGCCAACGAAGTCCGGTTGACTGTTGAATCAGACAAACATTCGGTAAAAGAGGTCCAAGACATGATCGTTTGGGCGACGCAACACAACTTTTGGTCAGGAGTGGTTTTATCTCCAACTAGCTTGCGAAGAAATTGGGATAAGATGGCCGTTCAAAAAAGTAAAAAATCTACTAAGTCGGTTCCTGACTCGGAACTGCCAGAAACGGGGTATGACTGGTAATGGAATCAATTGCGACTGCATTAGAAAAAATCATGGATAAAGTTTTGATCATTACTGGTGAATGCCCTAAATGCGGCGGTCCAATGCGGAAATGGAAGAACACCAATAAAGATGGAACGGAACGCTGTGCACCAGTTTGTACGGCAGCAGATTGCGGATATCGGGAAATGACTAAGCTTCACCAATCCAAAGAACGGGTAATGTTTGATGAAGCGAAAATGAAGGATGCTCTCACACGGTTGACCAAAACTTCAATCGTGACTGACAGAAGCATTTTCTCCAATCGGTTTGAAGATTACCGGACTCCGGATCCCGAAACGAAATTGGCTAAACAGCGAACGCTTGAGTGGGCAGCCGATATTGTTCAAGGCAAGAAGATACATGCAATTTTGACAGGATCGCCAGGCGTGGGCAAGACGCATTTAGGAATGTCTATCTTGAATTTTTCAATGAAAAAGTCTAGCTATGTAATCACCTGTTCCGTTGTCAGCTATCGAGAGCTGCTGGAACAACTAAAGTTTGCCATGAATGATCCGGAAGCTAGGAAACAGATTCAAGGAGCTTTGATGACCGAGATCAAGAAAACCGATCTTGTTCTGATTGATGATATTGGCGCTGAGCTTGGTCGTTTAGAAGATAACCAGCAGGCGACAGCATATGACGTGGATGTACTCACTTCGTTAGCAGAAGCACGACTAGATAAGGCGACGATCTTCACCACAAATCTGACTTCTAAGCAGTTGATCCACGCTTACGGCGAACGAGTATTTTCTAGGATGATGAACAATGCTAGCAAAGAGTACGTGATGAATTTCAAAGAAACTACCGATAAAAGGAGGAATCCGATTTGAGTTATGTCGTTAAAATGATGTGCTACTTGGATGAATACGGAAATGGAATGCCATCACTAAAACATGCCAAAAAGCACGAAAATAAGGAAATGGCTGAACTGGTTGCAGAAACCTGCGGTGGTCGAGTAGTTGAATTGATTGATCAAAAGGATGCAGTGAAGGTCCGAACCAAAATGCACCCCAAGACAGCTCCAACTAAACCGAATCAGTCTTGGATGAGGAAAGGATGCTGATTTAATGACTTACAGTAAATTCGGCAATAAAAAAGTTTACGTCGATGGCTACAAGTTTGACTCAAAAGCCGAAGCTCGCTACTACGAAAAGCTTCGAGATGCTGGAGCGTCTTTCATGCCTATTGCTGGCAATTATTGCGCAATGCAGAAAACTATTCCTGTACAAAGCGCTGTGACACTTGCTACTGGCGAAAAGATTCGCCCAGTCAGTTATAAAGCCGATTTTGTTTTTTTCGAAGGAACCGAGATCGTAAAGGTTGTAGACGTTAAGGGCTATCAGGACGATATCTCAAAGCTAAAAATGAAGATGTTTGCCAAGGAATATGGATATCCTGTCATCTTCGCTAAGTACGACGCCCGCCGAGATGTTTTCGAAGAAATGACCTGCTTTGAATCTTTGTATAAGCAAAACCAGCGCGCCAAGCAGCGGCGAGAAAGGAAGGCACAACCATGACAGAATGGACCGTTCAAGTTTTAGACGAAAAGGGAAACGTCAAATATCAATCGAACACTACTGGCACCGAGGAACAGGCTAAATCGTTGGTAGAAACGTTTGAAAAAAAATATCGGGAAGATGTTGAGCAAAGAGACCTTGATAATGCAGTAAACACTGCTGAGCGAAGTAAGCGAGGGTTTTACTGATGAATGATGTTGCTCCCGTTCACCAGCTTAAAATCGCTCGTGAATACTACGAGGCCATAATAACTGGAAAAAAGAAATTTGAGATTCGCAAAAATGACCGCAATTTCAAAGTTGGGGATGCTTTCGTTTTGCGAGAGTACAAAGACCATAGTTACACTGGCAAGTACGTGCTTGGGACTATTTCATATATAACCGATTATGAACAGAAGGAAAACTTTGTCGTGTTTTCTTTCCAGCTTCAAGTTTATTCTTACGGCAAACTACCATTCGAGGGGGACAAATAAATGTCATTAGAATTCAACGCAACACTTAGAGATAAAGGTCAGGCAAACGATGATAAGAAAAAAATCTTGTTGGAGGTTCCTGTGAAAGAATTGAAGGGGAAAGTTGAAGAGCTGACTGGCTTAGTTAACAAAACCGTGGTGATCACAATCTTGCCAGATTCCTACTCATATACTCAAAAAATTGATACCAGCACCAACAGGCCGATTCAAGAATGGATCGTCAACAAGGATGGCACGGCTGAACTTGTTGAAAGCGAGCAGACTCAACTAGATATTGATGGAAAAGGAGGCTCGCCGGATATTAAGGAAGTAACTAAGAAAGTCGATAAAGATATCGTTGACGAATATATTCTGAAAGCTACGACTTTGAGTTATTCCGGCATCATTAACCCACGGGATGTTGTCAGCCGCTTGAAATCTGGCGAAGACATTGGGGATATAGCCGAGCGTTATGAAATGTCTGATTCAGCATTACTAAATGAATTAGAGGAGGCACGGGCGGAACTAGCACCGTTTGCCGACAGTTGGGATAAGCACCGAGATGAGATTGTTTTTCAAGAACCAACAGAAGATCCGGAAGAGCCAGAAGATGAAGCAGCAGCCGACTCAGACCAAGCAGCAAGTGATCCTGTAGAGGACGAAAAAGAGACAGAAGAACCTGCCAAGGGCGATTCTGACGAAAAAGCAGCCGATTCTGACAAGGAAAATAAACCAGATGGGGAAAATACTGAACCAGATGTAAAAGCCGCTGAGGATGATTCAGACGGCGAAGACGGGGATGTTGATCCTTACGCATGAGAAAAGATGATCGAGTGATCATTTTAGAAAACAACAAATTTATCTGGAATTACGAAGAATTGGAACTCGCCAGATTGCTTTTCTCTCATGGTGAGTTCCCAACTAAGGTGGCAACAATTATGAATGAGTCAGTGGTAGACATTTGTCTGCTGCTGATTCATTTAGAGGATAAAGGCAAGGTGAAGCGGATGTATCCTGATCAAATTAAGAATTATAAAACTGAGCAGCAGTTCAAAAAGCACAAGAATTTGCTGGAGGACTTGAAAAAATATTTTGGTGATCGCCGCGATGGCGATTCTTCACAAATGATCAGAATTTCTGAGGAAGAAAAGCTGCTGGATCGGCATTATCGTAAGTGGAAACACCGACAATCTAAAGGAGAGTAATCATGGATTATTTTAAAAAGACGATCAATAAAATTAAAAGAAAAGTTTCGAAGTGTTTCAATGTGTTCTTTGTTCCTTCATTACTGATCTTCGCGTTAATAGAAATCTTGCTAGGGTCTTGGGAAAGGGCTTTACACTTTATTGTTTTATATACTGTCTGTTTTCTTGGCGATAGGCTTCTGGACATCAAAAAAAGTTTAGACACGATCTGGTATCTGCTTTACAAAAGAAACAAAAAAGACGGAATAGATTGAGTCTAGTCAAGGAAGATAGTATGGACTGAGAAAGGGTGACTAGTGAATGTTTATTGAATTACATGATTTTCTTGGGAGAGCTACGTTAGTCAATATTAACGCCATCAAAGCTGTTATAGCACTTGATGGGAAAGAGTCTTGTGATGGAATGACAGTAAATAGTGTCGTTGAATACTTTCATTCAAGTGATGAATTCAGAAACGGAACAGAAAAGTTTTTAGAGACTTACGACGAAATAAAAACAATGCTCGAATTCGTAACTGATAAAGTCATTTAATGACCGAAAGAACGGAATGGAGAAAGAACATGAATAAAGTAGATTTATATAGAGTAGGTCATGTGTCATCTGCAATAAGATTTTTGACCAAAAAAGAAGTTGCCGTACAAGATAAATTAGTTTCTATGAGATTAGAAGATTTAGAAAATACATTACAGGATTGGCTTAATGAGAATGGGTGGGATATTGCTGATTTTGGCGATGATATACTTCTTATTCCTCCAGAAGCTATGAAACAATGTTCAATTTTGTATAGATGAATTTTTTAACTATCTACTAATGATTGGAAATAAGGAGGGCGGCAAATGTGGCTTTTGATAAAAACAAAATTTCATAACAAACAAAGGCACATGTTATTCAAGTATAGAGAAGATGCTGAAGAATATTTGATGAGTCAAGGCGCTAAGAGAAAAGGGCGAGGAGATCATTTTGTCGCCATTGAAGTATTTATAGATGGAGATTGGACAAGTGAAACACCAGTGCATTATGATTTGGAGTTTTTAAAGGTACGCTAACTAGTATAAGAAAGAAGGAAAAGCAATGAATATTAGCGAAAATGAATACAACGATTTGACGGCAGTAGAAGGAATCCATCAGGACGACGTTGCTCAGCTTATTGACCAGAACGATACTTTTGAAGGGTTAGTCTCAGATTTAAAGGACTACTTCAAATTGGATGATGCTTACTATGCCGAACGGGCAGCACTAAAAGCAATGGTCGAAAAGACCAATGACAAAGCTTATTTCAATTAACCAAGGAAAGGAAGGAGTGGAAAAAATGGAAGTCGATATTTTCAAATCGGTGTCTGATGAACGTAGGAGACAAGAAAAAAAATGGGGAACACAAAATCATAGCCCTCTTCTTTGGCATAGTATTCTTTCGGAGGAAGTAGGCGAAGTTGCAAAAGAGATAAACGAGTATGGATTTTCATCAGAGGTACATCGATTAGAACAAGCACGTACAGAACTTATTCAAGTAGCAGCCGTTGCTATAGCATTCGCTGATAGTCTAGACAGAAATGAATTGAACCGATTCCAGTAACCACCAGTAGTAAGGAGAGATTTATTTGACCAAAATATTAGATGCTTGCTGTGGCAGCCGGATGTTCTGGTTTGATAAGAAACATCCAGACGTAACTTTTATGGATTGCCGAGAGTATTATGAGGAGTTACCGACCGGGCATGTAATTGATGTGAATCCCGATATCGTTGGCGATTTCCGAGATATGCCTTTTGAGGATAATTGCTTTGATCTGGTGGTTTTTGACCCTCCACATTTACTGCATGCTGGTGAGAATTCATGGTTGGCCAAAAAATATGGCAAACTAGATGACCTCTGGCCAGAAGACATCCGCCAAGGATTCGCAGAATGCATGAGAGTTCTTAAACCAAATGGATCAGTGATCTTTAAATGGAATGAAGATCAAATTTCTCTCAGCGAAGTTTTGAGAGCGATAGGCTACGAACCATTATTTGGAAATAAAAGAAGCAAAACCCATTGGTTAGTTTTTGTGAAGTGATGCTTGAGGAGATGGAAGAATGAAATTTTTAGACCTTTTCGCAGGTATTGGCGGCTTTCGTCTCGGTATGGAACAAGCCGGCCATGAGTGTGTCGGTTTTTGTGAAATAGATAAATTCGCAAGAAAAAGCTATAAAGCAATTCATGATACAGAAGGGGAGGTGGAGATGCATGACATCACAACCGTTACAGATGAATTTATTCGAGGAATCGGAAGTGTCGACGTTATCTGTGGAGGATTTCCGTGCCAGGCTTTCTCAATTGCGGGAAAACGAAGAGGTTTCGAAGATACTCGAGGAACTCTTTTCTTTGAAATTGCAAGGTTCGCATCTATTCTCAGACCACGCTATTTATTCCTTGAGAACGTCAAAGGACTCCTTGACCACGAAGGAGGGGCTACGTTCGAGACAATCCTCCGAGCGTTGGATGACATCGGGTATGATGTGGAATGGCAAGTGCTTAACTCTAAAGACTACGTTCCACAAAACAGAGAGCGAGTTTTCATTATTGGACATCTTAGAGGAGCAGGTACCAGAAAAATATTTCCTTTCAGAAAAAGCGACATGTCGTTTGATAGAGGATATAAAATCCAAATAATTGGCAGCACAAAGCCTGAAGAAGCTACCAGATCTGGTCAAAGGGATGTTGTCTATTCAGCAAATGGACTGATGGGAGCTTTAAGCGCTACTGACTATAAGCAGCCAAAGCAGATAGCATTGCCAGTGTTGACCCCAGAACGATTGGAAAAAAGACAAAATGGTAGACGGTTTAAGAATGACGGAGAAGAAATGTTTACGTTAACTGCTCAAGATCGTCATGGAGTTGCTATTGTCCAAAAACCAAGAGGATATAACAAAGGAGGAGAGCATGAAATATCTCCGACTCTCTCAAGCCACAGTTGGCATGAGAATAACTTTCTGCAGATTGGTGGAATTTATACAAATGATTCTAAAGAATTCAATCGTGGTGTTATGCCTGGGGTAAGTCGATCGATAAAAGCTCAAAGTCACGATGCAGGAGTATTTGACGGTGTCAGAATCCGAAAGTTAATACCTCGTGAATGTTGGAGACTTCAGACGTTTCCAGACTGGGCTTTTGATCGGGCAGCAGAGGTGAATTCGGATAGTCAACTATACAAACAAGCTGGAAACAGTGTGACTGTAGCAGTAATTTTCGACATTGGAAGTAGATTTGTTTAGTCAATTAACTCAGCATAGAAAGGAAAGATTGAATGAACGTACAAGAATTAATTGCCAAATACGAACAGGTAAAAGAGGATATTCTGCATTACCAAAATAGTGAGAATTGGAAATGCGAAGGGCTACTTCAAAAAAGCCAAAGTGTGGCAGTGTTAAGTTGGGTACATGATTTTATAGAGGATTTAAAAAAAATAGATGAACCGCAGAAAGTCAAAGTGCCAGCGTTTGTGGCGGAGTGGTATGAGAAGAACAAGAGTAATCTAGAATTTAGAATTTGGAAATACATCAAGAATTGGGACGATCAAGAATGGAATGATTTTAAAAGTTGGATGGATAAAAACAACAATAAGTCTTTCGAAACGCTAACACAAATGCAGTACGGATACGAGGTCGAGGAAGAGCCAAAGTATTATGTAAAACTACCAGGAACAGCCTGGGAAACTTACCTTGTGAGAAGTGATGAAAACGAGTTGATTCTCTGGCAGAATACACGGACTGGCACTCAGTTCACCGAGAAGGAAATTAAAGCAATAGATGATCGTTATTGGCCATTTGCAGTGCCAGTTGAACCAGTGGAGGTGGCGGAATGATAACTAAATTTAGAGCATGGGATAAAAAAGATAAAGACATCAAAGAGGTCACTTCGATAGATTGGTCACTGGATATAGTTGAATTTTTGAATGGAGCTATTGAGAGAGAGTTCGATAGTGTAATCATCATGCAATCAACAGGTCTGAAAGACAAGAACGGCGTGGAGATATTCGATGGGGATATTGTTAAAGTCAGTGTTCATAACGGATTTGATTATTATGATAACGAAGTTTGCGTTGTAAGAAAGTCAAGATTTCATTCTGGTTTAGTTTGCATTAATCCAAGTACTGATATGGAATGCCGCATATTCAATAAAGATTTTTTGGAGGATTATCAATACGAAGTCGTAGGCAACATCCACGAAAATTCAGAGTTGTTGGAGGTAGAGGAATGACATTAGGAATTAAATACAAAACACTTGCAGGTAACATCGTTTCAGTGACGGCAGCATCAGTAGCAAATTATTTCATGAAAGACATATTTGAACCAGATTCTCCCGCAGTGATCTTGTGCGCTTGTTTGAATGAAAATGAAGAGACGGAATACTGGCTCAGCAACCAATTAAAAGAGGTGTTGGAATGAAAAAGTATTTACGAGAGCTTTCTGATGCGATGATGAGATTCTTCAAAGAAGTGATTGAGTTTATAAAGTATTGCAGCAAAGATTTGGAATCTGAGGGAAAAACATGGAAAGACTATTTCCACTAACCGACGCTTGAAAGGAGACTTCACAAAATGAGAGATCGAGTTACCAATGAGGAAATGCTGAGGATGAACACGCGGCAGCAAGCAGTAAAATTACTCAAACGTCTATCGAAGCAAGGCTATAAGTATGTTACTCGTGATTTAGAAAGTGAATGGCTCCTTTGTTTTAACCTGAAACCGAAAAGATACCTGGATTTAGAAATCTGGGGTTATGTAAATGAAAAAGACGATGGAGCAATGATGGCCCGCGGATTTAAGAACACCGATATCACTGAGATTCGATGGAGCAATCGTTCACCAACGTTGATTAATGAATTTTTGAGCGATGAAATAATAATGACAGGTTAGGAGATGCAGCAATGAGAACCGAAATTGAAATACAAAAAGAAAATGTCACAATCCTGATAAATTTAATCAAAGAAAATCCTGAATTGAAAATTTTACCGATGGTTGATGGCGAAGTTGTGGCAGGAGATGATTTCTGCCATTGGGCAGGTTCGTTTGGTAAATCCGAAGTAGATTATATCTGGAATAATGGTGAAAAAATTTATTTCAAATCTGGCGATGAAGAAGAACTTATCGAAAATGAAGTAGATAATATTGAGGATTCAGCGGAATTATTCCATGAAAGCCATCCAATGTGGCGGACAATCGAAGACCGTGCCAAAGAACGTGTTAACCAGTACCCGTGGGAAAAAGTGATTGTCACATGGGTAGGATTACCGTAGGAGGTGCAACAAATGTTAGATATGCAAGTAAAGGATTATAGAATCACCAGTGACGCCAGGCAAGTTATTCTCAGTAGAGCTATCAGAAATGAAGTTGGAGAATTGTACGAAAGAAAAAGTCCCAAAGGTGAAATGGAAGAAGCTCGAAGTGTTATCGGCTACTATTCAAATTTAAGTAAGGCCTTAGTCGGCTTACAACGTGATTACGTATTACATGGAACGAAGCCTATTAACGATATCAAAATATATAAAGAAGAGCTAGAAACGATTACTAAAGCGTGTGAGGATAAGTTAAGGATTACGGAGCCGTTCAGTTAGTCCACTAACGTCGGCTTGAAAGGAATGATTTGGTGAATATATGGGAGTTTTTAGACCGACACATTTATGAAATTTTATTGGTATTAGTGTTAATCATTGCAGGGGTATTTGGATTTCTGTAGTCCGGAAAATAGAAAAATGAGAAAGAAGGAAATAATAGCATGGACATGTCTGAGATCAATGTTTATGGAATTAAATGCGATAATCCAGATTGTGATTACGAAAATATGGACGTGAAGTATGAAGAATATCCACAATGGCTAAATGAAGAATGTCCGAGTTGCGGAGAAAATTTACTAACGGAAGAAGATCTTGAATCCACCAAACAACTTGTTGAAATGGTTAAAATTGCTAATCAGATTGCGAAGGATGCAGGCCTTGATGATTTGGAGTTGGCTAAAACACCCAAAATAGCACTTCCTATTGAAATGGATGGAACTGGAAAAGTTACTTTTGGAAAAGCGCGAGTTTTAGAAGAATAAAAAAGCACCAAGCGTTCGCCTGATGCCCTTGCGCTAAATGCCAAAACTAGTTATTTACATTATAGCATAAGGAGCGATCGTCTTGGAACTTATTGAGAGTATTGATAGCAAGAAAACGAAACTTAAATCAAAGCGTGTGTTAGCATGTTATCGGCGCTTAGGTAGAATCGCTGGGCAAGATGAAATCAATTTGCGATCGCCAATTATTAGTGACATGCCCAGAGCTCCAGGTTCATTTACTAACAAGGCCGAGGATGCAACATGTATTAGAGTTGATGCAGAAAATGAATTGAAGGAAATACAACACGCATTGAACAAGGTATCGCAAATCAGCAGAGAGATTTTATCTATGACTTATTGTGAGAATGATAAACTGACGGCCTTTGCCATTGGGTTAGAATTAGGCTACTCTGAACGTCGAATAAAAGATTTGAAAGCTATAGCTTTATTAGAATTCGCAGAAGTGTACGGAAACGGCAAGCTGATCGTGCAAAAGTAAATTGCCCTTTCTCTGCCCTTTTTGTTCGGAAAAGCGTGTTATGATTATAGAGTAAATAACTATGAGGAAGGGAGGGACAGCTCCATCTCTCCTCAATTATTTACGATCATGTTCAGGCGGCGCACAAATTATTGTAGAGGAGATGAAACGCTCCATTCTTCGTTAATTTCGACACGTGCTGCCTGTTTTGTCGCTGTGGCGGAAAGGGTAGACGCTTATGGGAATTATAAATCTAACTACTCCATTGCCCTAAAAAGTATCTTGTTTACGAGAGGCGAGTTAATTTTGAAAATGTTAGATATGCAAGGTTCGATTCTTTGCCAGTGACTTAACGCATTTGAAACATTAGGTTGATCCCGCATACTAGTTAAGACGGGCGTAATGTGATTGAGCTGATAACTCAAACCACCCTAGTCGTATTCTCTGTAAGTCGTGACGTGTAGCTCAGTTGGTAGAGCGGTGGACTAATAATCCGCAGGTCGCGGGTTCAATTCCGGCCGCGTCAATAGCAACCAAGCATTCCCATCTGCCAGGCATGGGTTAACAGTGGGTTCCAGAATGGAGTAGGTTGCACAATACATACGAGATCGCTTCGGCGGTCTTTTTATTTTGCGTTGAAAGAGAGGTGAGTAAGAATGTCAGAGGTTACAAAAAGCGACAAATACAGGCCTACAGCAGCAGAGAAAAAGCTTTTAGAAGTGTTGATAAATCCTGAATATGTTGGAGATTCAATCACATCTATTTGTAAAGCGGCAAATGTCAGTAGAAAAAAGTACTACGATGCGATGGGAAAAGAAGCTTTTGTTAATTTGGTTAATGAAACTACCATGGATTTGATCAAAGGAAAAGCTTCTGATGTTTTGAACGCCACTTACAAATATGCGCTGAAGGAAAAAGGGCATCAAGATAGGAAGTTAATCCTAACTATCGCCGGGATATACACCGACAAACAAGAGATTGAGCATTCTGGTGGTATTGACGTTAGAAAACAGTATGAAGAAATGTCTGATGAGGACTTAGAAGCGTTGGTGAAGAGATATGAAAAAATCAATGACTCCTAACCTTGTAGAGTATGCAATTATACAAAGAGAGCTGGCAGTGCGAAAAGCTAGAAAAAGTTTTTGGCATTTTTGCCAACTGATGTATCCAGAATTTTTCAAAGACGATCGTTTATACTTGAAAGATTTGTGTAATACACTTCAGGACTTCTATGAAGACAAGATAGACAAAAAGATACTAGTAATCAACATGCCTCCAAGGCACGGCAAGACATTTACAGCCCGTCTTTTTGTGTTATGGGTATTTGGTCAGAACCGAAGAACAAAGATCATCACAGGATCATACAACCAAATCCTATCATCTTTATTCGCTCAACAAACACGAGACGGCATTATGGTCGACAACGAGAATATAAAAGCTGAGTATTTTAAGGACATCTTTCCAGAAGTCCAAATAAAGCATGGTGACGCAGCCAAAGGTTTTTGGTCGTTAGATGGCTCAGAGGAAAAGAATTACTTGGCCACGTCTCCTGGAGGAACATCTACGGGTATCGGAGCAAACTATGTCATTGTAGACGATATTATCAAAACGGCTGAAGAAGCATACAATGAACGAGTGCTTGAATCTCACTGGGAATGGTACAACAATACGTTGGTGCAGCGTATGGAAAGGCCGCGGAAGCAAATTCTAATCATGACAAGATGGTCAAGCAATGACCTGGCGGGAAAGATGCTGAATAAACGGAAAAATAATGTTCATCAAATCTGTTACAAAGCGGTGCAAGACGATGGATCGATGCTATGCGAAGAAATCATGACGCACGATGAGTATCTTGATGTTGTGCAGGAAATGAACCTAGACATTGCTGAAGCGAATTATCAGCAAGAGCCAATTGACCAGAAAGGGCGATTATACCAATCATTCCGAACCTATGACTTGCAATCTCATTATAAAAAGACATGGGCATACGTGGATACGGCAGACGACGGAGCAGACTATCTTTGTTCTATTGTCTGGGGAGAGTGCGAGGATGGCGCGTGTGAAGTAATTGATGTGATTTATACGCAGAAGCCTATGGAGTTTACTGAGAAGGCTGTAGCTAACCAGTTCGTTAACCATCGAGTGAATCATGCTCGTGTGGAAAGTAACAATGGCGGAAAAGGGTTTGCACGCGCAGTAAGAGCAAGGATTAAAGGTAAATGCGCAGCGGTTGTTAACTGGTTCCATCAATCAGCAAATAAGCAGTCTCGTATCTATTCAAATTCATACTGGATCGAGAAGAATGTTAAGTATCCTTCTGATTGGGCTATTAGGTGGCCGGAGTACTACGAAGCTATGGTTACTTACCAAAGAGAAGGCAAGAACAAACACGACGATGCACCAGATGCTACGACAGGAATAGCTGAAACTATGGTAGGGAACAAAGCTGTGCCAATTGATACTAAGAATGTAATTGACACATATAGGAAACTAGGATTGTAGAGGTGAGAAAGTGAAAGACAAGATTATAGAGTTGCTTGACGGTTCGCGTTTTGATGATGAAGCAAACAAGATTTATAAAGCGCCGGTTAGCAAGTTGCCAACAATAGGTATGTATGATAAAAAAACGGAGATGACAATAGAAGAAATAGACTTTGAGCATGAGGATGTTTGGGAAATGATCGTAGGATTTATCCAACATCACCAAACGCACCAGGTGCCCCGTTTAGAAGAGTTAAGGCGTTACGCTGAAGCAGACAACAATATCAATTATCGAAAGGCTAAGCCCCAAGGACGGGCTGACAACCGCATAGCTAGTGATTTCGCTAACTTTATTGTGACTTTTAAGAAAGGTGTGCTGCTAGGTAATCCGCTAAAGTATTCTGGCGATAAGACTATCTCTGATAAGGTGAATGAGTTTGCTAAGGAATCGAATGAGGATTATCACAATCAGCTAATGGCGGAAGACTTGTTTACGTACGGCAGAGCCTATGAGTGGGTTGGACGGGATGAATTTGGCAAAGAAACACTAACTAAACTTGATGTGAAGGAAACTTTCATTATTTATGATACATCGAAAGCTAGAAATTCACTCTGTGCAGTTAACTATTACAACATTGAATACTTGGGTGAAACAACTACTCACATTGATGTTTACGCGAATGACGGCACCAATTATTACCGTGAATGCCAGAATCAAAACTATAAAGAAGCTAAAGTTGTAGATCAGCAGCCGTCGTATTTTAACACAGTACAAATTAATGAGTGGATCAATAACGAAAAACGATTGAGTGACTTTGAAGCTGTGCTTGATCGGATCGATGCCTATGATCTCTCACAATCGGAAATGGCGAACTTCCAGCAAGACTTGTCCGAGGCAATGCTGGTAATCAAAGGGAACCCTGACACCTTCAAAAAAGAGGATGGATCACTTGATACAAAAGGACTGGATTACACAATTAAGAACCGTATTATGATTCTAGGTGATAAGAAGACATATGATGACAACCAGACTGGCAGCGAACCGGATGCATCATACTTAGTAAAGAAATACGATACAACGGGAGTGGAAGCTTATAACGATCGGTTGGTTGCTGACATCCTGAGATTTACAGCTTTAATCGATTTCACTGACGAAAATATTGGCAGCAATCAAAGCGGTATCGGGTTCCGTTTTAAAGGCTGGGGATCAGACAACGATAGAAAGAACAAAGAGCGTATGATCAAGAAAGCAATCATGCGTCGATTGAGGTTGCTCACCTATTCCTGGAGCATTAAAGAAGATATAAACAGACCGAAAGGCTTAATCGATGTGGTTAAGTCTATTTTTGTGCCTTCGACTAACAAGCAACAAGAGTCACTTTATGACAAGGCGAATGATGTTGAAATACTCTTCACACCAAACGTGCCGCAGTCTGACGAAGAAATCATGAAGGTTATAACAGGAATGGCCGGTCTTGTATCGGATGAAACCATTTGCGAGATGGCAAGCCGACTAACTGGTGTGTCTGCCGAGGAGGAATTGAAACGGATTAAGAAGGAAGCGAAGCCGCTTGATTTGTTTGACCAAGATAAAAACGATGAAGAGGAAGCGAAGGAAGAATTAAATAAGGAGGTAGAAGTAGATGAGCCAAAAGGAATACATTAATTTTTACCTGAATGATTGGCTACTTCCTTATGAAATATCTACCAGATATTACAAAGATGAAAACTGTAGAAGAACTCTGGTAGTAGAATCTTTAATTCCTAAAAATCTTGATACTATTTTTAATATCTTGCTTGTTCAGGGCACAGAGGTATCACTAAGAACAATTAACGGGTTAAAAGTGGTTGGATTTAAACCAGCATCAATCGAAGTCTTGGAAATAATTTCGGAGGTCGAGCGCCCGTTAACAGTAAAGTTCCAATACAAGGAGTGATGTTATGAATACTCAGGAATACTGGATTAACCGAGAAAAGCAATGGCAAGAGCAGCAGATCAAAGATGACAAAGCCCGCATGGCTGAAATCAAGAAGCGGCTGCAAGATGCACAGGATGCTATTCAGAAAGAGATAGACGCTAACTGGGATAGATTTGCTAACGGTCAGAAAGTGGAGCGTAGTGAAGCAATGAAGCGTGCCAGCGAGTTAGATGTTAAGGCATTCGCTCGCAAAGCTAAGAAGTATGTAAAAGAGAAAGACTTTTCTCCAACAGCAAACAAGGAACTGAAGCTTTATAATCTCACAATGCGAGTCAATCGCTTAGAACTCTTGAAGGCTAACATAGGCCTAGAGCTCATAGCAACGTTTGACGATCTAGATAAATATTTCTCGAATGAACTTACCCAAGCGGGATTAAACGAGCTTAGAAGGCAAGCAGGGATACTAGAAATGACTATACCTGAATCGGGATACAGCAAGCTAGTTCAGCAGATCATTGATAGTTCTTTTCGAGTGTCTGGCTTTCCGACGTTCAGCGACAAATTGTGGCAATACATGGCGGAGTTGAAAGCTGACTTGGACAAACTGCTAGTAAAAAGTATTATCCAAGGCCGCAACCCTAAGCAACTGGCTACGGAACTTTCAAAGTATTTAACCGATGAGGGCCGCGAGAATACAAAGTATAATACGCAACGTTTAATGGTCACTGAAACCACACGAGTTCAAGGCGGCATACAGAAAGAAAGTTATCTGGATGCTGGTATAGAGGAATACGGATGGATTACAGAGCCTAGTGCCTGCAAATTGTGCAAGGCAATTGCAAAAGCGGGCCCATATCGGGTTGAAGATATGGTTGTTGGCAAGAATATGATTCCTGTTCACCCTTGGGATCGGTGTTCAACTTATCCGATTATTGATCGTGATGCGTTTGAAGGATCACTGAAAGAAAGAGGGCTTTAACGATGACTAAAGATAATGAATTGTTTCTGTGCAGCATGTGTGAAGAGTTAACGCCGCTCATAATGAGGAAAGAACGACTGTATGGTGGTGTCCAACACAACTATGCTGAGTGCCAATCCTGCAAGGGTAAAGTCACGCATAGCTACACCAACAAGCATATCCGAAGTTTGTTGACAAAACAGCAGAAGAATTCAGCAGGTCCTAAAAAAGATAAGTTAGCTCATAAGATATTAACAGAAATGGAACAGTTGAAATCACGGTACGAATAGGAGTTGAAAGTTATGGAAAACGTACACCGCAATAACACCAACACCGAAAACAAGTTTGTTGAATTCTTTGAAGGATTGGATGAAAGCTATCAGCGGTACTTGATCGAAGAAATACAGAAGAAACCACCGGACCAACTCTATCAAAAATCAATCGACCTCATGTGCGATGACATTGCCGAATTTGAACAAAGAAAGTTCAATATGGCTGGAAGTGATGGTGATCCTAAATCTCGTTAGCCGCGTCAAGGCTAGTTGGAGGGAACATGGAATTTAAAGAATTAAAACGAAAAAAAGAACGAGGTGTTTCGAATGAAGACTTCATGGACAAATCAAAAGAATTTTTTGAAGATGCGGAAAGTATTGTGGTAGTTGGAGTCGATCAAAACGGGCTCATATCAACATTTTATACTCAAAGCACATCATTAAATGCTATTGGAATGATGGAAGTAGCTAAATCACAACTTATTGATGAAATGGAAGTCTAGCAACCGCTAAGGCTTTTTTATTATGCCTTTTTCTTGCTGCAGGCGCTAAAGAACAGCTTGTTTCGACTGACTGGCGTAACTAGTCCAATTTATCGGGTAGCGGCGTAACCGTGGAGGATTACTCATGAAAAAAAGTTTATTAATGCCAACATTTCCGTTAAAAATGAATCTACAATTCTTTGCTGAAGGCGGATCAGAAGAAGGTGGTCAAGGGGGAACGTCGACTAATCCAGAAGGCCAAGGAACCGATGAACCAGACGGCGAAGGGGAAGATGGGAAGGAAGGCAACAAAACATTTTCTCGTGATGAAGTAGCAAAAATGATTTCTGCTGAAACTACAAAGGCAGTGAACAGAGCCAAAGAACAATGGAAAGCGGAACTTAAAAATGAACAGAGCGAAGCAGATAAGTTAGCCGAAATGAATGAGAAGGAAAAGGCTGAATACGAGAAGCAGAAGTTGATTGACAAAATTGCAGAACTTGAACAGGAACAAAATCAAAGTAAGATGTCTAAATCTGCCACTGTCATGCTTGCTGAGAAGGGGTTAAACGCAAATGAAGGTATTTTATCGTTCGTTGTGAGAGACACCGCAGAAGCGACAACGGAGGCTGTAAATGTATTCGTTGGTTTAATCGAAGAACAACGTGAAGAAATAAAAGCGGACTTCGAAAAACGACTAGGCGGCAAGGTTCCGTTAGATGGAACTGGAGCTACTCTTTCTCGTGGGGCTCAGATGGCTAAGGAAGCGAACAATCAAACGAAACAACCAGCAAATGACCCATGGTCAACTAAATAAGGAGGAACAAGTAAATGGTATATGTGAAAAAAACAGAAACATTCGACGACATTAATTTCTTGAAAAGTCAAAACTTCATTTCGTTTACTAAACAAGTAGATGATACTCATGCGGGAGTAGTCAAAGGTGTGTTGCCTGCAGGTTCGATTTTCCCTGCCAATGATGCAACAGCTGAGGGGATCACTATTAATGATGTAAACGTATTGAATGGACCGCAGCCAGTTGGTGTCATTGTTGAAGGACACCTGTTAATCGAACGGTTGCCCGTTAAACCTGTCGATGCAGCGCAAAAAGCTATGCGTGAAGTTAAGTTTTACGATGCTGACGGAAAAATGTTGGCAGGACAATAAGGAGGAGTAAATAAATGGCAAATATTGCAGAATTATTTTCAACAAGAAACGTATTAGATTACGTGAACAACCGACAAGCGCCAGTTATGCTAGGTGAAACGTTGTTCCCGGCACGTAAGGTGCAAGGATTAGAGTTTGATATCTTGAAAGCTGGTACACGTATTCCTACGATTGCTAGTGTTCATGCTTTTGATACCGAAGCAGAGATCGCTTCTCGTGTAGCGTCTCGGAGCGCTCAAGAGTTAGCGTTCATTAAGCGCAAGATTCAACTGAAAGAGAAAGACCTGATCGCATTACGTAATCCACGTACGGCGGAAGAACAACGTTACTTAGAATCAGAAGTCTATAATGATGTCTTCTCTATGGTATCCGCAGTTAATGCTCGTGTTGAAAAAATGCGTATGGAAGTACTTAGCAACGGTACTGTGACTTTAGATGAAAATGGACTGGATTTAGTTGTTGATTATGGTGTACCAGCCGAACACAAGGCAACCGTTGACTTCGCAGCAAGCGGAACGGATGTTATCGGTTTGTTAACAGATTGGGCGGCAGCATTGGATACAGCACCAACTCGTATTCTGACTACTACAAAAGTCCGAAACGCTATTCTTAAAAACGCTGGTATCAAGGCTTACTTCAAGGATGCAGGATTGTTACCAACAGCAGGTACTTTGAATCAGATGTTTGAACAATTTGGATTACCGACAATTGCAACTTATGATGCAAAATACTACAAGGAAAATGCCCAAGGTAAGCTGGTTAAAGAACGTTACTTCCCAGAAAACAAACTGGTTATGTTTGGTTCTGAAAACCCTGGCGAATCTATTTTTGGTGTGACTCCTGAAGAATCACGCTTACTTTCCGGTGGCTCTAATGACTACAAGGTAGGCAACGTGATTGCCATGGTTTATGAGTCTAGTCTTGATCCGGTTGGAACATGGACCAAAGCAGCTGGCACAGCATTACCTAGCTTCCCAGAAGCAGACAATGTATTCCAAGCTACAGTTTTAGCAGAAGGGTAGTGTGACCGATGTCCAAATACAAAGTAATTAAAGAATTTACGGATGCGCAAGCAAAGCGTGTCCGTAAAATTGGCGATGAAATCGAACTAACAGCAGAACGATTTGCAGAGCTTGAGGAAAACTTGCAGCCTTTCGGTGGTGGGTATCTTGAATCAAGTGAAGAAGTCGCAGTTGCTGAACCGGTAATCGAAGAAACATCAGAGCCGGCAAAAAAAGAGACAGCAAAGAAAACCAGTAAGCCCAAGTAATCACACAGAAAGTTGGTGATTAAATGTCGATTACAGAAGATGTAAAGAAACTACTAACTGGAACGGTTGATGAAAAACTTGAGATCATCGAGCGGCGAACGGTTGAGCGCCTACGGTTTCTGTTAGGAGTTGAAGAAGTTCCGGAAGAGTTTGAGTATATCTCTTATGAAGTAACCCTCAAACGATTTAACCGTGTGGGTAATGAAGGCATGGCAAGCTATTCCCAAGAAGGGCTGTCTATGACGTTTCCTGACTCTGACTTTGACGAATATGCGGCAGAGATTGCTGAGTATCGCAAAAAGAATGACACTAACAAGAAGAACAATGAAAGTGCTGCGAGGTTTTACTAATGAGATATACTGACGAAATCACGTTCGTAAAACTAGGTGAAGGAAGCAAGTATGATCCGGAAATTGGCGAGTACGTTGAGGATGAACCTATCAGAACAAGTACAACGGCAAATGTTACTGATTTAGGCACCGATCGCTCAGTGACATTGTTTGGCAGCATAAAGCAAGGGGCAAAGGTCATTAGGACCATGCCTCTTTTTTCTGTTCCAGAGTGGGACTATATAGAATTCGGTGGCAAGACTTACCAGCTGACGACTGAGCGGACACCAGACAAGCAGCATACGCTCATTGTTGAGGAAGTGACCGTTAATGGGTAACGGGATCAAAGTAAGTGGGCTTGCAGAACTAGAAAAGAAGCTGCAAAGAAATGCCACTATGTCTGATGTGAAACAAATAGTAAGGCTCAATGGTGCGGAACTCAATTTAAACGCACAAAGGAAGGCACCCGTTGATACCGGATTTCTTCGTCGCTCTATTGTCTTTCAATTGGCAAGCATGGGCTTTGAAGCAAGAGTTTTTGCTACAGCTGAGTATGCCCCTTATTTAGAGTGGGGAACCCGTTTCATGGCGGCGATGCCGTTCATGGGACCGGCTTTCCGAATCCAAAAAGAGAAATTTAAATCCGACATGCTAAGGTTGGTGAGGTAATGATTAAGACTCGAGATCAGTCGATCTTTGATGAAATGTTCAAGCAATCTTTAGCATTAGGGTTTCAGACCTACGACCATAAGCAGTTGTCAGAGGTGAATTATCCTTTTGTTGAAATGGAAAATACACAAACAATCCATAAACCTAACAAGACTGACATAAAAGGTAACGTTGTACTGACACTCTCAGTTTGGGGGCTACAGAAAAAAAGAAAGCAGGTGTCCGAAATGGCATCTGCTCTTTTTAATGCAGCGTTGCAAATAACGGCAACAGACGGCTACTCATGGAGTTTAAACGTACCGTCTAGTGATATTCAAATGATGGATGACACAACGACTAATACGCCCCTAAAACGGGCATTAATCACACTCGATTTTAGAGTATTTTAGGAGGAAAACAAATGGAACCATTAAAAGGGATTGACAATATTCTACTTTATCGCCTGTTAAGTAAGGCTACAGAAGAAGCAGCTTGGAAAATGGCGTTTCAAACAGAACACGAAAACTCGATTACCCGTGACAGCGATGCCGTAGTAACTAAGGACGGGACTGTTCAGAGTTTGAAGCCAGTTGCTTATGACTTTACTGCAACAAGTTTAGTGGGTAAAGGAGATTCACACGTTCATGAAATGCGGAAAGCAATGCTGGACGGTGAACTAATCGAGATTTGGGAAATCAACCGTGTCGAAAAAGGTACAGGAGATAATGCCGATAAATATAGAGCTACTTACTATCAAGCCTATATTGGCGAGTATACGCCAACGTCAAACGCTGAGGACAATGTTGAATTGTCAATGTCATTTGCAGTAAATGGTACTGGTCAAGATGGATACGCAACCTTGACTGAGGAACAAGAGGAAGTTGTCCAATATACCTTTAAGGATACTGTTAAGGAACCAGCAGAACCAGCTAGTGGAGATGCTGAGCAATCGGAAGGAGAAGATGCTTAATGAAGATTACCATCAATGACAAAGATTATGTTTTACATTTTGGATTGGATTTCATTGAAACATTAGACAATACAGAAGTGATCAAGCAAAACGGAATGGAAGTCGGCATGGGCACTCAAATGAATGTCGGTTTACTTGCTGATTATCGAAATCCTAAGTACCTGGTACAAATTATCAGTGCTGCATTGATCACAGAGGACTCTCAACCTTCTATCTCAGACATTCGCAAGTGGGTAGAGGAGCAAGAAAATATTCCTGAGTTGATCGATGCTTTTTTATTGCAATTGCAGCAAGTCAGCCTGTTAGTAGGCATGGTGAATTGGAAAGCTGTCAAAGTTCAAAACAAAGACGCACTCAAGAAATTCCTCAAATAACCGTTGATGACATGAAAATCGAAATAATGCGCTATTACCCTGCCTACTGTGATCCTAAACAGCTAGGCAGGGTTACTTTGCGTCATTATTTGCAAATGATGAAGGCAGCTCGTTTACGTGACCTAGACGAAGAAACAAAACTTCACTTAATGGCATGGAAGAATCGTGAAGTTGAAGCGACTAAAAAGAACAAATATGTGTATACACAATTCGATAAATTCTTTGATGTTGAGAAGCGGCGAAACGAAATTCTAGGAATAAAGAGCAAAACGATCATGGATGATCCACAGCAAAGAAAACTATTATTGCTGGCAAATTCGAATGGAGGTGGAAGCTAATGTCAGAAAGTTACTCGGTCGAGGCTAGATTATCAGCAACAGATGCTGGCTTTACAAGTACTATGAGTTCGGCTACTAAAAGCTTAGGTGGAATTGATAAAGGTTCACAATCTGCTACTAAGTCGGTTAGCTCATTCGTTTTAGGACTTGGGGCTTTGAAGGTGGCTTCTGCTGCATTTAACGCTATCTCCAATTCTATGGATGCGGCAATAAGTCGTTTCGATACGATGCAGCGATATCCAAAAGTAATGAATGCTTTGGGCTTTAGCGCTGAAGACTCGAGTAAATCGGTCAAACGTTTGTCTGATGGAATTGACGGCTTGCCGACCACACTGGATTCTGTTGTTTCTACCGCTCAACGAATGACAGCTGTTACGGGAAACATGAACAAGTCCACCGATGCCACAATCGCTTTGAATAATGCAATGTTAGCGTCTGGAGCCTCAACCGAGGGAGCTAGTCGAGGGATGGAGCAATACATACAAATGTTATCGACTGGTAAAGTTGACATGCAATCTTGGAGAAGCTTGCAAGAAACAATGCCGATCGGGCTCCAGAAAACGGCTGAAGCGATGGGTTATGTTGGTGAAACAGCTCAGACAGATTTATATGCAGCATTGAAGGATGGAAAAGTCACCTTCAAAGACTTCCAGAATCAGTTGATCGAATTAGGAACCGGAACCGGAGAACTTGCTAAACTAGCTAAAGTCAATAGTGAAGGAATCGCAACCTCTTTCGGAAACTTAAAAAATGCTGCGGCAAAAGGTCTTGCGAATATTATAGAGTCTTTTGACAAGCTTTCCAAAGAAGTTACAGGAAAGAACATTGCTCAAAATCTTGATAGTTTAAAAGTTGTAGTCAATGCGAGTTTTTCAGCTATCGGTTCAACTATAGAGGCAACGGCACCAGCTGTTAAGGTATTTGCTGGTGTGATAGACGATCTGATTTCTTCCATTGAGCCAATGAGTCCAGCCATTGCTGGTGTTGCTACTGCTTATGCTTCGTGGAAAATAATTAGTACAGTAAGTGGCTATTTGAAAAAGGCTAATGCACTGGTTGATCTGGCGAAAGCTTCAAGTGATGCCTTGACTTTATCTACAACAAAACAAATTGCGTCTCAGTTTGCCAGCTCTGATGCCAGTAAAAAGGACATTGCAGTTAAAGCGGCTCAAAGTGGACAAGTGACACTGAGCACGGCTGCGCTTGCATTATTGTCTGGTGGATTGGATTTAACTACAGCAAAAACTCTAATAACCACAGCAGCAACAACGGCTTTTAATGCTGCATTATCTGCACTTCCAATCTTTGCAGTTACAGCGGCGCTTGGCGCCTTAGTTGCTGGTGGAGTTGCTTTGTGGAAGCATTTGAACAAAGAAAGCGAAGCAGTTTTAGACTTAAAGGATAGGCAAGAAGAACTGATAGAGTCCTCACAAGAAGTAGCCGAAGTAACTGAACAAAATACTCAGAACCGTCAAGACGAAATTAAGTCCATTGAAACAAGCACTAAGTCTTATCAGACGTTGATTTCTGAATTGGATCGACTGGCACAGAAAGAAAGTAAAACAACTGCGGAAAAGAACAAGCTTAAATCCATGGTTGAAGAACTGAACAATTCTGTCGAAGGATTGAATCTTTCTTATGATGCTCAGAACGATGCTCTTTCTCAAATACCACAAAAAATCATGGAGCAGGTTGCTGCATTTAAGGAGCTAGACAAAGCACGGGAAGCTCAGCAACAACTAAATGAAATTATTGAGGAACGAAACACTCTTGAAAGCAAACTTTCCGAGATTAACGATCGTCGAAATGAATGGAAAGCAATAATTGCTAGTACTCCAGTCGAAGTCAAACGTGTGAATGATGCGATCCAAGAGCTTGATACCCAGGAAGCAACACTTAAAGAAACGCAAGTAGCTCTGCAATCTGAGTTTCAGAATACTTCACAGGTGCACCAAGACGCGATTAATAGTGCTACAGCAGCTGTTGAGAGCGGAGTATTCAGACAGGGAGTTTCATACAACTCATTGACTGAAACACAAAAAGAAGCCATGGACGCAATGAGAGCGGAGTATCAAAGCTTGGAGGAAAAGGTTGGTAATGCTTTTTCAGCAATTGAACAAACTACAGCTATTTCTGCTGAACAAATGATTCTAAATTTACAAAAAAATCAGGAAGCGGTAAATCAATGGAGCCAAAACATTGCGGAATTATCGAGAAGAGGCGTAGAAGAAGGATTAATAGAACAACTTCGCAAAATGGGTCCAGAAGGCGCCCAACAAGCTGCAGAATTAGTAAACTCTTCGGATGAACAGCTTCAACGTTTAAACGAAATATTTAGGAATACACCTGAGACAGCATTAAACGGGATGCGTGAAGCGTATGAGCTTGGTAAAGTAGGCGTCAATGAAGAAATTGCAACGATTATTCCTGAAGCCGAAGCAACGCTGAAGAATCAAATTGCTGGAGCCGACTTTGGAAGTGTCGGTCGTGATATGACAGACTCTGTAAGAGCTGAGATTGAAATTAACAAGCATCAAGTAGCAGACGTAACAGGTCAAATGATCGATGACGCAGCAGGCAAAGCAAAAGAAAAGGCCTCTACTGCTAACTTCAAAGATATTGGTGTACAGATTCCTAACGGCATGAAAGAAGGGATCAACAGTGGCAAAGACGATGCTGCGAATGCCGCAGGGGATATGGCAGATGGCATTTCTACAAAAGCGAAGGATAAGCTAGGCGTCCATAGCCCCTCTCGTGTGTTCAATGAAATCGGTGTGAATGTAGTCGAAGGCTTGAAGGGCGGTATCGAAGAGCAACAAGACACTCCTGCTCAGGCTGTTTCATCAATAGCAGACGGGATGGTTGAATCAGCAATGAATCTTCCTGATCAAATGAACAACGTTGGAAATATGGCGATGGCTGGTTTAGCGAACGGGATTTATGAGAACAGTGCTGCGCCTTTGGAAGCAGCTCAGAATATTGCTAATCAGATAGTTGAAACGATCAATTCAGCGTTAGACATTCACAGTCCTTCTAGAGTGTTGATGGCAAGCGGTGAGTTCGCCACTGAAGGATTAGAAATCGGTATGTTGAACAATATGAACAGTTTAACCGCGAGCGCTAAGAAGCTCTCTCAGACGATCGTTGATTCGTTCTCTGGAAAAGGTTTCGGTTTGGCTGGGAGTCTCGTTGGCCGCAATAAAGCTAACCTAAATCTTCAACTAAGCAGTGAGCAAAAAACTAAAGTCAAGCAGCCGTTGCACTTAAACCTTCAACTAGGAAATCAGACGATCCGAGCTTTCGTCGAAGATATATCCGAGTTACAGGGAGAAAAAACAAGTATTTACTCGCAATTGTAGAAAGGAGATGTTCGTTTATGATTTATGAATTTAGAGACACTATTGCTGGAGCAAGTAGTGAAGATTACGGGCATCTTCCTACTTCTGCAATGATGTACAACGGGCAATATATAGAAAATGTGATAGAAGGTTATCGTACTCTGAAGGTAACCGGCCGGGAAATGATTTCGTTGGATATTAGTAGCGATGCAGTCAGAGTTGGAACAATAGTATCAGAACAACGAGTAAACCCGCGTGTGCTCACTGTTGAGTACCTACTTTCAGATAATGATCCAGAGGAGCTGCAGAATAAATTCAAGAAGTTGATGCTCTTCCTTTATCAGGAAGAGGATGTAGAGATTACCTTCAATGACGATCCACAAATTTATTACTATGGACGATATTCGGAGTCTGACGACGTACCAGGTGATTCGAATAGTGTGATTTCCTCATTTACAATTTACTGCCAAGATCCACGCAAGTATTCAAAGTTAAAAGAGACTGGTAATAGTATTACAATCAATTCTCCATTACAAACAACACCGGAACGATTAGAAGTAAAGTTGGTCAGAAATAGCAGTTTGAAAATCCGAAATAAAAATACTGGAATCGAAATCCGTATTACAGGAGCAGCTATTTATGCTGGTGATTTTGTAGTTTTTGATTTTGATTTAGGTTTAATCTTTGTAAACGGAAATGACATGACAAAAATCGCTGACTTGAATTCAGGATTTGAAAACTTTGTTATTCGGCGAGGAGACATTTTAGAATGTGACAACGGATCAATGGCAATCTACGCTAGGGAGGTGTACCTGTGATATATACCACATCTGTTTACTTTTTTAATGAAAGGCAAGAACTCATTCGCCGCGTAACTGAGCGTTATCTCACACAAGTTGTGCAAGAAAAGGAGATAACAGCGGACAAGTCGGAGCTGTTACTTGATATGCTAACAGTTTCAACCATTTATGATAAGCGAATAGCCAACGCTGCATATATGGCGGTGAAAGAGTCTGACAAGTCATTTTCTCTTTACAGTATCACTAGTGTAGAAGATCCGGATAATCGCTTAATTTTTACTGGATTAAACTTTGCTTTGAAAGAGCTTGAGGGATACATCGTTATGGACAAGCGGCCACAGGAACGACCAATTGCTTATATTGCAAGTCAGATTTTAGAAGCGGCTGAGGGCGAATGGCGGCTAGGATATACAAAGCCAAACTTACCAGTAATCTCAGAGACTTTTTATCGTCTGTCGGTAAAAGACAGCTTTAAAAAGTTACAAAGCCACGGCTGCGAAGTCTTATTCAAGTGTAAGATTGAGAATCGACGAATTGTCGATAAGTGGATCGAAATTTATGACGAAATAGGCACTGCTTCTAATAAACGATTTGTTTACGGGAGCAGTGCTCTTTCTGTTGTTAAGACCCAAGACCGATCACAGGTGTACACCTCGCTAATTGGACGAGGTAAAGGAGAAGAAAGTGGAGATGGATACGGTCGGCGGTTAGAGTTCACAGATTTTGAGTGGAAAACGAGTTCAGGTAGTCCAGCGAACAAACCAAAAGGCCAAAACTGGATTGAGTTGCCAGAAATGACTGCAAAATATGGTATTCCTACAAAGGCCGGCAAGATGAGGAAGCGTGAAGGGATCGTTGTCTTTGATGATATCGAGGATCAAGAAACACTGCTGTTGAACACCTATAACGCTTTGGTAGAAATGAGTCGGCCGCTCGTTCAGTTCAAAACTACGGTATTAAATGGCGATGCAATCGGAAACACTATACAGGTGCATCACTATGAGCGGGATTACCACTATCGAGCAAGAATTTTTAAGGTTGTAATTGATCGACTTACTGACAAAGTTGAGTCTGCTGTTGGTGATAATTTAACTGGCAAGAACTCAATGAAGGTTTCTTCAGACTTGAAGCTCGATCTCGAACGAGTGCAAGTTGAAAAGCCGAGTTTTTACACTGCTGAACAAATTGCTCAATGGCAGACAGATATCATTAGGGGACTGAAAGGCGGTTCTTATATCTTACTTACTGAGGCAGACCTTGGAATATCAGAAGAACGGATTCCATATTGCTCAGTTTGGATGAACGGAAAGTCACTTGAGACCTCAGATCACTTCTTAGTAGCTAACAGTGAGGGGATAGGTTTTATAGACGGTGACTTCAACCTTGATAACTTTCATACGGCTTGGACGATCGATGGGGTGTTTAATGCTCGTTTTATTCAAGTTGGTCGTCTCGGCGGAGAGCAAGTGTTCATGGATCTGGATACTGGTGAGGTATTCTTCGGAAAGGGTTGGATTAAGTCTACAAATGGGAATATGCAGATCAACATTACTGAAGGCATCATAGAGGGACCAATCATTCGAAGTTATCGCAATCAAGGAATCACGGCAGGTATCGAGATACAAAGTGGAGATATTCGAATAGTTGATGGTAAAAATAATCAAATCGGGGCGTTAGGATCGATTGATCTAGTAGGAAGCGGTACAAGACTTTCGGCAAAACAAGGTAAACGATTTATATTAGGCACTGAATTGAATGGTGTCGTGGGAGTTTCATTAGAAATTCCAAGCAGTTCAACTCAACTAAAACCCCGATTAAATTATCACGGAACACATGATATGAGTCGTGCCACTTTAGATACAGGGAATGGACAACTTCTAAGATTCGGCAATACATCAATGGGAGGAAAAGTCCTAGCAATGTTGATGCATGGCTCAGCTAATACAGGAATTGCTTTTGATACGAACGAGCTGTACTTAATTATTGGAGGGATGGGCTATCCTGTCAGCAAAATGGTTAACGTTACAACACAATTCAACGGGATGGGTAGCGTTCAAATACCGACTTCATTACCAGCGGGGAGTGTTTATTATCCACGTTACTTCCCATAGAAAGGAGCTACCATGGCAGCAATAGATAATTTTAAAACAGACGATATCGTTTTGTCGAATATTAATCAAGATGTAATACCTCGACAAGTAGTTATGCAAGGTGAGAAGGACGGTCGTTCTCTCACCGTTCAAGTGACGAATGGAGGAATTGTCGAGCCACAAGCTGGTCTAAATCTGAACTTGGGCTGGAGACATAGAACAGCTAAAGATGCGGAAGGGAGTTTAATCCAAGGACTTGATGCTTTTAAGCCAATTGATCGCGAAAAAGGAATTTTTAGAATAGAGTACACTTCTTCAATGGCACAACCGGGAACAATAGATGCGGAAATCCAGTTTGTAACCGGAAGCTCTGTCACCAAATCGCAACCATTCACTATTAGTGTGAAACAGTCTACTGTTGATGAGTCAGCCGCAGAAAGTGAGAGTTCATTTACAGTTCTGCAAGAAGCCCTTGCAACAGTTTCTAATATCGATGGCAAGATTAATAGTATCGAATTAAAAAAGGCTGACAAAGAAGCTTTATCGGCATTAGAATCAACTGTAGCAAAGATACCTTCTGGAACACCGAGAGAAACTTTTCCTAATCTTGCCGCTTTGCAAGCAAAATACCCAAATGGTGCAAATTTTGCAGTTGTTGTTTTAGAAGCTGATGGTAAAACAGGGTATGTGTATCTCTGGAATAATAACCTTTGGCAGAAAGGAACACTTTACCAAGCACAAGCACTGGCTGATGAAAGTGTTACTAATCCTAAGATTGCCGACAGTGCAGTTAGCACAGAAAAAGTGAGTCAAATTGAATATTTAGCAATTAAGAATTCTTGGGCTGACTGTAAGAGTGCGAGCTTATGGGCTTCAGGAGCTGGAACCGCCATGGCGAGCTATGATAAATGGAGCGACACCTTGCACTATAAGAAATTGGCCGCTGGCAGTCGAGGGGTGCAAATTCCTGTCAATTTACCTGCTAATACAAAAGTATCAGATTTCGAATCAATTTATATTCACTGTGACTTTCTGCTAAATAATGGGGAGGCGTTGACCGGCGGTATCGATGTGTATGTAATTAACCCTACAGATGGTTCGCCAACCGTTCTCAAAGGTGTCTCAATTTTGGAAAAGAATAATTATCGTACAAGAGCAGATGTTCAGATTCCGAATTCAGTTCTTACTGCGTATGCAAACCTAACGAGTTTCTATGTGATGTTTGCCCTTCATGGTGGTACAGCAGAACTAGACATTTCGAATTTAAACGTATACCACACAGAAAACCCTGAATCTTTGAATCAGTCCAATAAGAGAACTATGGAAACTACGGATTTAGTAAACAAAGACTTCCTTAACTATCAAAACAGGTATAAAGTACTGTCTCCTACAGATTGGTTCTCAACCGCTTCTTACCGGGTGAGTGATGGCGTTTATGAAATTTGGTGGACTTCGGGGAACCCTGGTATTCGCTTTAAATTTCCTAAATCGTATTTTAGTTTTGGCAAAACATCTTATTTTGTCGGACGTGCTAGGAAACTGACAGGATTAAACGTATCGATTCAAATGAATTTATTTTCGAATGCGGCAGATATCCTTGGACCCAGTCGATCAAAACGGCTATCGACAGAATGGGAGACTTTCGTAATACCCATTCAACCGACTTATTCGCAAGTATCATTATCCGAACAACTATTTGGGTTAATCCAGATTTCAACGGGTGACACAACTGCAAAAATTCAAGTAGACAATCCTCGAATTTACATGACTGATCCAGCAACGGACAATCAGCTGTTCAACTTACTGAGTGAGTTCGACTACAAGGAAAACGAGGTTCAAGAGCAGCGTTTTCAAATGATTAAGGGTGAGACACCCGATTTCGGAAATATCACTCATACAAAAGTGGATGCTTCAAACTATCACTTTGTAACTACAGCGAAACGAGCTGAAAGTGATGATTTGATGCTTGATAAAATAGAGTTTTATTTAGAATCGGATCAATCAAACATTCAGTTTGCGATTGGCTCAATAGATCAGAACAACCTTCTTGTTGAATCGAATAGGTTTCAATTGTTTGGAACGGCTGGATTAAACAGGGTCAAAGTGGACTCAATCCCTATTCCATACGGCGAACGGTTGTTTATGGATATATCCACTCAGAAAACCTTGTATGATTCAGCTGTAAAAGTGGAAGAAACATTAGTTCAAGATGAGGACCATACAGTTTCTGGTGATTATTCGGGCATGATCTTTTATTCTTCAAATTACATGATTCCATTGAATTATTCAGTAAGAGGTAAAACATTAATCGAACAAGTGAATGGTTACAATCAGGCAATTCAAGATGTTCGCGAAGAAATGAATACCATCAAGTCCGGTGGGAACAATTATGCCAAAGATCGCAACGGAAAGCTATATTCGCTGTTAGTGAATGAGGATCGATCAATTACACCAATTCCAATTGTTCCGAAAAAATTTCGAATTTTTGGGAATTCACTAACAAAAGGTTTCGGTACTTTCGGGATGGCAGCGTCATCTTCAGCTAATGATTTTGCGGCGAAACTTTTGAGTATTATAGAAAAGAAACAACCAGCCGCTACTATGGAACGCTCATGGATCAGTAACTGGGAATCTGCGACGACTTCTGCAGCACGACAAGCTATTTTAGATGGATTGACATTTTCTGGCGATGAAGACCTAGTCATTATCCAACTAGGTGATAACATCAACACGGATGAGAAGCGAGCAACGTTTGCGGAAGATGCACAAACGCTAGTCAGGTTTATGCAACAAAAGGAACCTAATGCGCGAATATGTTGGGTAAACGGTTGGTACAATTACAATTTCTGTTATCCAATTCTGGAAGAAATTTCGAAAGAAACGGATATGATCCTCATTGACATTAGAGACTTATCGGTCTTGTCAGAGAATAAGTCAAAAATTGGGAATAAATGGACAGCCGATGATGGGACCGTTAATACAATCACAGATTCGGGCGTTGCCAGTCATCCAGGAGATTTGGGAATGCAGCGAATCGCAGAAAGAATATTATTGGCATTAGGAATCATTTAGCACTCTTTTTAGGGTGCTATTTATTTTGAGAGAAATGTAGGAAGGCGGAAAAAGTGTGGAGTTTTTGGACAAGCTGCTAGAAGTTAATAGCCTTCTGATGGCGTTCGGTCTAGGAGGGATATTGAAGTGTAGCTATAGTATTTTCAAAGCTGTTAAGGGTAACAAGGATCAGGTGGAGCGACGTTTTAAGAGTCTGGAGTATGCGAATGTTGCTATTCTTCATGACAAAATCTATAAGCAATGCACGAAATACCTAAAATCCGGTTGGGTGTCCGTGGACGATTTAGAGAATCTTGAGTATTTATGGAGAGGTTACCGTCAATTGGGGGGCAACGGGACTGGAGAGACCTTGTACAAAAAGGTACTGGAATTACCAAATATATCACCAGCGAAAGGAAGTGTAGAGAATGTTGGATAACAAAACGTATGAAATTTTGAAAACCATTGGAATGATAGTGTTACCTGCTTTAGCAACTTTTATCGGTACGGTTGGCAAAGCTTTTAATTGGGTGTATACAGACATCACAGTGATTGTAATCACGGCGCTAGCAACGTTTATCGGTACTATTTTGGGTGTTTCTAGCCACAATTACAATAAGTTGTCAGATCAGGAGTGGAAATAGGAGGAAGTTAATGAAAAAGAAAAGTATTGTATTGAGCCTATTACTGGCTCTTTTTTTGTTGCCTTTTACGGGGATTTCTGCCAATGCTGCTAAAGGTGATCAGGGTGTTGATTGGGCTATTTATCAAGGGGCAAATGGCCAATTTGGCTATGCACATGATAAATTTGCAATCTCTCAAATCGGTGGTTACAATGCTGGAGGGCTTTACAATCAATGGACCTACGAAAGCCAAGTAAATTCAGTTTTAGCACAAGGAAAGCGAGCACATACTTATATCTGGTATGATACCTGGGGAAATATGAGCATTGCTAAAACTACAATGGACTATTTTTTACCCAAGGTAAAAAC
>NZ_JAFREL010000007.1 GCF_017377655.1 Candidatus Enterococcus ferrettii
TGATATGCTACCCCTATCTAGGACAAGGAAATAATTAAATCCTAGATAGGGGTATTTGTTATGGGAAAAAGAAGGATGAAGCTAAGTCCAGAAGAACGTCTAAAGATTGTCGAGAGTTATCTTAGACATGAGATCAGTTTGAAGGGAGCCACCAAGGAAGCACAAGTTTCCACAGAAACAATCAAACGATGGTGTAATTTGTATGAAAATGAAGGAGCCGCAGGTTTGATTGCTTCAAGAAAGAATAAAAATTATTCGCAGGATTTGAAGCTGACAGCCGTTCAAGATTACTTTACTGGTGGAGGCAGCCAAGTTTATATCGCCAAAAAGTATGGATTAAGAAGCAAGAGGCAACTACAGGACTGGATCAAGGTTTATAATACTCATAAAGACTTCAAATCAGAAAGTGGTGGAAGTAGAATGAGTCAAACCCGTGAAACCAGTCAAGAGGAACGTCTGAAGATTGTATTAGAGTGTCTAGCCAATAATAAGGATTATGGAGCGATGGCAATCAAGTATCGAGTGTCCTATCAGAACGTCTATAACTGGGTGAAGAAGTATGAGCAGCGAGGCTGTGACGGGCTTCAAGATCGGCGAGGCCGACGCAAAGCGAAACAAGTCGGTCGAACACCAGAAGAAGAACAAGCAATTGAGCTAGCCAAATTGAAGAGTGAGATTAGACAATTGAGAATGGAAAATGACCTGTTAAAAAAAGTGAGGGAATTGGAAAGGAGGAATCGTTAGGGCAATTTCGAAACGTGGCTGCTTACCAAGCAATCAAATTCTTGCACGAAGAAATGGACTACCCGATAAAACCCTTGTGCGAACTCTTGCGGATAACACGCTCTGCCTATTATCGCTGGTTGAAACATCCAGAGAGTGTACGTGAACAAATCAATCGTCAAATCACAAAAGACATTCGAACAATTCATGAGAAGCATCCAGATATGGGGTATCGTCGAATCAAAGATGAATTGAAGCGGGCCTATAAGATAAATGTTAACGATAAACGAGTCTTACGCATCTGTCGTCATGAACAAATCCAATCGAGGATAAAACATCCAGCAAATTGCATTACAAGGTGTGCTTATGCTCCGTACTACAAAGCAAAGAACGTTTTGCGTGGCCAGTTTCATGCAGAGGCGCCGAATCAGAAATGGGTGACAGATGTTTCAGAATTCAAGTATTTTATTGGATCAATAGTCAAAAAACTCTATTTGAGTGCGATTCTAGATCTTTACGATCACCGCATTGTCACGTATGTACTGAGTGATACCAATGATTTAGACTTGGTCTTTGATACGTTTGATCAAGCAGTCGAATTGGAGCCAGAGGCTCATCCAATTTTCCACAGTGATCAAGGGTTTCAATATACCCATGTGAACTTCTTCCGCCGCATCGTAAAAGCCGATATGATTCAGAGTATGTCTCGTGTAGGGAAATGTACTGATAATGGGCCTATGGAAGGTTTCTGGGGAATGCTTAAGCGAGAAAACTATTATGGACGAAAGTTTACCAGTCGCGAAGAACTCGTCACAATGATTACTGACTACATGAAGTACTACAATACTGGACGTTACCAACGAAAATTACAAGTAATGACGCCGATGGAATTTCACAACAATTACTACAAAGCTGCATAAATCACCAAGGTATATTCAAAAAAAACTACTCATCTATTTTTGATGAGTAGTACACAAAATTTTTATACTATTTCACTGTCCTATTGACGGGGTGCGCACCATTTTCTCGGATCAGCTTTTTAAGCAGTGAGATTATTGAACGCGTGGTTCTGATTCCATTGCATTACGTGCTTTGTCTGTTTGACGAGAAGCAAATTTACCAGTTGATTCAGCTGCATTGCTTACTTTGTCTTGTACTGTTTCACTTTCGTCTTGGTATTCAGCACGAGTTTTAATGTCTACAACATTTACATTAACTTCAACCACGTCTAAGTGAGTCATTTTCTTCACTTCTTCAATGATTAAGCCTTTCATTTCGTCGTAAATTTTTTCAATATCTTTACCGTATTCTGCAACGATATCCATATCAACTGCGACTTGCTTTTTACCAACTTCAGTGTTGATTCCAGCAGTTACATCGTCGCTGTTTACTAACTTGTCTTTGATATTTGAGAAGAAGCCGCCATCAACAGTTAATAGACCGTCGATATTTTCTAAAGCGATTCCGATAATTTTTTGGATAACCTTATCTTCGTAAGTTAATTCTCCTCGTACGTTTGTTGTACCTGCTGCTGCTTGTGTATTGGTCATTGTTGTTTTGTTTTCCATGGTAAATTCCCCCTATTTTTTTAAATAATTGTCTAGTATGCCGTTATCTTTTAAATATTTTCCGATAGCGACACCGATACCTGTGATAATGATTAACAAAATGGTTTTAAAGAAGCCCACTGTAAAGAACAGTACAGCAAGGATAAAACCGATCACCCCAAAAATAAGGGGCAACTTGTCTTTAGTAATATACTCTTGCATCGTTTCCCCTCCTTATTCTACTCGCGGCTGATCTGATGATACTTTTTCACGTTGTTTTTGATCTTCTTCAAATCCGACATATTTAACATCCACGACTACTTTTTCGTTCGGGCCAAGCACACGCATTAGTTCATCTTGCATCTGTGCTGCCCAAAGATCCATTTTGCCGATCATTGATGATGTACGCTTTAAGTTTCCTTTGACCTTGACTTTTATCTTGTTATTCGTAGCTTTGACATTGACCTTAGGAGAGTTCATGAAGTCTCCTTGGTTGATGCTTGTACGAACATAGCCCTCAATAGCGCGTTTATCCAACGATAATTTTCCATGATTATCCTTTAGCGTAAATTTGCCAGTTGTTTTAGGGTAGAAGATAATGACCAAGATCGCTACAACCATCAAGATCGCTAAAACAGCGCCAACCCAGAATAAATACTGTTGAGCGATGTAGTTTGTCAATGTGAAATATCTCGCTGGTCCCAATTGCATTGGAATATTCACAATATGTGAATTAATAACAACAATTGATAGAAAAACAGATAGTAAAATTAGCGATATAATTATCAGCAAAGACTTTAGACCCTTGTTCATAACAACCCTCCTTAGCTTTCGTCAGATTAATTAATTTGTTTACAATATGATGGTAAAATAAACCGTGGACAAAGTAAAATGATATGCTTTAGAAAATCTAAAAAACTATTGACTCCAGACTAGTTTTGTGCATAAAAAAGAGATCAGGACGGCGTTTCCACCGTTTTGATCTCTTCAAAAAAATCTTTTTTTATAAGTTAATTGGTTCGCCGCCGGTTACGCCGTAAATTTGAGCAGTTACATAGCTGGCGTCATTAGAAGCTAAGAAAACGTAAACTGGGGCAAGTTCAGCGGGCTGACCAGCACGCTCTAGTAATGAATCTTGACCGAATTCTGGCAGGGCATCTTTGGGCTGACCTTGGTCTAATTGCAGCGGAGTCCAGATTGGACCGGGCGCAACACCATTTACTCGAATACCTTTTTCAGCTAATTGTTGTGCTAAACCGACAGTAAAGTTGGCAATCGCTGCTTTTGTCGTCGCATAATCCAATAAATGTGGACTTGGATTAAAGGCTTGAACAGAAGTTGTTGTAATAATAGAGCTTCCAGCAGGCAAATGGGGTAGAGCTTCCTTCACCAAAGCAAACATTGAAATAATATTCACCATATAAGTGTCCTTTACTTGTTCCATCGGTAATTCTTCAATGGAAGGCCATGAAATTTGTTGAGCGGAATTCATCACCAATGTGTCCAATCCACCTAATTCTTCCATAGCTCGTTGAACAATTTCTTTTGGAGCGTCTTCATTTCTAAGATCATAGGCAAGCAAAACAGCTTTACGACCGGCATCCTCAATATACTTAGCTACTTCTTTAGCGTCTTCATCTTCACCTGGCAGGTATTGGAAGGCTACATCAGCACCTTCGCGCGCATAAGCAATCGCTGCTGCCCGTCCAATCCCTGAGTCGGCACCTGTAATGAGAACACGACGATTTTCTAATTTGTGGTTGCCTTTATAGCTTTCTTCACCACAATCAGGTTTTTCACGCATGTATTCCTCTTGGGCAGGTGTCTCTTGGTCTTGTTTAGCGAAACCTTCTTGTCGATACATTTTTCTTGGATCTTTTAAAATAGGTTCTGTCATAAATAAACTCCTCCTTCAGGTAATTTCAGTCTATCGGGAAGAGAGGAAATAACACAATTATGTGCTTGTGCATTTTGTTGTAATGAAAAAAAGCACGAAGAGCAAGGCGCCCATTCGTGCAAAAAAATTATTTTTCCCGCCATTTTTTATAACGTCGATATAAGCTTTCAGCTACTAAAAACAAAATGGAAATAGCAGCGGCGCCGTAGCCAAAGATTCCTAAATTAGAAATAAACGTTCCTCCGCTGGGTGATGTTTGCACCAGCAGTGAAGAGCCAATTACTAGAGCTGAAAGAATCAAACCAATAACTAACCGATTGACCATAGCTTCCGCTCGTTCCAGCAAAATATGTTGGTTCTTAAATTCCAAATTCAACTTGGCTTTACCTTTAGTGAAAGTTTCCAGCACGGTAAGTGCATGACTTGGCAGCTTAGGAAGAGCCCTCATGGTGCCAAGATAGTCCAATCCCGTTTGACGTAATTCTTCCTTTAAGTCAAATTGTTCAAAGAAATATTTTTGGGCAAAGGGTGAAATCACTTCAAATAAGGAAAGCTCGGGATTCAGCTCCTCAATGACTCCCTCCAGTGTTCCAAAGGCTTTTATCAGCATTGTAATGGAGTCATCGATTTGCAGATTGTTATTGTGACAGATGACTACTACCTGAGAGAAGACCTTTTGAATATCAATTTCTTTCACCGGCATATTTAAATAGCGCTTCAGAAAATCGTCCAGCTCTTCGTTAAATTTCTGTTCTGAAAAGGGGCCAGTCTGCTTGCAGATGGCTAAGACAGCATTCGCAATTCGCTGTGTATCTTTACTGTAGATGGCAATGATCACATTGCTCATTTTCAACTGCATTTCCTTAGTAATTTCACCCATCATACCGAAATCGATGAAATTTAAACGGAAGGGGCGCAACGGTTCCGTTGTCGAAAAATCAAAGTTGAAAGGGAAGGGGCCGATTTTTCCTTCGTAATGGCTATCCTTAGTCTTTTGATCCTGCTGATTTTCCTCTTTGGTTAAAAACTGCAGCAGCATGTTCCCTGTGTGGGGATCGGCATGGAAGAAGCCGTCCTCAAATACCTGTTTCATAAAATGATCAATCAACAATGAGCTGACTGCTTCTTTCAATTCTTGGTTGGTGACCTCTTCGTAGGCGATCTCATCTTCTGGAGAATTCACTAATTCCCTCAAATTATTCCCCGGCATGAACGCCATAGATAAAACTTTTTTTGTTGAGTAGCTTTCGAACATTTTAGGGGAGCGAATTTCCTTCCAGCCATTATTCAGCTGATAGAAACGCTCTGCATGCTCTAGCTCTTTGCGAAAATCTAATTCATTGGACAGTGATTCACGGATTTCCTTTAGAATACTTTTCAGGTCAACAACGTTACTTTCTGGAACCCAGCTAGCTAACGGCAAGGCTTTCTCAAACAATGAAAGATCAGTCTCAATTTCTTTATCGATGCCAGGATGCTGCACTTTAACGACGACTTTTTCATCATTTTTCAATGTCGCATGATGAGCTTGGGCGATAGAGGCAGAAGCAAAAGGTTTTTCCTCAAAGGAATTGAATAGCTCCTCGATCGGCAAACCCAATTCACTTTCAACCAGCTGTTTTACTTCTTTAAAATCATCGGTTTTTACATTATCTTGCAGCTTTCGCAGTTCTTTAGTGAAGTCAAGGGTAAAAATATCATTTCGTACAGACATCATTTGTCCAACCTTAATGAAGGTAGGGCCTAATTCTTCAAAGGCTTCCCGCACCTCTTCTGGGTGGGTTTGCTGAGTAATATTTTTGATTAGCTTGTATTTATTGGCGACTGAGATAATCCGTCTCAAGCGCGCGGTTCTTCCAGATCCGACCATTTATTCACCCTCCTTTATGAGGTGTTTGGTTGATTAACTCTATCTTACAAGAAAATGCAAGAAGACACAAAGAAAGGTGGTGCTAGTAAAGTTGCTGCAAATTAATCGTAAAATATGGTACAATTTGTTTGAGGAGTTGAGTGTAATGTTAAATATTAAGCCTGTATCAGATTTACGAAATTATAATAAACTGCTTGAGGAGGTTACGAATGATCAACCGGTATTTTTAACTAAAAATGGTCGTGGAATGTATGCAATTATCAATATCGAAGAGTATGATCGTTTGAAAGCAAGCATAGAAATTGTTGAAAAATTAAAGCAAGCAGAAAAGAGTGGCGTGGTTGACCTTTCTGATGCTAGAAAGAAATTTGGACTATGAGCTATGCAGTTGTTCTGACAAACAATTTAATGTCAGACTTGGCTAAACTTAGTTTATATTTGGAAAATGAATTTTCTGAAGATAGCTCAAAAAAAGTGCTTAGCCAGCTTTTTGATACGTTTGATACAATCGGAACATTTCCAAAAATGGGAAAAGATGCTACAGCTTTACTGTTTACCTTTCAAGGATATATGTATTTACCCCTTGAGAAAAATATATTGTTTTACTCGATTGATGAAAATTCAGAAACGGTAACACTTTTGAGATTGTTTTCAGTGAGCGAGGAATATATAGAAAAATTTGAAGGGTTTATTTATTAAAAAAGTTGGTGAGAATTTTCCCCAATTTTTTTTATTTCGCTATCCAGCAAGGAAATGTAAAAAATTTTGTATTGTAGATATGCTGCTTGTGGATCTAGAAAATGAAGACTAAATGAACGGCTGCTTTTAAACTATTGCTGCAAACCTTAAAAAAAAGACAGGTGAACGCAATAAGCTAAAAGTGGCAATTAAGTTGATTGTTACTGCTGATTCCAAAACATTAATCGGAATATACAAAAACTGAGCTAGAAGGAAATGTGAGCGGATTTAAAAAACTACATACAGTGGATATATAAAGTACAGAACAAACTAATTCTGATGAGAGTGCTCTTTATGGTGGGTTATGATAAGAGGTTAGAAGCTTTATCAGTAAAATACTATCTAGTTGACAGGAGACGAATTCAATATGAAGGCTTTATTTTTTAATGAGTTTGGCAGTTCTGACGTTTTAGAGTATGGAGAATTACCAGATCCAACAATTTTTGAAAATGAACTATTAGTAGAGATGAATTATATTGGATTAAATTACGCAGATATTTATAGAAGAAAAGGCAACTATCATATCAAAGAACGCACCCCCTATGTCAATGGGTATGAAGGAGTTGGTACTGTTGTTGGTCTGGGAGGCTCCGTCAGCAACTACAAACTTGGGGATACGGTACTTTTTGTCGATGTTCCTTTTTCAAACGCAAATCTAGTAGCTGTTCCGGAAGAAAATGCCATAAGGGTTCCTGATGACATAGATACTAAGCTGATAGCGAGCATTGGGCTGCAAGGCTTAACTGCAGATTTTTTGGCACACGATTTAGGTAATGGACAGGAGAACAGTAATGTTTTTGTACATGGAATAAGCGGTGGCGTAGGACAAATTTTGTCACAGATGTTAACTGCGGATGGTCTCAATGTTTATGGAATTACATCATCTCAGGAAAAACAGCGTTTAGCCTTGAATCAAGGAGCAAAAAAAGTTTTTTTAAGAAATTCAAATTGGGAGGAAGAGTACGTATCTTTCTTTGATACCGTCTATGATGGGGTGGGAATCACACTGCTAGATAGTATAAACCTACTTAAAAATAAAGGAAAAGTAGTTTTCTTTGGAATGGCTGGGGGCAATCCCCCTAATATTGATTTTGTTAAACTGCTGTCTCAATCTAAAAGTATAGTAACTGGAGATTTGTGGGATTACCTGACTAGTTCTCAAGAGCGCATTAACAGAAGTAATCGACTTTTTGAGTATTTCAGAGAGGGGAAAATACATATTAGTGAGCCAACAATTTTCCCTTTGTCTAGGGGAAAAGAGGCACATAAATTTTTAGAATCGGGTAAAAGTGTTGGAAAGATTCTTTTACAGCCGTAAAGATGGTTTAATTAATCCGGCTAGTTCTTACGATTATATACTTTGAATAGCCAATTATAAAAATTAGCAGGACAAAATCTGAGGGATTAGTGTCCTGCTAATTTTCATTTCGTAGCAAATACTTGAATCGCCTGCATAATACAATAAGTAATCCCGGCTGCAATCACCGGGCCAGCGGCTACGCCCTTCAAGAAAACGACACCGACAATTGTTCCGAAAACTAGAGCAACGGTGACTTCGGGAGATGAAGCGATGAGGCCCACACCACGGGCGGAAAGAACTGCGACAAGAATTCCGCAAATGGTAGCCACCCAGCCTAAGGGTGACTTCAAGGTGTTCAATAAATCCTTCAATACAATGTCTCCCGTTGCAATCGGGACTAGGATAGTTGCTGAAATCAGGGTGACACCCCAGTTAATGCCTTTTTGATTCAAGGTTGTTAGTATTTTGTCTGATTGCGGCAGTAATTTCAGCGCCAACACAGCCAGTGTGGCAATCAGTAAGCTTTGATTTTTTGCTAGAAAGGCCACTAATAGAATAATGCCAAGAAATAACCAGCTTTCCAAAGTTATCCACTCCTTATCTGAATCTACTATACAAGAAAAGCAGCAAAAGTGCGACCAGAATCCTGTATTTTTTCAGAAAATACTAGTTAAGAATTAGTATCAATAATTAAGACTTATTTCTCCTCTTTTGAGCAAAAATAGCGTAGAATTAGTATGTACAGTTCCGTACAAAAGAAACTTAGGAGGGATATACATGAAGGTTATCGTTTTAGGATCTTCACACGGCGGCTACGAAGCAGTCGAAGAACTGTTGTTGACGCAGCCCGATGCGGAAATTCAGTGGTATGAAAAGGGCGACTTTATCTCATTTATGGGGTGAGGCACGCAAATGTATCTTGAAGGAGTCGTTAAAGATGTGAATTCAATTCGCTATGCGACTGCTGAAGAGATGGAACAACGCGGGGTCCGCGTTTTCACAAACACTGAAATTACAAAAGTAGAACCTGACAAACACCAAGTGGAAGTATTGAACCATGTTACAGGGGAAACACGGGTAGAAAGTTATGACAAATTGATTTTGAGTCCCGGAGCCAATCCGTTTATCTTACCTGTGCCAGGCAAAGATTTAGGCAATATTAAAACAATGCGTGGTCGTCAAGACACAATTGATTTAAAAATGTTGTCTGTTGATCCAGATATTGAAAACGTTGTGGTTATCGGCGTTGGTTATATCGGAATTGAAGCAGCGGAATCATTTGCAGTATCTGGTAAAAAGGTTACTTTAGTGGATATTATTGACCGTCCATTAGGAGTTTATCTGGATAAACAATTCACCGATGTGCTGGAAACAGAAATGGTTGACCATGGCATCAAGTTGGCAATGGGAGAATCAGTTGTTGAATTTGTTGGCGATGACAACGGCAAAGTAACTAAAGTAGTGACCGATAAAGGGGAATATCCAGCTGACATGGTAGTAATGTCTGCCGGTGTTCGGCCTAATACTGCTTGGTTGAAGGATGCGGTTGAAATGTTGCCAACCGGCATGATTAAGACAGACGAATACATGCGTACAAGTGAACCAGACGTATTTGCAGTTGGAGATGCAACGCTGATCCAATACAATCCTGGTAACACAACAGTCAATATTTCATTGGCAACGAACGCACGCCGTCAAGGTCGTTATGCTGTTCGCAATTTAGAAGAAGCAAAACACCCGTTCCCTGGCGTTCAAGGATCTTCTGCTTTACGTGTTTTTGACTATAAATTTGCTTCAACTGGTTTAAATGATCAAATGGCCAGCAAGCTAGACATTAAAACGAAATCTGTTTTCTTGGACCAAGATACGTTAATGGATTTTGTTCCACAAAACTTAAAGACTCGTATGATGTTCAAACTAGTATACAATCCAGAAAATCTGGAAATTCTAGGCGCCCAAATCATGTCGAAAGAAGATTTAACGGCGAACATCAATGCGATTTCCATTGCTATTCAAACGCACTTTACGGTAGAGCAGTTGGCTTATGCCGATTTCTTCTTCCAACCAGAGTTTGATACACCATGGAACTTGTTAGGAATGGCTGGTTTAAAAGCCTTGCAACAAGAAAACAAAGCATAAGAGGTTTACAGGCTGCACTGGATAGTGTAGCCTTTTTTATGAGGAGTGAAAAAGATGAAGATCGGATTACGAACGATAAAAACGGCAATTGCTGCACCGATTGCTTTGGTCATTGCAAATTTATTGGGACTAGAGAGTGCCACCGCGGCAGCGATTATTACTGTCCTAAGTGTCACTAACACGAAACGATCGACGGCCAAAACCGCCTGGAATCGGGTTATTTCGCTGACTTTAGCTACAGCAATAGCGGCTTTATTTTTTTCATTATTTGGGTTTAATGCTTTTTCCTTTGGTCTGTATTTGCTCTTATTTATTCCTTTATCAGTCCGGCTAAAGGTAGCAGAAGGAATTTCGGTTAGTTCAGTCTTGATCACCCATTTTCTAGCCAGTGAAAGCTTGGCCCCCTCATTGATTTTAAATGAGTATTTGCTGATGATCATCGGCGTTGGCTGCGCCTTAATTGCCAATATCTATATGCCCAATACGGAAAAGAAAATCAAAGAAGACCAGCAGGTAGTAGAAGTAATGATGAAGAAGCTGCTGGCGAAAATGTCTGATTCTCTTAATCAAAATGCGGGTGAAGAAGTGTTGCTGCAAGAGTGTCTTTCACTGGCTGATTTTGTGAAGCAGGCGCAAAAGCGCGCCTTGAACTTTGAAGAAAATCGTTTATGGTCGCCTAACAGCTATTATTTTGAATATTTTGCCATGCGGCGTCTGCAGGTGAAGAACCTTTCAGATATGCTGCAGGTGCTCATTCATTTGAACGCAACAGAAAATGAAGCCCAAGAGTTACGAGCTTTGTTCACTTTTACTTCGCAAACATTAGCTGAAGACAATGATGGACAAGAAATTTTGAAAAAGATTGATGAGACGTATCAGCGGTATCGAACCAAAGACCTGCCAGAAAATCGGGAAGCCTTTGAGAATCGAGCGATGCTGTTCCATTTGTTTCAATTGTTCCAGGATTTTATTGAGATAAAGGCTGGTTTTTATCGTGAAATTCAAAGATAAGTGGGAAGTCTTAGTTAAAATCAGTCTTATGACCTAGGCAGGGCTCTTACGTTTCCTTTACTATAAAGAAGAAGGAAATAGGAGGAGTTCAAAATGAAAAAAATTGCAGTAGGGTTAATATTAGTTGGGTTAGCGGTCGTAAGTATGTCGAGTGTGTTTTTCCATAATCGTCAAACGAATAAAACATACCATGCGAAAGAAGCGCTTGAAAGCATTATAATAGATGATAAAAATACACCAGTAACTGTAGTAGGGACTAGTGATACTAGGGCTACTGTGGAATACAAAGAATCTAGAAACAGCAAATATCGTCTGAAAGAACGTGGCGGAATATTGACGCTTGAACGTAAAGACAACTGGTTCTTCTTTTCTTCTTGGTTCAGCTTTGGCAATGACCAAGGAGAAGTCGTTGTTGAAGTTCCTAAAGATCAGCTGGAAAACTTGGATTTGGAAACCAGCAATGCTAGCGTCTCGGTTAAAAACCTTTCAGTAGATTCTGCGGATATTGAAACGTCTAATAATGAAATTAAATTATCTAAGCTGAAGGTTAGTGATACGATTGATGCCGAAACCAGCAATGGAAAAATTACTTTGTCTGATTTGACCTTTAGTGATGGTGAGTTTATTACCAGCAACAGCAAGCTGGAGGCTGATCGTTTAGATGGAAAAAATATTTTGCTGGAAACTAGTAACGGCAATCTTAAATTTGATAATGTAAAAGTCGGAAGCGAATTAACTGTTGACAGCAGCAATGCTAGCATACAAGGCTACATTATTGGCAAACAATCTGATTTTGAGATTAATTCTGATACCTCCAACGGACAAAATACTCCGGGAAATTCAGAAGGCTCTGGTGAAAAAGTATTGGATCTGAATACCTCTAATGGAGATATTACAGTTAAATTTAGTGAATAGATTGAAGAAAACGGGGCGTTGATGCGGCTCGTTTTTTTTTTGCAGAATTTCAGATGGTGCTGAGCCGATTCTTTGTCATTCGTGAAACCGTATTCTATGATGGATAGAAGGAAGGTGACGAATTGATGGAGAAATTTGATAAACAATTTATTGCAGGAAAATGGCAAATTGGGAATGACAGTGAGCATGTGAACGAGGACAAGAATCCTTATTCACAGCAGACAATTGTGACACTTCAAGGTGCCAATACTGATGATGTTGATACAGCTTATCAAGCTGCCAAAAAAGCACAAAAGGAATGGATGAACAAGACGCCTCAGGAACGCAGCACAATTATTGAAAAAGCTGCTGATTTGATGGAGGAGCACCAAGACGAAATCATTGACTGGTTGATTAAGGAAGGCGGAGCAACTAAAATCAAAGCGGGGTTAGAGGCGAGTCTGGCTCAGGGAATTACTCGCGAAGCTGCGACATTCCCTATGCGATCAGAAGGCAAAATTTTGCCAACCAATAAACCAGGTGAGGAAAGCTTTGTGACACATCGTCCCTTGGGAGTAATTGGGATTATTAGTCCTTGGAATTTTCCATTCCATTTGACGATGCGTTCGCTGGCACCTGCTTTGGCAGCTGGAAATGGTGTAGTTATTAAGCCTGCCAGTGACAGCCCAGTAACTGGTGGCCTGCTGCCTGCGAAATTCTTCGCGGATGCAGGAGTACCAGAAGGGTTAGTCAATGTAACAGTCGGCAGCGGCAGTGAAATTGGTGACTATTTTGTGGAGCATCCAATACCAAGCTTTATTTCTTTTACTGGTTCAACGGCAGTTGGTAAAAATATTGCCAGTCATACCATGAGCGGCAAGAAAATTAAACAGGTCGCTTTAGAGCTGGGTGGAAATTCACCATTTATCGTTCTGGAGGATGCTGATTTGGAAGAAGCAGCCCAAGCACTAGTCGTAAGCAAGTTCATGCATTCTGGTCAGATTTGTATGGCTGCCAATCGAGCGATTGTTGTCGCGTCTGTTTTTGATGAATTTGTTGAAAAAGTAGTCGCTCGTGTAAAAGCATTGGCAGTGGGCGATCCGGCTAAGGATGAAACAGTGGTAGGTCCGATTATTAATCAAAAACAAACAGATCAAATCCAAGAAATCGTGAAAAAAGCGAGAGAAGCAGGCGCTGAATTTTTAATTGAAGGCGGTGTGGAAGGCCAATTAGTCGAGCCTTCAGTGCTAATCTCAGAAGATCCTGCACTCGAGATTTTCCATGAAGAAATTTTTGGTCCGGTATTACCAATTCTCAAAGTCAAAGATACTGAAGCAGCAATCGCAGCTGCGAATGATACAGAGTATGGATTATCCAGCGCGTTGTTTACGAAGGACTTGAACAAAGGTCGTTTGTTAGCAAACCAAATCGAAGCAGGAATGTGCCACATTAATGGCTTAACTGTTGATGATCAGCCCAATGCACCTTTTGGCGGGGAGAAAAATTCCGGCATCGGTCGCTTTAATGGTGAGTGGGTACTGGAAGAGTTTACTCGGGTTCAGTGGGTAACTACTCAGTCTGGTAAAGGACAGTATCCGTTTTAAGACATAAATAAGAGCTGTCAGCTGACAGCTCTTATTTTGTGGTGTAGACCTCTTTATGAAACCGCCAAATTTGATAGCTTTGCGTAATTGCCAGGTATAGGAATAACACCGATACCAGTAAAATTGTTTGTCTGCCTAGATAATCATAGCTAAACACGGAAACAACTACGCCAGCTAAAAAGGCCAATACGACCCATAAAAAGTGGAAAAACTGTTGTTTGGCTTTGTCGTCCTTGGTTTTCAGATAGTCATAAAAATTTGTAGCGACACCCTTTAGATTACCTGTTGTAAACAAATTGGTGTAAGTTAAGCCGTTAATTTTATCAAAGGCAATCCATTGAATCGCAGCAGTGAAGGCAATAATCACTGTGATTGCAGAAGGATGCGGCTCTAGCCACTGCAGACTGATCACGAAAAAGACCAAGGCTTCGAAATACAATAGGAACAATCGCCAAAAATGCAGCTCCTTTTCCCGGAAGTAATCAATTAAGTATTTAGCCAGTAAAATACCTAAAAAGAAAAACAGGGTAGAAAGCAGCTTCTTGCCAACTAAAGCCCATTGATGGTCAAAGGCCTGAATAATCGCTAAAATTAAATTTCCAGTCTGGGCCGAGGCAAAGGCTTCATAGCGTATATAGGTGTAGCTGTCCATCACGCCGCCGATAAATGTCAAAATTAAACCGACGGAGCGATGTTCATGAAAACTTGAATTCACAGGTGCTCATCTCTCTTCTGAAACTATGGTAGCACATTGCTTCAAAAAATGGGTGGAAAATTAATCGATCATGAAAAAAATAGCAAAATCAGACTTGAAATCAAGAAGACACACCGGAATTTTCGTAACTTAGACTAAAAATCACAGTGTATTAACGAGGCGCAGTTTGAGAATTTCCGAACCATAATCGGCTCAAAACTATTTGCTGGAAGTATTATCTGAAAAACGCTTTAAATATCAGCTGATGGTGGTGATAAAAGGGAAGAATTCCGAACAACCTCCTAGTTTTTTAGATAAATAAGCCCAGTAAAGTCAGCTATCTTTTTTTTGAAATTGTGTTAAAATGGGTATGCTTTTTACTCTCGAAATTGGAAGGAAAAGATTCTGATGTCTTTAAAAAATCGGGCAGACTGGCAAGAAGCCTTTCAAGCCGTCATGCCCCTTTGTTTCAGCTATATTCCCGTGGGTTTAGCCTGCGGCATGCTGCTGCAGCAAGTAGGGTTTAGTCCTCTTTTGACAGCACTGCTGTCTTTGGTTGTATTTTCAGGTGGTGCACAGTTTTTGGTGGTGTCTTTGTTAGCGGTTCACGCCTCGTTCACTTCCATCATATTGATGGTTTTGTTTTTGGAATTGCGTTACGCTTTGCTGGGCTCGAGCCTGTCTCACTTTTTTAAGCAGGAGCAGCGGGGATTTTTGGCCGTGTTTTCGCAATCAATGAATGATGAAAATTATGCGGTTAATTATTTAAAGTTTTCAACCGACAAAACTTGGAATCGTACGCGGGCGATTATGGTGAATTGGTTTTCTCAGGCTTCATGGGTAATCAGTACCGTACTCGGTAGTGTTTTCGGCTCATTTATTCATGTGGATACAGAGCTGGTGCATTTTGCTTTAACCTCGATGTTTATTTTTATGTTTATTATGCAGGTGAAAAACAAGCTGTTGTTAGTAACGGGGTTATTTTCCGGAGGATTGGCAGTCATTTTTATGCTGCTGCTGAACAATACTTTTGGTTTGATTTTGGCAACGGTGATTGCTTCACTGGTAGGCTTTTTGATCGATAAAAAAATTCGCAGTTCGGCGACTGGCAAAGACAATGACGACTTTTTTACTGTAAAAGGCGAGGAGGCTCATCATGAGTAATCTTTATTTACTTTTGCTGATTTTAAGCTTATTTGTCGCTTCTTATATTCCTCGTGTAATCCCGATGCTTTATTTCTCACAGCGCAAGGTACCGGAATGGTTTAGTGAGTGGATGCAGTTTGTTCCGATATCGCTATTTGCTGCATTGGTATTTAAGGATGTTTTTATCAGCCATGCGCATTTTGAAATAGGGGGAAATATTCGGATTCTGGCAATGTTTTTAGTGGCAGGAGTTGCTTATAAAACCCGCTCCATGGCTTGGTCGGTAATCGCTGGTTTAGCAGCGGTATTTCTATTATCATTATTGTAGGGCGCCGCTCAAGCAGCAGGCGTTTTTTTGTTGCAGCTGATAGCTCATCTATTATTTTTCTACTGAGAACGACGCAACTCGCGTAACGTGGTATGATGAGAAAAACGACTTAAATAAAGGACGACGACCAAATGAAACTGACGATTAAGGAAATTGCCAAGCTTTCAGGGGTTTCGGTGACCACCGTTTCCCAAATCATGAATAACAAGGGTGGACGGTTCAGCGAGAAAACCAGAAATAAGGTGCTGAAGGTCATTGAAGAAAATGATTATGCGCCGAATTATTTTGCTTCCAACATTATTCTAAAAAAGTCAAAGACCATTGGCGTAATTGCACCTTCTGGTTCTGAACAGTTTACTAGCGGTATCCTGCAGGTTTTGCGAGACAAGCTTCAGGAAAATGGGTACTATTTGATTATTTGCGAATCAGATCATCAGCAGGCAAGAGAAATGGATTTATTGAAGAAGCTGAATCAGTTAGGTGTGGAGGCAATCGTCTTTTTCACAGCGAATCAGTATTCATCAGAAGTCATTAAGCAGGGAAGATATTTAAAAACACCGATTTTATTTGTTGATCGGGGCTTGAACCAAGGCTACTATGGTTCAATCTTAGTAGAAGAAGAAATTGGTGCATGTAAAGCCATTGAGTGGTTGATTCGTCGAGGAAACCAGAAGATTGCTATTTTGACTGAGGATGCGACGACCTATCATTTGAATGAACGGTTTTTAGGCTATAAACGTGCGCTCAAGGAAGCTAACCTGCCTTTTTTAGTTGAGCTAGTCCAAAAGGTTCCTTTGACAATTGAGGGTGGGTACCATGGAACTACACAGCTGATTCACTCACAGCCAGATGTTTCCGCGATTTTCTGTGTTGATGATATGGTAGCTTTGGGTTGTTACCAAGCAATTTACGACATGGAAAAGCAATTGTATCGTGATATTGATATGGTGGGATTTGATGGCGGGGCGATGACTGAGCTGGTGCGACCCAAAATACGCTCAGTCAAACAACCCTTAGAGCAATTCGGAGCCATTCTTTCGGAAAAGATTAAGAAGGTTATTTTGTATCCGAATGAACGGATTACGGATGTAATGCTGGATACAGTGTTTGAGGATTAAATGAGGACAATAAGAAAACGAACAAGTTGCTCTCCAATTAACAGAGGCCAATTTGTTCGTTTTTTGATCGGCATTTATCCTTGATATTCAGCTAAAGGTCGGTAAGTTAAGACCTTCATTTTACGATAGAAGTCAGCGGGCAGCTTTTTCCAAGCCCGCATCAACTGCATAAAATAACTTTGATCTGCTCTAATTACGTATTCATTTAGTAATAGTCCGAAAGATTTACGATTGCTTTGTTTCAACATATTTTCATAAGCCTCTTTGGCATCTTCTTCATTATCAGCTACATATAAAGTTTGAACTTCGACATAGGCGCCTTCAATACTTTGTGTTTCTTCGATAAAATAAATGGATCTTGTTTCTTCGCTCATTTAAATCATCCTCTCCATGTATATAGAATAACTGTTGTTCGTGAATTAACTGTGAACGATTTGGTCATTTTTTCTTGGGATTTACCTAGGATTTGGTAAATAAATGATAAAGTGACTGCCTTGACCTAGTTGAGAGGATACATTAATGCTGCCATGGTGCAAATGAATAATTTGTTTCACTAGCGTTAAGCCTAAGCCGTTGCCCTTTATTTTACGACTGGTATCCGCTTGATAAAATTTCTCAAAGATGTGCTGGCTCTCTTCAGGGCTCAAACCTAAACCTTCATCGCAAATCGCTATTTCCAAGCCGCCTTCGACTTTTCTTAAACTAACGGTTAATTTGCTTTCTGGCGGGCTGTACTTGATGGCATTGTCCAGCAAGTTTAACCATACATGATACAGAAATTCTTCATTTCCTTTATAGCAGGTTTCTTCAAGATCAATGTCTAGCTGCAGCTGTTGTGTTTCCCATTTTGGCTGCAAGAATAAAATGACCTCGCGGATCTGTTCATCCAATTGAAAAGATTCCTTAGGAAATTGAATACTCTGGCTTTCCAATTTAGTCAAATGCAAAACATTGTCTGTTAGCTGAGATAATTGCAGGGTGCCATCCAGCATACGCTCTAAATAAATTCTTCGTTGTTCCGGCTTCAGCTGTTCATTTTGCAGCAGCTGTACATATCCGCGGATAGTGGCCACCGGTGTTTTGAATTCATGAGAAACAGTTGAAACAAAGTCATTGCGCAAAGTCTCGATGCTGCTTAATTCCTTTACCATCACATTAAAATCGTGGTAGAGCTGTTCCACATCCTCGACCTTTTGATCCTCGGTCAGCTGAACAGTCAGGTCTCCTTTGGCAACCTGAGTCATGGCTTGACGCAGACTGGCAATAGGATGAAGAATCCGTTTACTGACAATGGCAGATACGCCTAAACCAATCAGCAGACTCAACAGCGAGATGATTGCTAAAGGAAAGATGTGCTGCTCCTGTCTGGTACTTAAAATATCAAAGCGATTCAACACAAACATGGATGTCACAAAGAAACCTAACAAAAGTACCATAATCAAGAATATCATGCAGGTGAAATACACCCACAAGGAAGAATGCAGTTTTTTTAGCATCAGTGAAGCACCGCCTTGTAGCCCAATCCTCGAATTGTTTCAATTGAGAAGTCAGGATTTTCCTGGAATTTTTGACGTAGTCGTTTAATGTGTACGTCGATGGTTCGCTCATCGCTGTCGGAATCCAAGCCCCAAATTTCATCCATCAGTTGTCGTCTGGTAAAAATTTTGTTGGGATAAGCTAAGAGCTTGTAGAGCAATAAAAATTCTTTTTGCGGCAGTGTTTCGGCATTCTCTTGGATAATAACTTGATAGCTTGCTTGATCGAGAGTCGTTTGTCCAACGGTCAGCTGTTTATTGTGGACAATTTGAGCCCGTCTTAATAGAGCTTCTACCCGCAGGACCATCTCATTGAGATCAATAGGTTTCACCATATAATCATCGATTCCCATACCAAAACCTTTCTTTTTATCTTGAAAGGTATTTTTAGCAGTAATCATCAGGATTGGTAGCTGGAAGCCCGCCTCTCTTAGGTCTTGAGTTAATTCATAGCCGTCCATATCCGGCATCATAATATCGGTAATCATTAAATCAATGTGCTGCTTATCTAAAATATTCAGGGCCTCAACGCCGTTGGTTGCTAGAAATACGACAAAATCATTTTGCTCCAAAATCGATTGATAAAGAAACAATAAGTTTTCCTCGTCTTCTACAATCAGCAAGTGGTTCATTTGCCTTCGCCTCCTTTTTGCATAATAATAGTAGCTAAATGCTGTGAACTATGTGTGAAGTTTGTTCATCTTGAGTTAATAAAGCTCTGGTATCTTCACTTCAAATCAAAAAATAAAGGGATGAATTCATGTTAGAACTAAAAGATATAAAGAAATATTACCATGTTGGGGACACAACTACCAAGGCCCTTGATGGCGTAACCGTCGCTTTTCGCCGTCAGGAATTTGTCGCGATTTTAGGAGCGAGTGGTTCTGGGAAAACTACGCTGCTAAACGTAATCGGTGGTCTGGACAATTATGATACTGGTGATATGGTGATTAATGGGAAATCAACGAAAACCTTTAAGGAGTCCGATTGGGATGCTTATCGGAACAACTCCATCGGCTTTGTTTTTCAAAGCTATAATCTGATCAGCCATTTAGGTATTATTGATAACGTAGAGCTTGGCATGACCTTAAGTGGTGTGCCAAAAGAAGAAAAAACACAAAAGGCAGAAGATGCGTTGCGTCGCGTAGGTCTGGCGGATCATATGCACAAAAAGCCGAATCAGTTATCCGGTGGTCAAATGCAGCGGGTGGCGATTGCCCGGGCGTTAGCCAATGATCCAGATATTTTACTCTGTGATGAGCCGACTGGGGCACTGGATACAGAGACCAGCGTGCAAATTATGAATCTGATTCAAGAGCTGTCTAAAGAAAAATTAGTGATTATGGTAACCCACAATCCAGCTTTAGCCGATGAATATGCTGATCGGATTATTCGTTTTTCTGATGGAAAGATTTTAAGTGATTCACATCCCCATCAAGAACGACCAAAGCCAGATCAATTTAATTTGAAACGGACTAAAATGAAATTCATGACGGCGTTGAAGCTGTCCTTTAACAATCTGCGAACCAAAAAAGGGCGGACCTTCTTAACTGCCTTTGCTTCCAGTATCGGGATCATCAGCATAGGGATCGTGCTGTCACTTTCCAGCGGGTTTCAAACGCAAATTGATCAGACGCAATCGGAAACAATGGCCAAGTTCCCAATTACGATTTCTCAAGTAGCCGCAGATCGGAGTGGTCGGCAAGAAGATGCGTTAGGTACCGATGATGGGAAATTCCCTAAAACGGATACGGTAACGGCTAAAATCAGTGACCAGGATCGTTCGCAGCATACCAATAAAATTGATCAGGAGTATGTAGACTATATTGAAAATATCAACCCTGATTTGAGCAACAATATTGGATTTACTCGTTTAGTTGGAATGAACCTGCTAAGAGATGTGAACGGCAATGTGGAACCAGTGAAATTATCCAACGATGCTTCAGACAGTGCCAGCGCTGGAATGACCAACGCAATGGCGAATATGACAGGTGTCGGTGTTTCTTCTTTCCCTAAACAATTGAAAGAAGGCAGCGAAAGCTTTTTAGAAGAAAACTATGACCTGCTAAATGGCGCATATCCAAAAGACCCAACAGATGTAGTGTTAATTGTTGATGGCAACAATAATACCAATATCAATTCCTTAAAGAATCTTGGCTTCGACGTCAAGGATGGCGAAAAATTGAACTTTGACCAAATCGTAGGAACCACTTTCAAACTGGTTCACAACAATGACTACTATACTGAATTGCCAACTGGAAATTTTGTGCCAAACAGTGAGTACAATGACATTTACAACAATGCCAACAATGAAGAAATGAAGATTTCTGGTGTGCTGCGAGTGAAGAAGGATTCAACCATGAACCTGTTAGCCCCAGGAATTGCTTATAGTAATGAATTGACTCGAAAAATTGTTGACGAAAACAAAGACTCAGCGATCGTTGCAGCACAAAGAGACAGCAGTACCAATGTGATGACCAATGAACCTTTAGATGATAGTACGAAGGACAGCACGTTAGCTTACCTTGGCGGTGACAGCATCCCTTACAGTATTATGATTTATCCAAATAACTTTAAGGACAAAGAGGCGATTTTGGATTACTTGGATAAATACAATGAAGGAAAGTCTAAGGAAGATCGAATCATCTACCAAGATTTGGCTGGGACTATGACTGAATTGACCGGTGGTTTGATGGACGCTATTACCTATGTTCTGATTGCTTTTGCCGGAATTTCATTGGTAACTAGTATGATTATGATTGGGATTATTACGTATACCTCAGTCATTGAGCGGACGAAAGAGATTGGTGTTTTGAAGGCTTTAGGTGCGCGGAAAAAGGATATTACCCGAGTATTTGATGCGGAGACCTGTATTTTAGGTTTGGCTTCAGGAACATTGGGTGTTGTACTAGCCTGGTTAGCAACTTTCCCAATCAACATAGTGTTGTATAATATGACTGATTTGGAGAATGTGGCTCAGTTGAATCCTGTACATGGGCTTATCTTGATTATCGTGTCAACGGTATTAACCATGATTGGCGGACACATTCCAGCACGAATGGCTGCTAAAAAAGATGCAGCAATCGCTTTACGAGCAGAATAAAAAAATTCAGTACCTTCTTTTATTAGAGGGTACTGATTTTTTGTCTCTAGCCATAAATAATGGTGCGGATAGTACTTTGGTCTAGCCCCTTCAACACTTGAATCAGCATTTCTCGAGCTGCGTCGAAATCAGCAATACTGAACATCGTTTGGTGAGTATGAATATAGCGGCCGCAAACACCGATTACGCTGCTAGGAATTCCTTCATTGGCAGTGTGGGCAGCGCCAGCATCAGTTCCACCTTTCGAAACAAAGTATTGATAAGGAATATTGTGCGTCTCAGCGGTGTCCAATAAATATTCTCGCAAACGAGGCAGTAAAATCATGCCTGGATCTTGAATCCTCAGCAGGGTCCCTTCGCCTAGGTGACCAAACGTTCCATTAGTAGTAGTTAAATCATCCGCTGCAGAGCAATCTACTGCAAAGAATAAGTCAGGCTTAAACTTTGTGACGGCAGGTTTGGCTCCTCGTAAGCCTACTTCTTCTTGTACATTTGCGCCAGCAATCAGTGTGTAATCCAAGGTTTCCTTTTGTAAAGCCTCTAGTGCTTCCAAGACAACAGTGCAGCCGTAGCGATTATCCCAAGCCTTGCTGATAATATTTTTACCATTGGCTGTTTTGACGGTTTCCACCTGTGGCACAATCGTATCTCCAGGCAGAACGCCGTATTCTAAAGCTTCTTCCTTCGATTCAAAGCCAGCATCGAACAAGATGTCCTCAACTTTTACTTGGGCTTGACCACCAGTCCCGCGCAGCAAATGAGGAGGAACGGAGGATGAGATGCAGGGATAATTTCCTTTTTTTGTTTTCAAGGTAAAGCGTTGTGCTGAAACAACATAAGGATTCCAGCCGCCTAAGGGAACCACCTTGAATAAACCTCTGGAGGTAATTTCCGTCAGCATAAAACCAACTTCATCCATGTGAGCCGCTACCATCACTCGTTGTGCATCCTCGCCAGCATTCTTAAGACCAAAAATACCCCCTAGGCCGTCTTGTTGAATGTCATCTACTAAGGGGGTCATCTCCTTTTTCAAATAGGCCCGAATATCTTCTTCAAACCCGCTGGTTCCTTGTAATTCTGTCAACTCTTTAATACGATTGAATGTAGTTTCCTTCATACAAATGCTCCTTTATCTTCTATTATTAAATAGTATAATCCTTTTTGAATGATCTGTAAGGTCTGACTTCTATCTGAGCCGATTATTGGCAACAAAAAATAAAAACGGGTAGAGTAATTGTAAAATGAAGGACTCATTTTTTATTCATGGAAAGAAGGAAAAAGGTATGTATACTGACTTAAAAAACAAGGTAGCCGTAATTACCGGTGGATCAAAAGGAATTGGAACAGCAATCTCTAAACGTTTTGGTCAAGAACAAATGAACGTGGTAGTAAACTATCATTCGGACGAACAAGGAGCCAATGAAGCCGTAGAATTAATTGAACAAGCCGGTGGAAAGGGCATTGCTGTCCAAGCCGATGTCGGTACCGAAGAAGGCACCCAAAAGTTGATCGATGCAGCGGTCAAAGAGTTTGGCGATCTGGATATTTGGATCAATAATGCCGGGATGGAAAATCAACACGAAACCCATGAATTGCCATTAAAGGATTGGGAAAGAGTAATTGATGTGAATTTGACGGGTGTATTTTTAGGGACTAAAGCTGCCTTAAATTATTTCTTGGAGCAAGATAAAAAGGGCAACATTATCAATATGTCTTCAGTCCATGAGCAGATTCCTTGGCCAACATTTGCTCACTATGCAGCATCTAAGGGCGGAGTAAAACTATTCTCTGAAACGGTTGCGATGGAATATGCGGCCCGCAATATTCGGGTCAACAGTATTGGACCAGGTGCTATTAATACACCAATTAATGCGAAGAAATTTGCAGATCCAGAACAATTGGCGACAACTACCGGCATGGTACCGATGCAGCGTATTGGTGAGCCAAGTGAGGTAGCAGCAGCAGCAGCTTGGTTAGCTTCAGACGAATCGAGTTATGTGACAGGAATTACGTTGTTCGTTGATGGTGGTATGACATTGTACCCATCTTTTCAAGGTGGAAAAGGATAGAATGGAGTGTTAATGGATGAATATTTTAATTGCATTATTACCAGCAATTGGTTGGGGCGTTCAGCCGCTGATTCTAAAAAAAATCGGTGGCCGTCCGACCAATGAAATCTTAGGTACAGGTATTGGTACACTAATTGTTGGCTTAATTGTCTATTTTTTCTTTTCTAATCAAAGTGTTTCCTTGGGTACCTTTATGATTGCAATGGCTTCTGGTGCTTTTTGGGTAATCGGACAAACTGGCCAATACACTGCTTTTAATTTGCTAGGTGTTTCGCGAACGATGCCAATCTCGACAGGCTTGCAGCTGGTAGGGACCTCCTTAATCGGCGTTTTTGCTTTTGGAGAATGGGCTGGAACTACCTCTAAAATTATCGGTTTTGGATCAATTGTGCTACTGGTTATTGGCGCTGCATTGACCGCTATCACAGAAGGTTCAGATGATCAGGGCGGAACCAGTAAAGGGTTAATCATTTTAGCAAGTACCAGTGTGGGTTATTGGGTGTACAGTGCATTGCCTAAGCTGGTAGATGCGCCAGGAGATGCTATTTTCTTTCCTCAAATGTTGGGTGTATTTATTGCTGCATTAATTTATGTTATCCTTAAACAGCCAACTGCTTTCTCAAGTGATAAAAGCTGGAAAGCAGTCATTGTCGGGATTATTTTCAGTATTTCAGCCTTTGCCTATATTTTTTCGGCTCAACGCAATGGTGTAGCAACTGCTTATGTAATCACACAGTTGAATGTAGTTATTTCGACGTTAGGTGGTATGTTTATTCTAAAAGAGAAAAAGACGCCCAAAGAGTTTCGCTTTACGTTAATTGGGTTAGCCCTAATTGTGATTGGAAGTGTTACAACGGCGTTTTTATAAAAAAAAGGAGGAGTTAAAGCATTGTATCTTACGATAAAAAATATTTTTCGTTTCGTATTGGTTATCGGTTGCGGGTGGGGACTTGCATTGCTGTTGGGGCTGTTTGAAGGTCGATTTGAACTAAATCAGTTGGTTTTTTATACGATTCAAAGTAATCTGCTGGTATTTTTTGCTTACTTGTATTTGCTTATTAAAAGTATTGCCAAAAGTCTTTCTCTAAAACAGGCGTGGTCAGCAGATTTTTCGCCGAATAGCATGGGAGCCTTGACACTAATTATTGTGATCACTGGATTAATCTATAATTTTATCTTGGTGCCCACTATTTCTGACACTTCAGGCTATGCGGTAAATAGTTTCTCAGATATTCTAGTCCATACGTTTACGCCAATTATGGTATTTGTGGACTGGATTATCTTTGCGAATACAAGCAACATGAAAAAAATTAAGCCATGGACTTGGGCGATTTTACCGCTGCTTTATTGGGTATTTACTATTGTCCGCGCACAAATTGGCGGACCAATTGCGGGCTTTGGCAGCTACTATCCCTACTTTTTCATTGATGCTGACCAGCTAGGCTGGACCCGGGTAATCATTAATGTACTGGTTTTGCTACTGGCATTTGTTCTATTTGGCTATCTAATGAAGCTGATTGCCTGGATAACTAACCGGTTTAAGCCGTTTACTAAATAAAAAAAGTTTGTAACCATTTGGTCAGTTCCCTTTGGTTGCAAGCTTTTTTGTTGTATGTTTTGAAAACTACTTGTTTTATATTTATACATTGTTCTGATGCTTTTTAATCAATTTGATGAAAGATTGATCGAAAAAAATATATCTTAAATTGAAAAAAGTAGAATTTAGAAGTGGTATACTTAAAACAGATAAACGCATGAACAAACTATAATAGCTGCTAATTGCTTTACAACTGAAAAAGTATAGGACGGAATTAAATGAAAAAAGAACATAGGCTAGCTGCGGCTATATGCTTCATAGTTGCTGCAATTTACATATATACAAATCATTCAGGTATAAATATAGCTGGAGCCATAATAATTATTTTTGTAGGGTTTCGTTTGTTAAAAGGAAATTCTCACTAGCTTTTAACTAGTGGTGAGTCCGGTACTAAGTAATAGATCAATTGATAACAAACCGTTTGAAAGTTCAGCTGTGTTTCGGACAGACCAAAGATTTTTTCAGCAATTTGATTTATTTTCTTCAAAGAGAGCTCCTTTTCAAAATAAGCTTCAAAAAAATCGCGTGTTACTTCTTCGCTGTAAGTAAACGTAAAGTCTTGAGAATTGTAAGAGATACCGCTCTCTTTTAGGATTTGTTTGTAGTTTTCCATTAGATTCGGCTTTGTATCTGTTTCTTCATAAGGTGAAAAGAGATTATCAGTTTGTTGAACTAATCTAAAAATCAAGCACCAACGATGGCTTTGAGCAGTGAAGGCTAAAAGGTCTTCTTTGGTAAGCAAGACAGGATTCATGGCGGTAAAGACCACATCAAAGGTTTCAGTAGCAGACTGGAAAAACCTTTCTTGATCTTGATGAACAAAAGCCACATCAGAATCCTGCAGCTTCGTTTTCGCAATCTCCAGCATTTCATTAGAAATATCCACTAACGTATAGTGGCCAACAGTATCTTGAAACTCCGCTAAATAGCGTCCGCTTCCTCCAGCTAAATCAAGAAAAGAATGAGCAGGCAAAATCGCTTGTTGCAAGAGGAATTGCTTTAATTTCTCAGCAATTGGAAACGGAGATTCCTGCTGAATCGTTTCATATTCCTCGGCAAATTCATCCCAAAATTGTTCAAGCTCATTTAAGTAATCATCGGTCATGAGACTTCCTTCTTTCTGTCGAATAGTATACCATTAGTGGTAATAGAGAAAAAGAAAAGAGGAATTGGATGAAAATCGAGCACGTAGCAATGTATGTCCATGATTTAGAAGGAATGCGAGAATTTTTTGAAACATATTTTGAAGCAAAAAGTAATGATCAGTATCATAATCCTAAAACGGGTCTGAAAACGTATTTCCTTAGCTTTGACGATGGTTCACGATTAGAATTAATGACCAGACCTGAGATTGAGGGGGCAGCGCCTGCTTTATATCAAGCAGGACTGATCCATTTAGCTTTTAGTGTTGGCAGCAAAGAAAAGGTTGATGAATTGACGAAACGTTTCTTAGCCGATGGGTATCAAGTATTGTCTGGTCCGCGCACTACTGGGGATGGGTACTATGAATCGGCAATTGTAGCAATGGAAGGAATTCAGGTTGAGATAACTGAATAAATAAAATGATTGAAGGCAGGCTGCGGCTTGTCTTTTTTCTTTATTTCCATAGAAAATTGAATATAACTGCACAAACTATCTAGAAAGTTCTTTACTTGTTGAATAACATATGTAATAATTCAGTTGAGATTGAGAATCATTATCAATTAAAGTTTTTGGAGGAATTCGTATGGAAAAGGCAAGCGTTGGGTATTTGTTTAAATTGGCTGGAAAATCCAGTATTTTGCTGCTGTTTTCTGCCATTTTTAGTATTATTTCGGGAATTATGGATTTTGTGCCGTTAGTGATGTTGTATCGTGTGCTGATGTTTCTGTTTGGGAATAATCCCAATATTGACTTGGCGATGCAATATGCCATATATGCAGGGATAGCTATTATTGTGAAGTTTGTAGCGATGTTGATCAGTGGTTCATTGTCTCATATTGGGGCTTTTAATACGTTATATGAAATTCGTAAACGACTGAGTATTCATATTGCTACATTGAATTTGGGTTTTTTCACTAAAACAACTTCTGGAAAGCTGAAGAAAACCATCATTGAAGACACCGAACGGATTGAAACGATGTTGGCTCATCAGGTACCAGATTTGGCCAAGGCCTTAGTGGTTCCGATTTTGATGTTTGGTTATTTATGTACGCTGCATGTCGGGTTGGCCTTATGTCTGCTTATCCCGATTGTAATTGGAGCTGTTGTGTTGGCTGTTGGAATGCGTTCCAGCGGGAAATACATGAGCTGGTATCATAAGCTGGTTGGTCAGTTGAATTCTTCTATTATGCAGTTTATCAATGGGATGAATGTCATGAAATCCTTTAATGTAACTGCGAAAGGCTTCAAGCAGTATTCTGAAACGGTAGAGGAATACCATGAAATGTGGACGGACTGTACCCGCGCACAAGCATGGCCCTATGGACTATTTATGGTTCTAATTGAATCTGGTTTATTGTTTAGCTTTCCAATAGGGGGCTGGTTGTATTTACAGGGCAGTGTTGATTTACCGACTTATTTATTTTTCTTGATCATGAGTATTGTTTTTCTTTCTTCCTTAAAAAGTTTAAGCGGATTTGCGGTGGCGATCAGTCAGATTTTGACTGGAACAGAAAAAATCAAGGATATTATGGATTTGCCGCAGCAAGGCTTTGGTTCTACTCATCAGGTGCTGAATCAAGTGGAGGTTGCTTTTGAAAAGGTTCATTTTTCTTATGAGGAGGATGAAGTACTGCATGATGTTTCGTTAACGATCCCAGCCAATACGCTAACGGCCTTTGTAGGGGTATCTGGTTCAGGGAAATCAACAACAGCCCAATTGGTTCCGCGTTTTTGGGATATTCAAAAAGGTCAGATTCGTTTAAATGGTCAATCGATTGATACCTTCGACGAGTCGAGCTTAATGGAATCCATGAGCTTTGTTTTTCAGGATGCATTTATGCTGAGTGATACCATTCGCATGAACATTTTGGTTGGTAAAGATGAGGCAACGGAAGAGGAAGTTCAGGCGGCAGCCAAGGCGGCTCAGATTCATGAATTTATCATGAGTTTGCCAGATGGCTACGATACAGTAATGGGCGAAGCGGGCATAAAAATGTCTGGCGGGGAAAAACAACGGATTTGTATCGCTCGAGCTATCTTGAAGGATGCACCGCTGGTAATTTTCGATGAAGCGACCAGCTTTACCGATATTGAAAATGAGCGGAAGATTCAGCTGGCGTTAAATGAGCTGCTGCAAAATAAAACAACGATCATGATTGCTCATCGTCTGAATACTATTAAGCATGCCGATCAGATTTGTGTCTTTGACGAAGGAAGGATTATCGAGCGGGGAACGCATGAAGAGCTGCTGCATCGTAAAGGAAGCTACGCGAAGCTGTGGGCTATCTATGCAGAGGAGGGTCAAAATGATTAGTATCATTCGAAATGTGAAGGCTGTTACTGGGGACAATATAAAGCTGTTGTATAAACCGATTGTGTTGTCGATTTTCGATGCCTTTTTGAATATGGTCTTTTATTCAGTCATGATTTTGGCAATTGTAAATTTGGTGTCTCAGCAATTTACTGAGACGTTTTTCTTCCAAGGTTTGGCAGTGTTGGCAACCGTTTTTGTTATTCGGGCAATTTTGGCACGGTATGTTTTTTACTCACTGCAGATGAACAGTTCGGCAATTGCCACTGACTTACGTTTAAAATTGGCTGAGCATGTTCGCGGATTGAACTCGGGATATTTCAATCAGAACAGTGTCGGACGGTTAACCAGCTACTTTTCTACCGATATTTCTGATTTTGAGCAGGTATTGTCTCACAATTTAACGGATTTTATTCGGGCAATGTTCAGTGTGGGTGTCTGCATGCTGGGCGCCTTGATCATTGATTTTCGTTTTGCTGGGGTGATGGTGGTAATGATTCTGGTTGCTTTACCTTTAATGATTAAAGGAGGGGCGGTTGGACATAAGATTGCACCTGAGCATCGGGAAAAAATGAACGATGTGATTTCTCGCGTGGTTGAATACATTAACGGAATTAAAACCTTCCGCTTGTATCAGCTGACAGGAACAAAATTCAAACGGTTGGATCATTCCTTTAATGAATTTAAAAAGTCATCGATTCGAGTGGAATTATCCATGATGCCCTATGTCATGATCTTTTCAACTATTGTTTCTTTTATGATTCCGGTGGCGCTGATTTGGGGAACTAATCTGCTGCTGCAAGGTAATACATCACCAGAACAATACATTGCCGTATTGATGCTGAGTGTATCGACCTCTAGTCAGTTAATGGTAATTGGCATGCTGTATCCAGAACTAAAATACATTGCTAAATCTGCGGATAATTTGCGGCAGATTTTTGAAACACAGCCGTTGCCTTATACGAAGGAAAGCTTTGAGGGGATGGATCACCAAATTGACTTCAAAGATGTCTCTTTTAGCTATGAAAATGATGTTCCAGTATTGAAGAATTTAACATTTACAGTAGAGGATGGCAAAACGACTGCGTTAGTCGGACCTTCCGGCTCTGGTAAATCAACAGTGATCAGTTTAATTTCACGTTTCTGGGATGTCTCAACAGGAACCATCACAATTGGTGGTGAGAATGTCCGAGAAATTCGCCCCGATGCTTTAACAGAAGAGATTACCTGTGTACTGCAGGATGTTTACTTGTTCAATGATACGATTTTGAACAATATTCGGATTGCCAAACCAGGGGCCTCTATGGAGGAGGTAGTCAAGGCTAGTCGGTTAGCTAATTGTCATGAGTTTATTATGCAGCTGGAGAATGGCTATGATACGATGGTGGGTGAGGGCGGCTCAACCTTAAGCGGTGGAGAAAAACAACGGATATCAATCGCTCGTGCTTTATTGAAGGATGCCCCAGTTGTACTGCTGGATGAATCCACCTCCAGCTTGGATGCTGACAATGAAAAGGAAATTAATTTGGCTTTGGATCGGTTGATGGCTGAAAAAACTGTTGTGGTTATTGCTCATCGCTTGAATACAATTATTAACGCTGATCAAATCATTGTTCTTTCGGATGGCGAGATTTTGGAAAAGGGTAATCACCAGGAGCTTTGTCAAATGAAGGGCTGGTATGCCAAAATGATCCACGAACAAAAGGTTGCTCGAACTTGGGTAGTTGGAGAACCGATGGAATTAGAAGAAGCAAAATAAGCAGGAGGACTCTGGCTAATAGCGGGGGTTCATAAGGAAGTATTGGCTACGCTGGTTTTGCCGTTTGTAGGGGTTGCTCTTGAAAGTATAGCGGTATTCGGATTTTGCCCACATAGGTGAAGTGAATGTCGAGGGTAATGTGCTTCCTGTCATACTTCTTCACCGGGCTGTGTACGAGTATCTTCGCTATCAATTCATTGCCAGATTTGAAGGATGCGGAAGTGCCAAAACCAAAAAAAGGTGAACGCAAATATATAATCTTTCGCCCAGTAGATGGCGGGGAAAAAGAGCCATAACAAAACGCTGGAGCTGCCAATTTACTATGTCGTTTTTTCTTGTGGCTTTGATATACATGTTATAACAGATGCGTATGACGGTTTCGACCCGGAAAGGCCAGAAAAAGAGTTTAAAAGCCATTTTTCCGAGGCCAAATGTGCTATTGACTATATCCGAAAGCTTTTTAATGGAAAAGGCAGAAAAAAGGGTGCTGAAATGCGTGATGATTTAAGGCTATTTCGAGGGTAGGTAGCATAAAACCCCTACCAGCACGGAAAAAGGGATTAAGGCGTTAAAAAATCCTGTAATCATGCGTTTTTTCGGGCAATAAAAACGGTTGAATCGTGACATCTCTTACCTGTTGTTCTGGGTGAGGGAATGTTATATAATCATATAAATTGTTTCAATCTATAAAACAAATGCCTTAGTCAAAAATGAAGATGAAGGAAGGGTCAACAAATGAGATTTGCATTTATTATCTTAGGCGACTTTGACACGACGGTCGATAAAGCAAGTATCCATCAAGAGACTGCGCAGATTATCGGTGTTTCCAGTGTTGAACAAGCTTGTATTGTGGCTGAAAAGTTGCACACAGACGGTGTGGATTGTATTGAATTATGTGGTGCATTCGGTGAAGATGGGGCGAATAAAATAATCGCTGCTACGAAAAATGAAATACCGATTGGGTACGTTGTTCATTTTGAGAAGCAAAATGAACTGTTCGAAAAATTATTTGGTTAATCTTCAAATGCTGCCCATCACTAATAGATACAGAATGCGTCCTACTCCTGTTCTTTCTTTGAGGTCGGGATCGTGGGGCACATAGCCACGCAACGTGTAGCAAATTTGCCAGAATATCATGATATTCACTGTCGTGTGAGTATGGATACCCAAAAGCGTGTCATAAAAAGGCTGTCTGCCGCCCTTGTTGTGGCGTTGGTTTTTTAATGACCTTGTACGCTTGGCAGGAGCCGATAGTTTTTCAACGGCTGGCTATATGCTTTTGTTCTTTGGACAGCGGTCAAACCTTACACTTCTCTGTTTCTTAACGGCATGTGGTATGCACTATGTCAAAAAATAGAATACCAGGGACAGAGGATATGGATGTCTTACAAAGACTACCGCTTTTATTTAAGCAGCATTCCAAGAAGTCTTTTGGCTGGCTTCATAAGACGATAGAGCAGGGAGCTGGTGCGCTCTGCTTTTTGCTGTGTTCTGGGCATTAGCGTATTCGTTAACTTATGAAATGGCAAATCACATCAAGATTGAAGAAATATTGAGATTTATCGATATTCATACAAACTTAATAAATAACTAATTATCGGTAAATATCAAGATTCGGCAATATAATAACCCTGTTAATGACCCACGGTGCGTGGCCCATGTAATTATCGGCTATATCGGCTTGCCACCCATATATGCAGCAAAAAACGCCCTGATTACGCAAGGCGTTTTTTTCGTCCACTTGGCTTAGTTTTGGGTGTTCGGATATTTACTTCCTTATCACCCTCTGGCTAAGGCTAGGGTCTTTTTGTAATTATAAATTCTCGTAGTTTTTGTAAATTATCATTACTATTGATAAAATGCAGATAGGATGAGAATTTACCGTGGGGGAAAAACGATGAATATAAATAAACTTAACAAGACACTGACAGACATGGGGTTGTTTTTAGATTTTTCAGATATTCAGTTAGATATCCCTTTAGCCTTCAAAGCGAAGTACGAACTTTCAAAAGGCATGCTCATAGAACCCCAGCTTTCATTTTTACTTATTAAGGAAAAACGTTCAGGATCAATTGAGGCATTTATAAAACAAGCAGAAGTGATGGGGAAGATTGCAGAGCTGCCCTATGTGCTAGTTTTTTCCGAAATTTCGAAGGAAACGAAAAAACTCTTATTAAAAGCTAGAATTCCCTTTATGGATTACACAGGAAATCTTTTTCTTCCGCAGCTGGGAGCTGTATTGACGACAGAATTACCAGTTTTTAAGGATCAAAAGTTATCGCCTAGTGAACAATCGGTATTTATCTATTTGCTACTTAAGGAGACCACTACAATTATTCCTGCTCAAATTTCGGAGAAGCTACATCTTTCAATAGCTACGGTATATCGAGTATTGAAAAGTTTTACTAACAGAGAATGGCTACGTTCAAAGCATGGTCTTTATCAATTCAATCAAGGATTGAAAGATATTTTTCAAGAATCTTTGGATTTGCTGAACAATCCGGTTAAAAAATGCGTATTTATAAATAGGAACTACTTTAATCAATTAATGGATAATTGGATGTTTAAGCAGGAGCTTAATTTGGCTGGACTAGCGGCCTTAAGTAAGCTATCTATGTTGGATGACTCACCCCCTGCTTTTGCTATTTCAAAGAGAACGTATCAACAAATAATGAAAGGAGACCCTAGCGGAAAACAATTTATTTTGGACAAGAAAGTAAAAAATGATATTGAACTGCAATTATGGGAGTACGCTCCGTTATCTATAGTTGATTCATTAGTAGATCCTATTTCTTTATTGCTGTCGTTAAAAGACAACGATGATCCAAGAGTTGAAATTGAACTAGAAAACTTGGAGTCTAAGATTATAAAAAAGCTGGAGGAAAAGGATGCCGATTAACGAAAGTCCAAAATTTTTAGCCGCGTTTAGTGGATTTGAAGCTTACTATGTTCTTATTGGTGGAACAGCAACAGCTATCGTTTTAGCTGAATACAATATAAACAGCCGAACTACTCGTGATTACAACATTGTTATTATGGATGAGCAGAAAGATCAAGCATTCTTTAAAGTAATAACAAACTTTTTAGAAGAGGGAGAGTATGCTCCTGGTGTATCCGACAGAGAGGAAAGATTGTATCGGTTTACTAGTGTGAAGGAAGGGTATCCTAAAATGATTGAATTGTTCTGCATTAGACCTTGCTGGTTAGCTGGATACGGAAGGATAGCCCAGTCCATTTTGAGGAAGATATGAGCCTCTCCGCTTTAGTATTAGACCCAGAATATTATGATTTACTGAAGAAAGGTCGAAGGATAAGAAAGGGGTATTCTGTGCTGAACAATGAGTACCTGATTGTTTTTAAGGCCAAAGCTTGGCTGGACTTAACCAAAAGACGACAGGAAGGTGCGGCTGTTGACAGTAAGAATATAAAAAAGCACTTAAATGATATTGCACGATTAACTGGTTCAATTAAGAGTAGGGAAAAGGTAGCTATATCTAGACCTATTCAACAGGATATGAATAGTTTTTTTGAATTCTTGGAAAGTGATCTTTCCATCATTCCTCAAAACGAGGATATCCTTTTGGATCGACAGGAAATTTTTGAGCTGCTTAATGCTATGTTAAAATAAATTCACAGAACATTATAATAGGAGGTTGCCAATGGAAATCAGAGAAGCGAAGCAGGCGGAGCTGCGTCCATTTTTAGCAGAAATTTTTGCTGAACAATACCGTCAGTTTTTTTCACAAGAGATGGAAGAGGAAAAGGAAATAGCGCTGGGTGCTTGGCAGGAGGATCAGCTGCTGGGAGGAATTACTGCGAAGTATCAGTACCAAACCTTACATGTTTCTATGCTGGCGGTTGATAACAACTCTCGGCATTCCGGTGTGGGCAGTCAGCTGCTAAAGGCGATGGAGCAGAAAGCTTTTTCTTTAGGAATGAACACCATTACCTTAACTACTAAGGAATATCAGGCTGCTGATTTTTATTTGAAAAATGGTTACCAAAAATTTGCCCAGCTGGAAGATGTTCCGATGACTGGGATGACCAAATATTATTTTGTGAAAAGGAGAAAATAAATGGAACTAGTTGTAATGACAGAGGAGTTATCAGTTTTTCAGGTGTCTAATTTGAATCAGATTGATTTGAGTATTCGTCCTTTATTTATTGGGGCAACTGATGAAGAAAATTCGGTAGTAGCTCCCACGAAGACGGTACCTGAAGAGACAATTCAACGAGAAGATGATTGGCGGGGATTCAAAATTGAGGGCGTATTAGATTTTGCTTTGGTTGGAATTTTAGCTAAGATTACCGGTATTTTGGCTGAAGAAAAAATCAGTGTGTTTGCGCTGTCCACTTACAATACGGATTACGTGTTAATTAAGCGCAATGATTTCGATACCGCCTTAAAGGTATTGGCAACAAACGGGTACAAAATAAAAACCAGCGAGGCATAGTCCTCGTTGGTTTAGAAGTAATAATATTGAACAACTAAAAAAGTGATTAAGACTAAAATACTCGGCAAAAAGTTGGATACACGAATTTTAGTCAGCTTAATGATGTTTAAGCCAATCCCTAAAATCATTAATCCGCCGATGGCACTGATTTCATGCATCAAAATATCCAGCAGCTCTTGGGGTAAATATTTTACGATAAAGCTGGCAAAAATAGTAATGGCTCCTTGGTATAAAACCACAGGGAAGGCTGAAAATAATACACCTACTCCTAACGAAGCCGTCAGCATAATCGACATAAATCCATCCATCACGGATTTTGTGAACAGGGTCTGATGATTTCCAGCGACACCGCTCTCAATCGCACCGATAATCCCCATTGAACCAATTAAGTAAATCAAGGTGGCTGTCACGAATCCTTCGGCGAAGTTACTGTTGCCGCGAGCAAATTTACGTTCCAAAAATAGTCCCAGACGAGTCATGCTGTCTTCAATTTTTAGAAATTCCCCAATCATGCCGCCAATACAAATACTGATAATAATTAAAATAAAGGAGCTTGCCTGAATGGCCATTTGTATAGCCAAGGCAATAACCCCCAAGCTAATCCCCTTAGTGACCGTATCCTTGGTTTGTTCAGTAATATTTTTCAAGACAATTCCCGAGAGACTGCCTCCAATAATTGCTAACCCGTTAACGATTGACCCCAGTAACAGCATTCTGTCACACCTTTCCAGCAATTCTAAATTTTCTATGATAGAAACATTAAAATCTCAGTTATTCAACATACTACCACGACTTGTCAGATTTTAAAACAACTACATGAAAAAAGAGTGGAAGGACGCCACTCTTACACTTGTTGTTCACGTTTTGCCAAGGCTGGCATGACAAAGCCTAAGCCAATTAATACCACGATACCAACAATATTTAAAATTAATTCGTGCCAGAACAATGATGAGCCATAGGCAGCATCCTGCGGCAGAATACCAAAAACGGTTGCCAAAATGGTAATGATCAAGCACCACCAGCCGACAAATATTGCTCTCCGGTCATTTTTAATAAATACGTAGTCTGACTGAAATTTATGGCTGTCCATTCGAATGCGGATAAAGGCATAGAAAATCCAGCAGGTTACACCTGGAGAGATAATGCCGTTCAGGTTCAATAACCAGTTAAAGATGTCATTCATTTCAGGCAGGAAAACCCCTAGCAGTAGAATGAAGGCACTCAAGCTGGTTGTTAAAATGTAGCCATTAATTGGCAAGCCTTCAGCATTCAGCTTAGTCAATTTTTTCGGCAAAAATTGCTTGCCGGTGTCTGAAATCAGCATTCGGGTCATAGCATCCAACAAAACTGCTAGCAGGGCACACATATAAATAATTTGTGTGACAGCAAAAACATACATTAAGGTGTTGCCTAAATGATAGAATTCCCCTAAGCGTTGAAAGGCATAATAGGAGCCATTCATTTTTAAATTGTTTGGCAAATGATGGGCATCAAAGAAGACACCTAAAGAAAACGATCCAAAGACGGTCAGAAAAATCGTCATAACCGTCAGCATTACCATCGCCCGTGGAAAATCTCGCGTAGGCTTCTTCATGCGAGTCACAAAGGGAGCGACCAGCTCAGCGCCGTTAATCGCATAAATCAACAGTCCAATTGTTGTCAGATAATGCAGATCGAATTTCGGCAGCAGCGTCCGCCAGGTCATGGGCTGCGTCTCTACATGACCATTGGGCATAAACAATGAAGTAAAGGTCATGAAGACAAACAGAATCGACAGGATAAACATCGCTCCGCCACCTAATGTGCTAAGGACCTCAAGTGACTTTTTAAAATGCCGCTGCAGGAAAATGAAGGCTAAGAAAATGACGAAGGTCAGCAGGGCAAACATGGAGTTGGACATAGTGTCCTCCATCGAATCATTGCCGTTGATCAGCCAGCCTAAGCCGACCACCACGGCATTAGCAGTATCCACAACATAGGGGATCGAAGCCGCCCAATAGGTCCAGGCAGTGAAATAACCTAGCCGGTCGCCGCTAGTTCCCCGTACCCAAGAGCTAAGTCCACCACCCTCATGATTGAAGACAGAGCCTAATTGCCCCACCATTAATGAATAAGGAATGACATATAAAAGCAGTAAAATGATCCAAGAGGTAATAACCCCCATTCCTTGGTTGGCAAAATTATAAATAATATCATCAAAGCCAATAACTGTGACAAAGGACATCAAGGCCAATACCGGCCAGGAAATAAATTTTTTCTTTTCTTCCATCTAAGAAACCTCCTATATGATTAAATGCCAGAGTACATTTCATCACATGGGGGCTTATTTCGATAGTCTTTTGCCATCGAGGAAACTTCCTTTCATATTAAAATACGATTTATCTTGCCATAAAAGAATAGCACTCGTCAACCGATAGGAGAAAACTATTTACTCGTGGCCCATAGACAAGTATTCTCTAATTTGTTATCTTAAAAAAAAGATCAAGGGGTGATTAGAATGGGAGTAAAATTAAAAGATTTATTGTTGCTGCCTTCACTGCGGGAAGCAAAAGTGATTGCTGGGCATAACAGTTTAACCAGTACAGTGACTTCTTTATCTTTTTTAGAGGTTTCTGATATGGATTTTTTTGCGCAAGAAATTGCCTTTGAGAATGAATATTATGCAGGAGAGCTTGTGATTAGCTCATTTTTTAGCATTCGGAATGATGTAAAGAAACAGTGTGAGGCCGTTCGTTACCTTCACAGTATTGGAGAAATTGGTTTACTGCTTTATTATGTGGGGATTGTTCTTCCTGAACTATCACAGGAAGTTATTGAGGTTGCCGAAGAATTGGACTTTGTTATCATCCAAATGCCTAAAAACAATGTCTCTTTGCGTTACAACGAAGCAATTGTTGAAATAATGATGGAAATTCTACAGGAAAAATCACCGGACAATATCGTGAATGAGGTACTGGAAAAGGCCTCATTATTACCGGAGCATTTACGAAGTGTGGAAATGACGCTAAAAATATTATCAGATTTGCTGCGGGCTAATATTGTTTTGACCAATGCCGATGGAGAGGTAATCAATCAAGTTAAATGGCCTAGAACGTCTACGATGGATGTTATCCACTTTATCCAGAAAAATCCGATTGAAGACGGCTTACAGCTGCAGAAGGATGAATATTCTTTCTATTATAAAGAGATCTATCATAAAGACAATGGCGTATTGAAGCTTCATATAATTCGCGAGCATACTTTATTAACGCAGGTAGAATGTGAGCAATCGGTAGAATTGGTTCGGGTTTCCTTAAACCTGTGGGGGAAAAAGCACGGAGAAGTTAGCGAATATGCGCTGGTGCAGGCGATTCTAAATGATGAAAGCGAGAAAATGTATCGCTTAGCCAAGAGCTTATCAGTAGATGTTAAGGCCATTGATATGATGTGGCTGCTGCAATTAAACAATCTTCAACAGGAGAAGGAAATCAAGGAGGAGCTGCTGGAGCACGTAGCGAAATATTATCGAACCTGTGTTGTACAGGTGGTAGAAAATCGCCTAATCGTTCTATTAGGTAATTACCGCCATAACGATTCAGAGATTGAACTTAGTAATGATTTTATGCGAATTACTCAGTACCAGCAGATGATTGATAGTATTGTTTTATGTCCAAGAATGCGCAATACCACAGATGTTCGGAATACTTACCAATTGATGAATGATGTTTCGGATCAATTGCCATCAATCTACAAGGACCGTAAGAACTTCTCCATTAGTGAGATTCGTCAAGTTGCGTATGCCTTGAAGCTCGTACAATCGGGTGAGTCTGAGGTGGAGGAATGCTTGTCGATTTTGGAACCGATTATTGACAATAAAGAATACTTAACCACTCTTTGCTGTTACCTGTTGGATGCCAGCGCTGATTTCCAACGCTGCAGTGAGCTGCTGTTTATCCATAAAAACACGGTAAAGTACCGTATTAAAAAGATCAGCGAGCTGCTAGGCTATAATATTACTTATTTTTCTGAAAGTTATGAATGTTATTTAGCATGTATGATTTATTGTGTGATTAATGACTAAGAATGAGGGAACCAAACTGTCTGACTGGCATTTTGGTTCCTTTTTTTTGCACATTCATCAGTAGAAAGACTGTTTTTCGGCCTGCAGAACACCACAAAATCGATTGAAAATGAGAGTTTTTTCATTTTATACAAAATATTGCCATATTTTTTTCATTATGCAAAAGACGTGTTGCGCTTTCATCTTATATAATCGTAAGAATACAAAGGGGGAATAGACATGAATGAAGAAAAGAATAATCAATCATGGCAGAGTTTAGCATTTGTTTGGGCCGGGGCAATGATTTGTGTACCTAGTTTGATGATTGGTGGTACGTTGGTTTCAGGCATGTCATTTTTACAAGCCTTGCTGGTAGGATTAGTGGGCTACGGAATTATTGTAGTATTAATGATTTTACAAGGAATGCAGGGCGCGGATTTACATAAGCCGACGGTAAGTATGGCTTCTCAAGTGTTCGGCAAGGTAGGCTCACAAAAGATTATTTCGATTATTTTGATGATTGCCTGCCTAGGTTGGTTTGGGATTCAGGCCAATGTTTGTGGTCAGGCCTTCACAACTTTTTTAGCAATCTATGGGATTCAACTGCCAATACAAGTCTCTTCCTTAATTTGGGGTGTCATTATGCTGGTATCCGCACTTTATGGAATTAAGTTTTTAAATATCTTGAATTACGTGGCAGTACCTGTTCTAGTAGTTACTTGTATTTATGGGGTAATTGTTTCGATTAACAACAGTTCAGTCAGTGAAATTCTTAGTTATCAAGGAACCGGAGATGTTTCAATGGCTTCCGGTTTAGCTATTACAATTGGCTCTTTTGCATTAGGAGCAGTAATTGCTGGCGACTATTCACAATATTGTGCTTCACGAGGAGATGTTATTAAGGCAGCAACTTTAGGAATTTTGCCTTCGGGTGTATTGATGATTGGTGTTGGAGCAATCCTAACATTGACGGCTGGTACTGCGGATATTGCCGAAGTATTTATGGGATTGGGCTCTCCGGTTTTAGGTGTGATTGCGTTGATTCTTGCTACTTGGACCACCAATGCAGTAAATGCCTTTTCAGGTGGTTTGGCGATGATTAATGTATTCAATATTTCGAAGGAAAAAGAAAAAATGGCAGTTGCTGTGGCTGGTGGAATCGGAACCGTCTTGGCAGTTGTTGGGATTTTAAATTACTTTGTACCGATTATGTCTGTTTTGTCGGCAATGGTTCCTGCGGTGGCAGGTGTAATGATTGCTTCTTATTGGGTAGTCCAAAAGGGAAATCCAGGGAAATGGCATCCAGTAGCTGGAGTCAATTGGTTAGGGATTATCTCTTGGTTAATCGGTGCGGTGGTTGCTAGTACGCCGGTAATTTTTAGTTTCTTTCCAAGCTTGCCGCAATTACCGAATCAGCCGTTGATTGGAATTGTTTTATCGTTTATTTGCTATTTGATCGGCAATAAGGTTTTTGTGAAGCAGTCAACCAACATTCGTGAAGTGGAGGAATAGAAGTATGCGCTATTTAGATCAAGAAGCAATTGAAGACATCGCAGTCGGGGCAGCCTTTTTAGGGACCGGCGGTGGTGGAGATCCTTATATCGGAAAAATGATGGCCTTATCGGCGATTAAAGAATTTGGACCAGTCAAAATGGTCTCTCCGGAAGAGGTTGGTGACGAAGATTTCTTCTTACCATCTGCTATGATGGGGGCACCCTCGGTTTTAATTGAGAAGTTTCCGAAGGGTGATGAATTTGTTCGAGTTTTTGAAAAACTAAGCCGCTATTTAGGGGTTGATACTGTTACTGGTACTTTTCCAATGGAGGCTGGTGGGGTGAATTCGATGATTCCAATCGTAGTAGCCGCTTCTTTGAAAATTCCATTGGTGGATTGCGATGGAATGGGTCGAGCATTTCCTGAATTACAAATGACGACCTTTAATTTAGGCGGCATTTCAGCAGCTCCCATGGCAATTACTGATGAAAAGGGCAATATCGGTATCATGGAAACCATCAGCAACAAATGGACCGAACGCTTGGCACGAGTGCAAACGGTGGAAATGGGTGCCAGCTCCTTGGTAAGTCTGTATCCATCTACCGGTCGTCAGTTAAAAGATCATGGTATCCACAATATTGTGACATTTTCTGAGAAAATTGGCCAAGTTATTCGCAGTAATGAAGCGGATGAGGCAACTAAGCTGGCAAACTTGTTGAAGCTGATTAATGGCACACAATTGTTTGAAGGAAAGATCATTGATGTGATTCGTCGGCTAGAGGGTGGATTTAATTTTGGTGAAGCGACGATCGAAGGCCTGAATCAAGATCTTGGTTCTGAAACAAAGATTTTCTTCCAAAATGAAAACTTGATTGCGGAAAAAGATGGCGTACCAATGGCGATGACACCGGATCTGATTTGCATGGTGGACTTAGAGACGCTCATGCCAGTGACCACAGAAGCCTTGAAATATGGGAAACGGGTGCGGGTAATCGCCTTGCCGTGTGATGAAAAATGGCGAACAGAAGTGGGAATCGCTACAGTTGGTCCGCGTTACTTCGGCTATGATTTGGATTATGTTCCTTTAGAAGAAATGTTGGCACAAGGAGGAGAAGCGCATGTATAAGATTGGGATTGATGTCGGTGGAACGAATACCGATGCAGTAATTATTGATGAACAATTAGCGCTTGTGCATGGTGTCAAGGTGCCAACTAGCGAGGATATCCAAACAGGGATTGAACAAGCTTTGCATAAAGTAATGGCTGAGTCGAAAATCGATCCAGCAACGATTAGTCATGCGATGCTAGGAACCACCCAATGTACCAATGCTATTGTAGAACGCAAGAAATTATCCAAGGTTGGCGTTATTCGTTTAGGCTATCCAGCGACGGGTTCTGTCAAACCTTACACGGCCTGGCCAGAAGACATGATTGCTACTTTAGGTGAAAATTACGAGCTGCTGCATGGCGGCTATGAGTATGACGGCCAAAACTTGAGCGAACTGGATGAAGCTGAGGTGAAGGCTGCTTTGCTGAAATGGCAGGGTAAGATTGAGTCCTTAGCAATAGTTGGCGTATTTTCTTCTTTGAAAAATGATCAAGAGTTTCAGGTGGCAGAATGGTCTAAAGAGATTTTAGGGGAAGAAATTCCAGTTTCTTGTTCTGCTACTATTGGTTCAGTTGGGTTAATTGAGCGAGAGAATGCGACAATCCTAAATGCGGCTTTAGATAAGGTTATGAACATGACCAGCAATGGATTTGAGCGTGCGCTGGAAAGCGAAGGCATCCGATCAGCAGAAGTTTATCTTTGTCAAAATGATGGAACATTGATGTCGATTGACTACGCGCGTCAATTCCCAATTTTAACGATTGCATGTGGTCCAACCAATAGTATTCGTGGGGCTTCCTACTTGGCACAGCTAAAAAATGCGATTGTGCTGGATGTTGGCGGCACAACCTCTGATTTAGGGGTATTAACTGACGGTTTCCCACGGGAGTCATCATTAGCTGTAGATGTTGGCGGAATTCGTACCAATTTCCGAATGCCTGATATCATTTCTATTGGACTTGGCGGAGGCAGTATCGTGCGAGAAGTGGATGGTAAGGTAACGGTGGGTCCAGACAGTGTCGGTTACAAAATTACCACCGAAGCCAAGGTGTTTGGTGGTGACCAAATTACTGCTACTGATATTGCTGTTCGTTTAGGGAAAGCCCAGGTGGGCGATGCAAGCCTGTCAGCGGACATTCCATTGGAGTTTGCGGAAAAAGCTTACCAGACGATTAAGGAAATGACGGAAGAAGCCATCGACAAAATGAAAACCAGCTCGGGTGATGTGGAATTGGTGCTAGTGGGTGGTGGTGCGATCATTATCCCTGAAAACTTAAAAGGTGTCGCAAAGGCATATTACAACGAACACGGCGGTGTTGCCAATGCCATTGGCGCATCAATCGCTCAAATCAGCGGTCAGTATGAACAAATATACATTTATACTAAAATGGACCGCAAAGACAGTTTGGCAGATGCTCGAACCAAAGCAACGCAGCAAGCCATATTAGCTGGCGCGATTGAAGAAACAATCGAACTGGTTGAAGTAGAAGAAACACCACTTGCTTATCATCCAGAAAATGCGACGCGCCTAAGAGTCAAGGTTGTCGGGAAAATGGAATAATACATGAGAACGAATCAAAATACTACTAGGTGTTTTGATTCGTTTTTTTGATGGTCGTAAAAGTCTTTTTGTTTACTGGTTGGCGTAATTTTTTTCATCAGAAAACTACTCAGAAACTGAATATTTTTGAAGAATAATGAAAGAAAATTCATGTTTCTTTCATTTATTCGTTTTTTCCTGTTAGAATGAAAGAAGGAGGTGACGGTGTGATCGAAACAGAGCGGTTAGTTTTAAGGGAATGGACAGCCGATGATCTTCCTGATTTAAAGCGCTTTTTGCAGGATGCAGAAGTGATGTGGGCCTATGAACATGCCTTTTCCAATGAGGAAGTATCCAATTGGCTGCAGTGGAATTTGGATTCTTATCAAGCAAATGGGTATGGACTTTGGGCGATGCTATGTAAATCAACCGGTGAAATTATTGGTGAATGCGGAATTACGCAGCAGACGGTTGAAGGTACAGTTTATCCAGAAATTGGCTATCATTTAGTCAAGACTCACTGGCATCAAGGCTTCGCTGTTGAAGCTGCAAGAGCAGTGAAGGATTGGGGATTTAAAAAAAAGCAGTTTCCTGAGTTGGTTTCCACCATCAGAGATACCAATCTGGCCTCGATGAATGTGGCGATCCGCAATGGAATGATTGTTAAGAAACGATTTATTAAACAGTATCGAGGAATCGAGATGCCTCATTATTTGTTTGGCGTAAAAAAAGATGCCCGTTCTACTTTTTTCAGAGAAAAATGAATACATTATTAATGAGACAGGAGGAATGGCGAATAAATGAAGAAAACCTTCAAGGAAGTGATAATGGCCATTGTGCCAATGACGGTGTTGATTATAATTCTGACGCTTATTTTTGCTCCACTAGAAGCAGAAGGAATGATTACCTTTCTGGTTGGTGCAGGAATAATGATGATCGGAATGACGTTGTTTTTGTTTGGGTCGGACTACTCCATGATGGAGGTAGGGGACCTTTTAGGAAAGTTTTTGATCAAAAAGCGGAGTTTTCCCTTATTGATAAGTTTAGCCTTTATTATTGGAATTGTGATTACGATTGCTGAGCCTTCTGTGCAGGTATTGGCTCAACAGGTTCGAGAAATTTCTGATGGGGCGATTCCCCGGACAATTTTGATTGGTGTAGTAAGTGTCGGGACGGGAATTTTTCTGGCCTTTGCAGTCATGCGAATGGTCTTCAAATTTTCGTATTTGAAAATGATGGCGATTGGCTATGCAGCTATTTTGATTGCTTCATTTTTCACTGATCCGCAGTTTATGCCGATTGCCTTTGATGCCGGCGGGGTAACAACCGGACCGGTAACGGTACCCTTTATTTTATCCTTTGCTACCGGGTTAACCAGTATGGTTCGCCAAGGTAAACATGAAAATGACAGCTTTGGTATGGTGGGCGTGTCCTCACTAGGCCCAGTCTTAGCTGTGATGTTGTTGGGAGTGATCTTCCGATGAGTATTGATTTCGCAGATGTTTTAGACCGAGTGATTACTGGAATTGGCGGTGTTACTTGGGATGTTGTTCTTTCAGTGGCTCCGATTGTTTTGATTTTTGTTGTATTAAACGCAACCAGCTTTAAGCTGCGAAAGCGGCGCTTTGCAACGATTATGAAAAGTTTTTTGATTACTACTGTGGGTCTGATTCTGTTTTTGCACGGTGTAAATATTGCCTACTTGCCAATTGGACAACATTTAGGCGGTGCAATTGCAGCTATGGACAATAACTGGATTTTGATTCCTTTAGGTTTTGCGATGGGATTTTTAGTCGGTTTTGCAGAACCAGCTATTCACGTGATGGTAAAGCAGGTAGAAGAACAAAGTGAAGGTCGGATTAATGGAAATGTACTGTTGGCGTCGATTTCAATTGGGATTGGTTTGGCTGTCAGTCTGTCTATGTGGCGTTTGTTAGCCGGCTTTTCATTGTATTACTTTTTAATTCCAGGGTACTTATTGGTCTTTATTTTAGGACGGAAAGTCGATAAAATGTTTTTAGCGATGGCCTTTGATAATGGTGGTGTGGCCACTGGTCCAATGTGTTCCACTTTTATATTGGCTATGTGTGTCGCAATTGCTGCACAGATTGAAGGACGCGATCCTATGATTGATGGCTTCGGTGTTGTTGCAATGATTGCTCTAACCCCTATTTTAACTACGTTAGTTTTAGGGTATATTTATAAGAAGAAGGATGACCTGGATCAAAAACGAAAACAAGCTTTACAGGACAGTGAGGGAGAAGAGAATGGGTAAATTAGTGGCATTGCACTTGAAGATGATTGTAACGATTGTTGATGGAGGAACGGGACAGGATGTCGTTGATTTCTCAAAAGAGGCTGGAGCGGTAGGAGGAACCATCCTTCATGGCAGAGGATCCGGTGTACATGATGCCGGTAAATTTTTCGGCTTGGACATTCAACCGGAAAAGGACATTGTATTGACCTTAGTTCCTGCCGAAATGGAGCTGTCAGTCATGGAAATGATTGGTAAAGGCATTAAGATCGATAAGCCCGGTAACGGAGTCTGCTTCTCAATTGATATCGAAAAAGCCATGGGTATGACCTCTATTAAGAGTTTTGGTGAAACGAAGACGATGGATGAGTTAAATAGTTAAAGAAATAATACGAGCATCAGTAAAAGGCAGAAGAGCCGATTGCTGATGTTTTTTTGCATAGGAGTTCTTTTTTCAGTTTATCTATATATATAATATGTATGTACGTTATAATGTACCTATGAAAAAGAGATGATCTAAATGGAAAAATCAAGCGTATCAAACATAATAGATAGGTATTGTTTCTGATTTTTTGATAGTATTCGTGCGCAATCTTCGTAAGAGGAAAGCGAAGGGATGCTTCTAAGAATAGTGTCTGATCAAGCTGTGCGAAGATTACCTTGCCAGATGAAGAAAGATGAGGGAGTCGCAAATGGAAAAAATGAAACGTATTGGGCAAAATAAGCTTTTATTGGTATTACTTCTGTTAGTGATCGGAATTGCTGTTGGATGGTTGATGACCAAGAAGCAATCCGTTCTGAATTTGGGCATTCTTCTGTTATTTGTGGTAGCAAATAAGCAAATCGCCTGCAAAAAAAATTCGAAGTAAGTCATGAAGTTTTTTTGATCTTTTGAATCATTCAATCAAGTCAGCCTTGCCAGTGCTCTTTTGTATGTGTAGGCTAGGCTTTTTTGTTTCGTGTCATCAAGACAGAATAGCAAAAAGGAAGGTGCGCAAACACCCTCCCAATGATTATTCAACACCTTTACTTTTCGTAAATCGCCACACATCGTGCCGTATATCCTGGAGCACCAGTCACATTCGGGAAGCTGCAGCAAATAATTGCACCAGTTGCTGGAAGATTATCTAAACTCCGCTAAATCAGTGTAGAAAACAGATTTGGAAGTTATTTTTTGCCAGAAATGGGACTGAGCATAGAGCTACATGTTCAAAGCACTACGAAAGCGATATAATCAGAGAAATAAACGAGGGATCCAGCAACTTTTTAGCTTGATCTATCAGAGCATACATCATTCATTCAATTTTTTATCGTTTCGGCAGGTTCTCAAAATAAACTCCTTCAAAAATTAGACGGGTCAATAACTCATAGTACCCCTCACAATTGGTTTCAATCGCAAACATTCTTTCGTTTTCACAATAGATAATCAAAGTAAGATTCATCCCGAATCTCACTTTAGTTATTTCCTCAAACAGAAAGGTCGTTTTTTTCAAAATGCTTCTATAGCTGATCTCTTGATCACACACGGTGACTCGCCGTATGTGGCAATAAACAATCATATAAAAGACACCATTCAAAAGAATCAGAGCCCAAATGAGGGTCATTGTAGAGGAAATTCCCTCCTGAATAAGCAAGCCCCAAAATAGAATGGAACCGAAGAGAACAAAGACGAAGAGCAATAATTTTACAGATTTTGACTCTTGAACAATGAAATGACTGGACACTTTTTTAGCAGATCTTGCTTTTATTATCGATTTTTTCAGCTTCGTTTCCCGGTGATGCATCACTACTTTTACGATCTCAGGGAAACATATGAAAATAAAAAATAAGCAGACAAAAACAACCAAGCCCATACAACTACTCCTTAATGGTTTTGATAAAGAGTGACTTTCCATCCAATTGCTGCTGACTGTCCTTGAAGCAGTCTTTCTATGTAATAGTATACACAATAATGCAGAAGAATTCTTTTTGAGCTTTCGATCCGAAGGTTGGAAAATTTCTGGTGATTAATGATTGCTCTTGTACAATATAAGGCGGTTAAAACGTTATTTTATCATAGCAGAACCTCTAAATAGGGCTGGATTTTTGACTCCAGATTAAACAGCCGAGCATAGTTTAGCAATTTAGGGATATCTTTCTGATCTGAGCACAGGTAGTGCTTTAAAGCAGCAAAAAATTGTTCCTTGTCTGCTGTGTATTTGGGTTTAAGTAAATCAAGCAAGGTTCGCTCAATCTCGTAAACATGAATGGATGTTCCGCCCGATCGCGAAACAGGACGGATGCCGACAGTCACATCTTTGCTGATAATTGGCTGAATCTCGGCATTTTTCGCCCGCAGCGAATTAAAGCCCACGGGAAAGGTCATGTGAAGCTGCTGAGGCTCTTGATCAAGATGATCCAACAGATGCAAAGCTGTTTCGTGAGAAAAAACGCCTTGCGGAAAGCGGTACTGAAGCAGAAAGTAACGATCAACGCACTCCGAATTCATCGCATAAATGCCTCGCTCAATTCGTGAGATCAGCTTCTGGTCCTCCAACTGAGACAAAATTCTTCGGGACAAGCCATTTTCCGTCACCATTTTAGTCGTGATAAGTCCGTGTTCTTCTAGTATTCGTAAAATTTTTTTCTTTTGTGACATGAAAACTACCCTTCTAAAAAGAACGAAAATGCTAAGATGATATAACTGAGTTAGCATATTTGTTCCTTTAATTAAATGATTGGAGAGACGAAATCCCCTTAATCAGATTATACGTATTCCTAACAGAAAGCAACTAGTCATTGTCAATGAATTCTAAAATTTTCACAGAAAAAGCGTTGCTTTTAAGGTGATTATTTGATATTTTTCAAATATCCTGCCTTTAAAAAAATACACCTGCTATAAAATTTGTTTGAGAGACTAGAAATAATTGCTGAAAAACCCTTTAATCTCGCGGGTTTATAAAATAACGTAACCGGTAATTAAAAATACTGTTGACAATCTCGGTAAAGTGCTTTAGCCTAAAATCGTCGACGGCGAATAAAAATAAATTTGAAAAAAGGGGGAAAGACCTTTGCAAGAGAATACGTATACACTCACTTACCAAAAGCTATTTCAGCTTCAGCGTACTACGTTAGAAGACCGCATTAGCACATATTATGATCAGACCCGCAATGAAAAAAATACGATTAAGTACTTGGCAGCGCTTCAAATACGTGAAGAATTAAGTATTGAAGACTTCAGCTTTGTGTTGCGGGAATTGGTTCGCCATATCTTTCTTAAAACCAAAGCAACCCGTGCATTGCGCCGCTATTATTATTTATTCCAGCATTATTTTGGAACAAAAGAATGGAAACTGCTAACCTCTCGGTTGTTTACGATTAAGCATCTGATTGTTGAAAAAATAGCCCAATTAATGAACCTGGTGGAACAGGTGCATCCAGAGACTTTTTCGGTACCTTGACTGCAGCATAATGAAACCAAAATGAAACCGCAAACAAATTGATATAGATACGCCAAAAAAGGAAGGAATGATACGAAATATGTTAAGTTTATCCGCAACATTTGAAAATAGTGCAGGCCGCCGCCACAGTTTTAACCTTAAGGAACCGAATCGCAATAAATCCGCCGAGGAAATTCGTGCCAGCTTAGAAAAATTAGTCAGCTTGAATCTATTTGAAAAAGGCGAAGTTGGCCTATTCAAGAAATTAGTCAGTGCTAAATTTGTTGAAACCATCGAGACCCCAATCTTTGATCTACGTAAATCGGGTATGTCTACACCCGAAATGGACACACAACCAGAAAACCTTCACGTTGGTAAAGTACAGGAAGTACGTCAATCCACATCGATTAGTGAAGTTCAGCCGGAGTCTGTCCAAATCCCTAAGGCACTGGCACCCGAAGTAACGTCCGCATCAATTCAACCTATTGCAGCGCCATCATCATCGAATCAAAGTGGTCAGCTGACAGCTGCACAAGGAGAATTGCAGCAACTCGAAATTATTATTCCAAAAGATGTAGATGTAAACAGCTTGACTGAGGAAGACTATATTGCCATGATTACTGCTCAATTACCAAAAGGGGCGACTTTAGAAAGTTTTAGTGTGGAGGAGGTAGCGGTTGATACCGAAGAATCAGCTGAACACCTTGAGACTACCGCTGAAATGGCAGATACGGAATCAGTTAGAGCAGGGACCGCCAAAGAAACACCAAAGGAATTTGCCAAAGGGATATTGGAGGAACCCTTACCTAAGAAAGAATCGGGTTGGTTTCCTAAACGCAAAAAAGGGAGTAATCCCTTGGCTGGTTTTTCTGCAAACAAACGAAAGAACAAAAAGGCGATAAAGGACTTGAAGAGGAATAAAAAGAAATAGCTTACCGGTGCATTCATAAGTCTGAGGTAGCTGCCATTACGGTAAGGAAGGCCAGCAGTTTAAAATGAAAAGAACAGGACAAAAAAAGCTCAAAGAAAGACGATCGCTTTCTTTGAACAGAGGCTTACAGTTCGATGGATTCACCAACAGCTAAAACCTTAACCACGCCTGCTGGAAGAGCATCTACCAGTTCTTGCGGATCTTGTTCAATCAAGGGAAAGGTATTGTAGTGAATTGGTACAACCTGCTTGGCCTTCAAACGTTTCGCAGCACTAGCCGCTTCATGAGGTCCCATGGTAAAGTTATCGCCGATTGGCAAAAAGGCAACGTCAATATCGAAGGCGTCACCGAAAAGGGCCATGTCGCCAAAGTTTGAAGTGTCACCAGCATGATAAATCGTTTTTCCTTCAGCTTGAAGAATGAAACCAGCTGGTTCACCTAGATAAATCATTTGTCCGTCTTTTTCATAGCCGGTACTGTGCTGCGCGTGGACCATTTTTATGCGGCCAAAGGGAAAGTCAAATTTGCCGCCGATATTCATGCCATGCGTTTTAGTCACGCCCTCGTTGCGGGCAAAAGCAGCAACTTCTACTATACCAATAACTGTCGCGTCATTGCGTTTAGCGATTGGTACCATATCACCAATATGGTCGTCGTGTCCATGAGTAATTAAAATCCAGTCTGCACTGACTTCATCAGCTTTTAAATCAGTGACTGGGTTGCCAGTGATAAAAGGATCAAATAGTAATTTTTGTCCATCCGCCATATCAACAGCTATGACAGAGTGTCCATGATAAGTAAGTTTCATCGTGATTCCTCCTTTTGTTTATTATAGCGAAAAAAGCAATAATTGACTTGTAAGGCTTTTTATTTTCTAATAGAACGATTAGAATAAACTAAAAAGGGAGGAATTGTATGAACTTGGTAATAGAAGAACGCTTGAAGGATTTAGGTGTTTCCTTGGCTTATACAGTAGTAGAATTTGAAAATGGTGCATACAGCGAGGCAATTTGGGACGAATTGTTGAAGCCGTTAATCGCCAAGATTGAAGAAAATGACTCGATTGAGATGATTAAGGACGAGGAACGGATGATTGCCACGAAAAAGGTTTATCGGGCATTGGGCAAAGACCCTGCGCGTTTTCGACCTTCTTCAGATAGTTTGTGGCGTCGGGTAATTCAGAAAAAAGGGTTATACCAAATCAATAATTTAGTAGATGCAAACAACTATTTTTCATTGCTGTATAAATTACCTTTTGGGAGCTATGACTTAGCTAAAGTTGGAGAAACCGTTACCTTATCAGTGGGAGAAACTGGAGAAAGCTATGCGGGAATTGGTAAAAAAGCAGTAAATATTGAGAATTTGCTGGTGCTGAAGGATGAAGAAGGTCCTTTTGGCAGTCCAACCTCTGATTCTACTCGTGGGATGATCGGGGAAGATACTACGCAAGCAGTGTTAATTGGTTATGTTTTTGGCGATATAGCCACAGCCGACATGCAGCAGGAAATTAAAGCAGTTGTTGAGAAGTATTTGAAGGATTGCAGGGTAGTTCAGCAAGACGTAATTTAATAAATAGGCAGACAGGCGCTTTTGCAGGAAAAACGCCTGTCTGCTTTTTTAGTTCCAACCTTTGCAGACATCGACCCAGTTCGTTGTTTGAGCGCAGGTCTCCAATTGAGGAATCGTTAATTCAATTGCGCTTTGGGGACTGCCGCAAGCGGGAAAAACGGTCTCAAAACGCTGCAAGGACTCATCCAAAAAGACCTCTACGCCTTCATTAATTGCAAAAGGGCAGACGCCGCCTACCGGATGGCCGATTTTTGCTTCTACCTCGTCAGGTTTTAGCATCAAGGCTCTTTCGTTAAAGGTTTGCTTGTACTTGGCATTATCCACCTTGGCGTCACCAGCTGCTACGATTAGCAAGATCCGATCGCTTTTTTTTAATTTGAAGGATAAGGTCTTTGCGATACGTTCTGGGGCACAATTTAGTGCTTTTGCTGCTAATTCGACGGTAGCACTGGATACGTCAAATTCAATAATTTGTTCAGCCATATTATAGGCTGAGAAATAAGCTTCGATTTTTTTAACTGCCATTCATGATCGCCTCCATTCCTTCAAATCATACCGAATTTTTACTAGTGGGTAAATGAATTTTTTGCTATAGTGATGAAAAGGAGCCGGATTATGAAGGAAGAAAAGAAAAAATTACTGGCAAAAGCCGCTTATTTATATTACCAGCAGGATTTGACCCAGGCGCAAATCGCCAAGGAATTGAATATCTATCGTACAACGGTTAGCCGAATGCTGGCCCAAGCTAAAGAACTGGGTATTGTTGAGATTACCATCAATCATTTTGATCCAGCGCTTTTCTCGTTAGAGGATCAGCTGAAAAAGCGGTATCAGCTGGAGCACATCGAAATTGCACCAACCGATGCAACAATGAGTTCAGAAGAAAAAGAAGAAAGCTTAGCCAAAACGGCTGCCAGCTGGCTGCGACGTCAATTAAAGGATGAATGTGTCATTGGTGTTTCTTGGGGCGAAAGTGTCGGCAATACGGTCAATCATTTAGAAGCTAAATCGGTCAATAATGCGACAATTGTGCCCATTGTTGGAGGACCGAGTCATATTAACTCTCGATATCATGTAAATACTCTTGTCTATGAGCTGGCTCGCAAGCTAAACGGGCACAGTGTCTTCGTGAATGCGACCGTTACTCAGGAAACAAAGCAGCTGGCTGAAGGAATTTTCCAATCGAAATACTTTCAGGAACTGCGTGAGTATTGGCAGCAATTAGATATGGCGATTGTTGGTGTAGGTGGGCCCTTGAGCTACAAGAAAAGTCAGTGGCGGGATCTATTAACGGAAGAAGATTATGAGGAGCTTCGTCTGCGGGAAGCCATTGGTGACTGCTGCTGCCGATTTTATGACCGTTTTGGCAAATTGCTAAAAGGACAGCTGGATCAGCGAACGATTGGCTTGCCGCTAGAGGCATTAGCTGAAATTCCTCAGTCCGTCGGCATTGCTCGCGGTACAGCGAAAGCTCGTTCGATCGTCCCTTTGCTGGATAAGGGCTATCTGAACACCTTGATTACCGATCAGGAAACCGCGGAGGAAATTTTGCGAATAACTAAGGAAGGCATAAGTAGCTAATAAGTAGCTAATTAGAATGAAAATGCACATTTGTGCGATTTTTAAGTAGTTAACCAATGGAATCCTTGTTAAATCAAGCTTCATCGACTTTTTCCTAAAAAGATACTGTTACTTTTTTCGGCAGGTGCTATGCTAGGTACGTAGAATAAATCATAAAGGGGCGTATCAGTAATGGAATTTATGTTAGATACAGCGAATATTGCTGACATTAAAAAGTATGTAGAAATTTTGCCAGTTGTTGGAGTGACTTCAAATCCCTCGATTGTAAAAAAAGAGGGCAAGGTAGCCTTTTTCGACCACATGAAGGAAATTCGCAGCATCATCGGTGAAAACCGTTCATTGCATGTACAAGTAGTTGCTAAAGACTACGAAGGCATGATCAAGGATGCCGAAACAATTTTGAACAAGATTGACCAAAAGGTTTTTATAAAAGTCCCTGTTAGTGAAGTCGGCTTAAAGGTGATTAAAGAGTTAAAACGTCGTGGAGCAAATGTTACCGCCACAGCAATCTATACTAAATTCCAGGCTTACTTGGCGATTGCGGCTGGTGCGGATTACATCGCACCATACTTCAACCGAATGGAAAACATGGGCATTGACCCTCGTGAAGCTATTTTTGAAATGGCACAAGAAATTGAACGAACCGACAGCGAGACCAAAATTGTTGCGGCTAGCTTCAAGAATGCCGGTCAGGTAAATGCAGCATTGGAAAGCGGCAGTCAAGCTGCTACCATGGGTGTAGACATTATTCAACAAGCTTTGGCAATGCCTTCAATTGGGCAGGCAGTAGATGATTTCACCGCTGACTGGGAGGCTGTTTACGGCGCTGACACAAATTTAGCTTCTATCTAATCCAACGATTTCATTGGCACTTCTCTTATTAAAGGGAAGTGTTTTTATTGTTCAGATGATAATGATTATTAATTAATCATAATTATTGCATAGTCTGCTTCCTTAAGATATACTTAAAGAGTAAACAAAAAGAAACGAGGGATAAACAATGAAATATGGAAAAACAAAAGAAGTCTTGAACCAATTGGTAGCTGATTTAAGTCAAATGAGTACGGTAATTCACCAAACACACTGGTACATGCGCGGACCTGAATTTTTAACCTTGCACCCATTGATGGATGATTATATGGATGAAATCAACGATCAACTGGATGTGATTTCTGAACGCTTGATTACTTTAGATGGCTCACCTTATTCAACTTTACGTGAATGGGCAGACAATACTGGCATCAAGGATGAAGTTGGCAGCTGGGATCGTACGATTCCTGAACGCATGGAAGTTTTAGTGGCAGGTTATCGCTATTTAGCTGACCTTTACCAAAAAGGAATTGATGTGTCTGGTGAGGAAGGTGACGACAGCACACAAGATATCTTCATCGCTTTCAAAACGGACATCGAAAAGAAAATTTGGATGCTGCAAGCCAAATTAGGCAAAGCACCAGGTGTTGACGCATAATAATAAAAATAATGACTGCTTTTCCTTTAGGGGAGGAGCAGTTTTTTTGTGGAGATTTATGAAGGGAAATTTGCTGGAGAGCTGGCTTTTATCTAAATTCTTCATTTGATAAACAGGTTAAACTTAATTTAAATAAGAAGGGAGCCGACGAAAATAGGAAATTCTGTAGGTGCAAGTTTCCAAAAGGTATTGCTCCAGAGGGTATTGCTCCAGGAGTAGAGGAAATTGAACAAGGGAAGATGTTGACTTGGTTAGATACTGTGGAAGTTAGCACAAACGAACGCCTAACTAATTCCAGATTTAGAATTAGCTAGGCGTTATGTTTATGCTTAAGTGGTTTGGCTACTTTTTTATAGTTGTTCACAGAAACCTTGGTAACTCTTAGAAAACAAAGTGATAGGCTCTTCTACTTTTAACCAGCTAATTAAACGAGCGTATTTCGCAGCGCTTCTACTTCTTCATTCGCTAATTTAGTACTATCAGCAACTTGTTCTATCGAGAGGCCGATTTTTAGTAAATTCAATGCAATTTCAAGTTTTTCTGCTTTCTGAGCTTCTCTGACCGCTGTTGCTAACACAGCGTCATTCACCATCTTTGCCTTGTTTATATCTATAATCATTTTTTGTTCCTCCTCGTCAAGTGAAGAGTAGTCGATTTTCTTCTGAGCTTCTTTTGTTTCAGCTAAAATATCTATTTCCGTTATCATTCATCCATTTGAGCGAAGAGACCTTGCCAGCCCCTGAAAACAAAGTGATAGGCTCTTCTACTTCTAACTGGCTAACTAAATGAGCGTATTTCGCAGCGCTTCTACTTCTTCAATCGCTAATTTAGTACTATCGGCAACTTGTTCTATTGAGAGGCCAATTTTTAGTAAATTCAATGCAATTTCAAGTTTTTCTGCTTTAGCTTCTTCCCGTATTTTCCTGACAGCTGTTGCAAACACAGCGTCATTCACCATCTTTGCCTTGTTTATATCCATAATCATTTTTTGTTCCTCCTCGTCCAGTGAATAGTAGTCAATTTTCTTCTGAGCTTCTTTCAAATAATTGGGGGCTTCATCGGGTACTTCACCAGTTTTGAAAAACTGCTGCCAAAGATAGGCGGCACTCGTTTGATCAATGTTTTTATTCTTTAAGCTGAAGAAGCATAACATAATCAGTTCATCGCCTTGTCTTGCACACAATGGCTTGTGAGAAGCTGAATCCAGCAGGGCAAACTTGTGGATTGCAGCTTCGTCCTGCTCAAACAAGTGAAAATCAATGATATTTATTCCATAAGCCGGACGCAGAGAGGAAAAATTATTGCTCTTGATACAGTCCTCAATCTCTTGGTTGCCTAATGAACTGCGAAAGGCTTCTAATAAGTAAAAAAGAGACCGTTCGATAAAATAATCGTGAGATTGGATTTGCATTTCGATGGTTACGTGACCACCAGCTTCTGTTTCCGCTAAAATGTCTACTTCCGTGCGCATCAATTCAGGGTTTTCGTCGAAGGCTTTCTTGTAGCTGTCAATATGATACGTTTCTCTGGGTTTTACGGTCTTGAACTCTTTTCCTAAAATATCGCGAATAAATGCTTTCAAAATATGCGTCGAATCCTTGGAACATAGGAGTTTTTTGAACAGTAAATCCATTGTGGGGAGTACTTTCGGTCTGTTTTTCATCTAAATCTCTATCCTTTTGGCGACAGAGATTTTTCACCATTAGTATACCATGGCCGGCCATTCTCTATCAAAATTTGCTTCAACATAATATATGCAAAAAAAAATCGATTTTTTTCGAGAATAGCAAACAAATTTGAGTGGATCGTAAAATGTGATACCGATCAATCAGCAGACTAAAAGGCTTATCCTTTCACCAAACCTGTCTTCTTCACTATAATAAGAACAGGAGGTGCTTATATGGACAACCAAGCACAATTTGAAATGAAGGTCAGCAATTTGGCCAATCGTTTTTTATACAATACAATTGATACACCCCAGCGTCTGCTGCCACTAGCAGAAAAAATTGCCAAGGATGGACAAAAGATTGCTCGTGAATACGATGAACAGGAGCGGATTCAGACGGTAGCAGAAGAATTGCTGCTGGCGATGGACGGCTCTTTATATTTGGTGGATTTACTGGCGAATGCCATTTTGACGAAGGATTACAGTCATTTGGAGGAGGCAGAGCTGGTTGATCTGTTAGGTAAAATTGAAGGCCACTCGGATGAGCAGACTCGCTTGATCCAATTATTAAAGGAATCGATTCAACACAATTTACAGCAAGGGGTTACCTTGGAAAAAATTTATTATGAAAACTATTTAGTAGAGTATGCCTCAAGTTTGATGGAAATCTATGTCATTCAGCACTTGAAGGATCAGGAAGACTTTTTAAATGAGCTGCAGCCGTTGATTAAGGAGAATCGATCCAGTGAAGTTCCTTATGGGGTTTTTCGCAGAATTACTGCTAATTTTAAAAAGGAATTGGCGCGCCAATATTATCAGTATGAAACAATGGTGAAACTAATGGAGACAAAATAGAAAAAAAGCAGTGAATTGGTTGAACCTGTATCGACCCGCAAACGTTAGACTAAAAATCTAACATTTTGCGGGTCGATTTTTTTATGCTTTGTTTTAATAGATGGTTTCCTTGGGATCGGAATGGGCTAAAACATATTCTTTAAAATTTGTTACCACCGGAGTCAAATAGGCTTCCTTATTGGTCACCAGATAGAAGTAACGCTCCCAGTTTAGATTCTTTAGGCGAATTTTCTTCAGAGGCAGCGAGTCTAAAATCCCCATATCAGGTACTACAGCCATGCCGAAGCCTTGACTAACCAAACCAGCGATCACCTGATCCACGGTTACTTCATAAACAATATTGTAAGTACAGTTGTTACGTTTAAAGGCACTGTCGATGATGCTGCGCAATCCGCTGTTTTTACTGAAGCCGATTTGCGGGAAGGGTTGTGTCTGTTCTAAATAGACTTCATCGAATTGGGCTAAAGGATGATCTAAAGGTGTAATTACTACCAGTTCTTGATTCGCCACAGGGATAAATTCAATCATTGGCTCATCCGGCAAATAGGAACAAATACCGATATCATACTTCATGCTTTTTACCCCTTCGATAATTTCTTTAGTGATGCCGGCGGAAGAATGAAAATCAAACTCGACTTCCTTTTCAGGATTCGCGTTGATAAAGCCGCTGGCAAAGCGGGGCGCATAGCGCGTTCCTAAAATAGGTAAAAAGGCGAAGCTTATATAGCCGCTGCCTTTGCTAATTTTTGAGACAGTCTCAATGCCAGTATCTAACATATTTAAAGTCTTGCTGACGTAATCATGGAAAATTATACCAGGCTTCGTCAAAACGACATTGCGGCCTTTTTTTTCAAACAGGGGGACGCCTAATTCAGACTCCAATGAAGAAATAGCATTACTTAAACTAGGCTGCGTGACATTGAGCAATTTGCTGGAACGCGTATAATGCTGTTCCCGGGCCAGGACATCGAAATATTTGAGGTGTTGTAAATTCATGATATGTACGCTCCCTGTGCACAGTTTTCTTCATTATAGCAAAACCTATTTCTTTTACCTATAGGTTTTGCTATAAAAATCAATTAGATATTTCAAGAAATCCAAGTTAGAATTAATTCGAAAAGTGATTGTGAAGTAAGGAACTTTAAACGGAAATAGAATACACATGAAATTCCTCGGAATTGCAGATGTTTTCGCCAGAAGTAACCGCTTTTTTGTAAAAAAGTCTAAACCATGAGTTTGTATTTACTTTCTCATGTGAAAAAAATAACTTTAAATAATTTTTAGGAGGAAATAGAAATGAGAAAAGTACCTTTAACAATTAGTTCATTTACATTAGGCACGGAGATTGATTTTGAAGAACGGGTGAAAGCAGCAAAGGCCGCTGGTTTTGACGGAATTGGTATTCGGGCTGAAACTTATATGCTAGCAGTAAAACAAGGCTACTCTGATGAAAGAATGCTAGAAATTCTTGAAGAGAATGACATGAAGGTTACGGAAGTTGAATACATTACTATGTGGACTGATCCAAATAAAACAGCAGAAGCGCCAAGTACTTTACTGCAACAATTCAAAGAACAAACGATTTATCACATGGCTCGTTTGTTCGGCGTAGGCCACATTAACTGCGGCTTAATGGAAATGGACTCATTAGAAGTACAAATTCAAGCATTCAAAGAATTGTGCGAACGCTCAAAGGAATTAGCAATCGGGTTAGAATTCATGCCTTACAGCGGCGTGCCAGATTTGAAGACTGCTTGGGAAATTGTTAAGGGTGCTGACTGCGACAATGCAATGCTGATCTTAGACACTTGGCACTGGGCGCGTGCTGAAATGACTGCCGAAGATTTGAAAGGTGTACCAGCTGAAAAAGTTGTTTCAATTCAAATCTGTGATGTTTTAGAACGTCCGTATCCAAAACCAATCTTACGTGAAGAATCCTTGCATGACCGTTTATGTCCAGGTACTGGCTGGGGCGATACAGTTGGTTTCTTGAAAGCCTTGAAAGAGCATGGAATTAACCCTCGTGTAGTTGGGACAGAAGTTATTTCAGATAACAACTTAGAGTTGGGTTACCAAAAAGCAGCCCAAATGAATTACGACACAAGTATCGATGTAATCAAGCAAGCTTGGCCTGAATTACTAGATTAATTTTACGAATTTTTAAAAAGGGATAAAATTACAAATCGAAATGTAGTATACTAGCTAATAAAAATGAATAGGGATGTGTATACATGTTAGAAGGAATTTCTGGAAAAACAAAGCTATACGGTTTAATTGGCAGCCCGGTTGGTCATTCTGGCTCACCAGCTATGTATAATTATGCTTTTGAACAATTAGATATGGACGCTGTTTACATGGCATTTGATGTTGAAGTTGACGGCGTTGAAAAAGCGATAGATGCAGTAAAAACATTCAGTATGCCTGGCGGAAACGTAACGATGCCATGTAAAGGCGAAGCAGCTAAATTCATGGATGAGCTTTCACCAGCTGCTCAAATGGTTGGAGCAATTAATACCTTTACAAATGTAGACGGCAAATTAACTGGTCACATTACTGATGGTATGGGTTTTGTTGATAATTTAATGGCTCACGATGTTGATCCAAAGGGTAAAAAGTTTGTTGTTCTTGGGACTGGCGGCGCAGCAACAGCTATTCAAGTCCAATTAGCAATTGAAGAAGCAGCATCGATTGCAATCTTCAACTTGAAGGATGCTTTCTTCGCAAATGGAGAACGTACTGTTGAACGAGTGAAGAAACACTATCCAGAATTAGATATCGCTATTTATGATTTAGCGGATGCAGATCTTTTGAAAGAAAAAGTTGCTGAAGCAGATATCTTAATTAATGGTACCGTAGTTGGTATGGGTGAAGGATCCACTCGTACACCAATCAGTGATACTGGTATTTTCCATGACAACTTGATTGTTGCCGATGCAATTTACAACCCGCCAAAAACTCAGCTGTTAAAGGATGCTGAAGAAAAAGGTTGTAAAACTGTTGGTGGAGCAGGTATGCTTCTGGCACAGGGCAAAGCGGCTTTCAAAATCTTTACCGGTAAAGATCTACCAGTAAGACCTAAATAAAAGAAGTACTTCTTCCTGCAGCTGATTTACAGTTGCAGGAAGAGTAAAAAAAATGTGGGATAACCAATCGAGGAGAGTAAAAATGAGAGCGAAAAAATATGTATTATCCTTAGTAACCGTATACTTGTGTTACTTTACACATGGTATGCAAGCACTTATTCTTAGTCAGAACATGCCTTATTTTTATGAAAAATGGGGATATACTGATGCAACAGCAGGAGCTGCTGCGGTTTCATTAGCAATTACTGCAACTGGTTTTGGTAAATTTATTTCAGTTTGGATCGGTGGAGAAATTTCTGATAAAATTGGTCGGAAAAAAATGGCCATCGGCGGAGCAATTCTTTACATCATCTGTTTTGCAGGATTATTGCTTAGTCCAAGTATGATGGTTGCATCTGTTTGTGCATTTATGGCTGGTGTCGCTACTTCTGGTTTCTGGGATGCTTCATTGTATCCTGCAGTGCAAGAAGCAGCACCTAAATATGCAGGCTCTGCATTAATTGGAATCAAGCTTTTTGTATCATTGGGTGGAATCTTCTATCCATTGATGGTTGTTAACTTTACCGAAATGGGTTCTCCTCAAATGAACGTAATCATTCCATTAGTACTATCCGTTGCTTGTCTAGTACTAGCCGCGCTTTCACCTTTTGTGTACGATGATTTGATGAAGGGGAGCGGGGATTCAAAAGATGGCAACCATGCGGATGCGATCAAAAAAGAAATTGACGATGCGAAAGCAAAATTGTTGATAAAACCAAACACACTAGTAAACTTTATCACCATGTTCTACGCTTTCCTATGTATGTTCATCATGTATGGTGCACAACAATATACAAAGGCATTTGGTTTAAGCAATGCGGGACTTTCTGAGATTCAAGCAGCAGGTTTAACTTCGATTTATACCTTTGGTGGAATTATCGCGGTTGTCTTTTGGGCAATCATGATGGGTAAGCTTCGTTGGAACCCATTAAAAGTATTGGTAATCGATTCTATCTTCACTGCTTTGGCTTTGGCAATTGTGTTGATCATTCGTCATCCAGCAGTCATTTACATCAGTATTGCAGCACTTGGATTCTTTGCTTCAGGTGGCGCGCTGCAAACTGGTTTGGGTGTACGCCAAATGTTTTGTCCTGGACCTAAGGGAAGAAACACCGGGATTTACTATACATTCATGGGATTTGCAAGTACATTCCTACCGTTCATCGTTTCTGCAATGACTCGTTCAGTTGGAGAAACTCGGGCAGTATACTTGATGATGATTCTGCTTTTAGCAGCAGCAGTTATTGCAACTGTGATGATGTTCTACCTAGTAGGACAACACAAAAAAGTCTTTGGCTATGGCGCATTCGAACGTCTGCGTGATTAATAAATAAATTTTTTTTGGAGGAACAACTATTTTTTTATTGAAAATAGTTGCCTCCTTGTTTTGCTATATAAATGAATACAGGAAAAATGTATCTAGGACAGATACTAGGTTATTTTAGGGGGTCCCTATGGATATTATTATTGGAATATTGCTCATTTGTTCCTTCGCAGGAATGGTTACATATTGTATAAAGGGTCATAATTTGATGATCGGCTTTTTCATTATGGCAACAATTTGGACATTTCTGCCAATTATTGGCAATATGCTTTCACCAAATGCGGCTTTCGATGGATTAACCGTCAACGACATGCTGCGACAAGTTTATCAAACAGCTCCAGAAAAATATGGTGCTTCCGTAATGAACATTTTTTTGGGTGCTTTTTTTGGTCGAATTTTATTGGACACAGGAATAGCAGCTACGATTATTCGAAAAAGTGTGGAATTAGGTGGGGATAACCCAGCAATCATTTTAGCTATTGTGAATGTAATCAGCGGCTTTATCTTTACCTCTATGACTGGAGGAGGATCAGTTATCGCGATTGCAGTCATTGTATTGCCTATCTTGTTTTCGATTGGTATTCCGAAGGTTATTGCGTTCTTCTCTTTTACTGGTTCGGTAGCCGCAGGGATCTTTCTGAATCCAATTAATTTTGGTCAATATTCGGCGTTTTTCTTAAACTCCAATGGAGGAGCCGAGTACACCTATAATGACTATTTTCCGTTTGGGATGCTAGCATTTGCTGTAATGATTGTCATTGTATCAGTCGCATCAATGTTCTACTTAAAAATGGAAAGCTTAACCTATTCATGGGCAGCAACTAAGAATGTTGAAGTAGTAGATGCACCAGGAATTTCTTTAATCACGCCTTTTTTACCGGTTGTTGGGGTCATTGTATTTAAACTGCCGGTCATTCTTTGCTTCATTATTGCAAGTATCTATGGTCTATGGGTATGTGGTGGACTAAAAGGAAGTTTTAGGGATATTTCTCGTACCATTTCTCGTATTTTTACGGAGGGTGTAAAAGACATGTCAGCCTTGATTGCTTTTTGGATTACATTGGCGATGTTTAATGATGCAGCTGTTTATGCGGCACCTTATTTTCAAACGATTATCGGGGGAATTATTCCTATTTCGCCGTTGGCTTTATGTATCATGTTTGGTATTCTAGCACCACTAACATGGTTTAAGGGTCCTCTTTCTTTAATCGGGTCAGGAGCTGCTTTACTAGCGGTAGTTAGTCAAACAACCAACTATCCGACAACTTTCTTGTATCCATTGTTTGCTTCCGTATTAATTGGGATGGCACATTTTGATATTACAATTTCTTGGAATGCGTGGGGACTTGGATTTAATCGAATTAACAGTACAGATTATATGAAGGTGGCGCTGATACCGGGAACTTTAATCGCTTTGGTTTTGGAAATAGCCAACTTTTTCCTTAACAACCCTTTATAGACTAGAAGTAAGGAGAAAATCGACATGAAACGACGCGTTCGAATAGGTATAGATGTTGGTGGCACGCATACGAAAGCAGTAGCTATTGACAATGATACACAAGAAATTATTGGAAAATCCTCCGTGAAGACGACTCATGATAGTGAGAAGGGTGTGGCTGAAGGAGTAGTAAATTCCTTTTTAAAATGTTTGTCCGAATTTGACATAGCTGCTGAAGAAGTGGTTTTTGTTGCCCACAGTACAACCCAAGCAACCAATGCATTATTGGAAGGTGACGTAGCAAAAATTGGGATCATCAGCACTGCTCGTGGGAAGATGGAAGGCTGGCTGGCTAAACCTCAAACGAATCTAAAGGATATCGATTTAGGGACCGGCAGAAGTATTCATGTTCTCTCTCGCTTTATTTCTCACAAAGATTTTGATGAAGCAGCAATTTCTAAAAACATTGATGAATTGTTAGCAGAAGGAATTGATGTTTTAGTAGCTTCAGCAGCTTTTGGGGTAGATAATTTGAGCTTGGAAGAAAAAATTGCAGAGATCGGTAAGCGTAAAGGAGTCCAAGTAACGTTGGCTTCGGAAATGACCAAGCTGTATGGCTTGTCTCGTCGGACGCGCACTGCAACGATCAATGCATCGATTTTACCTAAGATGCTAGAAACAGCTAATTCAACTGAACAAAGTGTCCGTTCATCAGGTGTAGACGTTCCCTTAATGATTATGCGTGGTGACGGTGGACTGATGGATGTTGTTGAAATGAAAAAACGTCCAGTATTAACAATGCTTTCTGGTCCAGCGGCCAGCGTAATGGGTGCCTTGATGTATTTACGAACGTCAAACGGCATTTATTTCGAAGTTGGAGGAACCTCCACCAACTTGGGTGTAATTAAAAATGGTCGTCCGGTGATTGACTACTCAGAAATTTCAGGCCATAAAACCTACGTAAACTCTTTAGATGTTCGCGTGCTGGGGGTAGCCGGAGGAAGTATGATTCGAGTAAGCAAAAGCGGTGTAAAAGATGTCGGTCCTCGAAGTGCCCACATTGCCGGCTTGGAATACTCAGTATATACTCCTGAAGATGAGATTGTTGATCCAAAGCTGGAGCTGTTTGCACCAAAACCAGGGGATCCAGAAGATTACGTAGCGATCCGTTTAGCAAGTGGAAAAGCAGTGACTATCACTAATTCCTGTGCAGCAAATGTTTTAGGCTATGTTACGGAAGAAGATTTTTCACATGGGTATGTCGAATCTGCGCGTAAAGCAATGCAGCCGTTGGCAGATTATTTAGGCCAAACGGTAGAAGAGGTCGCTCGCCAAATCTTAAGCAAAGCTGTTGAGAAGATCGAGCCGGTCATTCAATCCCTAGCCAAGAAATACCAGCTGGAGAAAAACCAAATGACACTAGTAGGTGTTGGCGGCGGCGTGGCTTCATTGATCAAGTTTGCGGCAGAAAGAATGGATTTGGTTTATAAAATTCCTGAAAATGCTGAGGTAATTTCTTCTATTGGCGTAGCCCTGGCAGCTGTTCAGGATGTAGTGGAACGGATTGTTCCTAGTCCGACTAAATCAGATATTCAATCAATTAAACAAGAAGTGATCAATATGGCGATTGAAAGCGGCGCAACCGAAGATAGTGTTGAGGTTCATATCGAAATTGATCCACAAACCCAAAAAATTACAGCACGAGCTTCGGGGTCTACCGCTGCTCAAGCGACGGAATTGCAAAGTGCAGCAACTGAGACCGAAGCAAGAGAAATCGCGGTACATGATCTACGGGTTCCAGACAATGAAGTTAAACTATTAGAAAAAACGGATCAATTCCATATTTTTGGTGCTTCTTCGGCTAAAACCGGCGAAGCCATTCGAGTAATCGATAAAAAGGGCTTCATTCGGGTACAGCGCCAGCATGCCAAAGTGGTCAAAACGACTATCCAAAGCTACCTGGAACAGGTAACGAAATTATGGGAAGACATGGCCAACTATCAAAGTGATTTGATTATTCGTCCCGATTTCTATTTCTGTGTCGGACCCCGTTTACTCGATTTCTCCAGCACGGATTTTACCCAATTAACGATGCTGATTGATATCGAAATGAGCGAAATCGTTGGTACTGATGAAATTATCATTATTGCTGCCAACCGCTTCAAATAATGAACAGCCTTCTTCTTGAACGCTGTTTTAAGGAGAGAAGCTGTGAGTACAGAAGGATTTGTCAAACAAATTATTCAGCTTAGCCAGCAATCAGAGGAATTATTTGCTCACTATTTACTGGCTCAGGATAATCTTTATCGTAAAATTCCCGAAAATGAACAAGCTGCTTTGGTAGCAAAAGCAATCGCAAGCGGACAGGCTGCGGCTCGGCACTTACAGAGTCTGAGCCTGTCTGATTTTCTGGCTGAAGCGGGAATCAGTGTAACCTATGTTGAGGAAACCTCCAGTAAAACTAAGGTGGCCTATACCTTGGCAGAAATCCGTTTGCCTAACCGGATTACCTTAAACCGCACCTTACTTAACTCTGGTCAGCAGCTAATTGATCAGCAAGAGGCGCTGCAATTCTTAGTAGAACGCGCGCCGATTGCTGATGTTTTGATTGCTCACGAGTTATATCATTATTTGGAAAACCGCGACCAGCTGTATACCACGGAAAAACATGTCCAGTACAAAATTGGTCCGTTTTCAAAAACAGTTAGAATACATTCCTTGAGTGAGATTGCAGCCACTGCATTTGCCAAAGAGGTCTTTGATTTAAGTTTTTCACCGCTTTTATTCAATCCAGTGCTGCTATACAAGTTTGATACAGCGTTCAGTGAATCCTTTAATGAGCAGCTGTTGAAACAGGTAGAGTGATTCATCACTTGAAGCTATGGATTAATTAAAAAAAGCAATTAGTTTAATTGCTTAAAGTAACGTATAGTAGGTAATAGAGAATAACAACAAAAGGAGAAATCAAACAATGGAAAAAACTTGGTTAGATTTAGCTGGCGACGTAGTAATCATCACTGGTGCTTTAGGCGGAATGGGACGCAAAATCGCAAACGACTTTGCTGAACAAGGCGCTAAATTAGCTTTAGTGGATTTGAACGAAGAAGCAACACAAAGCTATGCGAAGGAATTAAACAGCACATATGGTGTAGAAGCAAAAGGCTATGCATGCAACTCAACAGTTGAGGAACAAGTGGATGCTTTAGCTAAAGCAGTTAAGGCTGACTTTGGCCGCATTGATGTATTGGTTCAAACGGCTGCCATCTTAACATTTAGTCCTTTAGAGGATTTAGCTTTAGACGAATGGAAACGTACGATTGATGTAAACTTAACTGGTTATTTCTTAGTGTCACAACGCGTTGGCCGCGTGATGATCGAACAACAATCAGGCCGCATGGTTCACATTTCAACCATTGCGTCACTTAGTCCAGAAACTTACTCAGGTGCTTACAGCCCAAGTAAAGCCGGCGTAAATATGCTGTCTAAAATGATCGCTGGTGAGTGGGGACAATATGGCGTACGCAGCAACTGTGTATTACCATGCTTCGTTAAAACACCACTATCAACTAAATTCTATGAAGATGAAGAAGTAGAAGAAGGACGCAGAAGAATGACTGCTAACCGTCGTATCGGTGAAGTACAAGACATCGCGAATGCTGTTCTTTACTTGGCAAGCAAACGTTCTGACTACACCAATGGTCATGAGCTGCGCGTTGAAGGCGGCTTTGGCAACATGATCGGCGACTTGGTTCCAAAACCAGGCGGACGTCGTCAATATGCAATTGATTCAAAGAAACCTAAAAACTAATTAAAATTAACCCAGCTAAAAGGAGCAATGACTGCTCAGCTTAGCTGGGTTTTTTGTGGGAATAATTTTTGGCTCCTTTATTCCAATTATTGGGTGGAGACCAACTTTAGACCCAAACATTTAATCATGGAATACTGCGAAAACAGCTCAGTATGAAAGTAACTGTGATTTAACATGTCGTAGCCTCTTTAACTTAACAGGAATGACTGAAAATATGGAGACACAATCAGTTAATCCACATGAGGGTAATCCTTTTTTACCAAATACTTACCCGTTTTTCAGGAGCTAAATACATCTCATCTTCTGCTGTGACATCAAAGGTTTGATAGAAATCTTCAATGTTTTTCACCTGAATATTTGCTCGCAGTTTATTTGGTGCATGAACATCAACAGCTAATAAAAGCTGAGAGTATTCAGGCCGCGCCTTCATACGCCAAATAGTAGCCCAGTTGATAAAGAAGGCTTCGAGATCTGTTTCTTCTTCTCGCTTGGCGGCTTCTAATGCACAGCTTAAACCACCCGCATCAGCAATATTCTCAGAAACTGTCAGCTTGCCATTCACTTTTCCACCAGCAATTTCTAAACCATCAAATTCTGCAATCATTGCATCAGCTAAGGTTTGGAACTGTTGACGGTCTTCTTCAGTCCACCAGTTATTCAAATTGCCCAGCTCATCAAAGAGAGAACCGTTGTTGTCAAAGGCATGTGAAATTTCGTGAGCGATAACTGCTCCGATTCCGCCGTAATTAGCACTCTTTGACTGCTCCAAGCTGTAAAAAGGCGCCTGCAGAATGGCCGCAGGGAAGACAATGATATTGCGGAATGGATGATAATACGCATTTACAGTATCCGCACTCATTTCCCATTCGTCCCGATCAACTGGCTGGTTCCATTTGCTGAATTGATCTTCACGACTTAATCGACTAAAGGCCAGTGCATTTGTCAGCAAGGTTCCGCCTTTTTCTGCCGGCATTACTTTAAAGCGATGGTACAATTCTGGAATTTCGTCTGGGTAACCAACATGGATTCCCAGCGTACTTAACTTCAAAATAGCTTTTTCGCGGGTAGCCTCACCTAGCCAGGTATTATTTGCTAAGCGGTCTTTGTAGACTTGAATCATGGTTTCCACCATTTGTTTGACATCATTTTTGGCTTGTTCACCAAAATATTTTTTTCCGTAGTAGTCGCCTAAAACTTGGTCAAATCGACCTGAAGCTAAATAGAAGGCGGCTTTTTTCTGCGGTCTCGCTTCGGCTGCACCGGATAAAGCACGACTGTAGATGCCGCCAATTTGGCGAGCATCTTCACTTAAATAGCCAGTTAAGGCATTCAGGCTAAGAACCATCATCCAGCTTTTTACTAGAGAAAAATTATCTGGATTAAAGAAGCTGTCCAATTGCTCAAAGTAAAGAGGTTCGGTCACAATCACTTGTTCCGGAAGCTGACCAACTAAATTTTGCAGCAGCTGATCCAGCTTTAAGTAGCTGCTGTGGGCCACAAATTCTTCGACAGATTGAGGATTATACATTTTACTGTAATCGGCATTTTCTTCGGCACTTTTCACATGAGGAGCGATTAGGCGGTCAAAAGCTAACGCTTCATCCGTCATTCGTTCGGCTTCTTTCTTTTCATAGCCTGCTAAATCGAAAAGCTGCAAGGTCATATCTTTGAAAATAGCCAGCAGCTGTTCTGCTTGTGGATGATCCTCAGCATAATAGGTTTTGTCTGGTAGAATAAGACTAGTTGAACCAGCAAACAGTGCATTAGTGGTAGTATTCTTCATATCAGCATCAACATCTAAGCCAAAAGGCAACGGCAGTCCTGATAGGACCCAATCTTTTAACTGTTCATTTAAATCTGAAAAAGAAGTTAATTTCTCAATCCGTCCCAGAATTGGCAGCAAAGGCTGCATGCCATCTGCATTTCTCTTTTCAAAGTCGCTAGTTAAGCGATAATAGGCGATATATTCCTTCATTAAGTCGTTCGGAATCGTATCAGGTTCCTCCACCAGCTGATTGGTATCGGCGATCAACAGATCGTCAATCTCATCTACCAAATCCTGAAAGCCTCCGGTTGCTGGTTTATCCGCCGGAATCTCAGCAGTTTTCAACCATTCACCATTAACGGCTTCATACAAATCTTGTTTTATCATCAATTTTTCCATTTAATACGTGCCCCTTTCCTTCCTTTCTATTATCATATAGACAAGAGAAATACTCAAAACAAATAAACTCAAGGAGCAAAAAAGATGACCTATCCTTTAAATACTTGGATTGAATTGCCAGAAGAGCGCTTCAAAACCTACCGTACTTGGCGTACCCCCAGCGGTTTTTTATGCGGTACATATGCCAGCAGTGTTTTGCTGGCTTATTATCAAGATTATTTGGATGAAACCATTCTTCCGACCAGGCTGCGAAAAAAGGGCTCAGCAGATAACCAAGCTCTAATTAAAGCAATGCAGCCGGTCTTGCAGCCGATTGATTTCCCCACGGTTCCAGTTCAAATCAGCTTCGGCCTGAATCGGTTTTTGAACCAGCAAAAAACGCACAAGCGCACACGCTTCACTTCAACGGGTGCCTGGCATCGAGCAACAAAGCGAATTCTGGAAGGCAAGCCGGTAATGATCGGTGTTTTACGTTTGTTAGGCAGCACCTATGGAAACCACTGGGTAGTTGCTTATGGATTTTACGAAGACAGCCACGGCCAGCGCCTTTATAAGGTGCACGACAACTGGGGAAATTACAACAAAATAATCCCTGCGCGTTGGGCAAACGGCACAATCTCTTTTTCTTGAGAATAAAATCCACAAAAAAGAGTTAAAGTTGTGTTAAACTATTGGTAGAAAATGCTTGGAGGGACACCATGACAGAACAAAATAGCGAAAAGAAATTCAAGATCTTTAGTTTAAATGGCAATCAGCCGTTGGGCGAAAAGATTGCAGCTGTTTGTGGAACAACATTAGGTAAGTGTACAGTGAAACAATTTAGCGATGGAGAAATTGCCATCAACGTAGAGGAAACCGTACGAGGCTATGATATCTATTTGGTACAAGCCACTAATCAGCCGGTAAATGATTACTACATGGAATTGTTGATTATGATTGATGCGATGAAACGGGCCAGCGCCAAGACAGTCAATGTTGTATTACCTTATTATGGGTATGCAAGACAGGATCGGACAGCGAAGCCGCATGAACCAATTACAGCAAAATTGATTGCTAACCTTTTATCAGATGCAGGGGCAACCCGCGTACTGACATTAGATTTGCACACTGTTCAAGTCCAAGGATTTTTCGATATTCCAGTTGATAACTTATTTACCATGCCGCTTTTTGCTCATTATTATCGTGAGAAGAAGATGGTAGGGGACGATTATGTTGTCGTATCGCCTAAGAACAGCGGTGTGCAGCGTGCCCGCAGCTTGTCGGAATATTTAGATACAACGATTGCGATTGTAGATGAAGCTGAAGAAGGCAGTCCAGAAAGCGGATATGTGATCGGCGATGTTGCTGGTAAAGTCTGTATTATGGTGGATGATATTTTGAATACGGGACAGGTTTTCAAAAAGGCTGCGGCTACCTTGAAAAAGGCAGGAGCTAAAGATGTTGTTGCCTGTGCATCTCATGGCTTGCTCTCAGCGCCAGCCAAGGAATGTTTAGATCAAACCGATATAAAAGAAATTTGCATCACTGATTCGGTCTTCACACCAGATGATCGTCATCCGAAGCAGTTGAAAATCATCAGCTGTGCTGATTTAATGGGTGAAGCCTTAAAACGCATTCACAACAACCAATCAGTCAGTCCATTGTTTACTGTTGAAAAAAAAGAGTTTGAATAGAAAGTTAAAAAGGTGCTCTAAAACTGATTTAATCAGTTTAGGGCACCTTTTTTTAGGTGAGTTATTCTTTGGTCAGGAGCTCATCAGTTTTAATCGCCAAAGAAAGCTGTTCGTATAAAGCAAAGTCGGACAATACCAGAGAGTCATGACTTAGAAGCTCTTTTAGTTTGTGCAGCCGATAGCGAACAGAATTTTCGTGAATTTCTAAGGCATCCGCCATCATAGAAAGATTGCCTTCATAATGAATAAAGGCTCGGGCAGTTTCCAGCAGCTTTTGTTTTTTTGAAGGATCATTTTGTTTGATTTTATGCAGCAGCATCTGACTGTAACGGGAGAAGCTAGCGTCTTGATAATACGGAATTAGCAGCTGGTAAACACCCAATTCCTCATAACTGCTGACTCTATTTTGTGATTTTTCACCGAACTGGGCGCTTATCAAGGCTTCGGAGAACGCATTTTTCAATTCGGCTGTTTGGCGATAATCTAAGCTTCTGCCTACCATGAAATCAGTCGCAGGTAAGCCGATTTGCTGGAAGAGATCAGCAATCGGCGGAAAGCTTTCCTCCTTGAGCGAGTGCTTCTTTATGCCTAAAAGTACAAAGAAGCCTTGCTGATAACCGATACCCCGGATGAAAAAGCTGCTGTGCTGATAATTGTTTATTAAGGATAGCCAATGAACAATGGGTAAATTCAAGCGATCAGGCAAAAGATAAAACAGAGCAAATTTTTTAAGCTGCTCCTGTTGAAACAATAGGGACTGAATCCTTGCTTCAGGAATCGCTTCACCAGCCAACAATTCCTCCACAAGCATTTCTAGAATCTTCTGTTGACCATCAAAGGAAATGACCTGCTTCAGCTGAAATAAAATATCTTCGAAATGAGGAGTGGCTGACTGCTCATAAGTGAAAATCGGGAAATTAATTTCATTCGCATAGGCCAGGAGCTCAACAGGTAATTCTTGAAAGAAAATCTTTTTAACAATTAATCCGCTGACCCCATCTCGATAAAGCAGACGAATCGTATCCACCAGTAGATCGGGTTTATTTTTAGCAAAATACAAGCTCGTAATAACTAAGGTGTTTACATCAAATTTTCTTTTAGGATGCAACCCCTCATCGTATTCATATTCTAAAATACCTACCGTAGTAATTTCGTTATCCAGTCCACTTTTGCCTGCTGCCAAGCTTAAAAAATGAAAGTAATCAAAGGCCAACACTTCGCGAATCGCAATACTCATGCCTTTCCTCCTTTGGGTATTTAATAATTATGCATTCCAATCAAAGTAATTATAGCATTGCAGCAGCTCTTTTTGTACGATTCACAAAAAATCGCAAACCAAATTGTATTATTTTCAAAAAAGTGAACAGCATTAGCAGGTATAATAAGAATAACCAAAAAATGTAGGGATAAAGGTGAATGAATATTCACTGCTTGGAGGGGAAACAATGAAGAAAAGATGGTTAAGTAAATGGCCCATTTTGCTGCTGGGATTATTGATTGTTTTGACCAGTAGTATCAAAGGATATGCAGAAGAGGATGATTCACTGCAAAGAGTGTTGGATCGGGGAACACTCATTGTTGGAACATCTGCGGATAATCCGCCAAAAGAGTTTATTCGCATGAACAATGGTAAAGAAGAAATCGTGGGTTTTGATATTGATGTTGCGAAGGAAATTGCGAAGGAATTAGGGGTTGAGTTGGAAATAACCAACATGAAGTTTGATGGTCTGATTCCTAGTATTCAAACCAATGAGTTTGATATGGCATTGGCTGGTTTCAATCCGACACCTGAAAGAAGAGAAATTGTTGGTTTTTCTAATCCTTATCATACTTTACCCTTTGTCATTTTGACGACCAAGGATAAAGCCGAGGTCTTCACTTCTGTAGATTCCTTAACGGGCAAAGAAGTGGCTGCTCAAAAGGGGTCTACTCAGGAAACCATTCTCAACGACTATTTAGGAAATGCACAGCCTGTCGCGTTAGGCAAGCTGCCAGAGGTTATTGCGGAAATTAATGCTGGAACAGTGGATGCTGGCGTAGTCGGATGGTTAACGGCCCAGAATTATTTAGATGTTTATCCCAACCTAACGATTGCGGATGTTGAGATTGAGGTTCCTGAAGAAAAGATAGCTCAGGTAATTGCTTTCCCTAAAGAAAGCACGGCATTAATTGAACGAGTGAACGAAATCATCGCTGATATGGAAGAAAAAGGAATGATGGAGGACCTCTTAGACAAAAATATTGAACTGGCGAAGGCTGGTGATAGTCAAGATAGCCAAAGTATGTTGAAGACGTATGGTCCGCTGTTCCTGAAAGGTGCCCTAACAACAATTGGTGTAGCTGTAGTTTGTGTGCTTTTCGGCACCTTGCTGGGAATTTTGATTGCTTTGTTGAGAATTTCTTCCAATAAGCTGTTGAAAGCACTAGCCACCTTTTACATCCAGGTGCTTCGGGGAACGCCAGCCTTGCTCCAAGTATTCATTTTCTATTTTGGCCTTTCCATGATTATTTCTATTCCTTCGGTTCATGTGTGGGGTGTGAATCTAGCCCGTTTAATTCCAGGATGTATTGCGCTGTCGATTAATTCCAGTGCTTATGTAGCTGAAATTATCCGCTCGGGGATTAACGCAGTCGATAAAGGACAAAGCGAAGCCGGTTATTCATTAGGATTAAACAAGCGGATGACCATGCGAGAAATTATTTTGCCTCAGGCCATTCGCAATATTCTGCCGGCGTTAGGTAACGAGTTCATTTCTATGATCAAAGAAACGTCCTTATTGTCAGTGATTGCGGTTTCTGAATTGATGTTTGTGGCGGATACAGTAAAGGCTGCGACCTATCGTACAATGGAATCACTCTTCATTGCAGCGATTATCTATTTCTGCATGACCTGTGTGGTTTCACTGCTGGTGGCTCGTTTTGAGAAAAAGTTGGCCCGTTCATCTAAAAGCTAGGGGGAGAAAACATGTCTGAATTGATTCAAGTAAATGAGCTGCATAAAGCCTTTGGCGATAATCAGGTGCTGAACGGTATTACAACCAATGTAAAAAGAGGCGAGGTCGTAGTAGTTATTGGTCCGTCCGGTTCAGGGAAAAGTACATTTTTACGCTGCTTGAACCTGCTGGAAATGCCTACCAGCGGACAAATTATTTTTGAGGGGACCGATCTAACCGATCCCAAAACGGAAATTTTTCAGGTAAGAGAAAAGATGGGGATGGTTTTCCAATCCTTCAATCTCTTTCCTCACAAAACAGTCATGGAAAATCTGTGCCTGGCGCCTGTAAAATTGAATCGTAAAAATGCTCAGCAGGCCAGAGAAAAGGCGGAAGCTTTATTGAAGCAGGTAGGACTTTCGGATAAAGCAGAGGCTTATCCAAGTTCATTATCAGGTGGTCAGCAGCAGCGGATTGCGATTGCTCGAGCATTAGCCATGGAGCCGGATGTTATGTTGTTTGATGAACCAACCTCTGCTCTTGATCCTGAGATGGTAGGGGAAGTATTAACAGTGATGAAGGATTTAGCCCAAGAGGGAATGACCATGATTATTGTCACTCATGAGATGGGTTTTGCTAAAGAGGTAGGAGACCGGGTTCTATTTATGGACGAAGGAAAAATTGTTGAGGAAGCAGCACCCGTTGACTTGTTTGACCACCCACAGCATGCCCGAACCATTGACTTTTTAAGTAAAGTATTGCACTAGAAGAATTAGGAGGAAACCAATTATGTATATTAAGCCTTTCGGTGTTGAACGCTGGCTTTCAAATTATGAATTCAATGTCGATTACAACTTAACCAGCACATCCATCATTCCATTTTCGCTGGATGAGCTGTTAGAAGTAACCGGTGAAAACCCAGAAGAAGTGAAAGAAGCGATTTTTTCTTTGCGCTTAAGCTATGGTGCAATTGAAGGAAATCCTGATTATTTAGCAGGTGTAGCCAGCCTATACGATTCACTTGGTCCAGACCAAGTTATTTCTACTCATGGAGGAGTGGGAGCATCTCACTTAACCATGATGACCTTGATTGAGCCCGGGGATCACGTTGTAGCGATCCTGCCAGCCTACCAGCAAATCTATTCTGTTCCCGAATCGATCGGAGCTAAGGTGGATTACTTGTTTATGGAGAAGGCTGATCGCTTTGTCATTGATTTGGACAAGCTGGATGCCTTAGTAACGCCAAAAACTAAAGCGATTTGTTTTAACAATCCCAACAATCCAACTGGGCAAGTCGTCAGTGACGAAATCGTACGTGCTATGACAGAGATTGCGCGTAAAAACGATGCTTATCTAATTTGTGATGAAGCGTATCGCGGATTGGCTCACGAAGCCGGCTTTGGTTTATCAGTAGCTGACAGTTATGAAAAAGGAGTCAGTTTAGGAAGCATGTCAAAGGCGTTTGCCATGGCAGGTTTGCGTTTAGGCTGGATTGCGACACAGGATGAATGGCTGATTAAAGCAGTCGAAATACAGCGGGATTATACCATGATCAGCTGTGGCGGGATTGATGAATACATTGCCGGTTTAGCATTGAAAAATAAAGAGGTTGTTTGCGAAAGGAACTTAAGCATTGTTCGTCATCGAGTTGCCTTGTTTAATGACTGGGTAAAAAATGAACCGAAGCTTGATTGTGTCCTGCCACAAGGAGGCACAGTTTGTCTCCCTTATTACCAAAGCAGCTTATCCTCTGAAGATTTTTGCCGTAAAGCGATCGAAACGGAGAGTGTGCTGTTGATGCCAGGCTCTGTTTTCGAATTGGAGAACTGTTTCCGCATGGGCTGTGCCCGCGAGCCAGAGGAGAAATTCCTAGCTGGACTAGAACGGGTTTCCAGCTTTTTGAAAAAGATTAATTAAGGAGAAAACCATGACACAAATACGAGTATTAAACCAAGCAATGGTAAAAGAAGTCTTGTCAATAAAAGAAACGATTCAAACCGTGGAAGAGATTTATCGCGGAAAGGCTAGAGAAACAAGTACACTTTGGCCGATGATCTTTTATGAGTTTGAACCGGGAAAAGCGGATATGGATATCAAATCTGGTTATATGAAGGAATTAGGAATTTATGGACTAAAATTGGTTTCTTGGTATGGCAGTAATCCACAGCAGCAATTACCTGCACTGTTTGGAACGACACTGCTGTTTGATGATCAAACCGGCGCACCGTTGGGAATTGTGGATGCGGAATATATTACCGGTATGCGGACAGGTGCGGCAGCAGCTATTGGCAGCAAATATTTAGCTCGTCAAGATTCCGAAACCTTATTAATGGTAGGAACGGGGCATCAAGCGTTATTTCAGCTGTTGAGTCATTTACTCGTGATCCCCAATCTAAAGCAGCTGTTGATTTACGATCCTTTGGCAAAGGAAAATGCCGATTCCTTCGTGGCAGGCTGTAAGGAGCAGCTGCTCCATTTATTGGATCAACCGAAAATCAAAGAAGACCAAGTCGAGCTGCGAGAGAAAATTGCACAGCTGCAGATTCATGCGGTAGAGGAAATAGCCAATGCTGTAGGAGCAGCTGATATTATCGTAACAGCAACCCCCTCTAAGCAGCCGATGATTCAAGCTGAGTGGGTGAAGCCGGGCACACACTTTAGCTGTGTCGGTGCCGATATGAGCGGCAAGCAGGAAATAGATGGCGCTATTTTCCAACAAGCACGTCTCTTTGTGGATGATCGAAAGCAAGCGATAGCCGTTGGAGAAACCGAGCAGCCGATTAAACAAGGGTTAATTGATGAAGCAGCGATTCAAGGAGAAATTGGTGAAGTTATTCTTGGATGGGTAGCTGGTCGTATCTCTGAAGCAGACATCACTATTTATGACACTACCGGAATTGCTCTACAGGATTTGGCAGTAACTAAACAGGTGCTTGATACTGCGGAGAAAAATGAAGTAGGTCAAGTAGTAGATCTATAGAGAGCAGCTCAGGGAAACCAATAGTCAGCATCGACGCTGATTCGTTGGTTTCCCTGAGTTTTTTAGCAGCCTGCCGATTCTTTTCTTGTCTAAAGCTGCTTGCCTATGCTAGAATAACCCTACTTTAACTATAGAAAGGTTCGTAGACTTGTGGAATCAATATATTTAGATCATGCAGCGACCAGTCCCATGCATCCTGAAGTCATTGCAGTGATGGCTGATGTTATGCAAAATTATTATGGCAATCCTTCGAGTATCCATCATCTGGGCCGCTCCGCTTCTTACAAATTAGAAGAAGCCCGAGAAGTGATCGCCAAAAGCCTAGATGTGAAGCCTCACGAGATTATCTTTAACAGTGGTGGAACTGAAGGGGATAATACCGCGATTTTAGAAACGGCATTTTCTCGTCAGACCCAGGGAAAGCATTTAATTACGACGCGGATCGAGCACCCTGCTGTTTTAAATACCATGCGTTATCTGGAAGATAAAGGCTTTGAGGTGACTTATTTAACAGTTGACCAAAAAGGCCGTATTTCACTGGATGAGCTGCAAGCTGCTCTGCGAACCGACACGATCTTAGTTTCTATTATGTACGGGAATAATGAAATCGGTAATTTGCTGCCGATAAAAGAAATTGGGGAGCTGCTAAAAGAGCACCCCGCTTATTTCCATACAGATGCTGTTCAGGCTTATGGCAATCAAACGATTCGCCCCCATGAATGGGGCATTGATTTATTAAGCACCTCTGCTCATAAGGTCAACGGACCCCGAGGAGTAGGCTTCTTATACAAAAACGACGATATCCGCTTGCCCTCTTTATTGCATGGTGGTGAGCAGGAGGAGAAACGCCGGGCTGGAACAGAAAATCTGGCTGGCATTTGCGGATTTGCCAAAGCAGTCGAATTATTAACTTTAGAGGAACGAGACAACCGAGCACAAGCCTATCTCCAGTTTACTAAGATGATTTTACAGAGCTTAGATGAAGCGGGGATTGACTATGAGGTGAATGGCGAATTAGAGAACAAACTGCCCCATATTCTGAATTTGCGATTTAACGGAATTGCCAGTGACTTACTGCTCATGAAATTGGATTTAAAAGGGATTGCTATCTCTACAGGTTCAGCATGTACTGCCGGCAACGTAGATCCTTCTCATGTGTTGGAAGAGATGTATGGAAAAAATGCGTCTGAGGTAAAAGAATCCGTACGGGTAAGCTTTGGCTACGGCAACACAGAAGCTGAGGTACAGCGCTTCATCCAGGAACTGATTGCAGCAATTCAACAACTAAGAAAGTAGATTGAATTACGCGCTCGTTCCCTCTATAATAATAGGTAACGAAAAAAGAAGAGGTGAGCGCATGGCTTTTGCAAAAATAGCCACAGTAGAAGGTGCGAAAGTAAATTACAGCTTGGCACCAACTGCTAAAAAATACACATTACGAGACAATGGATTCACAGAAACAACTTCGGGCAATTTTCAATTAATTCGTCCACTAGACGCAACTCCCCAAAGTAAAGAAGGCTTCAAATTAAAAATCACTGTCGCAAAAGATTTGCAACAGGTCAAAATGTCAATCACAACGGCTAATGGTCTAAAATCGGTGAATATTTTCAAAGATGACACCCATGTTCTATTACAGGAAAAGTTTTACTTTTTAATGGATGGCATGATTGACCGGGGACTTTTTGTAAAAGTTAATAACTAATGAAGAAAACAATTTCCGTCTAAATTTTTGACGGAAATTGTTTTTATTTGTTCTTTAAAAGGTTCAATTGGAAAAGAATATGGTACACTAAAGACAGTTATCTTTAATTGAAAAGAAGGTGAAACATTGAGGCGGAAAATACAGACAATGATGCATCACAAAATTATTTCTGAATTTCGACACCTAACAGGTCTAACCATCGCAGTAGATGATTGTGCCTACCTGGCAAGAAAGTTTCAGTCATTTGGAATAGAGGATTACATCATTGCCTATTATGAGGGGAACAGTTATTTTACTCGATACATACAGTACTACGTAGAGATGCTTCCTTGTTGGGAGTACAAAAAGGATTATTTAATACCATTGATTTTTCGTGAAATGCCGGATACCCATAAGATGTTTCAGGAGCCCTACCGCTGGGAAGCCTTTTTCAAGTTGTTGGATTGGTACCTAACCTACCAGCCTGAAAAAGTTCTGATCAACTGTCAAAATAAACAAGGCAAAAGACAAGTCGTGGATACTGCTTTTTTAGTTTTTCGTTTATGGGAAATTTGTGATGGGGCAGCCTTTCCGATTGGTAATTTAAATAACCTATCAGAATTTCAACATTGGGATCATATCTTCCATTTAATCGATACCGGAAAATCATTTCGCAGAACCAAAAATTTTAACCCTGAAAAAATTGAAGATTTAACCCAGCTTGAAGTAATTATTGGAATTATAAAAATGCGTTACCAAGCTATTTTGGAAAGACAAGGTTACCAGCTGAAATAGCTTGTGACCTTTTTTGCTCTTTTTAGCGTATACTAAATGTGAGGCGGAGAAAAAATGATTATTGAATTGGGACAAAAACGGGTACCAGCCATTGGTTTGGGGACTTGGCACATGGGTGATGAAATTGGAAAGCGCCAACAGGAAATCAAAGCACTGCGGTCAGGGATTGACGCTGGAGCACGAGTAATTGATACAGCAGAAATGTATGGTGATGGCCGATCCGAACGTTTAGTGGGGGAGGCAATTGCTCCATATGATCGGACCAGCTTGTATTTAATTTCTAAGTTTTATCCTTGGCATGCTGATAAAGACAATCTACAGTATTCTTTGGAGCAAAGTCTTTCACGTTTGAAGACTGATTATTTGGATCTGTATTTGCTGCACTGGCCGGGCAATGTACCTTTGGAAGAAACAGTTACTGAATTGGAACGTTTGAAGAATGCCGGCTGGATTCGCCAATGGGGAGTATCCAACTTTGATACTAGTGATATGCGGGCTTTGTACAGTATTCCTAAAGGAAAAGGTTGTCTAACAAATCAAGTACTTTACAATCTAGCAAGTCGAGGAATAGAATATGATTTATTGCCTTGGATGAGAGAACACCAGTTACCATTGATTGCTTATTCACCGATTGCTCAAGGCGATACGCTGGGAGCACGTCTACAGGATAATCCAGTCCTGCAGGAAATTGCCGCAAATCATCAGGCGTCCATTTTTCAAATCTTACTGGCGTGGGTAATTCGGGATGGCAAAACACTGGCGATTCCTCAATCGGGGAAAGCACAGCACGTATTGGCTAATCTTCAAGCGCTAGACATTCGGTTAACTGCGTTAGACTATGAACGGTTAACCCGTGAATTTCCGAAGCCGGAAAAGAAACAACCATTAGACATATTGTAGGTGAATGAAATGAAATTTTTTATTGGTGATACCCATTTTTTTCATGAGAATCTATTAGGGGACAACGACTTCGCCCCTCGTTTATTTGATACGGTGGAAGAGATGAATCAACAGCTGGTTGCAAGCTGGAATGCTGTGGTAAAAGAAAAGGACACCGTTTATCACGTAGGAGATGTAGCGATGCATCCAAACTATGAAAAAGGCAATCAGGAAATTTTGGATCAGCTTTTGCAGCTGAAGGGGAAGATTGTTTTTATTAAAGGTAATCATGATTCTCGGGCTTTTTTCAATTTTTTAGCTGCCAACGATCCCATGATGTTAGATGGAACACCTAAGTTTGCGTTTCATGATGTTGGAGCGATTGTAAAGTTTAATCACCATCAGTATTATTTGACCCATTATCCAATGCTTCTAGGCACCACCTTGAACATTCGCAATCTGCATGGGCACATTCATCATTATAGTATTCCAATTGCAGAAGATATCAACGTGGGTGTCGATGCACCGGAGCGGGATTTATTACCAGACAAGCTGCCTTTTGGTACACCACTTTCTGAGCATATGATCGATAATATCGCAGAAGCCAAGGCTAGAGAAGTAGCTAAATTAACTTAAAAAAATTGGGCAGCTGAATCAGCTTGCCCAATTTTTTTACTTCAACTCTTGTTTAATTTCCTGATAAGCTTTTCTAGTTTTTGCGGGTGATTTATTCGTATAGTAGTAGTTTTTAGCTGCTGTCTGTATCAAAAGAATAGGATGGGAATGGTGGTCAATGAAAAGATTGGCCGCCTTTCCATCAAGTTTAAAACTCCCCATGGCATAGTGATCGGTCGCAAAGCCATTCGTTCTTAACCCCCGCTTAGGAAGCTCCTCAACCAAATCAACTTGCTGAATCTTAGTCAAGGGAATCGCGCGTTTACTTACAAAAGGTCCCTCCAGAGTAACATTCTTGTCATTGACCGTATAAGTAAAAGGATCAGGATGATTGTCCAATACATACAACGGAACCACAGAGATAAACAGGGCGATCAACAGAACTATACCACCAAGAGCCATCATAATTTTTGCTCCCGTTTTCGCCAAATTAACTGAAAGATTCAAGCCGATCCGATCCGGAACCATAAACCGACTGTCTTCAGGATTATAATAGACACCGTAACGCCAATAATAGTCATCTCCTTGATAACGAAAATCACTGCTCTGATCAAGCAGAGCATCTTGTTTCCTTCTTAAAGTCAATAACCAAGCAACAGTAAAGATAACCAAAAACACTAACATGGCAAACTCGATTGCGGTCAAAAGAATAAACTGATTTTGCCAGCTGCTCAAAGAAAGCAACGGAAAATAAATCAGTGGAGGAAAGAAAATTCCCATTCCGACCATTAAAAAGGACCAGTAGTATTTAGTTAAATTGTTGTATTGACGATTGATCTCTTGGTCGTTAGTTAAAGCTCTAACCGGCAAACGACTCACCAAATACCAGCCCCCTATCAGCGAAAATTCAATTAGAAGAACAGTTGCAATAAGCAGCAGGTTACCCATCGTCGCGTAAGCGAAATAAAACAAGAGCAAACTTAATCCTCCAGCCAGAACGAACCACGTAACAGAAACCATTTTTTCATTCTTTTCTCGCACCAGCTTGGTATTAATTTGCACCGAGGCTATTGCCAGCTGCCAGTGATTCTCTTCAATAATACGACGCATTTTGCGAATGTAGCGAATCTGCAAATAGTAACCACAGCCAATAGAAAGCATCAGCAGTAGAAAGAACAGCAGCATGAATAAGTAATCCTTCATTGGCAGTAATAGAATGGCTTCAATGACACTTAAAAAGAAAGCAATCTGAAACTGTCGTTTACGGTACTGTTTCGCTAACGTTACAACCTGTGGATCATCTAATTTGTCTACTGGCAAAGTATTCTCAATAATCACATGATTATGCGGCTTAGCGGCCAAAGATAAGGTTAGGGCCATAATAAAATTACAAAAAACTAGAATGCCCCACATGAATAGGTTCATTTTTCTCTTCCTTTCCGAAAGCTGGTTAGTATTTCATCAATTTTCTGTTTGATTTCGGTCTCACTGGAACCTGAAAGAGCCAGTTCAGCCAATAACAGAGTGAGGGCCGCTTCTTTTTCTTCTTTTTTATCGACAGGCATTGGCGCTACTAAAGTCCCCTTACGCCGATCGGTAATTAGATAGCCTTCTTCCTTTAGCTGCTGGTAGCCTTTGGAAACTGTCATGGCGTTCATCCCCAGCTCGTCAGCTATCTGTCGCACAGTCGGCAGCTGCTCGTGGGGCTTTAAGTCACCTTTGGCAATGCCGATAATGATTTGCTTGCGCAGCTGAAGGTAAATGGGCTCATCCGAATGCGCATCAATTTCTAAAATCATAGCACTCGCCTCCTTTGTATTATATATATTAATACAACTAATACAAAAATGCAACTACTCGTGAATTTGTTCAAAATGGGATAGTTTAACGAAAAATTAAAATTTTGACGTTTTTGCACCCTAAACGGTTTAATTTATCGTATAATACGTGTTACTGAAAAGTTGCGACCTTCAAATCGTAGAGTTTTCGGAATCTAGATTGAAATGATGGTGATACTGTGTCGAACAGCAACACAAGAGTCGTCGTGGGAATGAGCGGCGGCGTAGACTCGTCAGTTACAGCTCTTTTATTGAAAGAGCAGGGCTATGACGTTGTAGGAATTTTTATGAAGAATTGGGACGACACCGATGAGAATGGGGTGTGTACCGCAACCGAGGATTATAAGGATGTAGCGAAAGTTGCTGCCCAAATTGGGATCCCTTATTACTCAGTCAATTTTGAAAAGGAATATTGGGACCGTGTTTTTGAATATTTCTTAGCAGAATACCGGGCTGGTCGAACCCCTAATCCAGATGTGATGTGCAACAAAGAAATCAAATTCAAGGCTTTCTTGGATTATGCGATGGATCTTGGTGCAGAGTATGTAGCCACCGGTCATTATGCGCAAGTAAAAACTGACGAAAACGGCGTCGTGCATATGCTGCGTGGTATCGACAATAATAAGGATCAAACTTATTTCTTGAGTCAGCTTTCACAAGAACAATTGTCAAAGACCATGTTTCCACTAGGCGGCATGGAGAAGTCAGAAGTACGGGCAATTGCAGAACGTGCTAACTTAGCAACGGCGAAGAAAAAAGATTCTACTGGCGTTTGTTTCATTGGTGAAAAGAACTTCAAGCAATTTTTAAGCAATTATTTACCTGCCAAAAAAGGCAACATGGTTACTTTGGATGGGGAAATTAAAGGGCAACACGATGGGCTGATGTACTATACAATTGGTCAACGTCAGGGCCTAGGCATCGGTGGCGGTGGCAAAACACAAGAACCATGGTTTGTTATCGGGAAAGACTTAAGTACGAACACTTTGTATGTTGGCCAAGGATTCCATCACGAAGCCTTGTATGCAACCAGCTTGGATGCCAGTGAAATTCACTTTACTACTAATGAAGACAAGCCTAAGGAATTCCGCGCAACAGCTAAGTTCCGTTACCGACAAACAGATGTACCGGTCACGGTTTATTTGGAAGAGGGCAATCGGGCGAGAGTCGTTTTTGACGAACCTGTACGGGCGATTACACCGGGACAAGCAGTCGTTTTCTATGACGGGATGGAATGCTTAGGCGGCGGTTTGATTGACCACGCATATAAAGAAACCAAAGTATTGCAATACGTATAAAAATTTCATTCTTTCATCGAAACGAAGCAGACAAACAGGAACTGCGAACTTTCAAAAGGATGTCTTGCCAGACGATCTTCAGCGGATCGTCTGGCGATTTTTTTATCCTTTTACCCATAGAAAAAATTTATTGTTCATGGTTTCTCAATGTGATAAGTTTAGATGAGGAATAAATGAAAATATGCTATAATTACCATTAGAATAGGAGTGGTAAAAATGGCAGAATTTGATTTGTTTGTGGTTGCTGTGTGTGGGATATGTGCTGTGATTACGGAGTACAGTGGATTGCTGTTTTATCGCGAACGGGAATTTGCTTATCTGATGCTGGGATTATGCAGCGGACTGGTATCCTATACCATTTATTCGTATCATTTTGCAGGAAATAAAGCCTTGGTTTATACATATCTCTATATCGCTTTTTGGCTGGTTAGCGGAATAGTTTTAGCAAGGAAGGCTCGACGGTCTAAGATGAAGGATGCTTAGTTGACCGTGACTGTGCAAGGATCAATTATGGTTCTTTTGATTTTGTGATAAAATGATTAAAAGGAGTGAGACCAGTGAGCTTAGCGAATTTATACGTAGTACTTATGTGTGGAATCTGTGCCATTATCACCGGTTATAGTGTTTTAATGATGAAGCGCGATTTTAAGCTGAGATTTGTAGGGATTGCCTGCTTAAGCGGGATGTTGTCCATGGTATTGTATACCTATCATTTTGAAGCTCAGGAGCCCTTTTTAATTTTGTGCCTTTATTATGGCTGTTGGTTGTTTAGTGCCTTCTATTTTGCCAAAAAAATGAAAGCGTAAAACAAGAGTATTGTCCTATTTGTGGACAATGCTCTTATTTTTTTTGGAGTGATAGGTTTCTATTTCGGCAATTTCTTTAGTATTGCGATGAACAGAAAGATAATTGATTAGTACTAGCAAAGAAGTGGATAAGAAAACTCCTCGGTAACCAAAAATAGAAGAAACACTCGAACCGATCATTGGGCCTACCACGTTACCAGCAGCCTGGAAGGATTGGTTGTAGCTGAAAATTCGTCCAGCTGCATTTTGTGGCGAATACTTGGTGATCAAGGTTTGAACAGCTGGCAGCAGACATGCATCAGAAATTCCAACTAAAAAGCGCAAAAACGCTAATTGCCAGACATTTTGAACAATGGCCATTGGAAGGTATACTACAATAGCAAACAACAAGCCGATGCCTAAAATTTTCTCACTGCCAATTCGATCGCCCAGCCGTCCCAAGCGAGGAGCAGCAATCAAGGTAGCAATTCCTGGAATCGAGGCGATGACGCCACTAACGAAGGTAACATTGCCGTGATTGTGCATCAATTGACGAATATACAAACTAATAATCGGGCTGATAGAATTATTGGAGGCTTGAATGATCATTGTAGTAAGAAACATACCTAGAATTAGATGAGGATATTTCAATTCGCGAATCATTTGCCTAGCAGGAATCATGTCCTTCTTTTCGACCGGTGTAAATTCTTCGTGGACCAAAAACATGCTCAACAGAAAGACTAAAAAGAGAATGCCGCTGGTGATAAAGAAGGTATAACGATAGCCAAAAATAGATGCAGTCGTTCCGCCGACCAACGGGCCCAAAAGAGTCCCCGTGACGGATCCCGTTGCTAAAGTCCCTAAAACCTGTCCACTTTTCTCTCTTGGCGTTCCAGTTGCAACTAAAGCTGTAGCATTGCTGATGTAACCGGAGAAAATACCTTGCAGAAGCCGTAAGCCAATCAGCTGATAAACGTTGGTAACCAAGCCCATCAGTCCGATAACCACAGCCATACCCAAGGAAGCACGCAGCAGCATCAGCTTTCTTCCTTTTTGGTCAGCCAGCCGGCCCCACAAAGGTGAAACAATCGCAGTAACTAGGAAGGTAGAGGAAAAGGTGACACCGCTCCAAAGATTTAATTCTTGGCTGGTGTAATGACCCAGGGTATCAATATACAGAGACATAAAAGGCATGACTAAACTAAAGCCGATTCCTGCCATAAAAGTCCCAAACCACAGCACGATTAAGTTTTTCTGCCAGGTCGGACGAGTTGGGAAAAGCTTTTTTTTAAGTTGTTCTGACAAAACACTCCGCCTTCTTTCATTCATACTCAAACGGTTATATTATAATCCTGAAAAATAAAATATCAAATACCTCAGTACTGTGATAAAGTAGAATTAAGAAAAACGCAAAGTTAATTTGCTAAACTAAAGAAAAATAATACCAGTAAACAGAACACTTGAAAAATTTAAATTTGATGCTTATGATGACAATGGAAGGAAGGGATGGGAATGTACCAAGTTATTATCATGTATGGCGACAATGAGCCATGGTGGTTTTTTGAAGATTGGAAAAAAGACATCACTGAAGAAAAACAATTTGACAGCTTTGAACAAGCAGAAGAATATTTTGAAGAGCGCTATAGCGGTCTATCTCAAGATTTTACATATCATCAAGCGAAGAAAAATTATTTAAGTGCATTTTGGAATGATGAGGATGAGCGTTGGTGTGAAGAATGCGACGATTATCTTCAACAATACTGGGGTTTAGCACTTTTAATGGATGATCAACCGATCTCAGTTGAAAGCAGAAAGGAAACTTATGAAACAACTAATACTAGCGGAAAAGCCAAGTGTTGCAAAAGATTTAAGCAAGGTGCTTAACGCCAATCAAAAACACAAGAATTACTTTGAAGGACCCAATGTGATTGTAACATGGGCCCTTGGTCATTTATTAAGCTTAAAAATGCCAGAAGATTTAAACAAGGAATGGCAAAGCTGGCAGATGGAAAGCCTGCCGATTATTCCTAAAAATATCGGTATTAAGCCATTGCCAAAAACTAGAGCTCAGCTAAAAACAATTCAACAGCTGGCCAAACGCAGCGATATCTCCGAGGCGGTCATTGCGACTGATGCTGGAAGAGAAGGAGAGCTGGTGGCTCGCTGGATTTTAGAGTACGTAAAATTCAATAAACCAGTGAAGCGGCTTTGGATTTCATCCCAAACACCAAAAGCAATTAAGGATGGCTTTAGTAAATTGAAGCCAGCCAAAGAGTACGACAACCTTTATTACTCCGCGCTAGCTAGAGCGAAGGCTGACTGGCTGGTAGGATTAAATGTTACGCGGGCCTTGACGGTTAAATATGAAGACAGTTTATCTGCTGGCCGAGTTCAAACACCTACCTTGTCTCAAGTTCGTCAGCAAGAAAAGAAAATTGAAAAGTTCCGACCACAAAATTATTTTGTGATCTCGCTGCAGGTAGAAGGACAAAAAGCAAAGCTGAATCAAAAAAATCCTTACGGCATAACCGAGCGGGAAAAAGCTGAAGCCTTAGTAAAAGAACTAAGTCAGCAAAAAGGAACGGTTACCGAAATTTCAGACAAAGAAAAAGTCGAACCGGCACCGTTGCCGTATGATTTGACGGAAATTCAGCGAGAAGCCAATGCCCGTTATCAGTTCTCAGCGAAAAAAACATTGTCTTTAGTACAAAGCTTATATGAAATTCACAAAATTGTAACGTATCCTAGAACAGATAGTAAATATTTGACGAGTGATATGAAGGCAACGATGAAGGAACGGCTGCAGGCTGTTAGTGATTTTGCACCTGAAGTGAAGACGTACCTAAAAAATGGCGGACAGGTCAAACAACAGCGGGTCTTCCAAGACAGTAAAGTAACCGACCACCATGCGTTAATTCCGACAGAACAACGCCCGCGTTATGAAAAGCTGTCAAATGACGAGCAGCGTATCTATTCTATGATCGTTACCCGCTTTTTAGGCTTGTTTGCGGATGCTCATAAGGAAAGTCAGCAAAAAGTAACTGTTACTTTCGGCAAGGAAACCTTTACCTTCCGTCAAAGCAAAGTCTTAGTGGCTGGTTGGAAGAAATCTGAGGAAGACAAACCAGCGATTCAATGGAAGAAAGACCAGCGGATTGTTCCAGATTTTACTATTGAAAAGGCATTAACTTCGCCGCCAAAACCACTGAACGAAGGAACACTGCTGGCATTAATGGAGAAACACAGTCTAGGAACACCAGCAACCCGAGCAGAAATCATCGAGAAGCTGATCAAGTCAGAATTGATGGAACGTACACCAAGCGGTTTGCAGGTCTCACCAAAGGGCAAACAATTGTTAGAGCTGGTAAATCCATCATTAGTAACACCTGAATTGACTGAAAAATGGGAAAGACAGCTGGAAGCAATTGCTAAAGGCAGCTATTCCAGCAAGCAGTTCTTAAAAGAAATCGAAGATGACACGAAGAAGCTGGTTCAAGAAGTCAAACAAAGTGAACAGAAGTACCAAGACTTCTCAATTACCCAAAAGAAATGTCCTGAGTGCGGCTCTCTGTTGAGAGAGAAAAATACTCGCGATGGCAAGATTTACATTTGTACCAATGCAGAATGCAACTATCGCCGCCGCAAAGAACCAAAAGTTTCCAACCATCGTTGTCCGCAATGCCACCGTAAAATGGAGATCATTGATGGCAAGAAAGGCTCATACTTCCGCTGCAAGTATGACGGGACCACTGAAAAGATGCTGGATAAAAAAGAACGCAGCAAGAAGATGACAAAACATGAGGAACGCCGTCTTCTGAAGCAGGTGAATCAAGAAGCTGAGCCACAAGAAAGTGCTTTGGCGCAGGCCTTGAAGGCAGCTATGGAACAAAAATAATCAAGAGCGGAGCAGACAGAGATGTTTGCTCTTTTTTATTTTAAAATAATTTTGTAATCGATTTCTATATTTCAGTCAACCTCTGGTTATTTCACTAAAAAAGCGGTATAATAGGCATTGGTTTATACCACTTCTTTCTAGGAGGTGCTCGAATGAAAGCAAGAAAAGACGAAGTGTTAGACCTTTTGAAAGAACAAAAGCGTGAGATGACTGCCCAAGAACTTGCTGACAAGATGTCAATGGACCGAACCAATATCAGTCGTTATTTAAATGAGCTGACTAAAGACGGTTTGGTGAGAAAAATTGATGGGCGTCCTGTTAAATTCCAATTCGTTGTCCAATCTACCGAAAACCATATTACTTTTGATAATTTAATCGGCCGGGAGGAATCCTTGAAAAGCCAGATTCAAAAATCAAAAGCTGCCATCTTATATCCGCCTCGCGGACTGCACACGATTATTTTTGGTGAAACGGGAACTGGGAAAACGATGTTTGCTGAGTGTATGTACCGTTTCGCTGTTTCCTCGGGTGTGTTGGATGCTAGTGCACCCTTTATTACCTTTAACTGTGCAGATTACGCCCAGAATCCCCAACTACTATTTGGCCACGTTTTTGGTGTGAAGCGTGGTGCCTTTACCGGTGCTGACGAAAGTCGCGAGGGCTTAATGGCGCAGGCTGATGGAGGAATTCTCTTCTTAGATGAAATTCATCGTTTACCCCCTGAAGGACAAGAAATGCTGTTCACCTTTATCGACAAAGGTATTTTCCGTCCCTTGGGAGACAGCCAAGAAAAAACAGCTTCTGTTCAGATTTTAGGAGCAACAACCGAAACCAGCTCCACCTTTTTATCCACCTTCAATCGCCGAATTCCCATGCAAATCGAATTGCCTTCACTAGCAGATCGCTCGTTAGATGAACGGCTAGCCATCATTAAGGAATTCCTGCAACAGGAAGCCAACCGTTTAATGGAAGAAATTGCGATTGATAAGCGCAGCTTGCTGGGATTTCTATTATACACAGCTGAAGGAAATATCGGTCAGCTGAAGCGAGATCTAAAGCTAGTTTGTGCTAAAGCATTTCTACACTATCAAACCACCAGCGATTTAGAAAAGCTGATGATCACCGAAGAAGACCTGCCAATAAATGTTCAAAAAGGTTTGTTAAAGATGAAGGAACAGCCTGACTTAGGGCCCTTCTTGGATAAAAAAAATCTTTACATGAGCTTTAAACCCGGCACGGAAGAAGTTGTCTGGGGACAGGATCCGGCTAAAAGCATGGAAGTCTATCATTCCATTACTGATAAATTAGATACTCTAAATCAAGAAAATCTAACTGAAATTGATTTAGAGGAGCTGATTTCTAACGATGTGGATCAGTATTTTGAAACCTATGTGGAAGAACTTTCCCATACAAATGCGTACCGAGAAATTATTCCTGATGATCTGTGGCGTTTAACGAATGAGCTGTACGAGACTGCTTCAGAAAAATTGCGGAGAGATTATGATGAGAAGGTCCGCTTTGCTTTTGCTTTGCACCTGAACTCTACTATAGAAAGAATCAAAACCGATCAAATCATTCCACATCCGAATTTAAATGAAATTCGAAAAAAATATTCGAAGGAATTCCAGTTGGCCATTGAACTGTCAGGCCGCATTGAGGAAGAATACAACATTTTGATTCCGCTAGATGAGATTGGCTTCATCACCATGTTTCTCACAATGGAAATTAGTGAAGACAAACATCCTGATGAACGTCAGGTTTCGGTGATTGTGGTGATGCATGGCAAATCAACGGCCTCCAGTATGCTGGAAACAGCTCAAGACTTGCTGGGAACCAAGGACGGTATTGCCTTCAATATGCCTCTGACTGTAAAAACAGAGGAAATGTATGCGACCATTCGCAATTACATTGCAACTGAAAAAGAACGTTTTTCGGAAGGAATCATTTTACTGACAGATATGGGTTCGCCCAATAACTTTGGGAATCTGATCTATCACGAAATGGGAATTCGAACGAAGGTTATTTCCATGGCGAGTACCATGATAGTATTGGAAAGTCTGCGTCTGGCGACTCTAGGTCGTTCACTGGAAGACATTTATCACAGTGTAATTACTGTATTTACGAATATGATTCAATTGGAAGAGCCTGCTCCTAAAGAGGGCAAACGGGTAATCATTGTAGCTTGCTTTACTGGTGAAGGGGTATCGAAGCGGTTGAATCAGGTCGTCTCTCAATTGGTGAATGCGAATGAGTTTGAAGTTATTCAGATGCAGTCATTGGAGCGGGAAAGCTTTAAGCATCGGATTGATCAGCTCATTAGCCACAAAGAAATTGCTGCGATTATCGGCACGATGGAAATCCACTATCAAAAGATTCCTTTTATCCCTGCTTTGAATTTGTTCAATCGCCAAAAGATTTTGGAATTTCAAGATATCTTGGGCACGAACATTTCATTACCGGAGATGGTGGAGTCCTTAACAGATGACTTTACGCCAGAAATTGCTGTTAGTGAGTTGTTTTTCGCAACAGAAGAAGCGATTCAACGCATTCGTAAAAGTCGTGGCTTAATCATTGATACAAATGTCCTGCAGGGGTTGATGATTCACATTGCCTTTTTAGTGGATAAGATAAAAAAAGGGCTGCCGCGTCCTTTGTTTAAGGAAGTCGAAAGCTATCGTCAGCAAAACATTTCAATGTTTGCGGAGGTTACATTGCAGGTAAAACCAATCGAAGAACAATTTGGCGTTCAATTAACAGATGATGACAAAGCGTATATAATAAAAACTCTTTTAGATAATAGTATTGAACTAGAATTGCACAGTGTGTAATTCTAGTTTTTTTGTGTGTAAGTTGAAAACCTTATCATAGCAACCTCCGTGCAAGAAAAAAGTTGGCACGGCAATTGCATTATATAAAAGTGAAAATAAAAAAAATTTTTAAGGAGTGTTTTATCATGAAAAGAATTATGTTAGTTTGTTCCGCAGGAATGAGCACCAGCTTATTGGTTACTAAGATGGAAAAAGCGGCTGAAGAACGCGGAATGGAAGCTGATATCTTTGCAGTATCTGCTTCAGAAGCTGATGGAAAATTAAATGATACAGAAAACCCAGTAAATGTTCTATTATTAGGACCGCAAGTTCGTTTTATGAAACCGCAATTTGAAGAAAAATTGGCTGGCAAAAATATCCCATTAGAAGTTATCGACATGAAAGACTACGGCATGATGAACGGTGAAAATGTCTTGAATACAGCGATCGCTTTGATGGATCAATAAGAAGGGGTTGTCAAGATGAGCGACGTAATGAACCAAGAACAATTAGAAGCTGTTATGGGCTTAATCATGAATTCCGGTGATGCCAAAAGCAGTGCGATGGAAGCCATTCAAGCTGCTAAAAAGAATGATTTTGATTTAGCAAGAGAAAAACTAGCTTCTGCAGATGAAGCATTGATTGAGGCCCACCATGCACAAACAGGTTTACTAACTAAAGAAGCTAGTGGCGATCCAATGACTGTAACATTATTAGCAGTCCATAGTCAGGACCACTTAATGACAAGTATTACATTCAATGATTTAGCAAAAGAAGTAGTCGATATCTATCAACGCCTTGCTGATGAGTAGGAGATGATCACGTGAAGCTGCCGCAAAATCAAGCAGCCTTGCAAGCGATAACGGAATTAATTGAATATGCTTTTAATAAAAAGCAGCCAATTATAGGAGAGCCATTATTCCTCTCCCGTTATCACCATGCAGATTGTTTTGGCACATTCCACCAGGAACAGTTAAGCAGCTTGGTAATGAGCAATCATTTTCAAGCCAAGGTTTTCGAAGGAACCGTGCCGATGTCGGGTATCGGGTATGTAGCCAGTTATCCTGAATTTCGCGGAAGCGGTGGTGTTTCTGAGCTAATGCAGGAAATACTGACCGATTTGTATGAAAATGACGTGGTCATTTCTCAGCTGGCGCCGTTTTCTCAAGGTTTTTATCGGCAGTTTGGCTATGAAAACACCAGCAAACAAAAGCAATATCATATTCCTGCAGCAGCATTTAGCTATGTAGTCAGTGAAAAAGCTGGCGAGGTTCAACGAGGGACCTGGCAGGAAATGAAACCACAGATTCTAACAATCTATCAGCAAGCTCTGAAAGGACAGGTTGGTACGGTTGTGCGAGAAGAGTGGTGGTGGGAACGACTGCAGGAGTATTATCCTCATCGATTTTACGCTGTATGTTTCGACCAAAAGCACCAGCCGCAAGGATACCTGATCTATCGTTTGCAAGGTGATACGTTTTTGGTAGATGAACTTGCCTACCTAAGCAGTTTTGCCTTAAGAAAATTACTAACGTATATGAAAGCACATGTGTCATCCTTCGCTCGGTTTAGTTATGCCGGACCAGTCTATGAACGTTTGGAAGAGTTCTTTTCTGAACAGGAGACGTTAGAAATCTCGATTAAACCTTATATGATGAGTCGGATCATCAATTTTCCGCAATTATTTCGTCATTTACCAATTGATGCAAAGACAATCATTGTGGAGGTAACCGAAGATCGACAATGTCCTTGGAATGTAGGGCAATGGCAAGTAACTGGGAAACAATGTCAAAAAGTTGAAGGCAAACAGGCCGATGTGCGAGGAACGATTCATTCCTGGACAGAGCTGTTGTTAGGTGATTTATCTCTGCAGGAAGGTTGTTTCTTAGACAAGTTTGAAGTAACGAATCAAAAGATGATGACTGTTTTCCCACAGGGCAAGCAATCATTTTACGATTATTTTTAAAAATAGGGTGCCAGTCCAATTTTTAGCAGGTATCTAAAAAAAGACTAAAGGCTAATCTGATAGTAACGAAATAGGAGGAATTTTAAAATGGATGGATTTATTAATTTTATGGAAAGACGCTTTATCCCGATTGCGTCTAAAATCGGGGCGCAGCGCCACTTAGTAGCAATTCGTGACTCTTTCATGGTAACAATGCCATTAATGATTTTAGGTGCATTAGCCGTAATGATCAACAACTTATCGTTGACCATTCCAGCGTTCGGAAACTTTATGGACGGCATCTTCGGTGGTGAATCTTGGAAAGGATTCGGCGGAGGCGTTTGGAACGGAACTTTCGGTGTTTTATCTGTCTTTATTGCTTTTCTAGTTGCTTATAACTTGGCGAACAGCTATGGCAAAGATGGTGTTTCAACTGGTGTTGTTTCAGTAGCCTGCTTCTTTACACTAGGTGCAGCTACTAGTGGTATGAACTCTACTGGATTATTCGTCGCTTTAATCGTAGCAATCGTTGTTACTGAGTTATTCCGTCGCCTATTGGGTAACCCTAAACTAGTGGTAAAAATGCCTGATGGTGTTCCACCTGCAGTAGCTAAATCATTTGCAGCGTTGTTCCCAGCAATGATTACTATTTCTTTATTCGGTTTAGTAGCAGCAGTTATCGCTGGTTTTGGTGTTGAAGATATGTTTGCTGCTTTCTATGCAATGGTACAAGAACCATTCATGGGCTTGGCAAACTCTTACGGCTCAGCTTTACTAATTGCTTTTATCACACCATTCCTATGGTTCTTCGGCTTACACGGTGCTAACATGATCGACCCATTCATGCAAGCAATCAATGCACCAGCAATCGAAGCAAACATGGCAGCACTTAGCGCAGGTAAAACAGCTCCTTATATCGTAAACAAACCATTCATCGATTCATTCGTTAACATGGGTGGTACTGGGGTAACACTTGGTTTGATTATCGCAATTTATCTAGTAGGACGTAAACATAAAGCCTTCATGGTAGTAAACAACTTAGCAGCAGCTCCAGGTGTATTCAACATCAATGAGCCATTAATGTTCGGTTTGCCATTAGTATTGAACCCAATTATGTTCATTCCATTTATCCTAACGCCGATGGTCTGTGTAACGACTGCCTACTTTGCAACTAAATTTGGTTTAGTGCCGCCAGCAACTGTTATGCCGCCATGGGTAACACCACCAATCTTAGGTGGATTCTTGGCAACACAAAGTATCTCAGGTGCGGTATTAGCAGCAGTAAACTTAGCAATCTCAATCGTTATGTATGTACCTTTCGTAATGCTTTCTACCAAACAAGAACTAAAACGCGAAGCAGCACAACAATAAGTCAAAGAAAGGATTCAAGGATCAATGGATTCTTGAGTCCTTTTTCCTAATGCTGCTTTTCCCTGATTCCATAGGGAAAGGGCATTAAGCAATAGGCAAGCAAATCAAATGGTTGAATCATTCTAGTGAAAAAGGATGCGTACGAAAAATCAATACCTTGCAAATAAGATAGCATCACAACGCTTTTTGTAGTTATTAACAGACGAAAAGTGGATAGACTTTTTTATCTAACAAAGTAAGTGAGTATTCAACAGTTCGCTATTTACACATATGCTTACAAGTTCAAAAAATTAATCAACTAAAAGTACTCTCACAAAGTCAATAAATGAAAAACCTTTGTGTATAATCTTTAATAGCACAACAAAAACTTTTCATATAGTCAGGAGAAAACCATGAAACAATTTCCAACAAATTTTTGGTGGGGAGCAGCCACCTCAGGACCACAAAGCGAAGGCCGCTTTAACAAAAAACATGCCAATGTATTCGATTATCATTATGAGATTGAACCAGAAGTTTTCTATAATCAAGTAGGACCAGATACTGCATCGAACTTTTACAACAGCTACAAAGATGATATCCAAATGATGCGCTCTATCGGCATGAACAGTATGCGTACCAGCATTCAGTGGAGTCGATTAATTGATGATTTGGAAACCAATACAGTTAATGAAGACGCTGTTCGTTATTACAATGATGTGATCAATACGATGCTGGATGAAGGCATGACACCAGTCATGAACTTGCATCATTTCGATTTGCCAGTCGAACTGTTTGATAAATATGGCGGTTGGGAATCGAAAAAAGTAGTGGATCTATACGTAGGTTTTGCTAAGCGTTGTTTTGAATTGTTTGGCGACCGAGTGAAATACTGGGCAACTCACAATGAACCAATGGTAGTAGTTGAGGGGGAATATCTTTTCCAATTCCATTATCCTAATATTGTTGATGGTAAAAAAGCAGTTCAAGTGGCCTACAATTTAAATCTTGCTTCTGCGAAAGCCATCAAAGCCTTTCGTGAGCTGGCAATTGCAGATGCACAAATTGGAACAATTTTGAATTTGACTCCAACCTATGCCGCTTCAAACAGCGAAGAAGATCAAGAAGCTGCACGGATTGCGGAACTTTGGAATAATAAGATGTTTCTAGAACCAGCTGTTTACGGACATTTTCCAGCTGAATTGGAAGAACTATTAACTAAAGACAATGTATTATGGGAAAGTACTGACGAAGAAAAACTAATTTTGAAAGAAAATACTGTAGATTTCTTAGGTGTGAATTTCTATCATCCGAATCGAGTGAAGTCTCCCGATGTTGCACCGAATTCTGTGGGATCATGGATGCCAGACCGTTACTATGATGCTTATGATATGCCAGGGCGACGGGTTAACCTTGATCGCGGCTGGGAAATTTATCCCAAAGCCTTGTATGATATTGCCGTGAATATTCGCGATAATTACAAAAATATTCCATGGTATGTATCAGAGAATGGGATGGGGGTTTCCAACGAGAACCGCTTTAAGAATGCAGAAGGCATGATTGAGGATGATTATCGAATTGATTTTGTCCAAGAGCATTTAGAGTGGCTGCATAAGGGAATCGAAGAAGGTTCAAAATGCTTTGGGTACCATATGTGGACACCAATTGACTGCTGGTCTTGGTTGAATGCCTACAAAAATCGTTATGGATTTATTTCCAACGATATTCATACGCAAATCAAAACTGTAAAAAAATCTGGTCATTGGTTCAAACAAGTTGCTGAACAAAATGGCTTAAAAGATTAAACCCAAGGAGGCACCACATGAAAAGAGAACTAGGTGTATCAATTTATCCCGATCATAGCAATCCGCAGGAGGATCGTCAGTATTTAAAAAAAGCGGCAGATCTTGGCTATACCCGCATCTTTATGAGCATGCTGGAGGTAACCGACGGCAAAGATAAGGTTCGTGAAAAATTCCAAGGAATCATTGGCTATGCCAAAGAGCTGGGATTCGAGACCGTTTTGGATATCGCACCCTCCATTTTCGATGAGCTGGAAATCTCCTATGATGACTTAAGCTTTTTCGCAGAATTAGGAGCAGAAGGTATTCGTTTAGATGAAGGCTTTGATGGCAACAAAGAAGCGATGTTGACATTTAATCCAGAAGGACTGGCGATTGAACTGAATATGAGCAACAATGTCGCTTACTTGGAGAATATTTTATCTTATGAAGCCAACAAACCATTTTTGTATGGCTGTCATAATTTTTATCCGCAAAGCGGTTCGGCCTTGCCATACGATTTCTTTATTTCCTGCAGCGAGCGCTTTAAACGCCAGGGAATCAAGACCGCGGCTTTTGTAACAAGTTCAGCGGCACAGTATGGTCCTTGGGATGTGAATGACGGGTTGCCAACTCTAGAAATGCATCGTCATCTGCCAATTGATTTACAAGCTCGTCATATGTTTGCTACTGGATTAATCGATACAGTGATTATTGGCAATGCTTACGCCTCTGATGAAGAGTTAGCAAAGGTAGCCGCGATTGACCGCTACAAACTAAGTCTAAGTGTCGAATTGGTTCCAGAAATTAATGAGGTAGAAAAGAAGATTATCAACTATGACAAGCATTTCCGTCGCGGAGATATTACAGCTTCTATGGTTCGGTCGACACAAGTTCGAGTGAACTACAGTGACGTTGCGAATGCGCCTCATGATAATGAGCAGGAGTTCCAAGTTGGGGATGTGGTGATCGGCAACGATAAATTCGGTAAATACAAAAATGAACTGCAAATCATCCTAGAACCGCATAGCGATGATCGGAAAAACCTAGTCGGCAGAGTTCCGCAAGACGAATTAATTATGCTGGAGTTCCTGCGTCCATGGGTGAAATTTCAGTTTGTTCCTAAATAAAGGTAGCGTAAATTAGAAATTGATGAAATTTTCTAGTTGACAAACCCTTGGCCCCGGTGTAAAGTAAAAACAACTTAATCAAACGACAATGAAAAGAAGAGTAGCAGGTAAGTTGCTTCTAGAGAGTCTCTGGCAGGTGGAAAGAGACAGCAGTTAGTTGTGAACCACATCTTTGAGTCGACTAGTTGAAGCAAGTAGGCTAGTCCGGGAGGGCCCGTTACAGCTGTGGTCAATTTGACCAGTGGAGATTGCTTGTCGTGAGACAGCAATGAAAAAAGGTGGAACCGCGTAACTTACGTCCTTTAGTCATTATGACTAAAGGACTTTTTTTATTTCACCAAGCTGGCATTGACCCGAAGAGGCTTTTTCTGTAAAGGCAAAGCAAACAAGAGGTGGAACCACGTTCAATGACGTCCTCTGGCAAACAGCCAGGGGACTTTTTTTATTTTAGGGAGGAACATGCAGGATGAATTATTTAATCGAAGTTATGCCGCAATTATTAACCGGAGCTAGTACAACATTGAAATTATTTTTATACACGATTGTTGGCTCACTGCCATTAGGGATTTTACTTTCCTTTGGGCTATCTAGTCGGATCACTCCAATAAAATGGATTTTACAGCTCTACGTTTGGATTATGCGGGGAACCCCGCTGCTGCTGCAATTGATTTTTGTTTTTTACGGTCTGCCGCTGGTAGGAATCGTATTTGACCGCTTTGAAGCAGCACTGTTCGCATTTGTTTTAAACTATGCCGCTTATTATGCTGAAATTTTCCGTGGCGGGATTCAATCGATTCCGTTAGGTCAATACGAAGCATCACGAGTTTTGGGACTGACTCCGTTTCAAACCATTACCCGTATCATTATTCCACAGGTAGTAAAAATTGTTTTACCCTCTGTCGGTAATGAAGTAATCAATCTGGTTAAGGATACTTCGCTAGTCTACATCTTAGGTTTATCTGATGTAATGCGAGCTGGAAAAATTGCGATGGAACGAGACACCACCTTATTGCCGTTGTTAGGAGTTGCGTTGATTTATCTAGTAATGACTGGAATTACAACGGTAGTTATGAAGCAATTGGAAAATCGTCTAAACTACTATCGCTAATATGTGAAAGAGGAGAATTTACATGATTGAATTAAAAAATGTCAATAAATCATTTGGCAATAAAAAAGTTATCAATAATCTAGACCTAGTGATTCCAGATGGGCAAATTCTTGCTATCGTTGGACCTTCTGGCGGTGGGAAAACGACGCTGCTTCGGACTTTAGCAGGTTTGGAAAAAGCAGATAGCGGAACTTTTCTGTTGGACGGCGAACCGTTTAATCCAGCAGCCGACAAACAAACAGAACAAGTTGTCGGCGTGGTATTCCAAGACTTTCAGCTGTTCCCACATTTAAATGTGATGGACAACATCACCATTGGACCAAGACTTGTTTTAAAACAAGACAAGGAAACTTACACTAGCAAAGCAGAAAATCTTGCCAACCTGCTGGGAATTGAAGAGCTGTTAAACAGCTACCCTTTCCAACTATCGGGTGGGCAAAAACAGCGGTTGGCTATCGCTCGAGCAATGGCTATGAATCCTAAAGTGTTGGCCTACGATGAACCGACCAGTGCATTAGATCCAGCCTTGCGCCAGCAGGTAGAAAGTCTAATTTTGGAATTAAAGAGTGATGGCGTTACTCAAATTGTCGTTACTCACGATTTGGTCTTCGCGGAAAATATCGCAGATAAATTATTGAAGGTTGAACCAATTAGTTAATGTAAATTGCAAATAAAACCAAGCTTAAATCAAGGAGGAAGTAAGGATGAAATTGAAAAAATTTGTAGTGGGAGCAGCAGCAGTATTAACCGTAGTGGCTTTGGGGGCTTGTGGCAATAAAGATGACGCTGCGTCAGATGGCAACTCGTGGAAACAGATCGAGGAATCAAAGAAAATTACTATTGGATTAGATGATACCTTTGTACCAATGGGCTTTAAGGATGAAGATGGGGCAACAGTCGGTTTTGATATTGACTTAGCTAACGCGGTCTTTGAACAGTATGGAATTAAGCCGACCTTCCAATCGATTGACTGGTCTATGAAGGAAAACGAGTTAGACAATGGAACCATTGATTTGATTTGGAATGGTTATACGATGACAAAAGCTCGCGAAAAGAAAGTAGCATTTTCAAAACCGTATGCTAAAAATGAACAAGTGATCGTTGCGAAAAAAGACAGTGGAATTACGAAGGATGAAGATCTAAAAGGCAAAATATTGGGTGCACAGGAAGGCTCATCTGGTTACGAAGCCTTCAACAATGAGCCAGAAAAATTGAAGGACTTGGTTGATACAAACGATGCGACCTTGTACGCTAGCTTCAATGAAGCTTTCATTGACCTTGAAAGCGGACGTATTGATGGTTTATTGATTGACCGAGTATATGCAGATTACTACTTGAAGCAGGCAGGCAAAACGGATAATTTCACCGTATTTAATGCAGGCTTTAACAACGAAAACTTTGCTGTAGGTGCTCGCAAAGACGACACTGAATTGGTTAACAAAATCAATGAAGCCTTCGACAAGCTGCAAGAAGATGGAAAATATGGCGAAATTTCCGAAAAATGGTTTGGTGAAGAATGGAGTATTCCTAAAGAATAAGTGAATATAGGCGAGCGAATTTGTTCGCCTATTTTTTATACTCTAAAATACAAAAAATGGGGGAATTATAATGAAAAAATGGGTTGTAGGGATGATAGGATTGGTTTTAGCATTAGGATTAGCCGCCTGTGGGGAAAAAGAGGCCAGCGGTGACGACAGTTGGCAAAAAATCGAAGAGTCAAAAAAGATTACCATTGGATTAGATGATACCTTTGTTCCGTTAGGTTTCAAAGATGAGGATGGAAAAACAGTTGGCTTTGATATTGATTTGGCTAAAGCGATTTGTAAAGATTACGGAATTGAGCCAACCTTTCAGGCTATTGACTGGTCTATGAAGGAAAATGAATTAGATAACGGTACGATTGATTTGATTTGGAATGGTTACTCAGTAACCAAGGCACGGGAGAAAAAGGTGCTTTTTACGAAGCCTTATGCGACAAATGAACACATTATTTTGACTCGCAAGGATAGCGGTATTACAGATCGTGAACAAATGAAGGGGAAAATTTTGGGTACACAGGAAAGTTCTTCCAGCTATGAGTCCTTCTTAAAGAATCCAGAATACTTAAAGGACTTAGTCAAGGACGAAGATGCAATTCAGTATGCCAGCTTCAATGAAGCCTTTATGGATTTGGAAAATGGACGGCTGGATGGCATCTTAGTTTCAGTTATCTATGCCGAATACTATTTGAAGCAAAATGATAAAATGGCTGATTTTAATCTATTCAATCCCGGTTTCCAAGGTGACAGCTTTGCAGTAGGTGCTCGCAAAGGTGACCAGGCGCTAGTCGAAAAACTGAACCAAGGCTTTGAAAAATTGGACGAAGATGGCCGGTATGCTGAAATTTCGGAAAAATGGTTTGGGACGGCTTGGGAAATTCCAGACAAATAAGGGATAAAAGACACCTTGATACGATAAGCCAAGACTACTTTTCTGACTAAATAGCGGGAAAAGATGAAGAAGTAACAAAAAGAGGCAAACAAAACTTTTGTTCGCCTCTTTTTTTTTGTATAATGGAACAAGTGAAAAGAGGGATAAAATGGCGCAGAAAAAGCGTACAAAGAAAAAAAGAAAGACAACCAAAAAACAAAAACAACTGCAGGAGCAACGATTAGTCATTATTATTGGTCTCATTTTTATTCTGTTTGCAGTTTTCTCTTTATTTAGCTTAGGCTTTTTGGGTAATTTGATCGCCAATGTTCTTCGAATGATCGGCGGCAATACGTATCAATTTTTAGCCTTACTGTTGGGTCTTTATGGACTGCTGCTCGTAGTCAAAAACACGAAGCTGAAGTTCTCCAAAGGCCGACGCTGGGCAGGACTCGGCGTATTTTACATAGGTATCTTGGTAATCCTTCATGCGCGATTGTTTGCGAATGTCCAAAGTCAGAATCCTAACGTCTTGAAGACGACTTGGGAATTGCTGATGACGGATTTTCTCGGTAATCAAGTTACTCAAAATGTTGGTGGCGGGATGCTGGGTGGCGGAATTTATAGTTTGACTCATTTTCTAGTCTCTCAGGTAGGCAGTTACATTATTGCCACTTTAATGCTGGTGTTAGGCGTTTATCTGTTCAGTATGCTGGACTTTTCCCAGGTGTCAGATTTCTTAAATCACTCAATGGATACGATTCAACAGAAGCTGACAGAATCCGATGAGAAGAAAGCTGAACGAACAGCCAAGCGAGAAGAACGACAAGCTGTGAAGGCCAAACAAAAAGCAGAAAAAGAAGCAGCTGCTAAAGAACGACAAGCAGAAAAAGAGCGTAATCAAGTTCGTCCGTTAACACCAGGAGAAAAATTGGCGAAGGAAAACTTAGAGCCGGTGGAGAATGAACCAGAACAAATGACTTTGGTGCCAATCGAAGCTTACCAGGCCAATGCTGAACCGAAGAAAAAAATGCCAGATCCAGTTGAAGAAATTGAAGAAGCAGATGTGGGCGACTTGGAATTTGAAATCAGTGCGGAGCCTGAGGACCACGATTATCAATTGCCGCCATCGTCCTTGCTGGATTCTATACCTGCTGCTGATCAAAGTGATGAATACAAGAAGATTGAAAACAATATCAAAATTCTCGAAAAAACCTTTGAAAGCTTTGGCGTGGAAGCGAAAGTGGTCAAGGCCAGTCTGGGACCGTCAGTTACTAAATTTGAAATTCAACCAGCTGTTGGGGTCAAGGTAAGCAAAATCGTCAACTTAACAGATGATATTGCCTTAGCTTTAGCTGCTAAGGATGTACGGATGGAGGCACCAATTCCAGGTAAATCCTTAATTGGGATAGAAGTGCCTAACAGCACTATTAGCACTGTATCCTTCCGTGATATCATTGAATCGCAACCAAACCATCCAGATAAGCTGCTGGAGGTTCCTTTAGGACGTGACATTTCAGGAATGGTTCGAACGGCTGACTTGACTAAGATGCCTCACTTACTGATTGCTGGATCAACGGGCAGCGGAAAGTCTGTGGCTATCAATGGCATTATTACTAGTGTTTTAATGCGGGCAAAACCGAATGAAGTAAAAATGATGATGATTGATCCGAAAATGGTTGAACTGAATGTCTACAATGGCATTCCCCATTTGTTAACGCCAGTTGTTACGAATCCTCGAAAAGCGTCTCAGGCCTTGCATAAAGTTGTGCAGGAAATGGAAGAACGCTATGAGAAGTTTGCCGCAACGGGTGTACGGAATATTACGGGCTTTAATGAGCTGGTCATTCAAAAGAATTTAGAAGATGGACAAAATCGTCCAATCCTGCCATTTATTGTTGTTATTGTCGATGAATTAGCTGATTTAATGATGGTAGCAAGTAATGAGGTGGAGGATGCCATTACCCGGTTAGCCCAAATGGCGCGGGCCGCCGGTATTCATATGATTCTGGCGACGCAACGGCCAAGTGTCGATGTCATTACCGGAATCATCAAAGCCAATGTACCATCGCGAATTGCTTTTGCTGTTTCCAGCGGAACGGACTCCCGAACGATTATTGACAGCAATGGTGCTGAGAAGCTCTTAGGTCGTGGGGATATGTTATTCCTGCCAATGGGTGAGAACAAACCGATTCGTGTGCAAGGAGCATTCATCTCTGACCACGAAGTAGAGGAAATTGTGGCATTTGTTTCTGATCAGCAGGAAGCTCATTATGAAGAAAAAATGATGCCTACTGAAGAAACTACTTCCTCACCCTCAGAAGTTCCACAGGACGATTTGTACGAAGAGGCGAAAGCTTTAGTGGTAGAAATGCAGACTGCAAGCATATCTCTGCTGCAGCGGCGTTTCCGAATCGGCTATAATCGGGCTGCCCGAATCGTTGATGAACTAGAGGACAATAAAGTTATTGGACCTTCTGTTGGAAGTAAGCCGCGAGAGGTGTATTTGCAGAAGACAGAAGAAGAACCAGAAGAGACAACTGAATACTAATAGAAAAATACCTTTCCTAGCTTTGGAAAGGTATTTTTTTGATTCTGGTTGATTAAGGTCTAGCAATAAACGATTGATTATCGGAACAGCGAAATTATTAGATTGTTATCTGCGAAGTCGTTTATGGGGAAGGCTGGTGTGAACGGTACGATGTTTAACCGTTTGTCGACGTCAGTTAGAAAGAAAACGATCACCTTGCGGAAACAGAGCGCATTTTCGACACTAAAGAAGACTGTCTTAAATTAAGCTCTCAATCAATCAATAAAACAAACACAAAAAAAGCCAAGCTCAAAGGTTGAACTTTGGCTTGGTTAAATTAATGGTTTTCATCAGGTGCTTGTCCATCATGAGCGAGCCACTGACACTCCAGCATTTGCAACTGAGTAAAACTTGCTTTGAATGAAGAATTCTCTGGGCTGCAATCATAGATACCAAACCGAATGTCATCCTTCGCTTCTCGTAAATGACAAATCCTAATTTGTTGAAAATGGATGCCGTCTTGAGAACATTCAATACAAAAATCGCTGTCTCGCCGACTTAAGCGATACCACATAGATTTGATTGAGGCATCAATTGAAGTAGTTGCCCAATCAGAATAGCCCTGATTCGTTACGACACTTCCTAAACGCTGAAACTCTTCATTTTCATACTCAATCGATCCCTTCAACCAATTCTCACTGTCCAAATAGACCACCACACCACATTGATCAAAACGGTGCTGGCTATCAAAAGTTGTTTTGACAACAAAAGAGAAATAGTTCTCCTGTGTAGCCATTTGCAGAACCGGGGCGCTGTCATTTCTGAAATGATAATAGGTTCTTTGCCATAAGTCGGTATGAGGATCAGTAATAATGTCAATTTTGTTTTCCTGAATTGAAAAATTTACAGGTTTTCGCGTCCAAATTAGTTTATCTAAAGAAAATTCCATCAAGTTTCCCCTAATGCCTGCCACTTTTTCAGCAAGTTGTTTTATACTAAAGTATACCATGAATTAAAAGAATCCCTTGAGTTTGTTTAATGACTCCCTACGTTCAACGAGTCATTCTTTTTTGCATGTGAAAAAATTTCAACATTAATGTGTAACTGAGTTGTGTTATACAACATAAAATACCTGTGCTATATTTTGATTAAGTTGATAAGCGCTTACAATTGGAGGAAATAAAATGGAGGGAATGAACACTCGACAAAAAAAGTTAATTAGTTTGCTGGTGCAAAATGATGAGTATTTACCAGTGGCTCATTATGCCAAATTATTGGGCAAAACCAATCGCACCATTTATTCAGACTTAGAGAAAATTCAAGAGAATTTTTTAAATGAACAAACAAGAATTGATAAAAAGCCGCGAATAGGAATAAAGCTGGTAGGAGATGCGATAGACAAGATGCTGCTTTTAGAGGCATTTGATTATGCAGAGGACGATTGCTCAGATTGCACACCGGGAGATCGTCAATTATTGATTGCTAAAATGCTGTTAGTTGATGAGATCGTCGTTACGCAGCAGAAGCTGTCGGATCATTTCCATATTAGTGCCAGCTCAATCGCTAGTGACCTGGAAAAAATTAACGAAACCTATGCTGTCTCGTTAGTTGCTTCTAAAAGAGGCACATGGATTAAAGGCAGTGAAGAGGATCGTCAAAGAAGTCTGTTTCGCTTTTGTGAGAATTGGCTGGTTTATAAAGGTGTAGATAATGAGCAGCTTTTTTTGGACAAAGGTCAGCATGAGCTTCAAATGATTTTTGGCAAAGCAATTGTAGCAGTCGTCTTTCAGCAACTCCAGGCACTAAAGCAAAATCCAACGGTTTTCTTGCCTGAGCAGTATGAAAAATCATTAACTATGGGCTTGATAATTTTCTTGTCTCGACTGCAAAAGGGTCAGCATGTGGAAGAAGACAAATTTTTATTTGATCAAATCAAAATGATTGATACGTATTTTTTAGCCAGTGAGTTGCTGGAGGAAACCACAAAGGCCCTAGCACTCAGCTATTTGGAAGAGGATGTAGCTTACGTCAATCGCCAATTTGTAGGCTATGGAGTAAAAATTTATTCCAATCAGCCGCAATCACTTGAGGAAATGACACCGATTATTGATAAGGTATTAAGCAATATGAGTGAAATTATGCAGGTGGATTTTTCACAGGATGAAGAGCTGCGCAGCCGCTTTATTAATCATTTCATTCCTATGATCTATCGTTTGAAGTTGGGAATTGAGATTACAAATCCATTAGTTGATGAAATAAAGAATCAGTATTCAATTATTTTCAGTTCGACCTGGTATGCGTTGGCAAATGTTGAACATGAACTAGCAGTTCAGTTTAACGATGAAGAAGTTGCTTTCTTGGCTATGTATTTCCAAGTGTCTTTAGAAAAGAGCCACAACGGCAAGAAAATATTGATCGTTTGTCCAACAGGGATTGGAACCTCTGAGCTGATTTACAATAAGATTAAACGGATTTTGCCAGCTCAGGATATTGCTGAGGTAACGACTGTAGATAAGCTGTATAAAAAGAATTTGGATAACGTGGATTTAATTATTTCGTCAATCCATTTACCAACAATTGATAAGCCAACAATTAAGGTTTCAACATTGATTACCCAAGAGGATATCAAAAATATTACGTCTCTATATTCTGATTTCTTCTATCAAGAGGAGGACACTGCCAGTGAGCAGACGACCTTCGAGTCATTAAAGCAAGTCATTGATCCTGCCTTTATTGTGACGGGAAAAGCAATTGAGACAAAGAGTGATTGTTTAAACTACCTGATTGATCAGCTGGAAAAAGCCAAGATTGTTAATCAGTATTTTCGTCAAGAAGTCTTTGAACGGGAGCAGTTGGGTGAGACAGCCCTAGAAACAGGGGTCGCGATTCCTCACGCATCACCGCAAAATGTTTTGCAGACTAAAGTATTTATTCTGACCTTAGAGAAGCCGATTGTCTGGGATCAGCGGAAAGTCAGCTATGTGTTATTGATGTGTGTTGCCAAACGTGACCGCAGTTTAGTAAGAGGAATTATTACCGACATCCATAAAATTGTCCGTTCAACGAACAACATCCGCCATTTTTTCTTAGGAAAGAATGCGCAGGAAATATATCAGGAAATCAGCAGGGGGTAGAAATAAGATGGAAGTTATTACGAATGAACTGGTTGATTTGTCAACCGTTGGAACAAATAGTCAGGAAATCATCGAAACATTAGCCAAAAAAATTGAGGCGGCTGATCGTATCACTAACTTTGACGGTTATTTGCAAAGCGTACTGGATCGTGAAGCATTAACCTCGACAGCCATTGGATTTGGAATTGCGATCCCTCATGGGAAGAGTCCTCATGTGAAGGAATGTACCGTAGCCTTTGGTCGTTTAGCACAACCGGTGGACTGGAACAGCCTAGATGGCAAAGACGTAGAAATGGCGTTCTTATTAGCGGTACCAGAGGAATGTGCTGGCGATGAGCATTTAAAAATTATTGCTGGACTATCTCGCAAATTAGTTCATGAGGATTTTCGTGAAATGCTGAAAACATCTGCCAGTGAAGAAGAAATTGTTCAAGTCATTAACGACAGTCTAACCGCTGTATTAAATTAACTAAAAAAGGGGAAAATAAAAATGAAATTAGTTGCTGTAACCGCATGTCCATCAGGAGTAGCACACACTTATTTAGCAGCCGAAAGCTTAGAGGTTGCTGCAAAGAAGCATGGAGTCGATATTCATGTGGAAACACAAGGATCAATTGGGATTGAAAATGAACTGACCATGGATCAGATTACTGCGGCCGATGCGGTGATTTTAACCAATAATATTGGTATAAAAAATGAGGAACGCTTCAAAGGTAAACCGGTCGTTCGGGTAAGTGCCGGAGATTGTATCAACAAAGGTGAAGCAATCGTCAAGAAATTACAGCAAAAATTAGGCTAGGAGGAACCGAAATGGTCAACTTATTAAAGGATACAAGAAAGAACTTAATGACTGGTGTATCTTATATGATTCCCTTTGTAGTAGCTGGCGGTATTTTACTGGCATTAAGTGTTCTTTTTTCAGGAAGTGCTGCTGTCCCAGAGGAGGGTATGCTGGCTGATATTGCAAACATTGGAATTACTGGTCTAGGGATGATGGTACCAATCCTTTCAGGCTATATTGCTTTTTCAATGGTGGATCGCCCAGGGTTAGCACCAGGGATTATTGGTGGACTAATTGCCAGTAATATTGGTGCCGGTTTTTTAGGCGGAATTTTATCAGGGCTATTGGCAGGGATTGTTGTTTATTATTTGAAACAAATTAAATTGCCTTCCAGTTTGCGGTCGTTAGGACCGATCTTCATCATCCCGTTACTAGGAACTACCATTGTGGGTTGTTTAATGTATTGGGTGATTGGACAACCGATTGCTGCTTTAATGACTGGTTTAACGGCCTGGTTGGAGTCAATGGGAACGACCAACCTGATGCTTCTAGGATTAGTGCTAGGGGCAATGATCGCTTCAGACATGGGTGGACCGATTAATAAAGTAGCCTTCGGTTTTGGTTCGGCTATGGTTGGAACAATTGATCCTATAACTGGAATGCCAAGTGCTACTGCTTTATCCATTATGGCTGGAATTGGAGCGGCGATCTGTATTCCACCATTAGCAATGGGTGTGGCTACCTTGATTGCTCCTAAGAAATTCACAATGGAAGAACGCAACTCTGGGAAAGCAGCAATTGTTATGGGTTTAGTCGGTATTTCTGAAGGGGCTATTCCTTTTGCAGCAGCTGATCCATTACGCTGTATTCCAGCTAACATGATCGGTAGCGCAATTGGCGCTGCGGTTGCCATGGTCTTAGGTGCCGGAAATCCTGCGCCATGGGGCGGTTGGATTGTCGCACCTGTTGCTCAAAATCCGATCATGTATATTATTGGTACGTTAGTCGGGGTAGCGGTAACTGCAGGGATTGTGATCGTGTTGAAAAAACCAGTGGCTGCTTCTGATGGAACTGAATCAGTACTAGCAGCAGATGACGATATTGATTTAGATATCGAAATTATGTAATCATTTTAGGCAAGGGATCTTTCAAATAAGATCTCTTGCCTTATTTTGTCTTGAAAAATTAAGAACATGCTATACTAAATGAAAAGAAATCATTTAGGAGGAAATTGGAATGGCAAAAATTTATCGTGGTACTGGAATTTTCGGCAAGGATGCAATTGGTGTATTTGATGACGGAAAGGTATATAAAGGCACGGGTCTTTTAGGAAAAGATTTGGTGGGGTCTTATAAAGATGGGAAAATCTATAGCGGTAGTGGATTAATCGGTAAAGATCATATTGGTAAATTTAAGGATCATAAAATTTACAAAGGAACCGGAATTTTTGGCAAAGACGCTGTTGGAACGATTAAGGACGGGAAAATTTACAGCGGTACTGGACTTTTCGGTAAAGATGCGATTGGTGCTTATGAAGGCGACGATGAAGAAGGTGCAGCAGCGGCAGCATTATTGCTGTTGGCTGAAGAATTAGAAGATTAATTAGCTTTAATCAGTACTTTTTACTTGCTGTGGTACGCGTTCCATCCGCTATACTTTGGATATATCCAAAGGAGGAGACAGCGATGAACGCTTATGTAGAAGTGCATGATCAAACAGGAACAGATTACTATTATGCATCCTTGGAAATTAAGGGGCAGCGGTTGTCTGTCCAACGTCACCAAGGCTTGTATAAGGTGCGGGAAAAAGAATTAGCCTTAACAGGAATACATGACTTAGCAGTTAATGGCAGTGAAGATCGGCAAATTAAGTTTAGTTATGGCAAAGATACCTTCATTTTTTTCGACTCAGGAAGTGATATCGTCCGCTATCTCTATCATCAGCTTCTCACTGCTTAAAAATTTTTCAGGAGAATTTTATGGCCAATATCCGGGACATCGCAAAAAAGACAGGCTATTCAGTCTCGACTATTTCACGAGTACTTAATAATCATCCTTACGTTGAGGAACAAAAACGACAAGAAATTCTGACAGTTATGGCGGAGTTGAACTATGTTCCCAATCATACTGCTCGTAATCTCAGCTATGGTAAAACAAAAAATATTGGAGTGATCGTGCCTTTTGTTAATCATCCTTACTATGATCAGCTAGTGAAGGGAATTGCAGAGAAGGCCTTTGTCCAGCAATACAAAGTTACGTTGCTGCCAACAAATTATGATCCATCAGTCGAAAAGAATTATTTGAATGAACTAGCTGCTAAAAGCTTTGATGGAATGATTATTGCCTCAAAGACCAACAGCTTAGAGGTGATTGCTGATTATCTGAAGTTTGGCAAAATTGTTTTATGTGAAGACGTTCAAATAGAGGGATTGAGCAGTGTATTTATCGATCGGAAAGGTTCCTTTAGAGAGTCGCTGAACTATCTGAAAAACCAAGGTGTCGAAAAAATTGGCTTAACTTTAGGACGAACCGGTAAACGAAGTAATAATTCAAAGTTGGCAATGCAGCTATGTGAAGAGTTGTTTCCCAAGTTTGATCCTGAATTGATGCGCTGGGGTTGTCAAGAAGCCGAAGACGGGTTAGCAGTCGCTGACTTTTTCAGGCAGCATTGTGTCGAAGGAATCTTCAGTAATGGCGATGAAGTGGCAGCGGGGATTATTGAGGGCTATGGAAAAGAACAAGCGCCATTAATCGTGGGACAAGAGAATCTTTTTATCAGCCGGGTAATGAAATTTCCCACAATTGATCATCATTTGCCCGAATGTGGTCGAAAGGCATTTGAAGCACTGATCGCTGAAGAAACACAGCAGATAAAAATACCGTATACGTTTGTAAAGCATAACGAAAGGACTTAGCTGGCTGCCAAGTCCTTTTTTCGCATCTAGTTATCACACTAAAATCAGCTGAGCAAAAGCACTGATCATCCGCTCATAATCGTGAGGGATTCCTTTATTAGCAATGACAATATCTACCTCAGACCAAGGGGCTACCTGAACCAAAGAGGTGGTCTCAAATTTGCTGTTATCCAACAAAACTACTTTTTTAAATGATTTTCGAAGCATCATTCGCTTTGATTCTGCATCCACCAAAGAGGAGGTGCAAAAGCCTTTGCGATTTTTAACCCCGCTAGAGCCAAAAAAGCAAAGATCAAATTGAACATCGGGATACATTTCTTTGCCCGTGTCATTGCGAAAGGCCATATCGCTGGCTGAATATTGTCCACCAAAGGAATGGATCATATGATGCCCATTGGCCAGCTGTAAAATAGCAGCCAAAGATCCAGTAAATAGTTGGCGTTGGTCGAAGGAAAGCATCTGTTTAGCTAATAGTGCAATGGTACTTCCTTGGTCCAAGCCGATGACTCGATCTTTTTCAGTAATCAGCTCGAGTGCCTTTGCTGCAATCCGTTCCTTTTCCCTTAAATTAACGGTTCGTAAGGAAACAGGTGCTAGCTCTTTTTCTTTAACTAGTACAGCTTTCCCATGCTGCTTTTGTAAGATTCCCTCTCCCTCTAAATAAGCGAGATCTTTGCGAATCGTTTCATCTGAAACATGAAAATAGTTGACTAGCTGGGCAACCTTAATCGCTTCTTCTTGGTACAACCACTCAGTTATTGCTTTTCGTCGTTGGGCAATCTCAGCCGCTTTCATCTGAATTCCTCCTTGCTCTCACTGGTAACGTATCATTCTATTCCAAAAAACTCAAGAAAAAAATTGGGAAAAACAGCCGAAATCCAAGTTTTTTGCCAAAATTCAATGAAATACATGGCTTTATTGCTTGTGTATTTCTATACTAAAGGAGAAGAGGAGATGATAGGAAATGGCGACTGGAATTATCGACAAAGAAAAGAACATTGCCAATGTAGTCACAAACGGGAACGACCGAATTCAACGCATGAAGGATAATCTATTTAAAGAAAAACGTCAAATCTCTTTAGAGCGGGCCTTGCTCTATACGGAGAGCTATCAACAGACAGAGGGAGAAACAACCATTATTCGCCGTGCAAAAGCAGTGGCTCATATTTTAGCGAAGACGTCCATTACCATTCGTGAAGGTGAGCTGCTGGTGGGAAATCGTACTGTTCGTCCCCGTTCAGGAATCGTTTCACCAGAAATGGATCCTTACTGGATTCTAAAAGAAATCGATACTATTGCTACCCGGCCTCAGGATCAGTTTGAATTTACTGAAGCTGACAAAGCGGTTTATCGTCAAAAGCTTTATCCCTATTGGGAAGGCCGTTCCATGAAGGATTTTATTAATGGGCAACTAACTGACGAAGTTAAAACAGCGTTGAAGGATGAAGTTTTCAAACTAAATCAAACAGACAAAGGTCAAGGTCACATCATTATGGATTTTCCGGCTGTTCTGAGTAATGGAATAGGCTATTATATTGATAGCCTAAAAGAGAAAACAGCTGAAGAACCTGACAATGCATTTTTCCAAGCTGGTTTGATCATTTTCCAAGGAATGCAGGAGCATTTCCTGCGTTATGCTGACCTAGCAGAAGAAATGAGTCAACTAGAGAGTGACCGTACTCGTCAAGAAGAATTAGCAATAATGGCAGCGATGTGCCGAAAGCTAAGTGTTGAAAAGCCTGATTCCTTTTATGAAGCCCTGCAGTTATTATGGATGACCAGTATTGTCGGACAATATGAATCAAATGCGTCCTCCTTGTCATTAGGACGGATGGACCAATACATGTATCCTTACTATCAAGCATCTCTAAATGACGGAATTTCTGAAGCATTCTTGTATGAAGTTCTGGGAGATTTTTATATTAAAACAAATGATGTTGTGCTCCTGCGCAGCGAAAGCAGTGCTAAATGCTTTGCTGGATTTCCAACCGGTTATACAGTTGTTTTAGGTGGATTAGATGAGTATGGGCACACTTCGGTGAATCCATTGTCTTATATTATGCTGGATTTATATCATGAGGTTCTTTTGCCACAGCCGAATCTTTCCGTTCGCATGAATGAATTAATTCCTCGGCGGTTTTTATTGAAAACCTGTGAAACGATCCGATTAGGTACTGGAATCCCTCAGCTTTTCAATGATGAGGTCTGCGTGCCGGCCTTCTTGAGTAAAGGCGTTTCTTTGGATGATGCTCGTGATTATGCAACAGTAGGCTGTGTTGAAACCTCAATTCCTGGAAAAACCTATGGCTTGCATGATATTGCTTTGTTCAATTTATTACGCATCATGGAATTGAGTATGTACGAGCTGAAGGATAAAAGTGATGTAACCTACGATGAGCTTTTCGAAACTATCAAAGCTAAAATTGCTTACTATGTACAGCTGGTAGCCAAGGGATCGGACATTGTTGATTTAGGTCACCGACAGTATGCACCCACGCCCTTTCTCTCAGTTTTAATTCAAGACTGTATGGAAAAAGGCAAGGATGTGACCGAAGGCGGAGCAAGGTACAACTTCTCTGGTGTCCAAGGAATTGGTGAAGCGAACCTGAGTGATTCCTTGTATGTCATTAAAAAGATGGTTTTTGAAAACCATGAAATGAGTTTCTCTGAATTGGTAGAGGCGATGGCAGCAAATTACACGGGTGAATACGAAGCGCTGCAAAAGCATGTTATCCAAGATTTCGAAAAGTATGGCAACGATGATGATGAAATTGATCTGATTGCTGCTCGCTTATTTAGATATTATGCCAAAGAACTGGAAAAATATACTAATGTTCGCGGTGGACAGTTTATTGCTGGAGCTTATACCGTTTCTGCTCATATTCCATTAGGAGAAGCAGTCGGCGCAACCCCAGATGGACGGAAAGCTCAAGAACAATTGGCGGATGGAGGCTTGTCACCAATGGTAGGCCGAGACCATTTAGGACCAACAGCCGTTTTAAAATCAGTCAGCAAATTGGATAACTATTTAACGGTAAATGGCAGCTTGCTTAATTTGAAATTTCAACCAAATACGTTAAAAGGACAGCAAGGCTTAAATAAATTTGCCGATTTTCTAATGGCTTATACAAAACTAAAAATTCAACACGTTCAGTTTAACGTTCAATCAAAAGCGACCCTGTTAGATGCTCAAAAGCATCCAGAAAAATACACGGGTTTGCTAGTTCGGGTGGCGGGTTACAGTGCCTTCTTTGTTGATTTGAATAAACAAATTCAAGACGACATCATTGCTCGTGTTGAACATGAATTGTAGAATAGAGGAATATCCATGTCCAAAGGATTAGTATTTAATATCCAACGCTATTCCGTACACGATGGTGGTGGAATTCGGACCATTATCTTTTTGAAAGGCTGTCCGCTAAAATGTCCCTGGTGCTCCAATCCAGAATCAAGAAAAGCAGTCGCTCCAACGACTTGGACCAAAAACGGTAAGACAGAAACTGTTGGAAGTTGGTGCACAACCGATGAGTTAGTGGACGAAGTGATGAAGGATGAGATATTTTACCGAACCTCTGGTGGAGGAGTAACACTTTCTGGAGGTGAAGTATTAATGCAGGCTGACTTTGCCGCGGATTTGTTGTCAGAATTTAATTATTTAGGTGTACACACTGCAATTGAAACAACGGGCTGTTTTCCTTTGAGGGAGATTAAAAAGTTAACACCTTATTTGCAGCAGGTCCTATTTGATTTGAAAATAATGGATGCAAAGTCAAGTAAACGAGTGATAGGTTCTAAGATTGAAATGGTCAAAGAAAATTTTGAGTTTCTCTTAAGTCAGGATCACTTAGAAGTGATTCCACGTATCCCCTTAATCCCCGGATACACAACAGAACCTGAAAATATTTCAGCCTTGATCAAGTATTTGCAAAATCTGGAGGTAAAAGAAGTTCATTTGCTTCCCTTTCATCAATATGGCAGCAGCAAGTATGATTATTTGGGGTGGGAATACACTATGAAGGACACAAATACGTTAACCCAGACTGAGATAAATGAAATAAAGAACGAATTTGAAGATGCAGGTATCCATACAAATGTTGATGGCTTAGAATAAGTAGGGACTGTCAGGAAACTGGCAGTCTTTTTATTGATTTTTTCCAAAGGCGATTGCTTTCATTTTTTTAATCGGTTATAGTATGAAGCGAGACTTTACCAGGCCGGCCCCTATTTGTGAAAAGAAGCACGGCTAAGACACAAGAAATAGGAGATAAGAGTTTGAAACCATCAATTTATGAATTAAGAAAAGAAGCTTTGATCGATTGGCTGATTGAGCATGGAGAAAAGAAATTTAGAGCAACGCAAATTTGGGAATGGTTGTATCAAAAACGGGTAACCAGCTTTGAACAAATGAGCAACCTTTCGAAGAAAACAATTGATCTATTGGATGAAAATTTCTGCATCAATCCGTTAAAGCAGATGGTAGTGCAAGAATCAAACGATGGAACCGTTAAATACTTATTTGAATTACCAGATAAAAATATGATTGAAACGGTCTTGATGCGGCAAGAATATGGCTTGTCGGTTTGTGTGACTACTCAAGTAGGCTGCAATATTGGGTGTACATTCTGTGCGTCAGGTCTGTTAAAAAAACAAAGAGACTTAACCGCTGGTGAAATTGTGGCCCAAATTATGCTAGTACAACACTACTTTGATGAACGAGGCGAGGATGAACGAGTATCTCATGTTGTTGTAATGGGAATCGGGGAACCTTTTGACAACTACGAGAATGTAATGGACTTTATTTACGTGATCAATGATGCCAAAGGTTTAGCTATCGGTGCTCGTCATATTACGGTATCGACAAGTGGTTTAGTACCTAAAATCAAGAAGTTCGCCGAAAACGGACTGCAAGTTAATTTGGCCATTTCACTACATGCATCAAACAATGAAGTTCGTTCTTCGATCATGCGAATTAATCGCAGCTTCCCCATTGAAAAATTAATGGAAGCTGTTGATTACTATCTGGAATCAACCAATCGTCGAATTACTTTTGAGTATATTATGCTTGCGAACGTTAATGATCGTCCAGAGCATGCCAAACAATTGGCTGAACTTTTAAAAGACAAGAAAAAGCTGACATACGTTAATCTGATTCCTTATAATCCGGTGAGTGAACATGATCAATATTCTCGTAGTTCAAAAGCAGACGTTTTACGCTTCTATGATGTGTTGAAGAAAAATGGTGTCAATTGTGTCATTCGTAAAGAACATGGTACCGATATTGATGCAGCCTGCGGTCAATTACGCAGCAAGCAAATGAAAAAAACGGTTACGAATTAATTACTGAATCCTTTCACTTATCTTAGTGAGAGGATTTTTTACGTTTAAGGAAATAAGGGGTCAGAGGATTTATCGTCATCGAAAAAAGTCCAATGATAGGCGCCAAAAACTGAAAAAAGCAGCGCAGCAATAATCAACAGCCACGTGTAGTCATCAGAAAAAAGTGCACCCCCAAAGGCCATCGATGATAGGCTTTGGCTAATTCGAAACCAGGTCTTGTGCTTTCTTAACTGCGCCAACTCTTTAGCATCAGTAATCAGTTTTTCTTTCATGATAGAATCCTCCTTTACGAGTTCATCTAAAGTTACTTCATAAAATTCACTTAATGCAAGTAACTTCTCGATATCCGGATAGGTTTTTCCTAATTCCCAATTCGAAATTGTTTGACGAGAGACATACATTTTCTGAGCAATCTTCTCCTGCGAAACACCCAGTAGTTCTCTGCGTTCTTTTAGCACTTTACCAACTTCCATATTTCTCACCTCACAATAATTATCCAAAATATTTCCTTCAATTACCAGCAAAGAATGTTTGCATCGCGAAAAAATAGTGATTTGAAGAGGGAAAATTGCTACAATTAACAGAAAAGGTCGGAGGGCTCAGATGAACTATCAAGAGGATATTGAAACAGTTTTAAGTCATCGGTATGATCAGAAATGGGATTATTGGACGACAGAGGATCGCAGATTAACAAATGGTGGTGCATTTTCTTGCATCGCCTCTGCAAATTATTTATTGGAATTAGGTGTCTCGCCAGAAGATTCGATTTTACAAAAGGTTGGCGAGTTGATTTGGGAATCTTGGAAAGAACCGGGAGATTTCAAGCTATATCCGAAGGGCCCCGTTTTTCCTTGTCAAACCATTCCAGCAGCAACCCTGCTGATTCGTTTAGGTTATTTGGAAGATCCTCGAATCAAGAAAACATTGACTCATTTAATGGAAACTCGCTACTCGGATGGTGGCTGGCGATGCAAGAAGTTCTATTTTGGCAAAGGGCCTGAAACCGAACATTCCAATCCCTTACCTACGTTAAATGCACTAAATCTATTTCGTCATACCGAATACTTTTCTGATGATCGTTTGAACCAGGCGATTGAGTTTCTTTTAAGCCATTGGGAAACGAAAGCCCCGATCGGCCCCTGTCATTACGGGATTGGGACTTTATTCATGCAGGTGGAATATCCCTTAAGTGATTACAATATTTTTCATTATGTTTACGTATTATCCTTTTACGAATATGCGCGTAAAGATCCTCGTTTTCAGGATGCTTTTGAAGCATTAAAAAGGCGCACGGTAGAGGATCAAATTGTGGTTGAACGAGTGAATCGTAAGCTGGCCAAACTGGAATTCTGCAAAAAAGGACAGGTGAGTGAACTGGCTACTAAAAAATATTTGGAAATCTTAGACCGAATGAGTGATTAATTGCGTACCTTTGAATAGATAAGGAGCGTGATAACATGAAACTGCATGAAATACGAAAAGAATACGGATTAAACCAAACCACTTTTTACGGTTGGCTGAGGGAGTTGGGGGCAATTAGAAAGGCCGATACAGGCTATGTAGTAGGGGATAATCATTTTGACGGGATGGAGAATTTGGTCACTCGTCGGGTAAATGAGAATGGAGAATTTATAGAACGAACCCAAGTAAAAATCGATAATCAAAAAATTCCTTATTTACTGGAAAAGTATAAGCAGTCTGGCTTGCCTAAGCTGTATTCTCCTACAAAAATGGCTGAAACGAGTGTCGGTTTAGAAGAACTATCCGCCTTAGAAACGCGAGTGGCCGTTTTGGAAAACCAGCTGTTTGTATTAACGCAGCAAATGCAGCTGCTGCTAAAGAAATAAACTCAGCCAGGCAAAGTTTTTGACACCGTTTTCTTTAGCGCGCATAATAACGCGAAAGAGAGGATGATCAAAATGACAATGGTATTTGTGAATTTTCCAGTAACCGATTTGCCGCGTTCAATTCAGTTCTACGAAGCATTAGGCTTTAAGAAAAACGAAGAATTTTCAACTGAAGAGGCTAGTGCAGTAGTCTGGGACGACCATTTTTGGGTGATGCTGTTGACTCCTGATTTTTATCAAAAGTTTATCAAGGATCGTGAAATAGCTAATCCCAAAACTACCAGTGGCGTACTCGTGTCATTTAGTTTAGATAGTGCTGAAGCAGTCAAACAATTTGCAGAAAAGGCTAAAGAAAATGGTGGGGATTACTACCATATAGACATGGGGATTCCTGAAGATCAAATGTTTGGTTTGGAAGTAGAGGATCCGGATGGCAATATTTTAGAACCAAATTGGATGAACATTTAGCAAATAGCTAACCCTCAGTCTTAGGATTGGGGGTTCTTTATTGGTCAAACCCTCCACTAAACCACCAATCTTTCTATTTCCCGTATACTAAAGATCTATTTACCAAGGGGGATGATTGGATGAACGTAAAAGAAGAACAATATCTCAAAAGAGTCATAAAAAGGGTCAATGAAAAGGCCGACTCACTGGGGGAAACGATCGATTCCAATGAAGACCAGTACAAAGAGCTGAAGAGACATACCGTTGATTATAAGGCGGAGCTGGACAAATACGAGGTGTACAATTATCAACAGACGATGAGTTTCATTGATCGCAGAAGTACACTGGAAACAGGCATCCTGCAAAAATTGAATTATCAAAAGAGCAGTCCGTATTTTGCTAAAGTAGGTTTTCAATATCAGCAAGAGCAGGAGGTTGAACCATTTTATATCGGTCGTTACGGTTTCGCAGATGATAGGGGGGAACAACTGATTTACGATTGGCGGGCACCAATTGCCTCTTTATATTATGAATTCAACTTAGGACAGGGCTCTTATGAATCCTTTGGCAAGATATTCCAAGGCAACATTTTAGAGAAAAAGCAATTCGAAATACAGGATGGAGAAATCCAGTTATTGGTGGACACAGAGGATACAGTCAATGACGAATTTCTACTTCAGGAGTTAAGTCAATCCTCCTCTCATGAAATGAAGACCATTATTCAGACCATTCAAAAAGAACAAAATGAAGTGATCCGCAATACTAAAACTAAGAATCTGATTATACAAGGAGTGGCCGGTTCAGGTAAAACAGCCATTGCACTGCATCGAATGGCTTTTCTGCTCTATCAAAAAAGAGCAAGCTTAACGGCAGAAGATATTTTGATTATATCGCCGAATCTAATTTTTTCCAGCTACATCAGCAATATTCTACCAGAATTGGGTGAAAATGATTTACAGCAGTTGGACATTACGACATTAGGGAAAAGCTTTATGGAAGAGACAGTTTCAGTTTCCAGCCGACAGACAGAATTAACCGAGATAATTGAACGCCCAAATTCTCAGCGAAGCAAAAGTTATCGATACCGTGACTCCTCAGAATTCTTTGAAAAATTAACAGCCTATCTTCAACAGTTAACGCAACAGGTTGTTGCCGAAGACTTAGTACTAACACAAGAAAAGATCCTCTCCAAAGAAAATCTGGGCCGTTTTTTTGAAAATCCAAGACAACAGCCATTAGTTGTTTTGATTGAACAAGTCAGCAGAAGAATTGCAGAAGAAGAAAGGTTAGAAGACAGCAAGCCAGTCGCAGCTAAATTAAAGAAACGCATCGGGTTTTCCAACAGTTTATCTGCTTATTTAAACTTTTTATCTACTTTACCGCAAGGGTGTCAGGGAGACAGTGATAAAAATCTTTTAGCAAGCAGCGATTTGTACCCGTATTTGTATTTCAAATTACGATTCGAGGGGATTAAGTCCAAGCAACAGATTAAACATTTAGTCATTGATGAAATGCAAGATTATTCCATGCTGCATTTTCGAGTTTTGCAGGCGCTTTTTCCAGGTGAAAAAACAATTTGTGGGGATATAAATCAAGCATTGACCAAGGATCAACAACCATTTTTAGAAGAGCTCAGCGACTTGTTACCAGCCAACCAATTGGTAACGTTTGATAAAAGCTATCGCTCCAGCTATGAGATTGTTGAATTTGCCAAACAATTCGTTAATAACCCCGAGATGACAGCAGTAAAACGACACGGTAACCCCGTCGAAATAATACCGGTGGTTGATTTTCCGGATAAACTGATTAAACTAAAACAAAAATTAGTCGAATTTCAACAGAGTCGTTTTACCACTTGCGGAATTATCTGTCAAAGTTTACAAGAAGTTAAGCAGCTGATTACCGAACTATCTATGCCACTAACGATTATCAACGAGAACACCAGCAAAGTTGAAGAAAACATCGTACTAACAACAATTCAATATGCTAAAGGATTGGAGTTTGATACAGTAATTTTGCCTGATATAGAGCTTGGACAGTTGAAACAAACGGATAATCGATTGTATACCAGCTGTACTCGAGCGCTTCATCAGTTGATCATACTTACAAATTAGTCGTAAAAAAACCTGCCAGAATCCCATATAATTCTGGCAGGGTTATAAGTGCGTTACTATTTTTTCTCGCCGATTTCTTCTTTTAATCGATAAATTTTTGAAGGGCGGCCGATTCCTACTGGACGTTCACCGATCTCATCAAAATATTGCAGCATTGCCTTTTTAAAATTTGAGTGGTCAACGGTTTTAAAATCAATACCTAAAAATTTAGCAAATACTTTGCGCGCTTCAGTAATGGTAAATTCTTCGCCAAGTACTTGAAGAATCAATGGTTCATGATCCATTTTATTCACTACACGATTGAAAGCTTTACGAATGATTTCGTTATGGTCAAAAGCAAGGGTATCTTTGCCAATTGACTTACCGGTTTCCAAATCAATCTCAATAGAGATATCGTCACTGGTTAAGGTAAGAGTGTCTTCCTGACGCTCCATGTTGAACCAACGGGCATCCTGCGTGTCATCACCAGCCTTGGGCGGTACTTGACCTAAGAAAGCAATGTAGCTAACCGTAATAACCCAGCCGCGAGGATCACGATTTGGTGTGCTGAAGGTGTGCAGTTGTTCCACGTTGCGACGACCAATCGTTAAGCCAGTCTCTTCTTTTGTTTCTCTGCGAACACTATCATTGGTTGATTCGTTGCTTTGTACAAAGCCTCCGGGCAGTGCCCATGAATTGCGGTAAGGATTGCCACGACGTTGAATCAAAAGAATCTTTAATTGATCTTCTTCTTTATTGTAGCCCATGACAACAATATCTACTGTTACTGAAGGTTTTTCATATTGGGGATGATCTTGCTGTTTGTACCAAGACAAAAATTCTGACTCGGAAGCTTCATGTTCATAATAATCCTTTTCTGCTTCTTTTGAAGGAAATTCTTTCATGACTATCCACCTTATCTTTTAAAAGTAATTGATACTATATTGTAGCATGAATAACGAAAAAAAGGGAACTCCATTTGGAATTCCCTTTAAGTGTTTAGTTAGATGCTTCAGTGCTGCTCTGTGCTGATTCTTCGGTAGAAGACTGGCTTGAAGCTTGATCAGATTCTTCAGTAGAAGATTCTGATTTTTTGTCTGAAGATTTCTTAGAACCAGAAGTTCCAGTAGAGTCAGTTGTTCCTAAGAAGTCAGCCAAAATGTTGTCGAAGGCTTCATCCTTGATCTTCACGTTTGCTTTTTTCAATTCTTCACCGATAACTTCAGAAGTGAAGGTTTGGTCAGCCATTTTTGTATTTTCAGCGATTTCATTTACTTCTTTTTCATATTTGCTCATGTCATTGCCCTTAGGAGTATTTTTCTCCATTTTTACAATGTAGTAAGCTGTTTGATAAGTAGAAGCGTCCATTGCTGAAACAACTGCAGATACTTCGCCGTCTTTCAAAGCAAACGCTGCTTCTTTTACTTCAGAAGGAACAGTTTCAGATTGTGAATCAAATTTGATTTTGCCACCGTCTTCTTTTGTCGCAGTATCTTGTGATTTTTCTTTTGCAATTTTAGCAAAGTCGCCGCCATCATCAAGTTGTTTCTTAATTTCGTTTGCGTCATCTTCACTACTTGCAAGGATAACTCGAGCTTCTACTTCAGGATGGAAAGATTCCCATGCAGCCTTTTTATCAGCATCAGTTAGTTTGATGTGGCTCTTGATTCCTTCTTGGAAAGCTAGAGACTGTTTCAGATATTCCTTGTAAGAAGATTTTGTATAGCCGGCAGATTGTAATTGGCTTTCAAAGCTGTCGCCTAATTGTTTTGCTTGCTTGTTGTATTCTTTGTCAATTTGCTTATCGGTAACTTTGTCTCCGTAGGCATTTTCAAAGACATCGTAGATAATCATGTTACGAACCAGTTGTTGATTTGTTTGTTCTTTCTTTGCTTCATTGTAAAAATCTTCTACGGTCAATTTACCGCCTTTCATTGTTGCGATTTCTTGACTGTTGCTACTTGAACAAGCACCTAAAACTAAGACGCTTAATAGTCCAGCAGTAGCTAAAACGATTTTTTTCTTCATGCTCAGTTACACTCCTGTATTCATTTATTTGCGTATTATTGCTCCTCAATCACTATACCATACTTAAATTTGTAAAATAAAGGCTTTTAAAGATAGTTTCTATAAAAATTCACAATAAAGGCATAAAAGAAAGGACGGAGCCGTAAAAATGCTCCCATCCTGTTGATTATTTAAATTTTTCTGGACGTTCTAGAATAAAGCGACCTTGTTTATTACCATTTGTTTGTAATTCTTCTGGTAAGTGGCTCTGAATGAGAGCTACTTGTTCTTGAATTTGTTGAATTCGAGGCTCAGCTTCGAATTTAAAATCCTCCAAGTCACTTTCTAATTCCGCCTTGAATTCCGGAACCAGCGTGTGAACAGTTGCTTTCAATTCCACCAAGGATTCACGAAAATCAGTCAAGCTGTCATTCAATTCGTCAGTTAATTGAACCACATCACGGACATCATTCACCAGTTTTTCACGCGTTTCTTCTCCTCTTCTTGGTGCAAGAAGAAGACCGCCGATGGTTCCGACACCTGCGCCAACTAAGAGTCCTTTGAAAAAGCCCATTTATTTCACCTGCTCCTTAATTGCTTCAGCAATTGCTTGCATTTCTTCTTTTGATTGTTTTTCTGAATGATCACCAAAGTGAATGGAGAAATCATCCTTTTTACTATAACGAGGAATTAAGTGTACATGTGAGTGAAAAACCGACTGATAAGCTAATTCTTTATTATTATTTAATATATTCAAGCCCTCCATTTCGGGGAAAGCTTTTTCTAAAGCTTTTGCGACCTTGGGAACTCGGGCAAATACTTCGCTGGCCAATGATTCATCATAGTCAAAGATATCGGCAACATGCTGTTTAGGGACAAGTAAAGTGTGGCCCTTAGTTACTTGAGAAAGATCTAAAAAGGCATATACTTTATCGTCTTCATACACTTTATAGCTGGGAATTTCTTGGTTAATAATTTTACAGAAGATACAATTTTCCATAACAGACACCCTTTCTTTTTTTGCTTACTTTCACTTTACCATAACTTTTCTTAACTGTGCGGAAAAATGAAATCACTTTGTCAAAAATCTTTGTAAAACTTCTGCTATAATATAGGACAAGTATTGGAGGGAATAAGATGAGTTTATCTATTCAGCAAGTAACAGGCGGTTACGGCCATGTGCCTGTATTAAAGGATATTAGCTTTGATGTAAATAGTGGTGAGATGGTTGGCTTAATTGGATTAAACGGGGCCGGAAAATCTACTACAATAAAAAATGTAATTGGTTTGCTTACTCCTCAAAAAGGGAAAATTACGATTGACGAGTTAACCTTGTCTCAAGCACCAGAGGAATATCGGAAAAAAATTGGCTTTATTCCAGAAACACCGTCATTATATGAAGAATTAACCTTGCGAGAGCACATTGAAGTGACAGCGATGGCATATGATATTCCCAAAGAGGTAGCAATGGAGCGAGCTGAGCAGCTGTTGAAAACGTTTCGTTTAGAGAATCGTTTAGAATGGTTTCCAGTTAATTTTTCTAAGGGCATGAAGCAAAAAGTAATGGTTTTATGCGCCTTTTTGATTCAACCCAGTTTGTACATTATTGATGAACCTTTCTTGGGCTTAGACCCATTGGCAATTAATGCCTTGTTGGAGCTAATGATGGCGATGAAAAAAGAAGGGGCAGCAATTTTGATGTCCACTCATATTTTAGCAACAGCTGAAAAGTATTGTGATCGTTTTGTTGTTTTACACAACGGGGAGGTGCGAGCACAAGGAACCTTAAGTGAGCTTCAACAAGAATTTCATCTGCCAGGTTCTTCCTTAGATGAAATCTATGTCGCATTGACAAAGGAGTCTGAGGCGAATGTCTGATTTTTTTAGTCAGCGGCTAAGACTGCACCAAAAGAAAATGATGAAGTACATGCGTTACGTTTTAAATGATCATTTCGTCTTAGTTTGTTTGTTTTTAGTAGGTGGTTTGGGGTTTTACTACTCAAATTTGTTAAAAGAGCTGCCGCCAGATTTCATATGGGGATTACCTATTGTAGGCTTCCTTTGGTTTCTAGTTTTACCAGCAGGAAAGCTGGTCACTTTGATTGAACCAGCCGATACTACCTTTATTCTGCCGAAGGAACGGCAAATGGACGGCTATCTGCAAAAGGGGCTAAGCTATTCATTGGTCTTCCCATTTGTATTAATTATTCTAATCGTTGGCATCTCAATGCCGTTATATGTTGTCAGTACGGGCGATGGCTTTATTAATATCCTTTGGTTTGTACTGATGCTTTGGCTTTTAAAATACAGCCATTTAACTATTTTGCGCATGGTATGCTATCAAGGAATTGAAGAAAAGGCTCGTCAGTTAAAGCTGCTTTGGTATGTGGCTAGCCTGGCAGTAATTGCTGTTAGTTTATATACGACGCCATTAGCAGGTACAGCCATGGCGATGGTAGTGACCTTTTTCTTTTACCAAGCAACCAAGGCTGAAAATCGGTTGCTGGATTGGGAGAAAATGGCTGATTATGAACGCAGTCGCTTATACCGAATTTATCAGTTCATCAATTTGTTCACCGATGTACCGGAAATTGAAGCCAAGGTGAAACGACGCAAATACTTGGATGGTCTGTTAGCAAGAATTACTTTTAAACAATCCAATACCTACCTTTATTTATTTATGCGCCGGGCATTGCGGGGGTCTGAATATAGTGGACTTTATCTTCGTTTAGTGGTAATTGGCGGTATTCTTATTTTTACACTGCAGGATTTTCTTTTTGCCACTGGAGTTGCGGCGTTATTAATTTATTTGATTGGGTTTCAAATGATTCCATTATACGGTCAATTCGATTATATTAGTTTTATCCAATTGTATCCGGTAAGCCAAAAGACGAAACAAGCTTCATTGCAAAAGATGATTGTGAGCTTGTTGGTAATTGCTGCCTTTATTTTTGCAGGGGTTGCTTTAACCCAATTATCTGTCCTAAATAGTCTTTTGATGTTAGCCATTTTAATGGGAGAAATAGCTTTGTTTGGTTGGTTGTATGTACCAGCTCGAATCAAAAAGATGGAGGATTAACCGATGAAAATATTGTGGAATGATAAAATTGTTGATGAATCAGAAGTAAGAATTGATACTGAAGATCGCGGGTATCAGTTTGGTGACGGAATCTATGAAGTCATTCGTATTTACGAGGGACTGCTATATATGGAAGAGGAACATTTGGAACGATTCTGGCATTGTGCGGACAAAATTCGGTTAACACTGCCTTTTACTAAGGAAGAATTCAGCCAACGGTTGCATCACTTTGCTGAAGAAGTGGGGATTGAGAACGGACGGCTGTATTTCCAAATAACTCATGGAACAGCTAAGCCTCGCTTGCACGACTTTCCAGATGCTAAAGAGGTTATGCCGGTCTTAACTGCTGACATTCAAACGGCTAATCGTCCTGTCGAAAAACTTGAAAAGGGAATTCGCGGCGGATTTGTTACTGATAAACGTTGGCTGCATTGCGACATTAAATCAATTAGCTTACTAGGCAATATCTTAGCTTTAAATGAGGCAAAAGAGAACGGATATGATGATGCCGTACTGGTTAGAGATGGGATTGTTACCGAAACTTCAGCATCTAATCTTTGGATGGTAAAAGAAGGTATTTTATATACTCATCCGGATGGTGAATTAATTTTACCAGGAATCACTAAAATTAAGGTGCGGGAACTAGCAACGACACTAGGTATCCAGTTAATTGAAGAACCTTTTACTAAGGAACAATTAATTGAAGCAGACGAGTGTTTCAAGACCAGTTCGGTTGCTGAAGTAATGCCGATTGTTAGTATTGATGGTAAAAATATTGGTAAAGGAACACCCGGTACGGTCACAAAACAACTACAAAAAGCTTATATTGACGCTATAGAGGAATCTGTAAAGAAAATGTAATCCAAAAAGGCTAAAGAAGAACATACATGCGCTTGACGAAGCCACCTTCCCTAGCTAGAATAAGAGGTACTGCGAAAAAAGCATGAGGAGGCCCATAAGATGGATTTTCAGTTAGATAGCGAATGGCGTGTGAGTCCAATCAAGGGCGACACCGGCAAAACCTACATCGGGTATCGCGATGAAGACCGTGTCTTTATAAAACGAAATACCACTCCTATGCTGGCAGCTTTATCTAGAGAAGGAATTGCACCTAAGTTGGTGTGGATTAAACGGACAGGCAATGGTGATACGCTAACTGCGCAGGAGTGGTTGGACGGTCAAGTGCTTAGCCCCGAGGAAATCAAGCAGCGCAACGATGTAATAGATGTTTTGTACCATCTGCATCATTCGGACTCACTAAAAATGATGTTGAAAAAAGTAGGTGGACGTCAAGTCTCTCCTCAGCAATTGTTGGCAGACTTTGAAGAAAGGTTATCGCCGGCTTTGCAACAGAACAGTTTCATTGAATTAGTCCATAGTTATTTGAAAAAAAATATTCCTTACTATCCGAAAAAAAGCTACACCGTAGTACATGGTGATGTCAATCACCGCAACTGGTTAGTGTGTCGGAATTATCTTTATTTGGTTGATTGGGATTCAGTTATGTTTGCTGATCCGGCTTTAGATATTGGAACAATCTTAGGAAGCTATGTCCCACTTTCTAGTTGGAGCAAATGGTTGGTGCGCTATGGTATAAGACCAACTGATGCGAATATGGAGCGTGTATATTGGTATGCTCTGATGAGTTTGCTATTAGAAATATCCCGGCTGTATCGTCGTCAGGAATTTCGTCATATGAATCAATTAATATTGCAATTAAAACGAATTTTTGCGGGAAGCTGAACGATTTAGGTTCAGCTTTTTTTAAGGAGGAAATAAATCATGCGTGTAAGAAAAAGATCGGGAGCAGAGGAACTGCTGGCTGCTCACCCGCAACTTGTTGTAGAAGACCCTCAAGCCTGGAAAGGCCGTTGGCACGAGCGTTTTGGCAACGATCAGCCAATTCATATCGAGATTGGTATGGGAAAGGGCCAGTTCATTAATCAAATGGCACAGGCTCACCCCGGAATTAATTACATTGGGATTGATATGCAAATAAGTGTAGTATCCTTTGCTTTAGATAAATTAATTGAAGAGCCGGTGTCAAACCTGCAATTGCTGCATGTTGATGGGTCAGAGCTAACCAACTATTTTGCGGAAAGTGAAGTAGATCAGATTTACTTGAATTTTTCAGATCCGTGGCCTAAGAAAAGACATGAAAAACGTCGTCTAACCTATCGAAGTTTTTTAGCGGTAGATGAAACCATTCTACGACCCAATGGAGCGATTCATTTCAAAACAGACAATCAAGGATTATTCGAATATTCTTTAAGCAGCTTTTCAAAGTATGGCATGATTTTGGAGCAGGTTTGGCTTGATCTACATCATAGCAGTTATGAAGGGAACATCATGACCGAATATGAAGAAAAATTCTCTAAAAAGGGACAGCCGATCTATCGGGTAGAGGCTCGTTTTCCAGATAAAACAAAAAAATAAAACTTTTTTAGCGAGTCGAGATCAGACTCGCTTTTTTTGCGTACTTTATCAATGAGGTGAAGGAGATGACGATTGAAGAACTTTCAACAGGCTTAGTAGAGTATGGTGCCAAAAAGCAGATGCAGGATTTCTATTTGATGCCTAAAGATGAGCATTATGAATATTATTTTCGCCAGGGACCTTATTATCATGGGCAGGGGTGTGTCTCAGGTGAGATTGGAAGGCAGTTAATTAGCCGCTTTAAGTATTTGGGACAAATGGACGTTAGCGAAAGGCGTAAAGCACAATTAGGTGCAATTACTTATTCCTTACACCAACAGGAGCAGCGGTTGCGTTTGTCTACTGTAGGCAATTATCTGCAACGAGAGAGTCTAGTTATTCGTTTTTTGCATTCTTTTGGACACAGTCGTGAAAAATACTTATTACCAGAACAGTTACCAACAATCCTTCAGGCTTGTCGCTCAAAAGGGTTGTATCTATTTTGTGGTCCAGTCGGTTCTGGGAAAACAACTTTAATGTACAAACTGGCTAAGGAAAGTCATGGGCAAGTATTAACTATCGAAGATCCCGTTGAGATTGAAGAACCAGATTTTTTGCAGCTGCAGGTCAATGAGAAGATTGATCAAACCTATGAGGAGCTGATCAAATTATCATTACGCCATCACCCAGATGTGTTAATAATTGGTGAAATCCGCGATCAAAAGACGATTCAAGGAGCAATTCGAGCAGCCTTAACAGGTCATTGCGTATTTGCGACGCTGCATGCTTCAAGCCTAGAAGCAGCGGAGAATCGGGCAATTGAGTTGGGAGGGGATCAACATTTGTTACAAGATTGCTTACGCGGAATTATTTACCAAGAATTGCTTCCCTGCCAAGAAAATGAAGTGGGGTTATTAATGAGCTACACCTTTTATGATGATCCCCCGCAGCTTTTTACTTGGCAGGAAGGCTTAAGACAGATTGGGGAAGATATGCAATGAAGAAAAGACTAACTCCACAACAAAAAATTAGCTTCTGCCAATTACTAGGTGATTTGTTAATTAATGGATTTAGCCTGCAGCAAGCCTTACATTTTTTGCGAACCGCTGATATTTTTCCAGCAGAACTAGTGGAAATAGTTCAAAAAAATCTGCACAGTGGTCAACCTTTATCAAAAAGCTTTTCTCAATTGAATTTTTCCGCTGATCAAGTACTGCAAGTTGCTTTGGGAGAGATGCATGGAGGGATTGCTCTTACGCTAAAAGGAATAGCCAATCAAATGTTGCTGATTCAAAAGCATCGTCAAAATTTCATTAAAGCTGTTTCTTATCCAGCCATGCTTCTACTTTTTTTACTGTTGATTCTGTTGGGAATGCGAACCCTTCTTTTACCTCAATTATTAGACAGTGGAATGATTGCTGCTGATAATCCTTCGATTCTCTTTATTCAAGCAGCTCCTTGGTTCGTTGTAGCTGCTTTGTCCGCTGGGCTATTCGTACTAGGTTTATGGAACTACTGGGGAAAGAAACAAAGCTATCTTATTAAGTACAGCTTCTTAGCTAAACTCCCCTTTATTGGCCGGCTGCACCGCGATTATTATTCAGCCTATTTTGCATTAGAATGGGGAAAATTATTTGATCAGGGACTCGAGCTTCAACAGATTATTGCCTGTTTACTAGCAACAGAAAAAAAGTCGCTTATGAAAGAATTAGCTGCTTCACTTCAAGAGAAGCTCGTTCAAGGTCAATCTTTAGCACATCAATTAAGAGACTACCCTTTTTTAACCAAGGAATTTAGTCAAATTGTTCAGCAGGGGGAAGTTCGTGGGAATTTAGGAAAGGAACTGCTCACGTATAGTCAGCTTGTTTGGCAGCGTTTTTTTGCCCGTTTAGAGTTTTTGTGTTCTTGGTTGCAGCCAGTAGTATTTTTGTTCGTTGCTTTATTGATTGTTAGTATTTATGTCGCTATGCTTTTGCCGCTATCCAGCGGTTTGGAGGGAATATGGTGAAAAAGAAAAAACTTGAAGGTTTTACTCTATTAGAAATGATGGTCGTACTTTTTGTGATCGGTATCCTATTACTATTGTTTGTACCAAATATTATGAAGCAGAAAGAGTCTGCCCAGGGGAAGAATGATGAATCAATTGCGAAGGTTGTAGAGACACAGATGGAAGTTTATGAACTAGACACAGGTACTCGTCCAACATTAGAAGTATTAGTGGACAAGGAGTATATTACAGAAAAACAAAAAGAAATCTATGAAAAAGTTAAACCTTAGATGAGACGTAAATCGGGATATACGCTGTTCGAGACCTTAATTGTTCTAATGATAGTTTGCAGTTTTGTTTTACTGCCAACGTTGATGTTCTCCAACTGGCAGCGAAAACTGGAGGAACGATCTTTTTATTATCAGCTGGAAAAGTCGATATTACATCTTCAGCAGTTGGCGATCTGTGATCAAAAAAATGCTCGGATTGACTTGCACCCAGATAAACAGCTGATTACTTTCACTGCCGTCGATGAGGAGATTCCCTGGAAAAATTTGGAAGTGCCAAAGTACGTTGTTTTGCATAGCGGATATTCCGTCATGTTTAAAAGTAGTACCGGAAATGTTTCCACGAATCAGCCAGAGACGGGTATTCCTAAAATTAGATTCACTGACAGGTCTGGAGAAGTTATTTATCAATTTCAATTAGGAAGTGGTCGTTTTGAAAAAAAGTAGAGGGTACATTTTGTTAGAGAGTCTAGTAAGTCTGTCTCTGCTATTTGGGATGACCTATGGATACTTGTCGATTACTATTCATCTACAAAAACAAACACAGCAACAGTTGGAAAAGATTGAAGAATATCGCAATCGCTATATTGAGCTTCGTCATAAACGACTTTATCCCTAAAAAAACTAAAGGAGGAAGATAGTGGGAAAAAAAGAGCGCTGGCGAATTAAGGGATTTACTCTTTTGGAATGCTTAGTGGCATTGCTGGTATTAAGTGGAAGTCTTCTTTTGCTAGATGGTTTGATTAAGCACATGACCAAAATGGAGCAGCAGCTAACAGCCTATCATAGCCGCGAATGGGAAGTAGGCTTGCTGCAATTAGAAAACGAACTTGCAGGATTTGATTATAGTAACACTGAAGCCCATCGAATTGTGCTGAAGGATAAAGAAGGAAGTACCCTCAAAATAGAAAGAGCTAATTCAACAGTAAGAAAAAACTATAAAAATGGGCATCAACCATTGTTTACTCAGGTATATGCTTTCAGCTGTCAGGAAGTAGATCACACTGTAGAATTTGATGTTACTTTCAACGACGGCACAAAGAAGAAAGGAACTTGGGTGATTGAATAAACGCGGTGGAATTCTAATTTCTGTCTTACTGTTTATTTTTCTTTTTAGCTTTTTAGTTTTACAGCTGCTGTTTACCTATCGTCAAACTGCAGACTTTTCAAAACGGACCATTCAGCTGTATCAAGCAAAAATTGCCAAGGAAGAATTTTTAATCGTATACCAACCATTGAAAGAAGAGCAAGGAACTTGGCTTTTTGACCAGGGGGACCTGTCCTACGAAAAAAAGAAAGATACAGTAAAAATTTGTGTAACTATTCAGGGGAAAATGTATACTTTTTCTGAGAAAATAGCTAAGGAAACCAGCCAGTCTGCGGGTAATTCCACCAATAAAAAAGAAACAACTGAAGGAAACTTGAGAAATCCGTGAAATTTGTGAAAGTGTTAGTAAAGCGCTCGTCGCTTTACTAACACTTTTTGTTCTGTAATCGACACAGACTAACACACATGTTTGTGAAAAGTTTTACAGGTGATTTTCTTCCAAAAACACTAAAAATCCGCAATTTTAAAAAGAAAGCGATTGATTATTTTTAAATTGTCCGCTAAAATAGAACAGGTATCATAGGTGTTATACTAGGAGGTATAAGATGAATCCAGAAAAAATTGAAACAGCTTTTTCTTTGATGAATCAAGCAGTGGAATTATTGCAGCAAAAACTAGAAACTTCCTTTTTTGACGCCTATATCGAAAATGCGGAGAATTTAGTGGATGGTGCAAAAGTACGTGTGGTTGACCAAACACCTGATCAGCAAACCGTCAGCCAAGTAGAAAAACTCTACCAAGATATTTTAGAACTGAACTTGAAAAAAGAAGAATGGCGTAAGGTCACTCAGCTGCTATTACTGAAAGGCTCTAAACAAGAAACATTACAGCCTAATCATCAGTTAACACCAGACAGCTTGGGTTTTTTGTTTGTCTTTTTGATTGAGCAGTTAACAGCAGATAAGCAAGCACCTATTCGTGTATTGGATATTGCAGTTGGTATGGGGAATTTACTTCTAACAACCATTTCTAATTTACAATTAGCAGGTTATAAAGTTGAGGCAGCTGGTATAGATATCGATGATACCTTATTAGCAATCGCGGCTTCAGACAGTGCTTTAATGGAAGAAGAAGTTGAATTGTTCCATCAGGACAGCCTGCAGGATTTATTAGTGGATCCAGTAGATTTCACTATTGGGGATTTGCCTATCGGTTACTATCCCAATGATGAAAAGGCGCGCCAGTTTATCACTAGTTCGGAAAAGGAGCACAGCTATGCACATCATTTATTGATGGAGCAAGCGATGGCTTACGTAAAGACAAGCGGTTTTGGATTATTCCTGCTGCCAAGTAATTTTCTGGAAGCTGAACAAGGCCCGCTATTGCAAAAATGGTTGGGTGCAGAAGTCTTCCTGCAAGGAATTATTCAATTGCCAGACGAATTATTCAAATCCGAACATTCGCGCAAAAGTATATTAATTCTGCAAAAAGCTGGTGGAGATGCTCAGCAGGCTGAAAAAGTGCTGCTGGTTAAATTACCTACCCTTAAGGATCCAAGTAAGGTAACAGAGTTTTTCAAAAAATTCGAGGGCTGGAAGTCTTCTAATTTATAAGCTAAAACAAAAGGAGAGTAAAAATGTCAAAAACAATTGCAATTAATGCTGGTAGCTCAAGTCTAAAATGGCAGTTATACCAAATGCCTGATGAAACCGTCGTAGCTAAAGGAATTGTAGAAAGAATTGGAATTAAAGATTCAATTTTTACGATTAAATATGGTGATGGAGAAAAATTTGAAAAAGTATTAGACATTAAGGACCATGAAGTAGCTGTTCAAATGCTTTTAGACCAATTGATCGACCTAAAAATTATTTCATCCTTTGATGAGCTTACAGGTGTAGGACACCGTGTTGTAGCCGGCGGCGAATACTTCAAAGATTCAACGATTATCACTGATGATGTGTTGGAAAAAATTGAAGAGTTAAGCGAGTTCGCTCCATTGCACAATCCAGCTAACGCTATGGGAATTAAGGCATTCCGCCGTATCTTGCCTAACGTGTTAAGCGTGGCTGTTTTTGATACATCTTTCCATGCAACTATGCCGAAAGTGAACTATCTTTACAGCATTCCTAAAGAATACTATGAAAAACATGGGGCTCGTAAATATGGCTTCCACGGAACCAGCCATCGTTATGTGTCTGAACGTGCTGCTGAGTTATTAGCTAAACCGATCGAAGAAACAAAGATTATTACTGCCCATATTGGTAACGGCGGGTCTGTTACAGCAGTTGAAGGTGGAAAATCGGTTGATACTTCGATGGGCTTCACGCCTTTAGCAGGTGTCACTATGGGAACTCGTTCTGGAGATATTGATCCATCATTATTGCCATATTTAATGGAAAAAGAAGGGATTTCTTCTATTAATGAAATGATTGATATTTTAAATCAAAAATCTGGTGTTTTAGGATTGACTGGCCTTTCAAGTGATATGCGTGATATTGAAAATGGCGCAGCTGACGGTAATGAAGACGCAATTCTAGCTTTAGAAATCTATGCTGACCGCATCCGTAAATACATTGCTCAATATATTGCAGTTATGAACGGTGTTGATGCGATTGTCTTCACTGCTGGTGTGGGTGAAAATGGCGATATCGTTAGAAAAATGGTCTTGGAGCAAATGACTTGGTTCGGAATTGATTTGGATGCAGCTGTAAACCAAAAAATTCACGGCAAAGAGGCTGAAATTTCAACACCTGATTCAAAAGTAAAAGTCTATGTTATCCCAACAGACGAAGAATTAATGATTGCTCGAGATGTTGAGCGTTTAAGTAAATAAAAACAATGAAGAAGGTGACCTGGAAATGCCGATTAGCATTTCTAGGTCACCTTCTTTTTTAAGCATTAATATAATTCTCGCAAAGCATCAGCTACAGAAAAGTGATACTGAATATCGGTATCGATGTGCATGGTTTGAATCATTTCTTTTACCCCTGATTGCATTGAACTAAAGTAAAGTTCCTGACCGACTTCTTTACGTTGAGCATAACAATCTGAAAGCACAGTTAATGCAGTTGTATCAATACTTGAAACGCCCCGCATTGATAGAATGATTCCCTCTTTATCCTTTAAATCATCCAGAGCCTTTTTCAGTTTTGCTGAAGACATAAAAAATAACGGACCGCTAAGATACACAACCACCCAGTCTTTTGTATGCTCAACAGGGACCATCGCCATACGCTCCCAATCAATTTCTTCTACGCTAATAGAGATTTGCGCCGATTTCGCCAAAAAGATTAAGCAGCTTGCTGCTACTCCTAAAATGATGGCTAAGCTTAAATCAAAGACAACAGTGGCAATCATAGTAACAAAAAATTTTACTAAAGCAGGGTAAAACCTTTTTTGGCAAAATTCCTGTATGATTGTCCATTCATTCATTCGCCAAGCAGTTACAATCAGGACACCTGCTAATGCAGACATAGGAATGTTTGACATTACAGGAGCAAAAACCATCATAGACAATAGTAAAAATAGTGCGTGGAAAATACCGGTTAAACGTGTCTGTGCGCCTGATTTAATGGCTACACTTGTTCGTGCAATTGCCGCAGTAGCAGGAACGCCACCAAAGAAAGGTAGAATCATGTTCCCGATCCCCTGTGCCACCAATTCTTGATTACTATCAAGCTCTTTTCCAGTCATACGTCCGGCGGAAGCTCCGCAAAGCAGGCTTTCAATCATCCCTAACATAGCAATACTGATTGCTGGAACGAATACATCCTTCAGACCACTAAGGTGAAGATCGGAAAAGAACAGACGATGGTCACTAACAATCGTAGTGGGGATTTTTCCTACCGTAGCCACAGGAAGTTTGAATAATACAGTAAGAACAGTTGCTACTATAATCATTACTAAAGATGCAGGAATTTTTTGATTCCATTTTTTGGGAAAATAAATCATACCAATAATGACAGAAAGTCCTAAAAGAGTAGTAATTATATTGGGCGAGAATCCAAACTGTTGATAGCTTTGCAGCTTTTCAATTAAATTATGACCTTCAGAATGTACGCCAAAGAAATTATCTAGCTGCCCTAGGGCTATGATAATAGCAATGCCTGAAGTAAAGCCCGTTATGACGGGTGCTGGAATGAGGGAAGTGATACTGCCAATTTTCAAAATGCCGGCAAACAACAAGAAAACACCTGCTAAGAAGGTAGCAAGCAGAACCCCTTCAAGGCCTTTAGTTGCTACAATGGACATAAGAATTGCCCCCATTGCGCCAGTCGGACCAGAAATTTGATAGAAACTACCTGACAAACTACCGATTACACCACCAGCAATAATTGCAGTAATCATTCCCGCAGCAGCATCTGAACCATTGGAAACACCGAAGGCAAGAGCCAACGGTAAAGCCACGGCAGCGACGGTTATTCCAGCCAGCAAATCCATTTTCAGCGTTCGCAGAGTATACCCTTTAAACTCGGCCCTAATCATTTTTAAGTAATTCAATCTAACCTAACAACTCCATTCTTAAAGTCAACAAATAGATAATACCACAAGAATTAAGCCAAAAACTTCAGCAATTGAATTAAAAACGTTTTCTTAGGTCAGAGAGGAAAAAACTGCTCACGGTAAACAAGGACACCTGTGAGCAGTTTTAAGATTAATTATTCGGCAGGTTTCAAAGCTGTTGCAAAATCAATTTGATTAATTTTACGATTTAAAAAGGCTTGTACTAGTAGCATGCAACCAAATAATATGAAGCTAGCCAGCATGAGGCTTTTGCTTGATAGTTGAGGCAGGTATTGCTGATTTTCAGTTGAGACCATTGATACATATGCCTTGAGAAACAGCCACCCCAAAGGCAAACTGAATACCCAGCCAATACTTGTTAATAAAGTTGTTTCCAATAAGGAGAGGCGTAATACCTCTGACTTAGTGAAGCCCAATACTTTCAACGTAGCGAATTCAATAAAACGTTCAGAAAAAATCAGCAAATGGCAATTCATCATAATGGTAATTCCTAATGCTAAGGCTGCTAAGATTAATAAAGAAATAATGAAACGAATGCCTTCGATTAACTGAAGAGAGTCGGTATATTGCTGTTTTTTAGAAACAGAATTAGAGAAAAGGGCAGACTCTTTTATTTGATCTTGCTTTTCTAGTAAAAGAGATTGCGGTAAAAAGGATTGATCCAGTCCTTCCCATACCTTTTGTGAAAAAAACAATCCTTGAGGAGCTGAGAGGTAGGCTAAATCTTTTACCTGAAGCGGAATAATTGTTTGGCCAATCCTCACATAGATGGAATCATTTTTTTTGATTTGATAGTTGTTTGCTAGAGCAGAAGAAAGAATTACTTCGTTGTCCTTTAAATTTTGCAGGGAAAGTGTTTCTGAATGCGTGCTTAAATTCAGAAAATTTCCAGGTGAAGCAATGGTAGCAGTAATAAGCTGCTCTTCTGAACCATTTAGTAAAGTAACTGTTTGTTGTTCCAACCATTGACCTTCATGTGAGAACAGCTTTTCAACATCGTCTTGTTGTTTTTCAGCTAAGGGCTGTATGAAGCTAGCCTTTTCATTGTAATGATAGGTTTCATAAAAAACTTGATGCAAGGAGTGATCGATTGAATCATTAATTCCAAAGGCAGCTATTAGTAATATCATACAGCCCATCGCTCCAAAAATACCAAGGATACCTCGGCGTAAATTTCTCTGAATATCACGCAGCGTCCATTGCAGAGAAAAGGGGAGGTACTTCCAAATAAATGAATGCTCTAACCAGACTCGACGAAAACGCTCGTTTGTCTGCTTTTGCAAAATGACTGCAGGCAGTTTATTCATAATTGGCGCCACGGGAATTAGAGTGGCGAGGACACTGCACAAGGTAACAAGGGCAACTACCCAGTAACCTAGTGAGCTGGTACTATTTTCCCAGGCAGGTACAGAGAATTGATTACCGATTACCGATAATAAAATAGGTGATAGAACTCTTGGTCCCAATAAACAACCAATGAACGAACCGGCAAAGGATATTAGTAAGCCAAATAAAGAGTAATGAAACAATAAAGACCGTTTGCTTAGCCCTTGAGCGAGCAGACTACCGATTTGTAATTGCTGCTGCTTAATAAAACGCCTCATGGTGGCTTCCATTGTAATTAAGGTAAGAATTAAGAATAATCCAGAGAACAAAATTGCCAATCGTTTAATTTGCTCCGATCGATCAGTGAACACACCAATACCTGAACTATCCTTTTGCGAGGTCAGCTGTTGAAAATCAGAACCCCAAATAGAAGACAGCTGTTTTTCTAACCACGCTTGATTCGTTTGATTTTTCGTGTCCAGCAGTAACTGCTGGCTTGAATAAATTCCCAATTGGGCAAAGGTCTCTTCCGATACATATGCATAGCCGACTTCTTTATGATTTGGCAAAGGTTGATCGGCACTTTCGGTAAAGTAGATAAATTCCGGCTGTCGGATGGTTCCACGGATTTTACAAATTGTTTGATTGATCGTGATCTCATCATTTAATTGATACTTATTTTCTCGGAAAAAATCTTGATCCAACCAAATCCCCGGCTGCTGTTGCAGACTGGCACCTTGGATTACTTGAGGCTGACTAATTTTTGATTGATCAAAAGAAAGTAAAGTTAATGAAAGGTCATTGTTTTCAAATTGACCCACATGACGGAAAGACATCTCCTCTACAGAAGGTAAAGAGGCAGTTTCCTTTTCCTTCTTCTCGTCCAGTCGTCGGGTTGTTAATAAATAGTCGGCTAACTGACTGTCTGCTATAAATTTTTTACCAGTTTGCTCCATTTGCTGACTAAGATTATATATACCGGTAAAAACAAACAGACAAATAAAGCTCATTAAAAAAACGGCGAAGAAACTTAAACCATTTTGACGAAAATCACGAATTGTTTTGCGGATTAACATTACCAGCTCACCTCATCAATCTTCAATGGATGAAGCTGTCGATCATTTTTAAGTATGGCGCCGTCTTTTAGGTGAATAACCCGATCTGCGATTTGGGCAATAGCTGCATTGTGAGTAACTACAATAATAGTATGTCCATGCACTTCCGACATTTCTTTTAACAGGTATAACACTTGCTGTCCAGTAGTACTATCTAATGCTCCAGTGGGTTCATCACATAAAATCAATTGAGGATTTTTACAGACAGCACGAGCAATAGAGACACGTTGCTGTTCACCACCAGAAAGTTCTTGCGGAAAATTGTTAAGTCGATGGGACATTTGAACCCTTGTTAAGATCTCTGTAGCTTCGAACGGGTCTTTCGCAATTCGTTGAGCAATGGCTACATTTTCCAAAGCAGTTAAGGTTGGAATCAAATTATAAAATTGAAAAATAAAGCCGATACTGTGACGACGGTAATTAGTTAGTTCTCGATCCTTGAAGGAGTGGATGGTATTCTGATTTACAATCAGTTCACCACTTGTTGCTTTGTCCATTCCTCCTAAAAGATTAAGCAAAGTTGTTTTCCCAGAACCACTGGGGCCTAAAATTACAGTAAATTCTCCTTTTTCGATAGCAAAGGTTACATTTTTCAATGCCGGAATTTCAGTAGTTGCTGTTAAATAATTTTTCTGCAGGTTTGTTGCTTGAATATAAGTCATGATCTTCTCCTTTTTTTGAACACTATGTTGATTTATTATGTGCTTTAGTTTAGGATGAAATCATTCAAGTAACAATAAACAACGAGCAGCGGAGTGTTCAAAAAGGCAACAGTAGATTTGACTTTGTTGAATAAATAAACAGATAACGGAAAATTGTGGAAGGAAAGTATGATGTCGAATAAAACAGATCGAACGAAGCAGCACATTATCACAATATTTTTTGAAATGATGGATGAAATTGGTTTTGATAAAATCACCGTAGCAGGGTTATCTAAGCGTGCCAAAATAAATCGAGGAACCTTTTATCATTATTATGTGGACAAATATGCTTTACTGGAAGAAGTAGAAGAGGAAATGTATAGCAGTCTCGAACAAGTGATGAAAGATCACGTTGGTGTGACAGTAAAAAGCAAAATTGAGCAATATGGAAGAGCTAATATTTTCCAGTTCTTTAAAGAGGCCTGTGAAAACTTGATGATATTCCTCTACGAACGCAAGGAACTAGCGCAGGTTCTGATTGGCGAAAATGGCCGCCCACAATTCATTGAGCGTTTGGAGCGCTTGTATATTAAAACCGTTCAGCTCAAACTTCAGAACGTATCGCCTGAGATTACAGAAAGTGAGAAATTGCAGCAGGAATTTATTTATTATGGTGTGATTGCTATCGTTAAACGTTGGCTGCGTACGGGTGCGAGACAATCACCCGAAGAAATTGCTGAAATTCTCGCAAAAAGTATGACCACGTCACCGATAAGCATTTTTGAAGAAATCGAATCTCGTTAAACAAAGCTCTGCTGCTAAGAGATGTTCTTGCAACAGGGCTCAATTTAGGTTGAGTCAGTTTGGTATAACTGAACGTTAGTAAAGACGGCTATCTACCTTCATTTTATGATACAAGAAAAAAACGAACGACAGTTTTTATCTAATTTTTTTGACAAAGCGACTATCAACAGTTCGTCTAAAACGGATAGTACAGCAACAACCACAACGATTATTCCCCAAATAGGCAGCGATATAAAGTTATAAAGGTAGGGAGTCAAAAACAGCAGTAAGCCGGTTAATTTATTGAGCCAAGTATGAAGACTTGTCCACTGACGAAAACGGATAAAGCCGATAGTATAGGTAAACAGTCGAAAGACAAGAATGACCAAAGCTGCACGCAGCAGCCAAAGTGGCAGTGAAATTTTTACAAGCAAAGTACCCGCTGCTAGAAATAAAAAAAGTGTGTCTGCCAAAGTATCTAAGAATGTTCCTAGATCGCTGGAACATTTTAATTTGCGAGCTAGATAGCCATCCACCATATCACTGACTCCACAAAGTGTATAGATAATTAGAAAATTTTGATCAAAAGGAGTTGTAAAAGGCAAAAAAAGGGTCAGTAAAATTCGGCAACTAGTCATAAGATTAGGAATGTTTTTCATAGCTTTAGTATAAAAGAAAAACCAGCTATTTTCTATTGAAAATTAGCTGGCTAAACTTTAACGTTTGATTAACTCATAAGGTAAGCAGATCTTATCTTGCTTTTCTTGATAAAACAGCTGAAATGCTTGGCGACCACAATCAATTAGGTGATGGTCAATACTAGAGAAATTCATGACTTCACTAATTAACAAATTCTCTCGACCAACGACTATTGGAGTTGGGTAGTTTCGCAAAATAACAGCAGCAAGCTCATCACTGTTCACTAATAAACCATCTACCTGCTTGTTTGCGAAAAATTCTGCAGCTTGTGGGCCATCTTCTCCAGAGAAACAATCCCAAAAAATATTTGCTGGATCAAAATCAGGAAATACTTGGTAACTAAGCCTTTCAATTAAGACGGAATCCTGGCTGATTTTTTTACTGCGGCCTAAAGTAACACCTAACTTTTTAACCCCACGCTCTTTTAAATAGAGCAGGGCTTCATAGATAGAAGATTCTAGATCGATATAAACAGAGCCAACGTTTTCCAATGCAATTTTTTGACAAAATATTAGTGGACCATAAGTAAGATAGGCGCGATAAAAATCGGGCTTATTGGCCATCGTTGTAATAATTAAACCATCAAATTCTTTGGCTGCAAATTGGTCCAAGTAATCTTTTTCAAGTTTTGGGTTATAGTTTGTCGGCAACAAGGTAATCTTGTAGGAATAAAGAAAAGCTTCTTCCATTATTCCGCTTAATAATTGGGTATAGTAAGGATGGTTCGTAAAGGGTAAAACCACACCAATATTTTTAGTTTCACCGTGACTCAAATTTTGGGCAGTTTTATTCGGAATGTAGTTGAGCTCCTTCATGACAGCCAAAACCTTTTTGCGTTTTTCTTCTTTGATATAAGGATAGTCATTGATCACTCTTGAAACCGTTGAAACGGAATAGCCCGTTATTTTAGCTATATCTCGGATATTTGCCATAATTGATTACCTCTTTTTTTAGGGATAATTGATTATGCAAATCAGTAATGACAGCTGGACCAAACTCAAAAATAGCAAATTGCTCTTCTTCATAAGCGAAGATGATACGCTTTCCGCCATAATATTGATCTTCACCTAAATAGGAAATTTTTGATAAATCGATAACACGTTTGAAGGATTTCAATAAACCGACGGAACATGTAAGCACTAAACTATTGTCCTTTACCTGAATAAATGCATAATACAACTTTTCTTTACCATCTTTTTGAATTTTAACATAGGTTCTCATGTTTATTCCTCCTTTTTCTTATCTAAGTACAGTGTACTTTATGAAACGAGTTTCAATGCAAGCAGTTTATATCATAAAAAATAAAAAACTTTTTTTGTATCAACGCAGATCAAAAAATTGAGAGAAACGACCCCCATTAACAAAATTTGATTAAAGGATCTAGTCTATGAAAAAGCGTCATTTGTCCAATTTAAAAGCAAAGAATGAGCTAAACTGGATAAAAATCTTGCCACAACAATTCTTTATCGTTACACTGAATAAGGTAGAAATGCGAAAATTAAGGAGAAAAAGGTTGATGGAAAGTAAAAAAATAACGAAGCCAGTAAGAAGTGACTGGTTTTTACGGTTTATCAAAGGAATGTTTATCGGTTCTGGTTTTATTTTACCTGGTGTCAGCGGTGGAGCTTTAGCAGCAGTTTTTGGTATTTATGAACGGATCATTTCGTTTCTGGCACATATCACAAAGAACTTTAAAGAGAATGTCCTGTTTTTTATCCCCGTAGGATTGGGCGGTCTGGCAGGTGTATTTATTTTATCTTTTGCGGTTAGTTTCTTGCTTGGCGAATTTGAAACTATCATATTATGGTTCTTTGTCGGCTGTATCATTGGCACTGTTCCTGCGTTATGGAAAGAAGCAGGGAAACATGGCCGGTCGACGCGTGATATCGTCATTCTTGTGGTTAGTTTTGCAGCAGGATTCTTATTTTTGTGGCAGGGATCAGGCTTGTTTGGTGAAGTGGATCAAAACTTTTTCACATGGATGATTGCTGGGGGATTAATTGGTTTAGGATTGATTGTTCCTGGCTTAAGTCCCTCTAACTTCCTAGTATATATGGGGATGTATAAAGCAATGGCAGATGGATTTAAAACGTTGGATTTGAGCGTTCTTATTCCTATTGCTATTGGCGGCTTAGCGACTGTTTTAAGCTTGTCAAAAGTGATGGATTGGATTTTTAATCGTTATTTTTCACCGATGTTTCATTTCATTTTAGGAATTGTTTTTGCTTCAACGATCATGATTATTCCCACCGACTACAGCGGAATCGGTTTCTTAGGATTTGTTGGCTGTGGGGTGTTATGTTTCTTGGGAGCGGCTTTAGGATGGTGGATGAGTCGTTTAGAAGAGCGTTATAAACCGGAGGAAGAAAATTAAAAAAATTCAAATTAATACTTGCTTTTTTTTAAATAACCCTTTAACATATGAGTAAGCATTCGAGCTAGTAATAAATTTTCATGACAATCAGAGAGTTGATTCATCGGCTGAAAGATCAACACGTCTACTGAAATTTATGAACCTGTCGAAGAAGTATGTTGCGAAAGCAGCACGTATCTCCAGCGTTAAGGGAGCTGAAAGTTGGGTCATCTAAGAATGGCCAAGCAAGGTGGTACCGCGAAATTATCCGTTTCGTCCTTACAGTAATGTAGGGATGGAACGGTTTTTTTTATTAACTTTTAAGGGGATGTTTAGATGTCAAATTTACAAAAAGAAGATTTTTCAAAATGGTATTTACAAACAATTCAAAAAGCGGATTTAATGGATTATTCTCCTGTTCGCGGCTGTATTATTTTTAAACCAGACGGCTTCGAGTTATGGCAGCATATTCAAGATGACTTCAACAAATTCTTGAAGGAAGAAGATATCCGCAATGTGTATTTCCCAATGTTGATCCCTAAACATTTCTTAGAAAAAGAAGAAGAACATGTGGAAGGTTTTGCACCAGAGTTACCATGGTTGACAAAAGTCGGCGATGAAGAATTAGAAGAGCCGTATGCGCTTCGACCAACTTCAGAAACCTTGATTGGAGATGCTTTCTCTAACTGGATCAATTCTTATCGTGACCTTCCTTTAGAGATTAACCAATGGGCGAATGTATTCCGTTGGGAAAAGAAAACGATGCCTTTCTTACGTACTTCAGAATTTTTATGGCAAGAAGGCCATACCGCTCATGAAACTGAAGAAGACGCGCGCAACCGTACAATGAGTGCATTAGAGGCGTATGCAAATTTAATTGAGAATACATTGGCAATCCCAGTTTATCGTGGTCAAAAAACACCATCTGAACGTTTTGCGGGTGCTGTTGATACCTATTCTGTCGAAGCAATGATGCGTGACGGTAAAGCCGTCCAAGCAGGAACGTCTCATTACCTTGGCAACAACTTTGCACAAGCTTTCGACATTAAATTCTTAAATCGCAACAATGAACACGAACATGTATACACAACTTCTTGGGGAATTTCTACTCGCTTAATCGGTTCATTAATTATGGTTCACGGCGATGAAAAAGGATTGGTTTTACCTCCAAAAGTTGCACCTACACAAGTAGTCTTAATTCCAGTAGGTCCATGGCAAAAGAACCCAGCTATTTTAGATCGCTTGAAAGAATTACAAGCAACTTTGAAAGCTCAAGACTTGCGTGTTCGAATTGATCAAACAGAAAATACACCTGGCTATAAGTTTAACGAATGGGAACTAAAAGGCGCGCCATTGCGTATTGAATTTGGTCCTCGTGACTTGGAAAACAATCAGGTTGTTGTTAAAATGCGTGACCTTGAGGATAAAGCGACCGTTTCCTTAGATGATATCGAAGAGTACATTACGACAGAATTAGACACTATGCAAAAACGTCTATACGAAAGTGCTGCTGCTCGCTATAAAGAAAATGAGCACTATGACATTGATACGCTAGATGAGTTGAAAGAGCATATCGCCAAATCCAAAGAAACTGGCGAAGTCCCTGGATTTGTCTTAATCGGTTGGGATGGTACAGAAGAAACCGAGGCAAAAATCAAAGAAGAGACTGGCTTTACAACTCGCAATATCCCATTCAATCCTCCAGTTGAAAAAACTGTGGACATTGTTACTGGGGAACCTGCGAAACACACTGTGTGGATCGCACGCGCATATTAGGAAAGTTTCCGTGAAAGAGACTACTTTAAATATATAAAAATTCCTTCAATAACTGTTCGAAAAATCAGCCGCAAACAATAAGTAGACAGTGAGAAAATTTTTAACTCCCGCTGAAGTAAGTTTCTGAACGGACTTTTAATTGAGAGTTTGAGATAATGGTCTTAGTTGATCGTTGTCTTAAGCTCTTTTTTACTAGGAGGATGTTTATGAAAATTGTTGTATTAGATGGTCATGCGTTAAATCCAGGTGATTTATCTTGGAAAGGTTTTGAACGCTTTGGTGAAGTAAGCGTGTATGGCCGTACCTCTTATACGAATATAGATGAAATTGTTGAACGTATTGGTGAGGCAGAAGTTATTCTGACTAATAAGACACCGATAGATGAAGAGGTATTATCGCAGACACCAAATGTTCGGTATATAGGTGTGATTGCGACAGGCTATAATGTTGTTGATACGGAAGCAGCCAAAAAACGAAAGATTACCGTGACCAATATTCCGGCTTATGGAACCGATGCTGTTGCGCAGTTTACTTTTGCTTTATTATTGGAAATTACTAGTCAAGTTGGCTTACATAATCAGTCTGTTCATGGGGGTGATTGGGAAAAAAGCATTGATTTTACTTATACCAAGACATCTCTGATGGAATTAAGAGGGAAAACGCTAGGACTAATTGGTTATGGTGCCATTGCTCACGCAACTGCGAAAATAGCCCATGCAATGAATATGGAGGTGATTTATGCGAATCATCGACCTAAACCTTCTGAAGAGGAGTGGTTGAGTCAAGTTTCTTTGTCTGAGCTATATCAGAGATCTGATATTATCAGTTTGCACATTCCTCAGACAAAAGATACTGCTGGGATGATTAATGAAGAATCCATCATGAAGATGAAAGATCAGGTAATTCTGTTAAATACGGCTAGAGGTGGTCTGCTGGATGAACAGGCAGTTGCCGATGCTTTAAATGAAGGGAAAATCGCTGCAGCAGGAGTTGATGTGGTCTCAACTGAACCAATTCAGGCTGATAACCCGTTATTAAAGGCCAAAAACTGCTTCATCACACCTCACATTGCTTGGGCACCTGTGGAGACAAGAGAACGTCTGATGGGCATTGCTGTAGACAATTTGGCTGGCTTTCTTAATGGAAAAGCTCAAAATATTGTGAATGAATAAATAGGGCAGCTAGACTAAAAAGTCTGGCTGCCTCTTTTTTATTGGAATAATTGATCGATCTTGTCGAAATCTTCTTGAGAAAGCGGAATGTCGCTGGCTTTAGAATTAGCTTCAACTTGTTTCGGATTTTTGGCACCAGGAATGACAACACCCATCATAGGATGCTTCAGGTACCACGCTAATACTAATTGAGTAACACTCACATTGTATTGCTCAGCAATGGGTTTTAACTGATTCACTTTGCCAATGATTTCTTTAAAACGCTCTCCTTTAAAGTCTGGATTTTTGCTGCGTAAATCACTATCATCAAACGTTGCTTCTTGTTCATATTTTCCGGTTAATAAACCAGAGTCCAGAGGATAATAAGGAACAAAGCTGATTTGCTCTTCTCTTAAATATGGAAACAGGGTATTTTCATGTTCTCGATGAATTAGACTGTAACGCTCTTCAATCACATCAACATGCCCGTCTTGATTGGCTTCTTTCAATTGTTCCAGTGAAAAGTTTGAAACCCCAATAGCTTTTATTTTACCAGCTTGCTTTAACTCATACAAAGCAGCGACTGCTTCATTTTTAGGAGTAGATTCATCCGGAAAGTGAATGTAGAAAATATCTAAATAATCTGTTTGCAGACGTTCTAAGGATTCCTCAACTGCCTTTTTTAGAAATTCAGGAGAATTATTGAAGACTCCACCGTTGGACATGTCATGTGCTGCTTTAGAAGCTACAATGATTTTTGAACGATCAAATTCTTCTTCCTGTAAAACCTCCCCGATCAATTCTTCTGATCGTCCACGTCCATAAGAGAAGGCCGTATCCAGTAAAGTAATTCCGTTTCTAAGAGCAGTCCGGATCACTTCTTTTCCAACCTCTTCATCTAGATTAGGGTATAGATTGTGTCCACCAACTGCATTCGTTCCCAGCCCCAGCTTGCTTGCATATACTGAAGATTTTCCGATTTGTACTTCTGACATGACTAGTATCACTCCTTGATTTTTATTGTTAAATTATTTAAGACGCTAAATAGTCTGCTGCTCAAAAATAAAAGCTTACTAGGTTTTATATAGAAGTCTTTTGTATTAGTTTAAAGCAAAAAAATAAAAAAAGCGAGACCTACTTTGACTTTATCCGCTTTGTATTCAACAAAAAAACTGAGACAAGTGCCTCAGTTTAAGTCAGTAAATAGTTCATCAATCATGGTATAGTCTGCTTCCGACAAGCGAATATCAACTGCTTTTGCATTTGCCTCGACTTGTTCAGGACGCTTAGCTCCGGGAATCACTACGCTAACTTCAGGATTTTTCATGTACCAAGCCAATACCAGCTGGGCAACTGTGGCATTGTAGGTTTCAGCAATTGGACGAAGCAGATCAATTTTGGCTAAAATTTGTTTGAATCGTTCGCCTTTAAAATCAGGATTATCATTTCTCATGTCTGACCTGTCAAAACCATTTTCTTCGGTATATTTCCCTGTCAGCAAACCAGATGCAAGAGGAAAGAATGGAACAAAACCAATTCGATGTTCTTTTAGGTAAGGGAATAAATTGATTTCAGCTTCGCGATGCAGCAAACTATATTGATCTTCGACCACATCGACATAGCCTTCTTGGTTAGCTTCCTTTAGCTGTTCCAACGAAAAATTCGAAACGCCAATTGCACGAATCTTTCCAGCTTCTTTTAATTCATGTAAACCAGCCAAAGCTTCATTTTTAGGGGTGTGATCATCTGGAAAATGGATGTAGAAAATATCGATATAGTTAGTCTGTAATCGTTGCAACGCATCTTCAACGGCCTGTTTCAAGAATTCAGGTGAATTGTTAAGAGCACCGCCTTTAGTGACATCTTGAGCAGCTTTAGTAGCGATAATCACTCTGGAGCGATCATAGCTTGGCTCTTGCAATACTTCACCAATTAACTCTTCTGAACGTCCCATTCCATAAGCAAAAGCGGTATCCAGCAATGTGATGCCATTATCTAATGCTGCACGAACAACCGCTTTTCCTTTCTCTTCATCTAAATTAGGGAATAAATTGTGTCCACCAACTGCATTTGTTCCTAGACCCAAATCAGTTGAATAAACTCGTGATCTACCAATTCTTACGTCTGTCATTATTTCCTCACTCCTATTCTTTCAATTAAGTGTAAAGTGGAATGCAAAAAAAGTGAAATATCTTGCTTTTTCTTTTCACTTCGCCTTGACTTTCCGGTCTTTTTTTAGTAGCTTAAAAGATGATAATTAACATCAATGAAAGAAAGAGTAAGCAACGAAGAGGGTGCAGAGAGAATTTGCCTAGGCTGAGAGCAATTCCAAATCGCGTTTCTGAAAGACATTCTGGAGATGAGCGGGTGCAAAGCCGCTCCGTATCGCAAGCGTTAATTGCTAGAGGGAAAAGGAAACTTTTTCAAAGATAGGTGGTACCGCGATTATTTCGTCCTTGTTCAGCTGAGCAAGGGCTTTTTTACGTCAATCAAGAAAAGAGGCAAAAAGATGAATTATCAGCGACCAAAAGGCACCAATGATATTTTACCTGGAGAAAGTGAAAAATGGCAGTTTGTGGAAGAAACTGCGCGATTACTATTTGGGGATTATCAGTACCAAGAAATCCGCACCCCTATGTTCGAACACTATGAGGTAATTGCCCGCAGTGTGGGCGATACCACTGATATTGTATCAAAGGAAATGTATGACTTCCGAGATAAAGGTGATCGTCATGTTACACTGCGTCCAGAAGGAACTGCTCCTATTGTTCGGGCTTATGTGGAAAACAAACTATTTGGACCAGAACACAAGAAGCCTTACAAGGTTTATTACACAGGACCTATGTTTCGTTATGAGCGTCCGCAAAAGGGACGATTACGTCAATTCCATCAAATTGGTATTGAGGCTTTCGGCAGTGAAAACCCTAGCTTAGATGTTGAAGTTATGGCAATGGCAATGGATTATTTCAATCAATTAGGAATTCGACAAATCCGATTGGTAATCAATTCAATCGGGGACAAGGAAACACGTGCTGCTTATCGTCAGGCATTAATTGATTATTTAGAACCTTTTGAAGCCGAATTGAGTGAAGATTCCAGACGGCGACTGCATGAAAATCCGTTGCGGGTATTGGATAGTAAGGATAAGAAGGATAAACCAATTGTGGCAAATGCACCCAGCATTTTAGATTATCTTAGCGAACCTGCTCAAAAACATTTTGAGGCAGTAACTGAAACCTTAAAGCATTTAGGTATTGCGTATGAAATTGATCACCGGATGGTTCGGGGATTGGATTATTACACGCATACGATTTTTGAGATAATCAGTGATGCACCAGGTATGGGAGCACAGTCTACCATTTGTGGCGGTGGACGTTACGATGGACTGGTTGAAGAGCTTGGAGGACCAGTTACACCAGGTTTTGGTTTTGCTATGGGAATTGAGCGTATCTTGTTGACGTTAGAACAAGAAGATGTCCTTGTTCCAGCAATTAATAACTTGGATGCTTATGTAGTCGGAATTGGCGAAGGAACGAATATGGAAGTCCTTAAAATAGTTCAGGCAATCCGCGGATTTGGTTACTCAGCGGATCGAGACTTCATGCAGCGCAAAGCCAAAGCCCAGTTTAAATCAGCTGATAAGCAAGGAGCAAAACTGGTTTTAACTTTGGGAGAAGATGAATTGGAAAAAGGTCAAATCAATGTGAAGGCTTTAGCCTCTCACAGAGAGAAAACCTTCCCTCTAGAGGATATTTATCAGCAATTTAATGAAGTATATGACGAAATGATGACCTTCATTATAGAAGAATGATTCATAGCAAAAAATAATTACAAAGAATGAGGAGTAGAATAATGGCTAAAAGATCGGTTTATTGTGGTTTAATTTCTGACCAGTGGTTGGATAAAAAAGTAACACTGAAAGGTTGGGTTCAAAAGCGCCGCGATTTAGGTGGTTTAATTTTTATCGATTTACGCGACCGGGAAGGTGTTGTTCAAGTAGTTTTCAACCCTGAGGAATCCAAAGCGGCTTGGGAAGTGGCAGATCAATGCCGCAGCGAATATGTGGTGGAAATTACCGGGACAGTTATTCGTCGTGACGAAAACTCAGTGAATCCTAAAATGGTTACTGGTGATTTTGAAATCAAAGGGGAAGAAATTGTCATTCTGAATGAAGCAAAAACACCCCCATTTTCAATTGAAGATGATCAAAATATCAGCGACGAAGTCCGTTTGAAATACCGATATATGGATTTACGTCGCCCGAAAATGACTCAGAATATCATGCTGCGCCATCGTTTGACTCAATCGGTCCGCAATTTTCTAGACAACAATGATTTCCTGGATATTGAAACACCTTATCTGGCGAAATCAACACCAGAAGGAGCCCGGGACTATTTAGTACCCTCACGTGTTCACCCTGGTCATTTTTACGCGTTGCCGCAATCACCGCAAATTTTGAAACAATTGTTAATGACAGCTGGTTTTGACCGTTACTACCAAATTGTTCGTTGCTTCCGTGACGAAGATTTGCGTGGAGATCGCCAACCAGAATTTACTCAAATTGATATTGAAACAAGCTTTTTAACTGCAGAAGAGATTCAAGAATATACTGAAAACATGATTGCTCAAGTAATGAAAGATCTTTTGAATGTTGAAGTAACGCTGCCTTTCCCACGGATTACTTGGGATGATGCGATGGAACGCTATGGTTCGGATAAACCTGATACCCGATTTGATATGGAATTGATTGATGTAACAGAGATTGCTTCAGCAACTGACTTCAAAGTATTCCGTATGGCTACAGACAACGGCGGTGTGGTTAAGGCTTTAAATGCTAAAGGCGCAGCAGACAAATATTCTCGTAAAGAATTGGATCGATTAGGTCAGTTTGTCGGACAGTTTGGAGCTAAAGGCTTAGCTTGGATCAAAGTAGATGAAACGGGTGAACTAACTGGACCAATTGCTAAATTTATGGGCGGAGTTGCTGAGGAACTTAAAGCAGCAATGAAAGCTGAGGCTGGTGACGTGCTAATGTTTGCGGCAGATCAATTTTTAACTGCAGTAACAGCTTTAGGTGCTGTCCGTTCTAAAGTAGGGAAAGAATTAGGGTTGATTGACGAAAGTAAATTTAATTATCTATGGGTAGTTAACTGGCCTCAGTTTGAATATGATCAAGAGCTAGGGCGATATGTCTCCGCGCATCATCCATTCACTATGCCTAATGATGAAGATATTTCAAACTTAAAGGACCATCCAGAGAAGGTTTACGCACAAGCTTATGATATTGTCTTAAACGGCTATGAATTAGGTGGGGGATCCTTGCGTATCCATACACGTGAATTGCAGGAACAGGTTTTTGAAACATTAGGATTTACTCGTGAATCGGCGAATGAACAATTTGGTTTCTTATTAGAATCCTTAGACCTAGGATTCCCGCCAATTGGGGGAATTGCTCTTGGCTTAGACCGTTTTGCTATGTTATTGGCCGGAGAAGACAATATTCGTGAAGTCATTGCCTTTCCGAAGAATGGGAAAGCTGCAGACCCAATGTCGGATGCTCCAAGTACGGTTTCTCCATTGCAACTGTATGAGTTAAGCATTAACACTACAAATGTAGAAGACTAAGAATATTCTAAGATAAGCACGCTCTTTTGGGGCGTGCTTTCTTTTTAGTAAGAAACCCCGTATAATGTGTATGAATTTGTGGAAAAGAGGCCTTTAAATAAAATGAAAAAGAAGATAGAGGGTTGGCCGTATCATGATTTTGCCACCCGTTTGTCTGTTGCTGTTGTCTATGCATTTTTAGCTTCCATCGCGGTTAATTTCTTTTATCAACCAGGGAATATTTATTCCAGCGGTATAACTGGATTTGCTCAAATACTTACAACTCTGTCTCATCAATTGATTGGGTATACTGTACCAGTTTCTATTACTTTGTTCTTGCTGAATATTCCATTATTTGTTTTGGCTTGGTTTAAAATTGGTCACAAGTTCACAATTTTTACTTTTGTGACTGTCTTTTTGACATCCTTTTTTATGCATATCATTCCGGAGACTCAATTAACGGATGATCCTATCATTTGCGCCATTTTTGGTGGAGCCATTATGGGCGTAGGAATTGGTTTTGCTTTAAAAAACGGGTTGTCTTCTGGTGGATTGGATATTTTAAGTATTACAATTCGTAAAAAGACAGGGCGTTCGGTAGGTTCTATTTCGATTGTATTTAATGTAATGATTATGCTGATTGCCGGAATTCTATTTGGCTGGCAATACATGTTTTATTCAGCTTTGTCTATCTTTATGAGCGGAAAGCTTACCGATGCATTGTACACCAAACAGCGTAAAATGCAGGTAATGATTGTAACTAAGTGTCCAGATAAAGTTATTAACGGTATTCAAGAGAGTATGCGAAGAGGAATTACGATAATTAATGAGGCGGAGGGTGCTTACAAGCATGACAAACAGACGGTGCTCTTTACCGTTGTCACGCGTTTTGAGTTACCGCAACTAGAAACGATTATGCGGGAAACCGATCCAGGAGCTTTTGTCAGCATCTCTGAGAATGTTCGCATCATGGGACGATTTTATGAAGAATCTTTAGACTAAGCGAGGCTGCTGCCTCGCTTTTTTCGACTCAAGTTTTTCGTTTGCGCGAACAGCTCGAATTATTTCCGTTTTTTCTTCTTTTTCCCCAGCTTTTTATCCAATCGTCGTTTCAGCTGCTTCTTTTCGTGTTGTTCCTTTCTCTGTCGAATCTTCTCTGGTCCTTCATAAGTGGATTGCTTTTTCTTCCTATTTTTGGATGGTTGTTTGCCCTTATCATTTTTAGAAAGCTTTTCTAACGGCGAGTTCCGGGCATTGCTATTGCTGGGTTCATTCTCAGGATCACTGTTGGGTATATCATCAAGCAAGAATTCGGGTTTGGCATCTTTCAGCTGAATCCCTCGTACAAAAGCTGTCAGTATCCTGTTAATCATTTCTGTGTCGTCAGTTTCAAGCGGTAGAGTAAAGCCATCCAGTAAGAAGTCAGTCGTTTCTTCTGGAGTTTTGCCAGCATAGGTATTATTTTTTAAATAGTCGCTGGAATCTACGAATAAAACAGGATCTTCTGAGCTGTCCTCTTCAACAACTTCCAGTTTTATCAAGATACTTAGTGCTTCCGTAACTCGCGGCTGCAGGACTTTTACTAAGTCAACGGCTGGTTCTGATTCGCGCTCACTGTCGTAAATCGGCTCAGTTGGCAAATAGGTGTATCGAACTAATTCAGTGAAGCGTCTTACACCGTCTTTTTCAAATAGTGTTAGTGTGTTTAGAATGGATAAAAGATCAGTAGTCTCTTCAATAGAATAACAGGGATCAACATCCTTTAGAGTAAAGCGATGCTTCTTACCGTTAGCGTCTCTATAGACAGTGGCGATGTTCATGAGTTCTTTTGCTTCACGGTTACCAGAATGCAGCATTTTGTGTAGATGATCAGTTTTGTCTCGAGTAAACTTGGTGACTGCTAAATACTCTTCGTGGTTTTCAAATAAGCGGTCAAGGACCTTTTTCCAATCCTCTGGGGTGAAAAATTCTTCAAAATAGACACAAAAATGACGGACAGGGGCTAACTCCTTTACATCACTTTCCAAAAAAATATGACAAATCAAATCTTGTGCCATGTAAGAAAAATCAAACGGTGAAAAAGCATTGCGTAAAAGCATAACAATTGAGCTTTCCACAATATGTTGAATAGAATGATACATTTCAAAATGATCCCAAAAGCGACGTTGAAGTCCAGGCCTTCCCATAGAGAACAGTTGTGTTTGTTGCAGTTTTTTTGTGGTCATCTTTTTATCTCCTTAATCTTTAGTAGATTTATTTTTGCTAGACAATAATAAATGAGTTGAATTTTATGTACTTTTCACGTTGTTTTAGTGTGCGCTCTCATTGTAATATATATTAGTGAAAAAGAAAACGTTTTTTTTTTGATAAAATAGAATTACTCTCTCGAATCCTATTAAATAGACGTTTTTTGGATACTTTAAAAATAAATAATTTCGTTATAATTTTGACTTATTAAGTTTAGCGTTATATTTTATAAGTATTTTTAGTTATTTTAACCGAGGTTCTCAGTGGTTTATAAGCGAATGAGCATGCAATAAATTAACGGTTCTTTTAAAGAAATATAATTTGAGGATAACTAAATTTTTTAAGCTTATGTGTATATAAAAGTGAAGCAGACGTATAAAAAAGGAGATCACTCGTACTGATCTGGAAGAAATGCAACGTTTTGTTTTAAGCTGTTTTTAGATAATTAGTGGCTGAAAATTCTTAGTTCTTGTGGAAGTGATAGTCAATTAGTAAAAAAAGGTCGACCAATTCAATTGTCAGCCGTAATTCATTTTTATTTCTATTTATGCTATTGTTACTAGTGAAAGATTGCGTATTACTGGTCATCTGAAGGGGATATGAAAGCGTACTATTTTCTAATTAAGTAAAATTTAGGAAATGTTTATGTTCTGATATACCTCTTGCACTTTGAATAAATAGAACGTATAGTTTAATTTGATTCTAGAGTAAAGTTGGAAATAAAAAATGAAAAAAAGACTGAAAAATAGTCGTTATATAACTGGATTTGATGGACTTCGATCGTTGGCAGTGATTGGAGTCATTTTATATCATTTACTGCCTTCTCAAATGCGTGGTGGTTTCTTAGGTGTTCCGGTATTTTTTGTTGTTTCGGGGTATCTCATAACTGATTTACTTCTTCAAGAATGGAAACAAAACGGCAAAATTAAATTAGGTAAGTTTTATGTACGAAGAATGAAGCGGCTTTATCCGGCTCTGGTAACAATGCTGATTGCTTCTTCGGCCTACATCACTTTATTTCAACGGAATTTGTTGAATAATTTGCGAGGTAATGTAGTCAGCAGTTTGCTCTACGTCAATAACTGGTGGCAGATTGAGCATGGACTTTCTTATTTCGATCGTTTTGCTGGAGAGTCTCCTTTTACCCATATCTGGTCATTGGCAGTTGAAGCCCAGAACTATCTTTTTTGGCCCATTATTTTCATTCTGTTAATGAAGCTAGTCAAAAATCGTGGAAAGATTTATATCACGATATCAATCGCTGCACTAATTTCTGCAATATGGATGGCGATCTTATTTATACCGGGTCAAGATCCTACACGCGTTTATTATGGAACAGACACTAGATTATTCTCCATTTTGATGGGGTCAGGTTTGGCATTTATCTGGCCTAGCACACGCTTAAAGGCCAAAATACCAAAGCAAGCAAAAAAAGTGTTAAACAGTATCGGACTTGTTTCACTGCTGTTGTTAACCGCTGCTTTTCTATTTCTAAATGATGGAACTACTTTCCTTTATTATGGTGGGATGTTCTTAATTAGTTTAGTTTGCGTGGTATTGGTAGCTATTACGGCGCATCCGGGAGCTAGCTTAAATAAATGGCTGACTAATCCAGTATTTAATTGGTTAGGGAAACGAAGCTACGGAATTTACCTTTATCAATTTCCGATTATGATTTTTTATGAAGCGAAGTTTAATGTCGCGGATCACTTGGTGTTTCATACGATCATGGAAATTGTTTTAATTCTATTGGTGACGGAGCTCTCTTATCGCTTTGTTGAAAAGCCACTGCGATTTTTCAATTATCGAGGACTTTTTGCTAAGTTAAAAACTTGGGTGCAAGCGCCACTGAAGAGTAAAGAAAAGATTATATTGCTGTCTACTTCTTTAGTTACCTTAATAGCCTTAATTGGTATTGTGATGGCACCGACCAATCAAGTAGATGCAAACCAGCAAGAATTGCAAAAGCAGATTGAAGCGAATCAAAAAGAAGCACAAAAAACACAGGCCTCCACAGAAACTACTGAAACAAGTAGTGAAGGTCCTGATATGGCTGAAAAATATGGATTAACCAATCGGCAAGTGACTAAAGCCGAAAACATGCAGGTCACTGCTTTTGGCGATTCTGTCTTATTAGCTGGTGCGGGTGGATTAAAAGAAATTTTCCCTAAAATGGTAATCGATGGTGAAGTTGGTCGTCAAGTAGACGATAGTCCGCCCTTGCTGCAAGCGTTAAAAGACAAAAAACAATTGGAAGATACAGTTTTATTAAGTCTTGGAACCAACGGGCCCTTTACTGATGACGAATTCGATCAAATGATGAAAATCATTGGAAATAAACGTCGAGTATTTGTGTTAAACGTTCACGTACCAACACAACGCTGGCAAAATGAAGTGAACCAAAAGCTTGGTGAAATGGCTGAAAAATATGAAAATATTACACTGATTGACTGGTATGGCTATAGCAGCAGCCAGCCTAGCTGGTTTTATGATGACCAAGTTCATCCGAATCCGGAAGGAATTGTTCCTTACTGTTCTCTAATTGCTAAGGCATTATTAACAGGACAATAGTAAAAGCGTTTTGTGAACTCTCACAAAACGCTTTTTTTTCGATATTCTTTTAAGTACTTTTCTTTTTGACCTCGGGGAAGTCGTTTAAAAGCAGCCTCTGCTTTCATAGCGGCACTTCTGGAACCAAAATGTTCTGCGTGAATCATAACAGCTGGCCGTCGTTTCGCTGGATGGGTGTATTTTGCACCTTTACCAGAGTTGTGCTCAGCTAAGCGTCTAGTAAGATCTACTGTGTATCCGCCATAGTACGTGTGATCATTACAGGCTAAAACATAAAAATAGTGATCAGTTGCGGCCATAGAGCATCTCCTCAACGGGTTTAGTGTAGTTTCCCTGAGCATCATAAGTGATTAATGGAGACAAGAAACGCAACCCTTCATTTTTTCCGTGTTTAATTCCTTCAATAAGCAAAATATTCGCTTCCTTATCGTCTTTAGGGTAAACAAATTGAATCCTTTTAGGAGCAATTTGATAGTAACGCAAACAATCAATGATTTCTAAAAAGCGATCTGGCCGATGGACGATCGCAAAATGTCCATTCATTTTCAATAAGCGTGAAGAAGTAGCAATAACGTCTTCTAATGTTGCGTGAATTTCATGTCGAGCCGCAGCAAGATAAGGATTAGGATTTTTTCTGCTGGTTGGCAACTCTTTAAAATAGGGTGGATTACAAACCACCAGGTCAGTTGAATCGGGTTTGAACTGAGAAAACGTATCTTTCAAATCCAAGGTATGCATGGTCATCTGCTGGTCCAACTGGTTTAATTGAATACTACGACGCCCCATATCTGCTAACCGAGGTTGTAATTCAATTTGATCAATTGAAGCAGCTGTCTTTTTACTGATGAAAAGTCCAACAGCGCCATTTCCGGCACACAGATCCACGATTTTTCCACGCTTGGGAATTCTTGGGAAATTGGCCAGTAAAACGGCATCTAAAGAAAATGAAAAGACTTCAGAACTTTGAATAATCTGAATGTCCTCTGCATAGAGCTGGTCAATTCGTTCGCCATTGTTTAACATTTGCTTATACCCCCTTAAAAAAATCGTGCGCATGTATTATACTACGTTTATCTACGTTAGAAAACAGAAAGGAAGAAAAGATGTTTTTTAAATTTATTCGCGGCATTGTACGCATCTTGTTAGCAATCATTAATGGGAATGCTCATTATGAAAACCAAGCAGCTTTACCCAAAGAAGAAAATTATATATTGGTAGCTCCTCACCGTACTTGGTGGGATCCCATTTATATGGCTTTAGGAGCTTCGCCTAAACAGTTTTGTTTTATGGCGAAGGAAGAGCTGTTTAAGAATCCAGTATTGCGCTTCTTTTTAGTTCATTTGAATGCTTTTCCTGTGAACCGTGACAAGCCAGGCCCCAGTGTGGTAAAAAAACCTGTTAAGCTTTTAAAAGATTCAGATAAAAGCTTGATTATGTTTCCTAGCGGCACACGACACTCTACTGAGTTAAAAGGCGGAATGGCCTTGATCTCCAGATTAGCCAAAGTAAAGATTGTTCCTTGTGTCTATCAAGGGCCACTAAAATTTTCTGATTTGTTCAAGCGCAAACCCGTTTATGTTCGTTATGGTGAACCGATCGAAATAAGTGATATTAAAAAGTTGGACAAAGAAGGTTTGGCGGAGATAGAAATCCGTGTACAACAGGCTTTTGATACGCTGGATACTGAAATCAATCCAGACTACAAATATGTACCAACAAAAAAAGATAAAGACTAGTAAAGCATACCGATTGAGAACTCTTCAGTCGGTATTTTTTTGTTCTAAAGCAAGGGCAAGAAGATATTGCTCCAAATCCAGCTGATTGGCATAACTAAAACCATTGCAGGAATCATATCAGCTGTAGGAAACATCTTCACACGAATCATGCGAAAAGAGGTTGCCACGATTAACAGTCCTCCACATGAGCGAAAGTCTAAAATCATCTCGGGAGTGGTTAGTGGAAGAATTACGCCAGCAAATAGGAATAACGATAAAAAAATAATGAATTGTGGGAAAGCCACGACAGAAACTACGTAACCTAGATTACAGGCAAAAATAGCTGCTGTAAAAAAATCAAGAATAGATTTTGCAATTAAAATAGTATGTTCACCTGTCATGCCAGCATCCAGACTTCCGTAAATACCCGTACCACTAGCACAAAATAATACAATGATAGTCACCAATCCACTTACAAATTCCTCGTGAGAGACGGCTAAATGTTCTTGGGGGAACAATTTGTTTATAGGACGCTGCATTAAATCAGCTGCACCTGCAATCTTCTTTTCTAAGTGTAGAAACATCCCTAAAGAAGTACCTAAAATAACAGAGAGAATAACTGCTGGTAGATTAGCTGTTTGTGTGATAGCAGGAATTCCCATAGCGAAAGCGCAAAGACCAAAAATCAACTGAATTTCTTCCTTAAATCGTTCAGATAATAGATGCCCTAAAAATCCTCCGGCTAGTCCTCCTAATATGATTGACGCTGAATTGATAATTATCCCAGTTGGCATAAGCTTCTCCTCCAATTTCAAAAAATATGGCTAGATTTATCCTATCTCATTTGATATAAAAATGGTAGTCTCTGCGGGGAAATGAGAAAAATAACGTTTAGCTTGACGGATAAAACAGCATAACTCTTTAGCATCAACAGCAGAAAAAAAGAATGACTCATGTTATACTTGTAGGAAGGACTTATTTAGAAAAGGTGATTTGGTGAGGTTTTTACATACAGCGGATTGGCATATTGGAAAGAAATTACATGGCTATGATTTGTTGGAAGATCAAGCCTATATTCTCGAACAAATTTTGACAATTGCTAAGACAGAAAAAGTTGATGCGATTGTGATAGCTGGGGACCTATACGATCGGTCAGTTCCTTCTGAAGAAGGAGTTCGCTTGCTAAATCAGACGATTGCTGCAATGAACCTAACAGCAGAAATTCCGTTATTAGCAATTTCGGGGAATCACGACAGTGCCACGCGATTAGCCACTGGAGCACCGTGGTTTGCACAATCGAATTTTCATTTACATACAAGACTGGACCAAGCCTTTAAACCAGTTGTTATGGAGAATACGGCATTCTTTCTATTGCCGTATTTTGAACCGGTCGATGCGAGAATTTATTTTGAAAATTCCTCGATTCGATCTATTCAAGAGGCGATGCCGCTGGTAATAAAGAAGATGAAGGAACAATTTGATCCCAAATACCAACACGTACTGGTGAGTCACTTTTTCGTTTCGGGCAGTAGTCGGACAGACTCTGAAACGAAAGTAGAGGTTGGCGGGTTAGATGGAATAAACGGAAGTCTTCTAGAGGACTTTGATTATGTTGCTTTGGGGCATTTGCACAATAGAAATGCTTTAAATCTACCGAATGCTCGCTATAGTGGCTCACCGTTAAAATATTCACTTTCAGAGAAGAACCAGAAAAAGGGTGTATGGCTGGTAGAAACAACGGGACAACTGAATCTTCAATTTATTGAATTAGAACCACTTAGAGAAATGCAGGAGCTTCAAGGAACCTTTGCACATTTCTTAAATCCTGAAACGTATCAGCAATTAAATCGGGAACGCTATTTTTCTTTTCTTTTGGAAGATCGCAGTATTATTCCTAATATGATGAATCAATTGAGAAAAGTTTATCCAAGGGTTCTACAGGTGGAACGTCTGTATGGCCGAGAAAATAGCCAACAATTAGCAGTAAAAAAATTGAAGGAACAAACGCCTATTGAATTAACTGAAGAGTTTTTTACAACAATTGTTCAATCAAAACCAACCAAAAGACAACAGAAATGGATCGAGCAATCGTTTCACCAGCTAATAAAAAAAGGAGGCGATGGCGATGCTTCCTAAAAAAATTGTGATGGAAAACTTCGGTCCTTTTATTCATGAAGAAGTTAATTTTGATCACTTTCTCGAAACACCGCTTTTTCTAATTAGCGGAAAAACAGGTGCTGGGAAAACGACCATTTTTGATGCGATTACGTTTGCTCTTTTTGGAGATGCCTCCGGCGGGGTAAGAAATGCAAATGAAATTCGCTCAACGTTTGCTGATGCTACTGAAGAAACACGGGTTCGCTTCTTTTTCGAGCACCAAGGACGGCAATTTGTCATTGAGCGCTCCCCTAAACAAGTTGTTCAAAAGAAAAGTGGGAAAGGTGAAACCACTAAGAATCAAAAGGTTCAACTGATAGTTTTAGATAATGAAGCCAAAGAAGTAGAGGCCTATCAGAAGGTAGAGCCGGTTAGTGATATGATTTACCGAATGCTTCACTTAAATAAGGATCAGTTTCGCCAGATAGCGATGCTGCCGCAGGGGGAATTCCGAACATTTTTAGTGGCCAACAGCTCTGAAAAAGAAGCAGTTCTGCGCAGCCTATTCGGTACAGCTATTTATCGTACCTTTACAGAAAATCTGAAGATTAAAAAGCAGGAACTAGAAAAAGAAGTTAGCGAAATTATAGTACGAATTGATCAACTCTTGCAGCAAGTAGTAACTAATGAGGGAGCTACTTATCAAGAATCAATGATCAATGCTAAAAACTACTTAACTAGAGAAAAACATGCTCTACAAGAAATGCAAAAAACGGTCTTAGTGAAAAAGACAGCTTATACAGAGCAACAAGAACTGCTTGTAAAGGCCGAACAACTGGTAATCAAATTTCAACAATTTGAGGAAGCCCAAAAGGAAGTTAGCTTGTATCAAGCTCAAGAGGATGAGATGTCTGTAAAGCGGGGCCAAGCGGAAAAAGGGAAAAAAATTCAACAGCTATTACCATTGTATACAAGAATAAAAGAGTTAGAGAAAAGTTCGCAACAATTAGAAATTCAAACAAGCCAAATACAAGAGGCCTTAGCATCTCTCGCTGAAAGACAACAAAAGTGGCAAGAACAGGCTGAAAAATTTGAAAGTGAACAATCCGATTGGTCGTTGAAAGAATCAACATGTCAGGAATGGAAGAATGCTTTGCCTTTTGTTATTCAAAAAGAAGAGTTAGAGGCTCAGAAACAGGAGCTGCTCTTACTGCAAAAAGGACTTCAACAAGAGTGCGACCGTATCGTTGCACTCTCTGGTGAACTGCAAGATCAATTGACTATCCTAAAAAAAAGACAATCTGCTGAAGAGTTTTTCCATGATCGACGTTTTCAAGAGGTACAATTTCAGCAGCAGGTTGATCAGTTGCTAAAAGAACAACGGCATCTAAACCAAGAAGAAGAACTCATTGAGGAGCAACAAATTCAATTAGCAGTTCTTACAGACAAAATTAGTCAGTTTAGCAACGAGTTAACTGCTCGAATAGCTGAGAACAAGAAACAAAAGAGCCGTTGGGCAAGCTTTGAAATTGCCCGACTAAGTCAAGATTTATTACCGGGTGAACCGTGTCCTGTTTGTGGCTCTTTACAGCATCCTAAACCCGCAAATAAGGAAAGTATCTCTAGTAACGAATTGATGAAACTTCAAGTGGCGTTAGAAGAAGTCGAAGAGTGTGTCAAGCGGTTGCAAATTCAAAAAGAAACAGCCGAAAATGAGTTTCGAACAAATTCGAAGAAATATGAAACAGCTCATCAAAAGCACAAGGAACAGACTGAAAGCTTTCAACAAGAAATTGCGAAGTTTGCCGAGAAGGTTCAATTGTATTATAACGAAGCAAATGGACACCAGTTAGAAGAGATTCAAGACTATTTAAAAGAAAAGCAAAAAGAAACGGCTCAAGAACTGGCTGAGATCGCGGCTGCTAAACAAGAAATCACGAAATTAGAAACCCAGCAGCATCAATTAAAAATGGAGCACGATAAAGCAAGTGAGGAGTTAAGACAGGCTGACAGCCAGCTTCAATTATTATCAGGAAGACTTCAAACTGCTGCAGAACAGGCTCAAGAATGGAAAGCGGCAGAACTAGAACAACAAATTAAAACTTTAGAAGATGAGATCAGTGCAAGACAGCAATTAATCAGAGCTCACCAAGAGGAACGGCAGCTCATTAATACTGAAAATACTCGTTTAATGGAAAGCCAGAAACAAGTAATGAATCAAACTGACTCGTTGAAAAACGAGCAGGAGCAAAAGTCAGTCGATTATTTTGAAGTACTAAAAAAATCGGGTGTTGACCAGGCTTCTGTTGAAAAGCACTACCAGGAACCTCAAGATTTCTATGAACTAGAAGAAGAGATAAAGGTGTTTGAAAATGGCTATCTTTTGGCAAAAGATCGTTTTCAACAGTTAGAAAAAGCTATTGCGGATCAAACTTATCCAGATTTGAATCCTTTAAAAGAACGAGTAATTAAATCAGAAGAAATCTTTCAAGCTGCTCAGGAAGCCTTTTATCAAAAGGAAATACAATTGCAGCAAATGGAAGAAATTCTTCAGCAAATTCAGGAACTGCACCAGATGAGCAGCAGCCAATTAGATGAGCTTAATGAATTGACTGAGCTTTACCGAACGATGAATGGTGATAATCCTGCAAAAATTAGTTTGGAGCGATTCGTTTTACAATGGTATCTTAATGAGGTGCTGCAGGCAGGTAATCAGCAATTGGCTGTGTTGACAAATGGCCGCTATCAATTCGAGTTGAACCAACAAATTGGGCGTTCAAAGGGGAATACAGGTTTAGAGATTAACATTTATGACGACAATACAGGTGCCAGCAGAAGCGCGCATACTTTATCTGGTGGAGAGAGCTTTATAGCAGCTTTGGCCTTAGCTTTAGGTTTAGCTGAAGTTATTCAAAGCCAGTCTGGTGGAATTGCTATGGAGACACTATTCATTGATGAAGGATTTGGCTCACTGGATGAAGAAGCTTTAGAAATGGCAGTAAGCGCGCTGGAAGGAATAGAAAGCCAAGGGCGTATGATTGGTATAATCAGTCATGTACGAGAACTGAAGGAACGAATTCCTCAACAGGTTATCGTACAAACAAGCGGAACTGGTCAAAGTACAATTCGTTATCAACTAGAAGGATGGGAGAGACACTAATGAGATGGAGTATTCCAGAAAAGGTTATTGAACGTGGAAGAACATATTTAAAAGAAGGTCGCGTGCTTTCGGTCTCCGCGGATCCAGCTCGACGTGTATGGCATGGTGAGGTTTTAGGTAGTGCACTTTATTTGGTCGATTTGGACGGCAGTGGAAAAGAAAATGATTTATGTGAGTGTCCCTACTGGGAAGAGCACGGCTACTGTAAGCATACGGTAGCAGTTGAATTATATTTACGAGAACAAGGGATTTCTAGAGTCATTAAACCAGAGACGGTTTTACCTAAACCTAAAGAAAGCTCAATATCGTTTGCCGATTTATTAAATCAAGGGTTTACTCGGTTAGAAAAAGATGCACTGCCCATACAACCCTTGTTTGTGGAGTTTGTGGTAGAACCAATTCCTACTAATCCATATCATCCGGAGTTGGACGTGCTTGCTGTCTCTCTTCGCTTAGGCAGTCGTTCAAATCAACGCAGCTACATTGTAAAAAATCTTTATGATTTTTTACATGCGTATCAAACGGATTCCGTTTATACAATCAACAAGCAGTATCGTTTTCAAATCGAGGCTGGAGCATTTGATGCTAAATGTCGTGATATCATTGAAGATCTTGTTGGTGTTAGTGAAACGTATCAGCTATTAGGTAAAGCCGGACTTCAAGTAAAAGGAAAGCTTGATAAACGATATTTGCTGCTTCCAGTTCATCGGATTCAAGAATTAATGGCAAACATGGAACAAACAGGAAATTTAACAGTCAATTTGAATGGAAAAAGCTATCATCAATTGAATGAAGGAATAGAATTACCTCTGACATTTAGGTTAATGAAGCAATCAGACGACTTTATTTTTACAATAGAAGATGACTTTACTGCTTATTTCAGCAATTATTTTCTAGGCTTTGTCGGCAATGCTTATTATATTCTTACCCACGAACAACAAGAAACCTACATTACGTTAAAACAGCTTTTGAAGCGACTAAAGGAACCCGAAATTATCTTTCAGCAAAGTCAGCTGTCACCATTATTTAGCGAAGTATTTCCTTTTCTTAGGAAAATTGGTCGGGTAATTGTGGCAGAGGAAGTATCAACTATGATCAAAAATGAGCCGTTAAAATCAGTCGTAATTTTTCGGAAAATTAAGGGCATGATTCGTGTTGAGGTTGAGTTTCATTACGGGAATATACATTTTACTACTAATGAAACCCATCAGCCAGTTTTACCGGACCAAGTAGAGGTGTTGCGTGATCGTAAAAGTGAACAGCGGCTGCTAGATTTATTTGAGAAGTATAGGTATAAAGTAATTGACACTGGTTTTGAAAAAAATATACCTGCACAAGAAGGACTTTATCGATTCTTCCGAGTAGAAATTGATGATTTTCGTCAATTAGCTGAAGTTAAAATGGGAAAGAAATTACGCCAGCTATTTTTAGATGGGCAAGAGTTTCAGCCTACTTTAGAGGTAGATCAAAAAGGATCATGGTTAGACATTCGTTTTGATGTCACAGGTATCAACGATTCTGAAATTGACAACGTCTTGTCAAGTCTTTTAAGGAAGGATCAATTTTATACACTGGACAATGGTGAAATTTTATCATTTGATTCTGATGCGTTTAGAGAGACTAGTGAGGTTATTGGCCAGCTGCGAGAACGATTGAATTCTGAAAATGGTGTGATTCGTCTGCCAAAGAGCCAAGGAATCTTACTGGAAGAGCGACTAAAAAATAATCCTCAAACCCAGTTTAGTGAAGGCTTTCAAAAGATGGTGCAAGATTTAACTCATCCAGAAGATTATCCAGCACCCGTTCCTCAAAATTTGAATGCCACTTTACGGCCTTATCAAGAAGTTGGTTATCGTTGGCTAAAAATGCTTAGTGACTATGGTTTTGGAGGAATTTTAGCCGATGAGATGGGTTTGGGTAAAACTCTCCAAGTTATTACCTTTTTACTGGCTGAAAAGCAACTAAAACCAATTAAGGTAGTGATAGTTACACCGGCCAGCCTAGTTTATAACTGGCAAGCAGAAATCAAGAAATTTGCACCTGACTTAAAAACGGTAGTTGTTTCTGGCAATCGGTTAGAACGTGAAGCGCAGCTAGATCAAGATTTAGAAATTGTGATTACGTCATATGCTAGCTTGCGACAAGATATTGATCTTCATTCTAAGCAGCAGTATCAATACATGGTCTTGGATGAAGCCCAGATGGTTAAAAATGCTGCGACTAAGACATCTCATGCTTTAAGGCAGTTAGATATCCCAAATCGTTTTGCGTTAAGTGGAACACCAATAGAAAACAACTTGGAAGAGCTTTGGGCATTATTCCAAACAGTTATGCCAGGCTTCTTTCCACCTATTAGTCGTTTTCGCCAGATGCAAGTATCAGAAATTGCCCGAATGATTCAGCCATTTGTTTTACGGAGAGACAAAGATACTGTACTGCAGGACTTGCCTGAACGTATTGAATCAAATATTTTAAGTAGTTTGTTAGAAGAGCAGAAGACAGTCTATTTGGCCTACTTAAAACGGATGCGGCAAGAGGTTGACCAAATGGATTCGGCGACATTTAGGAAGCAGCGAGTGAGTATCCTGGCTGGGTTAACCCGTTTAAGACAAATTTGTGATGATCCGCGTTTATTTATGGAGGACTATCAAGGTGGCTCTGGAAAGCTTGAGCAGGTCAAAGATCTTATTCAAGCAGCTAAAGAAAACGGCCGTCGTGTACTGCTCTTTTCTCAGTTTACTGGTATGCTGTCTATTCTGGAAAAAGAATTAGGTGAAGTCGGAATTTCTAGCTTCTACTTAAGAGGGAGCACGAAGGTGAAGGACCGCTTAACAATGGTAGATGCTTTCAATCAAGGTGAAAAGGATATTTTTCTGATTTCATTAAAGGCTGGAGGAACTGGACTAAATCTCACAGGCGCTGACACCGTGATTTTGTATGACTTATGGTGGAATCCTGCTGTAGAGGAACAAGCAGCTGGACGTGCTCATCGAATTGGCCAGAAAAAGGTAGTAGAAGTATGGCGAATGATTGCTGAAGGAACGATTGAAGAACGTATGAATGAATTGCAGCAAGAAAAACGTGAATTGTTCCAAAAAGTAATCCAAGGTAATGAAGAACAGGTGAATAAGCTAACGGAAGAAGATATCCGAATGATTTTAAGTATTGGTGAATAAGAAAGGGGGCTGTGATGTAAACCGTCACAGCTCCTTTCCTACAATTAGTCAATAGGAAATAACCAGTCTGACTGTAGCGGCTCATTTTAGTGTGTGAATTATTCTGATGAGAAATAAATTTAAAGCCAATACTCTAGTATAAATCAGCCTATAACCTTAAAACGATCAGTCTAAATTGTTCAATGAACAAGCGGCATTCACTTATTTCCTTAAAATAGACTAGTTTATCCTTTTACTTAGATTACTATTTAAAGGATAAATTACTGACGATCGCCCAAACAAGTAAGTAAAATAAATGAAGAAGTATATCTTGATTGAAAAAGCAGAAATGTTTTTTAGTATGGTTTTGATTAAAGCAATAGTCTATAAAAATAAAGTAAATTACCAAAGTATCTCACTAGGTTATAACCGTATTATCAGTATTTCAGACTTTTTCTAATCCTACTCCTTCAAATCGTCTTCAGAGTGGGAAGAAAAAAGCGTTCGATAACCATTGTTATCTTATTTTTTTGTGTTTTTTGACAAAAAAAACACGAGCATTTATCAATCAAAAAAAATCGACTAGAAAAAAATAATGATTGAGGAAGGCATACTAAGAAATAATGACTCTTTTTTAAGAAGCTAATCGGACTAGAAAAATTAAAATTGCCCTTTTTTTTAGATGATCTGTATCTATAAATAAAGGGATTTTGATGAAGAATACTTGGTACAGAAACCGCTTTCTTAATTCAAAAAGAATTAGCGTTTTCTTGTTAAATGTGTTTTTTATACAAATTTTAATTTATAAGATCATTTAAGAGTACTAAGATAATTAGCGGTTTGATGGGATTTGTTGTGAATGACTAGTGTTTGTAATAAGTATAATATGTAATTTAGAAAAACTTTTTTTTTTATTTTTAAACAGAGTTGTGGAAGAAATCTCAGACTTAATGATACAGTTTTTTATTTTGTATTATGCCAGAAGACACTGGAAATAAGTTTTCAAAGTAAGCGTGAGGAGGAAGACCTCTAATTTAGATGGGCGCTTTACAAGACTGAAAATTAAATAACGGTATTATTAATAAACTTTGTTGTTTAAGGCACTTTTTTTTGTTACGTTTTTTCTGTATAATAGGACACAGATAGAAGAGAGACAAAACCTTCTGTTACAAAATCATTTTAGTCAAGAAAAGGAGTGATACATGTATGTTGACACTATATACTTCCCCTAGTTGCACATCATGTCGGAAAGCACGTGCTTGGCTGCAGGAACATGAGATCCCATTTGTGGAAAGAAACATTTTCTCTGAACCTTTGACCATTGAAGAATTAAAAGATATTTTGCAAATGACTGAGGATGGAACCGAAGAGATTATCTCCACTCGTTCGAAGGTTTTTCAAAAGTTAAACATGGATTTAGACGAACTATCTTTAAAAGATTTATTAAGTTTAGTAAAAGAAAATCCTGGCTTGCTTAGACGACCTATCATGATTGACGACAAAAGATTGCAAGTAGGATTCAACGAAGATGAAATTCGCCGCTTTTTACCACGTGATGTTCGTCAGTACGAATTACGACAAGCACAGCTTATGGCCGGACTATAAAAATGACCTCGCGGATGCGAGGTTTTTTTGTTTCATTCACAGTTCTATTTGATTAACTCATTAGCTCTTTAAAGTTTGTAAAGAGAAAGAAAATTTCAATTCCTGTTTAAGTGTTGAAGATTTTTCAAAAAAATTTAGAAGAAAGAGGCAGGTCAAAAATTTCTTTTTAAAGACTTGATAAATTCTGTTCGCTTTCTTTACTTTTGCCGCCAATCGGTTACAATGAACATATAACCTACCTATTTGAAATGAGGTGTGCTTAGATGGAAATGGAACACATCAATGAAAACACCATTCGAGTGATGATTGGCAGTGATGATTTGGCAGAACGAGGAATTACTTTTCTGGATCTTCTTGGAAATCATCGCGAAATTGAGACTTTCTTTTATAGTATTTTAGAAGAAGTTGACATTGAAGATGAATTCAAGAGTAGCGAAGCCGTTACTTTTCAGGTTTTGCCTAAAAATGATGGATTGGAATTATTCATTAGTAAAAATCTTACACAAGATGATTTGAATAAATTCTCTGATCCAGGTGATTTTGAAACGAATGATCTCGATCAATTAATTCGTCAGCAAATACTTGCTTCTCAAGATTCAACATCCGAAAGTGCTGAGATTGGTCGTTTACGTGTTTTTAAACTTAACGATTTTGAAGACATGATTGAATTAGCTAGTTACTCCTTTTTGGATGAAGCTTGGAGCGATCTTTTCCAATATGATAAAGAATACTATCTCCAGTTGTATTTTGATCCAGAAATATTTGGGGATTCGTCTATTTCAGACGTTGTTGCTGAGGTGTTAGAATATGCTGAAGATACGCAAGTAACTCCAGAATTTTTGGAAGAATACGGACATTTATTGATGCAAAAAGATGCAATAGAGATCACCCGAAGCTATTTTATTTAAGAAGCCTAAATAAGGCTTCTTTTTTTGCGTATATTACCTATGGGGTGAAAATATGCTATTTGCATATAATGAAAAGAAGCAATTGATTTCGGTGAAGCATTATTCATCAGAGGAGAGCTATTATTGTCCTGATTGTGGAGACAAATTGATTTTCAAACAAGGGACAATTAAAATTCCTCACTTTGCTCATCGTAAAAGAACGAACTGTGAAGGGTTAAGCGAAGGAGAAACGCAAGAGCATTTGCGATTAAAACAGCTTTTTTGGATAAGTGGACGCTCACAGGGTGAGGAGTGGGTATTGGAGAAACCGATTCCTGAATTGCAGCAACGACCAGATCTTTTACAAAATCGTACAGCGGTGGAGATACAATGCTCTCCGTTGAAGATTTCTCGTTTAATTCAACGTTTTAATGGTTACTCAGATGGGGGATATCAGGACTGGTGGCTTTTGGGGCCACCCTTATGGCCAAAAAGAAAGTGGAGCATCCTGCAAAAACATTTTTGTTCGTATAGTCAGGAAAACGGGTTTCATCTTTGGTTGATCGATTTTAAAGGGATTTATTTACTTAGCCATATCAAAAAAGTCAATCAACATTGCTACTACACAAAGAGAACTTTCCCTTTTCAAACAATGCCCTTACTAGAAATAAATCAAATAGTAAGTGAAGACAAAACAGCTAGTTGGTTTAACTATCAGCAAATCCAAGTAACAAAGCAATTTTTAGCTGTTAAACTTGCTTCCTTTGATGAAGGGATTAAACCATTACAGAAGTTTCTGTATCAGCAAAGTGGGCATGTACTTCATTTGCCGGAGTGGATGTATCAGCCTAGTCAGTTTGCCTTTATCTACAACGAGGCATACATCATTTTTCGCTATTTGTATTCTTTAAATCCTGAAAAACCAGCAGCTGTTATTAATGATTTTGAAAGGTTTTGTATTGAAAGTAAGCTTAGCTGGCATTTTCCTAGAATCGAAAAAGAAAGAATACTGAATGGACTTCTAACAGAAACACGTCAATTGATTCTGAGACAGTGAAAAATATCTTTAAATGCACCCAGTTATTTTTTTCAACAAAATGTGTTAAGATAAGTCAAAAAGATGGGAGCGATGATATGACTGAAGCAAAACAATTACCAAAACGGGAAGAGGTCCCAGTAGAATTGACATGGGATTTAACCAAAATTTTTGCTGATGAAGCAGAGTTTGAAGAAAAATTTCAATTTTTATCAGATGAGTTGCAGGCAGCTGATAAGGTTAAGGGAACTTTAAAGGAAAATGCACAGGCATTTTTAGCCGGAATTGAATATGTATTGGATATTTATCGCAAAGTAGAAGTTATCTATGTATATGCACATTTGAAAAATGATCAAGACACGGCCAACACCCAGTATCAAGCTTTGTACGCACGTGCTTCAAGCCTGATTGCTCAGACAAGTGAGGCAGTCAGCTGGTTTGAACCTGAAGTATTATCAATATCAGATCAAACAATCTGGTCTTTCTTTGATTCTGAACCGGCTTTAGCACCGTATCGTCATTTCGTTGAGCAGATTCTGTCTCAAAGGGCCCACATTTTACCAGCAGAGCAAGAAGCATTGTTAGCCGGTGCCAGCGAAATATTTGGTAGTTCAGCGGATATTTTTTCTGTGATGAACAATGCAGATTTGAAATTTCCAATTGTTCAAAATGAAGCCGGAGAAGATGTTCAGTTGACACATGGTGTCTATGGCCAATTAATGGAGAGTATGGATCGCAATGTAAGACGGTCAGCCTTTAAGGCGTTATATACAGTATATCAACAGTTTAAAAACACTTTGGCAACTACATTGAGTACCCATGTAAAAAGCCATAATTATAAAGCAAAAGTACGGGGGTATTCGTCAGCACGAGCAGCTTCTCTAGACAACAATCATATCCCAGAAGATGTGTATGATACCTTAGTGTTGGTAGTGAATCAGTATTTGCCATTGCTTCATCGATATGTAGAATTACGTAAAGATTTGTTGGGATTAGAAGAGCTGCATATGTATGATATGTATACACCTTTGCTGGCAGATGCGCCTATCAAATATACGTATGAAGAAGCTAAGGAAAAGGCGTTGTTAGCATTAAAACCATTAGGGGAAGAATATCGTGAGATTGTCGAGAAGGCTTTCGACGAACGCTGGATAGATGTCGTTGAAAATCAAGGGAAACGCAGTGGAGCTTACTCTTCAGGGGCTTATGATACACAACCTTATATTTTATTAAACTGGCATGATCGTTTAGATGAATTATATACATTGGTTCATGAGATGGGACATAGTGTACACAGTTACTTCACGCGAAATAATCAGCCTTATGTATATGGAGACTACTCTATCTTTTTAGCAGAGATTGCTTCTACTACTAACGAAAATATTTTAACTAGTTATTTACTTGAAACTGAGAAAGACCCAAAAATTCGTGCTTATATTATAAATCATTATTTGGATGGGTTTAAAGGAACTATTTTCAGACAGACACAATTTGCAGAATTTGAGCATTACATCCACACACAAGATGCAATAGGTGTTCCATTGACCAGCGAACACTTGAGCAATTACTATAAAGAATTAAATCAGAAGTATTATGGACCAATTGTTGTTAGTGATGAAGAAATCCAATACGAATGGTCGCGCATTCCTCACTTTTATTATAATTACTACGTTTATCAATATGCTACGGGCTTCTCTGCAGCAAATGCTTTAGCAGCTAAAATTGTTAATCATGAGCCAGAAGCATTAGAAAACTATTTAACTTATTTAAAATCTGGCAGCAGTGATTATCCGATTGAAGTGATGAAAAAAGCTGGTGTGGACATGACAAAGGCTAACTATATTGAAGATGCAATGGGAGTCTTTGCTTTACGTCTAGATGAATTAGAAGAATTAGTTCGGCAATTGAAAGACAATTAAAAAATAGGGCGTTCTTAACAAAATCTAACCGTGTAAAATAATCGTAAAAGAAGAGAGAGACTGCAGAAATGGCGGGTCTCTCTTCTTTTGTATTGTTAGAAAACAAGCTTAGGCTGTGCTATTTTCATTCATAAAAGAAATGTTAGTTTCCACACTTTATATCCAGAAAAATGATATCTACTAAAAAAGGATGCAGCAATCTGGCAGAGGAAGCTACAACCAAAGCAAATTTCAGAATATTCTATCTAATGGTTTGGTAATTGAATTTGTGGTTAAGCCTTTCTTACTCAGCATTTACAGAGTCTTTTGTAATTACTTGCTAAAAACATTCGATTACACTAAGGAAATGACAGGAGGGTTCGCGAGGACTTTGTTTCTATAGATCAGATGGAAAAGTGATTATTCAGGACTATTTACGATACAAGGGATAATTGATGAGCGGAGATAAGCTGCATTAAAAAAACTGACTGCATGGGTATATTGCTATCAGCAAACCAAGCAAAAAGTGGAAATTAAAAGCAAAAGTAATTTTATCCGTGCTTACCCAGTAAAAAAGCATCGTAAATCAAGTTAAAAAAGACAGTTAAGGATTTTTCCTCAGCTGTCTTTTTTTAGATTAATGAAAGGTGATCATCAGGAAAATCTTGACTAAAAATTTCACTGTTTTCCTGAGTCTTGAAGAAGCGTAGCATTGACTCACGTGATTTGCAGGCATTGATCACATACTTGATGGCACTGAAACCCTCAACTCTTACGCCAGTTCCTGCGTCGTTCGCGCAGTTATAAATGACAGCCGATGGATGCTTTGTAATGTTCATATCTCTAGCAATTTGTTGATCTGCTATAAAAAGTTCTTTCACTAGATCAGAAGCACGATCCTCAATAAATGTTTCCATATCCCCTCCAACCTCTGAGAATAGGCGATACACCAACTCTTCAGAATAGGTAGTCTTTTTTTTAGTCAATTCTTCTTGCAATTTCATCAAGAAGATTCGACCACGCTTTTTACCCTGCAGCTGCGCTGCTTTTACGTCTAAGGCAGCAGAGTAAATGTTATCAGAAAGCTTGTTCCGTTTGCGTATGTCTTTTTTTGACAGACCCTCCCGGATTAAGAGGTCAGATACAGTATGTAAATTCATTAATGGAATGAGCCGTAACTGGATTTTTAGATCATTCTTTTTCATCAATTCAGTTATCTGTTTTTCAATGTTTAAGCAACGATCACCGATAGGATTGATAAACAAATAGATCTCAATCAAGAGACTTCCTCCTCACATTCATTTCCTTACAGTAACAGCTCGAACAATTTTATTCTCGGCTGGTCGATAAGGGATGTTAAATTGTTTCAATAGGGCAAAAAAATCTTCTTCTTTTTTTCCGCTATCTTGTACTTCTAATTCTAATTCAAAATCATGTTGGTCTCTGTACCAGCTCTCATCTAAAGCTAATTTACCTTCAGGAATGATTTTTTCAGCACGTTTGGTCACTAATCGACCAATTAGACCTAATAAATCAGTAGGAACAGTCTCATTATTTAAGGCACTAATTATCTGAAAAGCATTTTTGGGGAAACGATTATCCTTAAGTGCTTTTTCGACGTCTGATAATTCAAGCCTATCTGTAACCTCCAGCAATCCAATTTGCTGAGGAATCTTTAGAGTAGCTTCAGCCTCAGAATCAAAATAGCGGATTCGCAATCCCATATTTTTCTCTTTCAATTGATAATCTGATGTGTCAAAATAAAGATTGGTTTGAGTAACCAAATTAGAGGAGTCCAACTGATAATGGGTCATCAGTTGAAGGTATTCTTGCTGAGTCAGCATGGTTTTATACTCTATTTCGATTGATTTGTTCATTCTCATTGTACACCCTATTCTAAAATTTGACTATTACAAAGGTATATTGACACATATTACACCATGCCGTCAAATATTTAAATGAAGTATATCCATTAATAAAGCAAAATATAGAATTTACGACTTTTGGAGATGAACCAGTCATTTTTGCTAACGGATGGTTTGTGATAAGATAGGAAAGAATGGAAAGAAAAGCGAGGGAATTCTAATGGAAAGAAACTGGGAAATTTTTCTTGCACCGTATGAATTAGCTGTGGCTGAATTAAAAATTAAGCTCAGAGGTTTAAGAACTCAATATCGTGAGCAAGGGGAACACGTACCAATTGAATTTGTAACCGGTAGAGTGAAGCCAGTTGACAGTATTTTGAATAAAGCAAAATTGCGAGGACTATCTTTAGATCGGTTAGAAGAAGACATGTCTGATATTGCTGGTATGCGTATTATGTGCCAGTTTGTTGAAGATATTCATCACATGGTTCAAGTCATTCGAAATAGAAAAGATATGAATGTCGTACAAGAGCGTGACTATATAACTAATCGTAAAGCGAGTGGCTATCGTTCGTATCATTTGGTAATCGAATATCCGGTTCAGATGTTAGACGGAGAGAAGAAGCTGTTAGCTGAAATTCAAATCCGAACATTAGCCATGAATTTTTGGGCTACTATCGAACATTCTTTAAATTACAAATATGAAGGACAGATTCCTGAAGATATTAGTGAACGTCTTTTTCGTGCTGCTGAGGCTGCCTATCAACTAGATGAAGAAATGTCTAGTATTCGAGATGAAATACAAGAAGCCCAGCACCTATTTTCATATCGTAAAAAGAAGAAAGAAGGAGACGAATATGCCGCTAAAAATAGGGATCATCCACAATAATGAAGCAAAATCTTTAAAGGTTTATGAAGACTTGCTGCTATTGTTGGCCAAAAACAATGACTTTGCAATTGTTGAGCGTGATCCGGAATTAGTGATTACTATTGGTGGAGACGGAACATTATTGTCAGCATTTCATCGGTACAGTCATAAGTTGGATACAGTAAGATTTTTAGGGGTTCATACTGGGCATCTAGGTTTTTATACTGATTGGCGTGATTATGAATTAGAGGAAATGGTAAATAGTTTATGCAGTGATCGCGATAAGAGTGTCAGCTACCCTTTATTAGACGTGGTAGTTAATTTTGAAGATGGCCGTCATAAACATTTTTTGGCTATGAACGAATCAACTGTGCGCAAAGGCAATCGAACAATGGTTGCAGATGTTTATATAAAGGATGAACTTTTTGAACGTTTCAGGGGGGATGGTTTATCAATTTCAACGCCCACCGGATCAACTGCATACAACAAAAGTGTAGGCGGCGCTGTTGTGCATCCAAGTATCAGCGCAATGCAATTGGCAGAAATTGCTTCATTGAATAATCGTGTATTTCGGACATTGGGATCACCTAGTATCATAGGCCCTGCTGAATGGATTGAGATTTTTTTAAATACCGATGGAAAACACATGGTAACCATTGACCAGTTAGACGTTAGTGGGGGAGGAATTCGCTCTATTCAGTATAAAATTGCTGAAGAACGTATCCACTTCGCTTCTTACAAACATATGCATTTTTGGCATCGAGTAAAAGATGCCTTTATTCGAGAGGATTAATTTTGTGAAATTTGAATGGACTTATGATCAAGCGGATACATTATTGCTTCGCACCTTTTTAAAAAAGCAGGGAATTTCTAAAAAGCTGTTAGCAAAAATAAAGTTTCAAGGTGGAAAAATTTATGTGAATAACCAGGAAAAAAACGTCTTGTTTTCTTTGAAATCCCATGATAAGGTAACTGTTGTGATTCCTGATGAAAAGGGCCATGATACTTTGTTGGAAGATAAGGTGCCTATTGAGATTGTTTTTGAGGATGATCATTTATTAATCATAAATAAACCAGCAGGTGTGGCATCAATTCCAGCGCAATATCATCCAAGTGGAACAATGGCTAATCGAGTAAAGGCTTATTACGTTCAAAAGGGGTACAAAAATCAGGTTGTCCACGTAGTTACAAGACTGGATAAAGATACTTCTGGCCTGATGTTGTTCGCAAAGCATGGATTTGCTCACGCAAAATTGGATCAAGAATTACAAAAGAAAACATTGGTAAAAAAATATCAAGCACTTATTTCTGGTGAAATAGCTGCTTTGAGTGAACATGGGCAGATTGATTTACCAATTGTAAGAGACATGACTTCTCTAATCAAAAGGAAAACGGATGAGTCTGGTCAAAGTGCCCTAACAGAATATTGGCTGAGTGAACGAAATGAACACATAGCTCTAGTGAATATTCAACTACATACTGGAAGAACGCACCAAATCAGGGTTCATTTCAGCGCTGTGGGTTGCCCACTGCTGGGAGATGACTTATATGGTGGTAGAATGGACCTTGGGATAACTCGTCAGGCCCTGCATTGCTGTGCCTTGACTTTCAGACACCCCTTTACTGGGGAATTGCTGGCATTTTCTTTGCCGCTTGCAAAAGATATGGAGATAGTCGCAAAAGAGCTGTGAGGTGAGAGAGATGGATGAAAACCAAGAAGAATTAGAAGCCCATTTTTTACAGTTAAAAAGTGAACTGCAGAAAAACGATCTTCAAGATTTTCGTGAACATTTTTTGGAGATGCACATTTACGATCAGGGGCAATTCTATCAATCTCTCGATGGTGAAGAACGTCAATTAGTGTATTCTTACATGTCGCCTAAAGAACTGGCTGATATGTTTGATGTGATCGAAGAAGATGATGAACATGTTGAAGAATATTTATCTGAAATGCGTCCACGTTACGCAGCAGACATGCTTTCTGAAATGTATACGGATAATGCTGTAGACATTTTAAATGAATTAGACAAGAAACAAGTAGCGAAATATTTAAGCTTGATGGAACCAGAGCATGCAAATGAAATTCGTGAGCTCTTGCATTATGAGGATGATACAGCCGGTTCCATCATGACTACCGAATTTGTTTCGATTGTTGCCAATCAAACGGTTCGTTCAGCAATGTATGTCTTGAAAAAAGAAGCACAAATCGCCGAAACGATTTATTACACATATGTTGTTAATACAGACAATCAACTTGTGGGAGTTATTTCTCTGCGGGATTTAATTATTAATGACGATGATACCATGGTATCAGAAGTAATGAGTGAACGGGTTATTTCGGTCCACGTTGGTGATGACCAAGAAGATGTAGCCCAGATGTTCCGTGATTACGATTTTCTAGCATTACCAGTAACGGATTATGAAGATCATTTACTAGGGATTGTCACAGTCGATGATATTATCGATGTAATCGATGATGAAGCAGCTAGCGATTATTCTGGTCTAGCGGGGGTCAATGTCGAAGAGGTCGATGAAAATCCTATAAAATCTGCTTCAAGACGTCTGCCCTGGTTAATCACCTTATTGTTTTTAGGAATGTCGACAGCAAGTTTAATTAATCATTATGAAGCCCTAGTTAGTAAAGCGAGTATTTTAGCTGTTTTTATTTCGTTAATCACAGGTACAGCTGGTAACGCGGGGACACAATCACTAGCCGTGGCTGTTCGTCGAATAGCAATGTCTGATGATAAAGACAGCGGTTTTGGCAAACTGATCATGGGTGAGATTTTGACTGGGTTAGTAACCGGGTTAGTAACGGGAGCGACTATTTTTGTTATTGTAGGGATATGGAAGCATAATTTTGTATTAGGATTTGTTATTGGAACTGCGATGGTAGCTGCGATAACAGTAGCCAATTTAGCAGGTAGTCTGATTCCAATGGTAATGGAAAGGTTAGGATTTGATCCTGCCGTAGCTAGTGGACCATTTATCACAACCCTCAGTGATTTAACAAGTGTACTGATTTACTTCAACATCGCCGGTCTGTTTATGGAACATTTTATTGGAAGCTAAAAGCTTTTTGGTTTTAGCAGAAGGAAGAAACATATGCTGAAAGTAGTGGAGAAAATGAAAAAAGCCTACGCTGTTATTATCCGCAATGGTTTGATTTTATTGGTCAGACGACCAGGACTACCTGTGTGGGAACTGCCTGGAGGAGAACTATTTCAGGATGAAAATGAACGCAATGGAATGAAACGCTTAATTTCAGAAGATTTAGGCTTAAGGGGAGATATCCAAGAATTAATAGGCATTTATACAAAAGAATATATGGATGAACTTACCTACGTTTATAAAGCGAAGGAAGTTGAGACGCAACAACCAATAAATTCACCTGTTTATTCAGCAGTAAATTTTTTTGATGTTCATAATCTGCCCTTAAATATCCACCCTGATCAAAAGCAGCAAATTAAGGATTATTTATCGGGGAACTATCCTGTAAGAACGCATCTAAAAACTTGGAAGTGGCTTTTTCTTATAAAAAACTATATTCAAACGAAAAGAAGCAGTAGGGATTAACCGCTGCTTCTTTACTCTTTAGTCAATTCATTATCTAGTCGAAGGAAACAATTTTTGTTCCGTGTGCTTCTTGTGCACCCAGAAATTGGGTAATTTCGTCGATATTTTTAAACGTAACACCCCCTCCAGGAAAGATAGTGATTCGGTCATTTGCGTAATCAATCAATTCCTTCAAGTGAGTCAAGTTTTCTTCAATTGGTTGGGACAATGGACCGCCATGACTTAAAATGCGATCTATGCCTAGTTTGACAAACCAATCGATTGTTTCAAATTGCTTTTCTTTTGGAATTTCATCGAATGCCATATGGAAGGTAGTTTGCAGTCCGATGCTATTTCCTAATAGAATCTCTAAAGCTTCTTCATCAACCTCTTTGTCTTCTGTTAAACAGCCAAAAACTACGCCATCTGTTCCGGCATTCTTAGCATAAATCAAATCCGTTTCCATTATCTTCAATTCCAAGTCATTATAACAAAAGTCTCCGCCTCGAGGACGGATCATTGTCATAACCGGAATATGCTTTTCATTAGTATATGCCAAAGTTTCCTCAATAACGCCTAAACTAGGGGTAGTACCTCCTACAGCCAGGTTGTCACATAATTCAATTCTTCCAGCGCCCGCTTTAATAGCTGCGGGAATCAAAGTGAAGTTTTCAGCGCAAAATTCTTTAATCATGGTAATTCCTCCTATGTCCATAGTGTAGCATAAGTCGTAGAAGGTTGGGAGTAACTATGCTATCATATTGCTAAAGGAAGTGAATCAATGTTAAAGAAAATAGATCGTGGCTCTTTATTTTTAGAAAAGAATTACGCTATGTTTCGTTGTCCTAAATGTCATGAAACCTTTTCGATGGACAATCATTATCTAAGCTGTAAAAATAACCATCAGTACGATCTTTCTAAAAAAGGAACGATTTACTTTTTGGATCATCAAGTGAAAACAGACTATGACAAAGAAATGTTTCTCCCAAGAGGTAGAATGATTCGTTCAGGAATGTATCAACCAGTTATTGAGCAGCTTGCAAATTGGATAACTCCTGGTAAACTCTTGGATGTAGGTTGTGGTGAAGGGAGCTTTTTAGCGGAACTAAACCAGTTAAAAGCAAATGAGGTTTCTATAGGATTTGACTTAGCTAAAGAGGGGATTTACCTAGCAACAGATCAGGCCTTAGATTGTTTCTGGTGTGTGGCTGATTTGACCAATTTACCTTTTTCGAATCAATGTTTTGACACTATTTTAAATATTTTTTCGCCCTCACATTATCAAGAGTTTCGCAGAGTTTTGCAAAAGGACGGTAGTGTGCTAAAAGTGGTTCCTCAAGAAAACTACCTGCGGGAATTAAGAGAGGCTTTTTATCCCGAGGGGAAGCCCTATTCAAATGAGGCAGTCATTGATCGATTTAACATGGAGATGTCAGTTGAGAAACGAACCCGATTGACCTATCAGTTTGAAATTCCTGTTCAAAATCAACTTGATTTACTGGACATGTCTCCCTTGGAATGGCATGCGGATCCTTTGATAAAACAGAGGTTAATGGCTAAACCATTGGAAAAAATCACGATCGATGTGGAAATATTAAAAGGACATTAGAGAAATCGTTTTCATTGAAAAAAATGTGAATTAATCATTGCTTTTCTAACTTCATGGTGATATAGTACAAACAAGTTGTTTTTCATTGGTTTTTATCAGGTTCCTGTTCTGATAAAAGTTTGTGAAAAGTGCTTCACTAACGTAGCGACTCGCCGTGCTAGACACCGAGTTGGTACGTTTTTTTTGTGCAAAATCTCGTTCGAGTATGTAAAATGCTATGAAATAGCAGAGAAATCACGCTATTATTTTTAGAGTTATCCATAAGTAACAATCTATTTTTGAAAAATTATGGAGTGAATATTTTTATAAAAATTAATCAGAGGAGCCGTATCATGACTAACCATATTGTATTATTCGAGCCACAGATTCCAGCTAATACTGGTAACATTGCTCGGACATGCGCAGCAACTAATTCGCCACTGCATCTAATTGAGCCCCTAGGCTTTTCTACTGATGACAAGCACCTAAAAAGAGCAGGATTAGATTACTGGAATGACGTGGATATTACTTACCATAAGAATCTTGCAGTATTTATGGAGTTTCTGAATCAGCGCCCGTTATATTTAATTACTAAGTTTGCTAATCGTACGTATTCAGAGCCAGACTATACGGAAGCTATAGATCGTTTCTTTATGTTTGGCAAAGAGACCACTGGCTTGCCGGAGGAATTTATGCGTGAGAATGAAGACAAATGTTTAAGACTTCCAATGAACGATACACACGTTCGTTCACTGAACTTATCTAATACAGTAGCTATCGTAGTTTATGAAGCGTTAAGACAGCAGAGTTTTCCAGAATTAGAACTTAGTCACCATTATGAAAATGACAAGTTGGATTAAGGAGAGAAGTTATGAAGATATATTTTACACGGCATGGTAAAACGCAATGGAATCAAGAGAAAAAGTTTCAAGGCATGATGGGGGACTCCCCGTTGCTGGCAGAAAGTTTTCAAGCGATTGAAGCACTAGGGGAAACAGTAAAAGATATTCCCTTTGAAAAGATTTATTCAAGTAGTTCAAGACGTGCATACCTCACTGCTGAAGGGATCAAGAATCGTTTGGCTCATCCTGTTGAAATCATTCGAACAGATGATTTGAGAGAATTAGGGTTGGGGTCTCTTGAAGGTCAATCAATTACGAAAATGTACGAAAAATATGGTGAGAACATGGCTCATCTACGTCATCGACTGGATATGTATGACCCAACTCCCTTTGGCGGTGAAGCAATCGACAAGATGCTGAGTCGTACAACAGGTTTAGTTCGTCAAGCTGTTGCTGAAACAGAAAAAGGGCCATTGCTTTTTGTGGGACATGGTGCGTCACTAACAGCAGCTATTCAATCATTGGCAGGCGAATCAAAGGCTGAATTACGGTCCATGGGTGGACTATACAACAACAGTTTGACTATTTTAGAAACCGCAGAAGGTGATCAACCTTACCGTTTGTTAGAATGGAACAACATTGACTTTTTAAATCAATTAAAGCAACAACCTGATGCTATTTTATAAGTGAGGTGAGACAGAATGTCAGAGGAAGCTCTATATATTGTCGGTAGACTAAAAGCTGTCTTTTTCCAAAATCCAGGTAACTTTTATAAAGTTTTGCTATTTGGTGTTCGCGAAACAAATACGGATTTTTTAGAATCTGAAATTGTTGCTACTGGCAGCTTTGGAGATGTACAAGAAGAGGAAGAGTATCGCTTGTTTGGGCATTTTGTTGAGCATCCTCGGTATGGAAAACAATTTCTGGTAGAGCGCTATGAGCAAGCACAACCAACTTCCGCTAATGGAATTATCAGCTATCTTTCTAGCGATAAATTCCCTGGGATTGGCAAGAAGACAGCAGAAAAAATTGTTGAAATTTTGGGAGAAGATGCTATCGATCAAATTATCGATCAACCAGATATTCTAAACCAAGTGCCAAATCTAAATCAAAAGAAAAAAAATCAATTGGTTGAAACCTTACGGCAAAATTATGGGATGGAAAAAATTATTGTTGGTTTGAGCTCTTATGGCTTTGGCAGCCAGTTGTCTTTTGCCATTTTTCAAACTTACCGCAATCAAGCGCTGGAAATCATACAGGAAAATCCGTATCAGTTAGTCGAAGATATTGAAGGCATCGGTTTTAAAAAGGCTGATAATTTGGCTGAACAGATGGGAATTGCAGCAAACAGTGATCAGCGCATAAGAGCAGCGATTTTACACCAAATTGTTGAGGATGCCAATCAGAGCGGAGACACCTATGTAGAAGCACAGCACTTATTGGAGCAGGCTTTATCTTTATTGGAGGGCTCTCGTGCGGTGGAAATTGCACCAGATCAAGTAGCTGCGATGATTATTCAACTAGTTGAAGAGGAGAAAATTCAACAGGAAGAAACCAAACTGTACGAGAACACTCTGTACTACAGCGAATGGGGAATAGGAAATGCTGTTGCTCGCTTGTTAGAACGAAAAAAGGAAATCAAGTATCCTAAAAAGGTAGTCGAGAAAAAATTACGAATCATTGAGAAGCGATCGGACATCTTGTATGGCACCTCTCAAGACAAAGCAATTAAGGAAGCCATTCGCTCACCTCTGTTCATTTTGACTGGTGGTCCTGGAACAGGTAAAACCACTGTTATCAATGGAATTGTCCAGCTGTTTGCTGAATTAAACGATTTATCTTTAGATCCAAGTGATTATAAAGAAGCAATTTTTCCGATTATTCTTGCTGCACCTACAGGAAGAGCTGCTAAACGGATGAATGAAACGACTGGATTACCTGCTAGTACTATTCATCGTTTGTTGGGGTTAAACGGCCGTGAGAGTACACCGGAGACCGAAGCGCGAGACCTAGAAGGAGGACTGCTGATTGTTGATGAGATGTCCATGGTGGATACTTGGTTGGCAAATACTCTATTAAAGTCTATCCCAACAAATATGCAAATCATTTTGGTAGGAGATAAAGATCAGTTGCCTTCAGTCGGTCCCGGACAAGTTTTTCATGATCTTTTACAAGTAGAGACTATTCCTAAAATTGAATTAACAGAAATTTATCGTCAAGGAGATAAGTCCTCAATTATACCTTTAGCTCATGAAATTAAAGAAGGAAAGCTGCCAGCTGATTTTACAGTAAATCAAAAGGATCGTTCCTTTATCTCTTGTCATGCCTTCCAAATGGAAGCTGTAATTAAGCAAATTGTTGAACGAGCCAGAAAGAAAGGCTATACGGCTCAGGACGTTCAAGTACTTGCACCGATGTATAGAGGTCCTGCTGGGATTGATGCGATAAATAAAATGATGCAAGAAATATTTAATCCAAATGACGGAACAAAAAAAGAAGTCCAGTGGAACGATATAGTCTATCGTATTGGTGACAAGGTTCTTCAGTTAGTCAATAATCCGGAATCTAATGTTTTTAATGGTGATATGGGAATTATTGTTGGAATTATTCCTGCCAAAGAATCTGAAGACAAGGTAGATGAACTTGTTATCCAGTTTGATAGTATAGAAGTACAATACAAACGCTCAGAATGGAACAATATCAAGTTATCCTATTGCTGCTCGATTCATAAAGCTCAAGGCAGTGAATTTCAAATGGTTTTATTGCCGATGGTTAAGCAGTACAATCGAATGTTACAGCGTAATTTACTCTACACGGCTGTTACTAGAAGTAAAGATCTGCTCATATTATTAGGAGAACAGGAAGCATTTACTGAATGTGTCCGTAAAGAATCAGCTGTTCGGAAAACAACACTGATCGAACGAATTTGTTCAGCAGCAGAATTAGACGTTCCTGTTCCAAAAGCAGTGGACGACCCTTTTAAAGACGTTTTGAAAGAGGAGAAGCCGGTTATATTAGAAAATAAACCAGAGACTTCAGAAGAAAAAGGGCCGAAGCTTCTAACTGCTGCTCTAATTCGTCAGCAAGAAATTGATCCTATGATTGGAATGCAAGATATTACTCCCCAAATGTTTTTGAAATAAAATAAGCCAAAGTAAATTCTGCTGAGTTTACTTTGGCTTATTTTTTATTGCTCATCAGCATACCAAACATACTGAGAACTCGTGGAAAAGTATAAGTCATAGGAACGCTGCCCCATGTTTTCACCGTCAGCTTGTCCGTGCTGAGGCACGACGGATACAATTCGAATACGAGAACTAGAAAAGTGACGATAATGCTTATTATTTGTATGTTTTTTTTGCAAAAGCTGCACTAATAAGCGAATGATCGCAAAGGGGTTTGGTTTCTCGATAATGACTAAATCGATCATTTCTTTCTTTGGATCAGCCATAGGAGCAATAGGAACTCCTCCTCCAAAATAAGGTATATTGGTGGTTGTACATAAAAATGTTCGGTTAAATTCTTGCTTTTGCCCATTTACCTCAACTAAAACAGGAAATGTTTTCTGAGTTAAGAGTGCTTTTATTAAATAGAGCCCATACGAAGCAGATCCCAGCTTATACTTGTTCAACAGCTCTTTAGAAGCAGAAGCATTTGTTGTAGCAACAATTAAAGCATCCAACCCAATGCCCACATTGTTTAAGACTAAGCCATATTCTTCTCTAATTTTTTCTTCGTATAGTAAAACGTTAATCTTCTGTGGTTTATCGGCTTCAGTAATTTGTTTGAAAGCCTTCTCCACTTGGCGTGATAATCCAATACCGCGAGCAAAATCATTGCCTGAGCCAGCTGGAAGATAGCTTACTGGAAGATTAATTCCAGTCAAATAAAATTGATTGACCACCTGATGCAAAGTACCATCACCACCTACTACAATTAACAAGTGATAAGGTTCATCATCTGAACGTCGGAGCAATTCTTCATCCCAAGGAGTGAGTAATCCTATTAGACGCTTAACGATTTCCTTTTCCTCACCAGCATACGTTGTATAATAAGGGGTGTATGTATAATCGTGTTGATCAAAAAGATCGATTAGTTGATCAGCTTTCTTGCTAGCAGTGCCACTGCCAGCAGCAGGGTTAATCAGTAAATGATAGTGAAAATTCATAAATAGTCCTTTCCTTTCAGGTGATAATTATAACAGACGTTCTGCAAATGAAACATCATTATGCGTCAATTTACATTTTTTCTTCACAGACAGTTGGATTACCTTGAGACAAAACCTATGATTGTTCAGGATTTATTCGCGATTCCTCAAGTATAGGTAGGTAATAAAACGAACGTCTCTATACCGATTTTTTGATGGGAGACAAGAAATAGTAAAGAGGAGCAATCAAAGTAAAAGAGTGCTGTCTTGTCGTTTCTAAAGGACAACAGAGTGACAAGGAATGGATCTACCAAAAAGAATTAAAAAAACTGCATAAAAGAATATGCAGTAGAATGGTCTTATTTTTCATCTTCGTCCTCTTGGACACGGAACATTTTATTGTAACGTTCTTCATCTTCCTGATTATCACGAATAACTTTTGACAAGGTGAATGATGAGGAAATCAGTCCCACAGAACCCATCAGATAATATCCTTTAACCATTAAGGGCTCTTTTAAAGTATACAAGCCAATAAGGATAAGAACTGCGAAGAAAACAAACGATCCCCACGATAAAAGAACGAAAGCAGGGGTATTTCGATAGGCTTTCTTTTTAATATTATTGTTCAATATATCACTCCTTAATTTTAAGTAAGTTTCATTATACATGAAATTTCGATTAGAATCATTCTAATTTTGAAAAAAGTTTTAACAGGCGAAAGCATGGAAAAAAAGGTCTCTTAACTGAAATTAAACAGGTTAGAAGGTTCTAAGACAATCAACGATTGCGATACGCATTAATGGCCAAGGATAACGAATCGAAATCATCATACTTACTAGCAGCAAAGCTGGTTAAAGTATTACTAGTTATTTATACACTTAAGAAGCTCTATTCTTTTTTTGATACTTATAGATGTTCCAAAGTTCGTAAAGACTTCCTAGAACTAGATCAGCAATCAAATCACTGGTTAGTAGAGTTCCTCTATAGAGAGAAAAGAAGAATCCCAAGAGACAGATAGGTATGTAAAGAAAAGTCCCGGTTATTAATCCCGGGGAGTATTTGCGGGTTTTTATTGTCCCAAGAATGTGAGTAAAAAAGGCATTACTAGCTAGAAATGTAGATGCGATTAAAAAAGAATTGTATGATGTCCTAAAAAAGAACACGCTGATAGAAATTATTGAAACAATTATAAAGGCAATTATATTCACTTTAAGATAATACTGGGGCTTTTGTGCAGATAAAGACGGTCTAAATCCACGATACCATTCAATAAATCCTCCAGGAAAGTAGAACTCTTCCAAACAGTGTAATAGGTAGGATAGAGGGAGTAATAAGACAATTACTTTCATTGCAGTTTCCATTTATATAGTTCTCCTAACAAGTATATTTTGTTTAACTTTGTATTTTCAAAGTAAGTTTACTCCAAATTTAGAAAAAGTAAACAAAAAAATAAATTTATATAAATAGAATATCTTTTTATGAGACTGAATAGGTCTTCTGATGAAGAAAAATTAATATTATTTAAAAGATGGGACATGTAATTAACCGCAAAATAGTCCGAAGCGAGCAAAGTTGAGTATATTAGAACAAAGTAGAAATCGAAGCTTATGTGAATAATCATCTATAAGTCAGTTATAATGATTTAGTATTTTTATTCCAATCAAGACCGAAAGTAAGGAGTGTCATAAGTGCATCACTCCTAGATAATAGATTTAAAAGTTCAAGTAGTTGATTAACTAGTATGCATATTATTTGTACAGCAATCCAATAGAAAAAAATAATCCGATAAAAGGAACAGACAAAAGAAAAAGAATATAGTTAGAGGTCCAAAGACCCAAAAGAATAAGTACGATTATCGCCAATAAGGAACAAATCTTTGAAAAAGCAAGCAGTTCTTTTTTATTCATTATCATCCCTCCTATGTAACTATCTTACATTAGTTTTAGGTCCAAAGAACTGTCAAAATAAAGAGTTAATACCGTCAATTTTTGAAAGATAAATGCAAGAAGCCAATAGTTTTAGTTAGTTAACCAAGGAACTAAAGCAGAATTATGGGAAAATGGCTTAGCAAATCATGAAATAGAAAGGGGGCCAGCGCGAGAGTGGATTAAAAAAGTAGAAGATGTATCTGTAGTTGAAAAGTCTGTCCAGCAATATTTTAGAATTACTGGCTTCAAAAAAGCGATGGAACTTTGAAGGATAGTATTTTTAAAGAAATTAATGTTTTGTTGAGACCTAAAAATAGACAAAGCGTTAGACCTTTATCTGGCTATCGATGAGATGGGCGAAACGATTGTTGAAAGAAAAAAAGCGTTCTGAACAAAAGCAAATTGTAATACAGCAACCACTGAAAGAAAAAATGACAGAAATACAAGAGGAAAAAACGAGCTCAAAGAACATTCTAGACAACGGCCAATTTTTAGTAGACAGAACAATCTACTTGCTTAACAGATATTCTTTGGTGGTAAGAGTGACAACCCCTTTTTTGCTTAAACGTTTGTTGTAGACTTCTCTTAATGGTTTGATGACTGAGTCGTGGGCGTCTGAGATTAAGGTGACGGAGTAGCCTCTAGCTAGAGCACCTCTACAGGTGTGCTGGACACAAGCATTACTCATTAAGCCGATAACAACGACAGATTTACGATCCATTGTTTTAATAACTTTGTTAAATTCTGAGGAAGAAAAAGCATTCGGTCTGCTTTTTCTTGTGACGAAATCGTTCTCACATTTATTTACTTTGGAGGAAACAGCACCATAACCAGTTTGTTGTACAAAAATAATAGGAGCATTTTTTTCGTGAAAACGTTCAATGACTAAGTTCATACTATTGATCAGGGTGCGTCTTCCAATAATTGGTGCTAACGTAGCTGTCTGTATGTCTATAGCTAATAATATTGAATCATTCAAATGCGCTGCCTTCTTTCAAGTATTGGTTCAATAAATTTTAGCACACACTATATTTTGCAGCAATAGAAGTCAGCAGTTAATGAATCAATACATAGAAAAAAGCAGCGGACCGCGCGCTGCAAAAGTGTTAGAGTCTCTTGTTTTCCGCCAAGAGGTGCCTTTATCATTTAGAATTCATTTTGCGGTCTAGCGGCACAAAGAAAGTGTAGCAATAGAATGTGAAAAAAATGTTAATAAGCGTAAAAGAATGACTGTAGATTTTTACTTTATAAGATTCACTAAATCAAAACAGGATTTTATTTATGAAGTAAAGGTTCAACGTAAGTTAGTTTGTCCATAATAGCAAGTGGAAAAAGACTATTCAAAGTGTTAGATCATTGTTCTAGAGTAAACCAACCATCATATTGACCTTGGAAATCCTTGACGAAACGTTCGATATGTTCAATCAGATCATCTATCGTGTTTTCATTAACAATGTCAGCTCTAGAAAAATGAACTTCCCAACAATTTCGTTGGTAATTGAAGGAATTTGAACCGGTAAAACCACGTGAATAAGCAACTTTTAAAAAGGACATACAGCCATGCCTGGAATTAAAAGAAGCAAAGTGATCTAACAAATGTGGGTCCACTAAGGAATCACCGTTAGAAACCAACTCTCTAATGATTTGGGTGTTTGATTTATTTAAGCTTTTAATGAACAAATTATATGAATCAATAGACACAGAAGTCACTTCCTAATAATTGTATGGACCACCATAAAGAAAAATTTAACAGATTATATTTGATGAATAAAAAAACCAGTTAGTATTGGTGGAATTATTCAGTATGTTGCAAGTCTGTTTTGTTTTTTGGTGTTTCAAAGAGTTATGCCACAAATTTTCCCACTAACATTGTGGAAATTACGCAATAAAAGACGAATAAAATATTGAAAAATAGTAAAGCTCGCTAATGCTCTTTTTTAACATGACCAAGTCCCAATTAATAGAAGGAATAGGGAGTCATAAATGGTGGTAAATTGCTGGAAAAACTAGCGATAGTTACTATTAAAAACTTAACCTTTTTATTTATCCTTCATTCATTTCATCAGAACCAATGTTACATTAATTTTAGTCAGAAGAATATACAAAACTCAGATTAGTTTGTTTTTAGCAAAGTCTGTTTCTTTTTAAATTAGAGTTTCCCAACTTAATAGAGAGAAGAATGATTGAACGTACATAGAAAACTTTGAGCATATAAATAAGCTACGCAAAGTGAGACTCTAGATAATTCGAGTTATTTAGCGAGAGGTGAATTTTCACAGAAGGTCTATAATGGTGAAATAAAAACAAACACATTGGAAACTGCCGGAACGAACTGACTCAAGATTTAAGAAGAGACTAAATATATCGACAATAACGATAGTTTGCACTTGAAGGAATCGTGTGATTAGCAATTCGAAGGAACTAGAAAAGAGAGAATACTTATAAAATTAGTAATTGAATAGTTGTGAAAGAAAACGGTGCAAGATTCGTCAATACTATTAAACAGCTGTGGTCATGGAATGACAACAAAAGAAAAACTTGTTGCTAAATAAATACTGATGCCATCTTCATTCCGTCAGCTACATTTGTCAGAGAGCTTAGAGAACGGCTAGCAATTAGAAAACAACGGTCAGAAAAAATGAAAATAAACTAGTGAATGTCCTAGCATCTTGAGAAGGGTAATTTTGCTAACTATTCTTGTTTTCACTTTTGTACAATTTTCTTCTACATAGGCCTAATGAATGATAACTATTTAATTATTGATCAGTGTAAGACCATAAGCATTCCTTACCTAAAGTAAATATAATATTAACTTGAACATGTGGAAGGATGGGCTCGCATTCGTGTCATGGTCATTCTAGTTGGACTACTGCAAGCTTATTATTTTTAGCAGTGAAAAGCATCCTTTTGACGCCTTCAAAACTATTTCGTACCTTTTTGGGTATTGGTGGAAGGATCTTTTAGATAAATAGCTTTCTTTAAAAAAGTTAATTCACGATAACTCAAGTCATATAAAAGTAGTATAAAAGTCGATATTACAGCGTTTGTGATATATCAGAAATATGGTATAATACGGCTTGCGGTTCATCAACCATCCCGCGTAAACAAAACTTGGAGAAAGAAGGGGAAGTAGTGCATTTAGTAGAAAAAAGACGAATGAGTATAGTGATTACTAATGGTATCCTGATGGCATTATATTTGGCCTTAACTATTTTAGTTTCGCCAGTTGCATCTGGTCCCATTCAATTCCGCATTTCAGAAAGTTTGAACCACTTAGTTGTATTCAATCGGAAATATCTGTGGGGTGTATTTGGAGGAGTAGTTATCTATAACGCACTTTTTGGTATGGGAATTTTAGATGTTGTTTTTGGTGGAGGGCAGACTCTATTAGCTTTAGGGATGACTGCACTTTTACAAAATAAGGTGAAAAATGTCAAGATTCGATTGGCCTTAAATGCTCTGTTCTTTAGCGTTAGTATGGCTTTAATTGCAGCGATGCTTTATTTAACCGCAGCATTACCTTTTTGGGCAACTTATGCTTGGTTAGCTGTCAGTGAAGCAATTATTATGACTATTTCAGCACCGTTGATGTACTATTTAGATCAACGACTGCATTTTGAAAAGACAATTTAGGAGGAAAAGCCCAATCTTCAGGATTGGGCTTTTTTCTATGCTTTAATTAATGAATACATTTGCATGTCTTTGAACTGTCCATTTTTTACGGCGTTTTTCTTCAAAGTTCCTTCATGTTGAAACCCAGCTTTTTCTAACATGTGACAAGAAGCCGGATTATCTGAAAAAGGTTCTGCAAAAATACGAACAATATCTGTTGTTTCGAAAACCTTTTGACACATTATTTTTAAGGCGGCCGTTCCTAATCCTTTACCCCAATGTGGTTCTGCAATATAATAACCAACTTCAGCTGTTCGAAAGTGAATATTTTCTTGACGAAACACGCCAATACTGCCGACTACTTTATCCTGTGAGGTTATCGCCAGTGAAAGCTCTCTGTTAGTCAAGAGGGTTGTTAGGATAAATTCTTCCGCATCCCTTTTGCGATAGGGATAAGGGATGCCATCTCGTAAATTTGCTTGTATCTTTTGATTATTCATAATAGAGCACAGTTCTTCAGCATCATCGAGATGCCATTCGCGCAACGTACAGTTCATTGTTTTACCACCCTTCATAAGATGAAAAGGCACTGAATATAATTATACTCAGCACCTTTTGTAATTAATGCAAACTTAATCTTTCAACTTCTCGAACTTCAAAGTTTTTTCGTTCCAAGTGCTCAACAATTGCCGCTAATTTTTGTTCGTCAATACCATTCGGCAAGGTAATGAGTGTTCGTCTGCCTTGCATGTCTTTGCCCACGTCTAAAGTAATGCAGCTGGCGATGCTTGAGAATTTAGAAATAATTTTGGTCATTAGAGCAAGCTCGCCCTTTTTACCGGATGATACGATGGTCAAGACATAACTTCCCGCTTTGACACTCCAAGATTGTGACAGCATATTGAGTAATGTACTATGGGTTAAAATACCATAAAAATGGTTATTCTCATCTAGTACTGTGATATAAGGCAACTCTTTAATCGTAAAAAATATCTTAAAAAAAGAAGTATGGATTGAAATAAATTTTGTAGCATTTTTCAATAGATGAGTTACCGGTAACTGTAAATCTCCACCGTTCGCTTTATGGCGATAAATGTGCATTTTATAGATATTTCCACGGAAAATTTGTTTGCTCTCATCTAAAATCGGAACGCAACGAAAACCTGTTTCTTCCAAAATATCTAAAGCTTCTTGTAACGTTGCAGATTCTGTAATCGTAGTTAGATCCTTTTTGGGATAAACTAGACTTTCTAATAACATTAAAGCGCCCTCCAATAATCGATTCGTTCTTTCATTATACTATCATATTCTTTCTCATAAAGGTAACTAATTTTTGACTAATTGACAGAAAAGGCATTAGATGATAATGTTACCATGTGAGTTTTTGTAAGGAGGTTCGCTATGGCAACGAAAAAGGCGGCTCTAGCCTGTACAGTTTGCGGTTCTAGAAACTACAGTAAGTCTGTCAGTGAAGGTAAACGCGGAGAGCGTTTGGAAATTAATAAGTTTTGCAAACATTGTAATAAATACACGTTACATAAAGAAACAAAATAGGAGGAAATTCGGTGAAGTTTTTACGTAGTGTTAGAGAAGAGATGAAATTGGTCACTTGGCCTTCAAGAAAACAATTGCGTCATGATTCATTAGTAGTAGTTGAAACAGCAATTTTATTCGCAGTAATGTTTTTCGTTATGGATACAGCAATTCAACTGTTGATCAATTTGGTAATTCGTTAGTAGCCAAGTTCAAGAAAGCATGCTATACTGTCTTTGAGAAAAAACCTTGGGATACTGAGGTTTTTTTATTTTAGGACGGGGAGCCGATGAACAAAATGGAATCTTTTGAGAAACAGTGGTATGTACTGCATACTTATTCCGGCTATGAAAACAAGGTAAAAGCAAATATTGAGTCTCGAGCACAAAGTATGGGAATGGAAGACTTTATTTTCCGTGTAGTAGTTCCTGAGGAAAAAGAAAAAGAGATTAAAAATGGCAAAGAAAAGGAAATTGTTCATAAAACATTTCCTGGATATGTATTAGTAGAAATGGTCATGACAGATGATTCTTGGTATGTCGTTAGAAATACACCAGGAGTAACTGGCTTTGTTGGATCGCACGGAGCTGGAAGCAAACCTGCACCATTAATGCCAGAAGAAATCAACCATATTTTACGCTCAATAGGTATGAGTACACGTCAGCATGAGCTAGAAATCGGCCTTGGTGAAACAGTAAAAATTATTGAAGGAGCTTTTGCTGGACTTGAAGGGGTAATCACTGAGATTGATGAAGAACGTGAAAAAGTCAAAGCAAACATTGATATGTTTGGACGTGAGACAAGTACAGAACTAGATTTCGATCAAATTGATAAGATTTAAAAAGCTGAGGCATTAGTCTCAGCTTTTTTTATGGATGGGAGATTAATATGAAGAAATATATTGTGAGTATAACTTTGCTGCTGTGCCTGTTCTTTGTAAGCAGCTGTCATTCAAACACTGAAAAAAATACAACTAAAAGCAGCACGAATCAGTCATCAAGTCCTTTAGAAACAGATTCTAAAGGGAGCACCCCCACTCTTTTTATTCATGGATATAGTGGAACGATTAACTCGTTTGGTGGAATGATTGATCGTTTTGAAAAGCAGCAGTTGGCACGAAAGGAACTGGTAATTACAGTTCAGCCAGACAGCACCCTTCAGATTGATGGCAAATTGAGTAATGCGAGAAATAATCCAATGATTCAGGTTTTATTCGCAGACAATAAGAACAATGAGTGGAACCAATCGGAATGGATTTACGCTGTTTTAAGGTATTTGAAGACACAGAACGTTGAGCAGGTAAATATTCTCGGTCATTCCATGGGAGGTGTTAGTTCTCTCCGCTTTTTGACAACTTATGGAGAACCAGAGGATAGTCCTAAAATCGTTAAGCTGGTTGCAATCGGATCACCATTTAATGATTTTATTGATACATCTAATCAACAAACCATAGATGAGCTCTTAGTAAACGGTCCAACTCAAAAATCCGATCGTTACATTGACTATGAGAACGGTATCGCTAATGTACCAACAAGTTTGCCAATGCTGTTATTAGCTGGGGAATTAGGTGCAGGAACGTCTGATGATGGCACAGTTCCGCTAACCAGTGCCTTATCCGTCTATTCATTAGTAGAGAAAAATGGGAATCCTATTAGACAATCTGTTTTTGTTGGCCCTAATGCGCAGCACAGCCAATTGCACGAGAATAAGGCAGTGGATCAGCAAGTAGCTCAATTTCTATGGGAGGAAAAACCGTGAATCTATTTTTTTGATGGACAGCGGGTAGTATAAAAAAGACTATTAGAACAAAGAGTTAAGTGAAATTTTATATATTCATCAAGCAAAAGAAGACCATTGTCTGCTTAAACACAAAGAAGTAGGGAACTTGATCTATTAAAAGCTGAGTCTGTAAAAGAGATATCGAAAAAACTAAACAAGAATTGCGACTGAACAACCAATATTAACGTTTAAATACAAAGTCGGAAATTCTATATAAAAGTGTCTCCCTGAACTATCTTTAAAATTTGTTCTGAAGGACTTAATTTCTGAGGAAAAAACAGAGGTCATTTTGAGGTCATTCCGTTTCTTCATTTCGAGTAAAGATGTTTGCTTACATTTTGTAAGAGAGGTATGATGTTGTCGTATTAAAAAGAAAGAAGGAGTTACGATGACCTATCAAACAAGTAACGAAGAACACCCAATCGAGATTGTAAATATTGCATCATTAGAGGCTCGTGTGAAAGAACGTATGGAAAAAGGTGCATTTGGATATATTCGGGGTGGCTCTGAAGATGAGTGGACAATGAAGGAGAATACAGCTTCTTTTAATAAAAAATCGATCATGCCTAGAGTTTTGCGTGGAATTGATCATGCGGACTTAAGTACAAAGCTTTGGGATATGGAGTTGAAAACACCGATTATTCAGGCACCTTCAGCTGCTCAAGGATTAGCTCATGAGAAGGGAGAATCCGATACAGCCAAAGGTGTAGCTGCCGCGGGATCAATTTTTTCAATAAGCACGTATGCAAATACTACGATTGAAGACGCAGCAGCAGCGGTTCCTGGAGCACCACAGTTTTTCCAACTGTATATGAGTAAAGACGATGGTTTTAATGAGTTTATTTTGGAAAAAGCTGTAAAATCTGGAGCGAAAGCTGTGATTTTAACAGCTGATTCTACATTAGGTGGATATCGTGAGGAAGATATTATCAACCATTTTGAATTTCCATTGCCAATGCCAAACCTCGCTGCTTACAGTGAGAAAGATGCTGCGGGCAATGGGGAAGGGAAAGGGATTGCTGAGATTTACGCTGCTGCCAAACAAGGACTGATTCCAGAAGATATTAAGAAGATTAAAGATTTGACCAACTTACCGGTAATTGTAAAAGGAATCCAATCTCCTGAAGATACAGAAGTGGCAATCAGTGCAGGTGCGGATGGTATTTGGATTTCTAATCATGGTGGTCGTCAATTGGATGGGGGACCTGCATCTTTTGATGTATTGCCTCTAATTGCTGGAGTAGTCAATAAACGAGTACCAATAATTTTTGATAGTGGAGTTCGTCGAGGGGAACATATTTTTAAAGCTTTAGCCAGTGGAGCAGATTTAGTAGCCATTGGACGTCCTGTAATTTATGGTTTAAATCTAGGGGGCGCAGAGGGTGTGACTTCAGTATTTGACCATCTAAACAAAGAATTGTCTATTACGATGCAATTAGCTGGTACTAAAACAATTGAAGAAGTAAAAAATACAAGATTGATTTAATGGCAAAAGCCGTTTAAAACCTGCAGGTTTTAAACGGCTTATTTTTAGTAATGTTACATTATGACAATTGTTTCTCCTGCTCATCAGCAGCTGTTTCTCCGTAAACTTCTCTACTTAATCGTAAACCAGTTGGAGTCGTTGCAACACCACCCTCAGCTGTTTCTTTAAAGATAGAGGGCATTGCCCGTCCGACTTTATACATTGCATCAATTACCTCGTCGGGTGGAATTACACTGCGAATTCCTGCTAAAGCCATGTCAGCAGAAATGAAAGCTTGAGAAGATCCCATTGCATTACGTTTAACACACGGTACCTCGACCAAACCGGCTACAGGATCACAGATTAACCCCATTACATTTTTCAAAGTGATAGCAACTGCTTCAGCTGCCATTTGGGGAGTGCCGCCATTTGCTGCTACTAAAGCTGCGGCCGCCATAGCGCTGGCAGAGCCAACTTCAGCTTGGCAACCACCTTCAGCACCAGAGATTGAGGCACTGTTAGCAATGACTAAACCAAAAGCTCCGGCTGCAAATAAGAAATCCAACTGTTCTTCATGAGTCAGATTCAATTTTTCGCGCGCGGCCATTAGAACTCCAGCGACAACCCCGGCACTGCCAGCAGTAGGTGTTGCGCAGATTAGTCCCATTTTCGCATTTACTTCGTTGACAGCTACAGCATTGCGAACTGCTCTTAAAATGGTATCGCCACTTAGAAAATTACCAGAATTAATGTATTCGTTTAATCGTTTCGCATCTCCACCAGTAATCCCGGTAACGGACTTAACCCCAGCAATTCCTTCATCAATTGAGTTGGACATCACTTCGAGATTTCGTTCCATTAACTTGATGATTTCTTCTCGGCTTCGCCCAGTTAGTTCTTGTTCAGTCGCAATCATTAATTCGCCTATAGTAGGATAGTTTTGCGCTTGTTCTACTAATTCTTTTATCGACAAAAACATAATTTTGCCTCCTTATATTTACCTGTCTTGTATAAAATTAATCAAAATAAGTGACACTAAACACGTGATCCAAAGATCGTAATTTTTCTTTTGTTGAATCATCTGCCGGTTTATCGTCGACCTCTAAAACTAAGATTCCATTATCACCCTTTTTTTGTCGAGTCATCGTCACGGTACCGATATTAATTCCCGCATCCGATATGACCGCTGACACTTGAGCCAGCAATCCGCGTACATCTTCGTGTACAACAATAAAAGTAGGGGTGCCCATCGACAAAGAAATGCTAAATCCATCTAATTCTGATATTTGAATATTTCCACCACCGATTGAAATACCGGTGACTGACATTTTATAATTATCTTTTTTTAGATGCATAGTTACTAAGTTAGGGTGCTTCGCTTTTTCTTTTTTGGGAACAAAAAGCACTTCAATACCTTCTTCATGAGCTATTTTTAAAGAATCCGCTAAACGAGGGTCATCAGGATTCATACCTAAAAGTCCTCCGACTAATGCAATATCTGTTCCGTGACCGCGATAAGTTTTAGCAAAAGATTCATAGAGATCAATTTCAACAGAATCTGGTTTCTCACCAAAGATCATCCGACTCACTTTTCCAATCCGAGCAGCACCTGCTGTATGAGAGCTGCTTGGTCCAACCATTACAGGACCAATAATATCAAAAACACTGCGATACTTTAAATTTTCCATTATTTTAAGCCTCCTTGAGTGTCTGGTGGAAATACCTCATCAATTCGATCATAGTTTAACACAAAGTCGCTAATTATATAGGAAAATTAGCATTTTATTTTGTTATTCTAATCATATACGAAGTGTTTGTGAAGAAAATATTTATTATCAGAAAATTGAAAAGTCCTTGAAATAATGCAAGACTTTTGCTATCATACTCTAGTGTGCGTTTTGCACGCTGTAACAGTGGGAGGAGAAATCTTTATCTCCAATTAACCACATCACGGACCCAAGGAGGTATGTCTCGTGGCAAAAAAAGTAGAAAAAATCGTTAAATTGCAAATTCCTGCAGGGAAAGCAACACCAGCTCCCCCAGTAGGACCAGCACTAGGTCAAGCCGGTATCAACATTATGGGCTTTACAAAAGAATTTAACGCTCGTACCGCTGATCAAGCAGGCTTAATTATTCCTGTAGTGATTTCTGTATACGAAGATCGTTCATTCACCTTCGTGACAAAAACACCACCAGCTGCAGTATTATTGAAAAAAGCAGCGAAAGTAGAAAAAGGTTCAGGCGAACCAAACAAAACCAAAGTTGCAAAAGTTACTAGCGACCAAGTAAAAGAAATCGCTGAGTTGAAAATGGAAGACCTAAACGCAGCTGATGTTGAAGCAGCAATGCGCATGGTTGAAGGTACTGCAAGAAGCATGGGAATTACTGTCGAATAATTCCTGAACCTACAGCTTCTCAGTCGTCTCTTGATTGAAAAATCAAAACACGTGGGAGGTTCTACCGTTATAACCACATAAGGAGGAAACAAAATGGCTAAAAAAAGCAAAAAAATGCAAGAAGCATTAAAAAAAGTTGATAGCTCAAAAGCTTATTCTGTTGAAGAAGCAGTAGCTTTGGCTAAAGAAACAAACATCGCAAAATTTGACGCAACTGTTGAAGTTGCATACAAATTAAGCGTAGACCCTAAAAAGGCAGACCAACAAATCCGTGGAGCAGTTGTACTGCCAAACGGAACTGGTAAAACACAATCTGTTTTAGTATTCGCAAAAGGCGAAAAAGCGAAAGAAGCAGAAGCAGCAGGCGCTGATTTTGTTGGAGATGACGACTTGGTGCAAAAAATCCAAGGCGGATGGTTCGATTTTGACGTAGTTGTGGCAACACCTGATATGATGGCAACTGTTGGTAAATTGGGACGTGTATTAGGTCCTAAAGGCTTAATGCCAAACCCTAAAACAGGTACTGTTACTATGGATGTTACTAAAGCGATCGAAGAAGTAAAAGCTGGTAAAGTAACTTACCGTGTGGACAAAGCTGGAAATATCCATACTCCAATTGGAAAAGTTTCATTTGATGATGCGAAGTTAATCGAAAACTTCAAAACAATTAATGAGACTTTACTGAAAGCTAAGCCTGCAACAGCCAAAGGTCAATACATCAAAAATATCACAGTGACTACAACATTTGGTCCTGGGATTCATGTTGATCAAGCATCTATCTAAAAAATTAATTTAATGATTGACTCGACTGCCTAACTTATGGTAAGGTAGTCGAGGTTAGTAATTAACTGTACCGAAGACAGTAGGTGGCGTAAGCCTTAATTTCCTACCGAGGACATTTATTGAGAACATTCAATAGTCCCTCTATGTCTACGGTGGCATAGGGTATTTTTTTGCGAAAAAAACCCTTCCATCAAAATCAGGAGGTGAAACATAAATGAGTGAAGTAGCAATCGCTAAAAAAGCCGCTATCGTTGATGAAGTATCAGAAAAATTCAGCGCAGCAGCTTCAGCCGTTATCGTTGACTACCGTGGTTTAACAGTAGATCAAGTTACTCGTCTACGTAAACAACTACGCGACGCTAACGTTGAAATGAAAGTCATCAAAAACTCTATCCTATCTCGTGCCGCTGAAAAAGCTGGTCTTGAAGGTTTGGGTGAAGTATTTACTGGACCTACAGCTGTAGCCTTCAGTAATGAAGATGTTGTTGCACCAGCTAAAATTATTGACGAGTTCTCTAAAGAAGCTGACGCATTAGAAATCAAAGGCGGGATCATTGAAGGCAAAGTAGCTTCTATCGAAGAAATTACTGCTCTTGCAAAACTTCCAAACCGCGACGGACTTCTATCTATGCTACTATCTGTCCTACAAGCGCCAGTCCGAAACGTGGCTTACGCTGTCAAGGCAGTAGCAGAAAAAGACGAAGAAGTAGCTTAATCGCTGCATAAAAAACTAAAAACATATATTATGGAGGAAATTTAAAATGGCATTGAACATTGAAAACATTGTCGAAGAGCTAAAAGGCGCGACAATCCTAGAATTAAACGACTTAGTTAAAGCTATCGAAGACGAATTTGGCGTAACTGCTGCTGCTCCTGTAGCTGCTGCTGGTGCTGCTGCTGGACCTGCTGCTGAAGAACAAACAGAATTTACTGTTGAATTATCAGCTGTTGGCGATCAAAAAGTTAAAGTTATCAAAGCAGTTCGTGAAGCAACTGGCCTGGGCTTGAAAGAAGCTAAAGCTGTAGTTGACGGTGCTCCTGCACCAGTTAAAGAAGGCGTATCTAAAGAAGAAGCTGAAGAATTAAAAGCTTCTCTAGAAGAAGTTGGCGCTTCAGTAACTGTAAAATAATTTTTGTAATGAAGGAGCTAGTGCCTCTAAAAAGGTACTAGTTCTTTTTTTTGTTTACATATTTGTAAGACAATGTTTGATAAGTAGAAATACCTTTTTTTGTGATATTTAGTGGCTATTTTTTCAATTAATCATAGAAGTTTCGATCGGATTGCATATTTGTAAGCAAGTTCATTGTGTTATTTGACCATTGGCTATAGACTAAAGTCAGAGAGGAAGATGTTTGATGAAAAAATTGTACGAAACATCTATGATTAATCATGGTGGACGGAACGGTGAAGTAGAAGCACCGGGTGGAAAGATGCACATGAAAATTGAACCACCTTCGATTCATGCAGAAGGAACTAATCCAGAACAATTATTTGCTGCTGGCTATGCATCTTGTTTTAATGGTGCTGTACAGCATATTTTAGAGGAACATCAATTGCAATCTGATTCCGAAGTTAAAGCGCGAGTGTCACTTTATCAAACTGACGATGGTGGCGTACAAATTGGCGTAGTTTTAGAAGTATCGCTTCCAGGTATTGAGGAGACTCAAGCTGAGACAGTTGTGAAGGAAGCTCATGAATTTTGTCCATATTCTAAGGCCACTCGTGGAAATATAGAAGTAGCGGTTGAATTGGTTTAAATAAAAAAGATCCAGCAGTCAACTATTTGATTGCTGGATTTTCTTGTTATGTGTGATCCGTTAATGTGTGAAAATGTTTCTTCTGGTAGCTTAGAAGGATAATTAAGTAAATAACAGCAGTCATAACGGTAACACTTAACGGATTACTAAATAAAATCCCGATTAGAATTAGGAATAAAATTAAGATGGCAAGACCGCTAAAGAATATTTCCGCTTTAGTTCCCTTTTTCCAAGCAAGTGCAAAAGCTGCAAAGGTAATCATTAGCCAAGTTAACAAAACAGAGTAGGATAATGAGCCAACTAAATAATTGAAAAGCTTATCACCTAAAAAATAGGATAGGATAACCCCAACGTATAAAGTCCCAGTACAAAATAATACAGCTCTTTGAGGAACTTGGTGCCGATTTAAAACGGCAAGATTTTTAGTAGCAGTCTTGGAGTTCTTTAATCGAAAATATAACGTACGTGAGGAGGCATAAACTCCTGAGTTGATAGAAGAAAATAGAGCTAGAACAATTACAAAATTGACAATATCACTAGCAAAAGGAATATGAATTTTCTCGAACACTAAAACAAAAGGACTCACATTGCTGTGGGCTAACATATTCCATGGATAAATAATCAGCAATAGAAGCATTGGAATAATATAAAAAGAAATAATTCTTCCCATGACCCCTTTAATCGCTTTAGGAATGGCTGTTTTTGGATCTTCGGTTTCGCTAACAGTTATAGCGATGAGTTCTGAACCGCCATAGGAATAAATCACAACCAATAAGGAACTAATAAGACCTTTTAAACCATGCGGGGTAAATCCGCCATGGGCATTCATATTTTGAACTGTTGGCAGAAAACCAGCATTGTGGATTTCTTTACCAATTAGAAAAATCCCGAAGATGATTAATAAAATAATAACTGTAATTTTTGCGAAGGCTAGCCAGTATTCTGTTTCCGCAAAAAGCCTTACAGAATACAAATTGATAAGCGTAGTTAATATTGCTAAAAAAAAGACAAATAGCCATGCAGGAACATGTGGAAACCATAATTGTAAGAAGCTTGCAGCAGCTACCGCCTCTGCAATGATGTTAATCATCCACAATGACCAATATAGCCAATCAATAAAGTCAGCAGAACGTTTACCCAGAAATGGTTCAATGATTCCTGAGAGACCGTGAACATTATCGTTAGCAATTACCAATCGCCCTAATCCGCTCATTACAATAAACAGAACAAGACCTCCTAATAGAAAGGCTAGCAGAACTGACGGACCAGCGATACCTATTGCTTCACCGCTGCCCTTAAACAAACCAGCACCAATTGCTCCACCTAAAGCAAGCATTGTAATATGGCGCGAGGTCATTTGTTTTTTTAGCTTATTCTCCATAAAAATCCTCTTTTCGTTGAATATTCGATAGATTTGAAATATTCAGAAAGTTTAGTCAATAATAACAGACAATACAGAATAATCCAGGAGTATGAAATTATTTTTATGTAAATTTCACGGAGCTGTTAACGAATGACCATTCTTTTCAAAAATAATTAAAATGGTGTTGTATTATGAGATTAGAGAGGATAAATTTAGAATACATAGCTAGAGTTAGGAAAATGATTTTCTTAGTTCTGTTTCCAAATCTAAGCATATTTTTGGCGTTATAATAAAAGTGAGAGTAACATATACTTGTAATAACTATTAAGTAAAGGGAGGTTGGAGAACTATGGGTTGGCTATGGACATTAATTGTAGGTGCTATTATTGGTGTGATTGCTGGTGCGATAACTAATCGAGGTGGCTCAATGGGCTGGATCGCAAATATTGTAGCTGGTTTAGTTGGTTCTGCTATCGGTCAAGGATTATTAGGTTCTTGGGGACCTTCATTAGCTGGAATGGCTATTGTTCCATCAATCATTGGGGCAGTAATTGTTGTAGCGGTTGTTTCCTTTTTTGTTGGTAAAAGTAATACTTAACAGGAAATACCACATGAATTGAAATAGCAAAATTAACCGGCACGCCTTAATCAGACGGGCCGGATTTTTTTATAAGTATTCAGATAGAAAATTTTATGAGAATGGAGGAGGATCATTATGATAGATGAAAATTGGTCTGAAGATTTTGAGCAACGGAAGGAAAAAGAGGCAGAGGTTGAAAAACGTACCTTAGCTTTTAGTGATAGCTACGAAAGTGGAAATATCACTGAAGAAGAATATCAAGCGAATTTACATGCTGAATATGACCATGCTGAGCCTAATGCCGATTGGGTACCAATTGAAGATCCTTTAGATCCGAATCATGAGGTTGCTCAGGAAATTGATCCAGAATTGTCTCAAGAGTTTCAAGAAGTTCTAGAGGTAGAGTTGAACAATCAAAGTGATTTAGAAGCTTAGGTGAATTTAGCAGATAGTTCGAATAGGAACTAATAAGCTGAAGGACAAGAATCTCTTTAGAAGAAGGGATTCTTTTTTTGTACAAAATAAGAAACATAATTTCTCTATTTTTTATTTTGAGAGAAATTATGTTGCAAAAAATCCAGCTTAAAGTTATACTGTTCTCATGAAACGCTTTCAACTAAATTGGAGGGATAGTATGTTTGGTTTTTCTGTTTTTTTAACTGAAGAAATAACGGAACAAAGAAATAGTTATATTAAGAAAATGGCAGCTCTTGGTTTTTCTGGAATATTCACTTCTTTACACATTCCAGAAGAAAATACTGCTGTATATCAGAATAGACTACAGCAGCTAGGAGCAAAGGCAAAGGAATTGCAGTTAAATTTGATGGTGGATATTTCAGGTAATGCTTTAGAAGAAGCAGGCTTTTCCTTAGAAAGAATTGGCGAATTAAAACAAATTGGTGTAACCGGTTTACGCATGGATGATCAAATTTCAATGGAACAAATTGCAAATGCCTCTCATCAGTTAAAAGTTGCGTTAAACGCATCTACTTTGTCTGAACAGGATATTCAAAAATTACAAAACTATCAAGCTGAGTTCTCTAACCTAGAGGCTTGGCATAATTATTATCCAAGGCCAGAAACTGGATTAGATCAAGACTGGTTTGATCAAAAAAATCAGTGGCTTAAAAAATTTGGATTTAACATCCAAGCATTTGTATCAGGAGACGGTGAAAAAAGAGGCCCGCTTCATGAGGGGTTGCCAACTCTGGAAAAACATCGCTATCAGCACCCATTAAGTTCTGCACTAAATTTAGACGTAGATTTGGTTTACATAGGGGATGGGGACATAGCGTTTGAAACACAAAAGCAATTTAGTCTGTATATTAATGAACAAAAAATTTTGCTTCATGTTGTGCCGCATGATGAACAGATTCATCTGGTTCTAGGAGAGCATGTTAATCGAATGGATGAGGCTAGGGATGTAATTAGAAGCGCAGCAGCCAGATTTAATAAACCAAAGTTTGTGCCTCCACTACCACTAAAGGAACGAGAGATTGGCGCAGTAACGATAGATAATGTAAAATACCTGAGATACATGGGAGAGATACAGCTAGTTAAGCACTCTCTACCAGCTGACGATAAAGTAAATGTAGTGGGCTATGTAATTGAAGAAGATCATTCATTGTTAATGAGAATCAAAGCAGGAACGAAATTTATTTTGGAAAGTGTGAAAAATTATGAATAGTTTAAATTTAGATAGATTAACAACCGAGCGCAGAAATGAGAAAACCTTTGGATTGGACGAGATGACTATTTCTGCAGCCTTAGATTTAATGAATCAAGAGGATCAAAATGTTCCAACAGCAGTCGCAAAGTGTCTACCTGAAATAGAAAGAGTTATTGAACAAACAATCTATTCCTTTAAACAAGGTGGACGTTTGATATATATGGGGGCAGGAACAAGTGGACGATTAGGAGTTTTGGATGCAGCTGAATGTGTTCCAACTTTCGGTGTGAATCCTGAAATGGTAGTGGGAGTGATTGCAGGTGGTAAAGAAGCCATGACTATCGCTGTCGAAGGAGCAGAAGATTCACTATCACTAGGACAGAACGATTTGGAAAAATTAGGTCTGAATGAAAAAGATATGGTGATTGGAATTGCTGCTAGCGGGAGAACCCCTTATGTTATTGGTGCTTTAGAGTACGCTCGATCAGTGGGTGCCTCTACTGGATCAATCTCTTGTAACCTTCAAGCAGAAATTAGCCAGCATGCACAATACCCTATTGAAGTAGATTGTGGGCCAGAGTTTTTGACTGGATCCACACGTTTAAAATCAGGTACTGCCCAAAAGTTAATTCTAAATATGATTTCTACCATTAGCATGATTGGTATTGGAAAAGTCTATAACAACTTGATGATTGATGTGAAAGCTACAAATGAAAAACTAGTTGAACGTTCAAAACGAATTATTATGGAAGCGACAGAAGTTGATTACGAAACAGCTGCTTTTTATTTTGCTGAAGCTGAACAAAATGTGAAATTGGCTATTGTTATGATTTTGACTCAAAGCGATAAAGAGATTGCGCACAAAAAGCTTGTGCAAGCAGATGGTTTTGTACGAAAAACATTATAAGGAGTTGAATGAAAATGGCTGATTTATCATTAATTGAGCTAGCAAAAGAAATATTTACCGGTGCTGGTGGAATCGATAATGTAGAGAATGTTGTCCATTGTATGACTAGAGTTCGTATGACTATTAAAGACGATACTAAAGTCAATAAAGAATATTTGAAGAAAATTCCTGGAGTACTAGGAGTAGTTGACGATGAACAGTTGCAAGTTATTATTGGACCTGGAAAAGTGAACAAAGTTGCACAAGCAATGGTAGATATAGTAGGAGTAGATCTAGGCGAAGATTTTCCCCAGATTTTATCCGGTGGGAAAGAGAAAGTGCAAGCCAAGGCAGAAGCTATGAAAGCCGCTCAAAAAGAAAAGCAAAAATCTTCACGAATGAAACGAATTCTAAAAGATATATCGAATATTTTTGTACCAATGATTCCAGCTTTTGTGGGATCTGGTATCGTAGCGGGTATTGCTTCAGTATTGGCTAACTTAGTTACTGCTGGAACTTTAGATGCAGCAACTTGGCAACAATATCTTGATGTTATGAACATTCTTAAGAATGGCTTATTCAGTTACTTAGTTATTTATACGGGCGTAAATGCTGCTAGAGTTTTTGGTGCCAACCCTACTATGGGGGGAGTAATCGGCGCTGTAGTTACCTTAACTGGAATGAATCCAGAAGCCCCGCTACTGAACCTATTTACTGGGGAACCTTTATCTGCTGGCCAAGGTGGAATTTTAGGAGTTATCTTTTCTGTGTGGTTGTTGTCTTTAGTAGAGAAAAAGCTACACCAGATTATTCCAGACTCAATAGATATTATTGTCACGCCTACTATTTCATTATTGGTTATTGGGCTTGCAGAAATCTTTTTCATTATGCCATTGGCGGGATTTATTTCCAATAGTATGGTTAGTGGTATTACGTGGGTGTTAAGTGTAGGTGGCGCTTTTTCAGGATTTGTATTGGGACTACTTTTTTTACCAATGGTGATGTTTGGACTACACCAGATTTTAACACCTATTCATATTCAAATGATTGATGAAACCGGAAGTACGATGCTGTTACCAATACTTGCAATGGCTGGTGCAGGACAAGTCGGTGCTGCTCTTGCTCTGTGGGTTCGGTTACGTAAAGACAAAGATCTTTCCGAAATGATTAAGGGTGCCCTACCAGTAGGGATTTTAGGAATTGGCGAACCATTAATTTATGGAATTACCTTACCATTAGGTCGGCCATTTATTACAGCGTGTATTGGTGGAGGAATTGGTGGTGCCGTGATAGGAGCGATTGGCGGAATTGGTGCGATTGCAATCGGCCCTTCTGGAGCTGCGTTGATTCCCCTAATAGCCAATGGTCGTTGGTGGGGCTATGTAGTAGGTCTGTTGGCAGCATATGCAGGTGGCTTCATTGCTACTTTCTTCTTTGGGATTCCTAAAGAAAAGCTAGCTGAAGAAAAAGTAAAAGAATCATCGACAGACACTGCCAAGATTATTTTACCTGCTACAACTGAAGTTTTTAAGTCTGTTGCCAGAGGGTCTGTTCATCCGTTAGAAGAAGCTAGCGATCCAGTATTTGCCGGTAAAATGATGGGTGACGGGTATTTCATCGAACCAGAGGATGGAAAAATTTATTCTCCGGTACAAGGAAAGGTGTCCACTATATTTCCTACAAAACATGCGATCGGCATCACAACAGATAGTGGCCTGGAAGTATTGGTGCATATGGGCATTAATACAGTAGAGCTAGAAGGAAAACCGTTTGATATTCATGTTCAAGAGGGACAAGCATTACAAAATAATACACTGCTTGCGGATGTTGATTTAGCTGCAATTAAACAAGCAGGGAAAGAAACTTCCATGCTGGTAATGATTACAAATATGGATCATGTTTCTTCACATGAATTAGAGAAAGAGGGAATTGTTTCCTCGGGTATTGAAGTGATGAAAGCAACTACAATTTAGAAAATAAAATGGTGACAGAAGCATTTCATTTAGAGAAATAAGCTTGATAATTCCAAAAGAGTTTCTTACAGTTTTGCGATGATACAGCTTACTTTCGAAAGGATCGCTTCATTCACAATAATTATTCTTCTTTTAAGGGACTGTGACGGCTTATGTCACAGTCTCTATTTCATATCTTGTCTAAAGTGAGCTGATCCAGTATTTTGCGAAGCTCCTTCAAATAAGAATCGTTAAAATACTCTTTTCCATACTCCAAATTAAACTGGTAGTCAAAATCAACCGGATTTTCTCCTTGGACATGCTGTAGAATTGTTTCCGCTTTATCTAAAGCCTTCACTAAACGGGCCTCTTTTGTTCTACCTGTTTGGTAATCTTTGAACAGCTTGTTATAATGTGTTGCATTTTTTTCAGGAAGAAGACCGGTTAAATAATCAAATGCAATTTGCTCGTCGTGTTCTTTCTTTTCGGTATCAGTGTTTTCAATTACTGGAATATCTCCAGTCTTTAGTTCTGCCAAATCATGAATTAATGCAATCTCTAAAGCATCAGTTTTATTTAATTCTGGATAGAACGAACAGAATAAGGAGACAAATAATGTAAGACGCCAAGTGTGCTCGGCTGTGCTCTCGACTTCGCCATGCTTTTTAAAAGCAAAACGTTTGGTTTCTTTAAGTTTTCCAGACTCCTCAAGAAACTGAAGAAAGTTATTAATATCTTTTAGTTGATTATCCATAAAATCCCTCCTAGGTACTTTCCATTTTAACATGTTGACCAAATAAGGTATTGATTCGAAACGACATTTCTAGTAAAATGTTTGAATATTGTTCGGAAGTTTCAGAAAATTCAATTTTTTGCTGAATTTATGTGAACCAAAATTTTGCTGTTTCTTTTGGATAATGCTTGTTCAAAATAAAAAAGACAACAGTCTTTTGAAATTAAGGTGTGTATATGAGAAAAGATATCCAGAAAGCAAACGTGATTGTAATAAAGATAGGTACAAGCGCATTAATTTCTGCTGAGGGGACTATCAATTATCAAGTACTACAACAGTTAGTTTTTGTTATTGCTGAATTAATGAAACAAGATAAAAAAATCATTCTTGTTTCTTCAGGAGCAGTGGCTTTAGGCAGGCAAAAACTCGGGTTTATAGAGTCAACATTAAGCACTGGACAGCAAAAAGCAAGTGCAGCTGTGGGACAATCTCTATTGATAAATGAATACCAAGAAGCATTTTGGGAATACAATCAAGAAATTGGACAACTACTATTAACTAGAGACATTTTGGAGTTTGCTGAAAGTCGTCAGACATTTACTGAAACTATTGATCAATTATTAACTTCGGGGATTTTACCAATTATTAATGAAAATGACGCCGTTTCTGTTGATGAAATTCACCAGCAACGCCAATTTGAGGACAATGATGAAGTAGCACTAAACGTGGCATTACTTATGCAAGCTGATTTATTTATTATGCTTTCAGATGTTGAAGGCTTGTATTCTGATAATCCATTATATAACGAAGAAGCGAAACTGTTTCAGCATCTTAAAGAAGTGGACACTAGCCTCATGAGTAATTCCAGTACACAAGCTGGTCTATATAGTCGCGGTGGTATTCGGAGTAAATTAAAAACTGCAAACGCGGCACTATCGTCCGGATTAGACATGGTATTAGCAAATGGAAAAAAACCGTCCATCATTTTTGATATTTTGAGAGGGGAAGAAGTAGGGACTTTATTTCAGAGATAGTAAATTATATAGGGAGGAATTTCATGTTAAAAGTACCAAATAATGCTAATTGGAAAGAATTAAGAATGTTGATTCAAACTGCTTTAGTTAAAGGTTTTTTTAGTGAGTCATCCCAGTTTCCGATTGCATCTCTATTGGGAGATGAAAATATTCCTGATGATGAGAAGGCTCTGTTGGCAACTTACTCTCAATTCTCGCAGTCAATGCCGGAAAACTATCAGGCCGCCTCTAATTATGCAAAAGCAATTCCTGATTTTGATTGGCGTCGCAAACGAGGACTAGAAAATCTTTTTCAAACAGGGACCTATTTAAAGGATGAAAACCTTGATCAGCTACCTGACAAGTTAGATTTTAAACTAGTTGTTCCATTGAAAGCTAGTTCCTCTATTCTGATTGCAGCATGTAATTTCGCTTTTCGTTTTGGTATGGAAACTACTGAGATAGACGGATGGCTTTTATCAGAGGATTATCATGAAGGAAATGCTTTAATCTTTCGTGAGGGTGAAGAATGTTTATTAAGGGAAGAAGCTGGTGAAAATGGCAAGTTATTGATTGTCCAAGGACAGGGGAAAGATTTGGAGCATTTTTCGGCGGTTGTTTGTGAGAATTTCCCTAAATTATCTTCTTTTGAAACATGGAGCAGTTACTTGCAAGATTTGACTGATAGTTTCTTAATGAACAATTTAGATGGTCAGCTTAGTTATTTACAGGCACAGTCGACACAAAAGGTAAAAGCGTTTGTTTCTCCAGAAATACGTTCTCGTATGGAAGAGCTCCAGGCTTTTTTCCCAGAAACAAAATTTGTGAATTACAAAGATATGCAAAAAGTTTATGTGAAGGACTATCCATTAACATGGGAAGCGGATGAATTTCATCAGCATTTAAAGAATGATATTTATCCTGTTTTGAATAAATCGGATAAAGTGGAAATTTTTGGTGTACTTAGTGAAGAAGAAACGGTTCGAAACTCTTTAATTAAAGAGATAGAAAAAGAAATTGTTAATAGTGGGGCTGAATTAACGAATATGCAGCTAGTATGTGCTCATAAACAGGGTTACTCTTGGATCGATGAGTACATTATTCCCAAGTTGAAGAATAAGGCAGTAGAGAAGCTAACGATTGCTTTTAAACCCTTTTTACCTGAAGGAGTCACTGAGTGGACGACTGAATCGGGGGCAGTTCCAAGTTACAACAATATAGACAGTCAAGATTCGAACAAGTGGAATGATTTACCTATTCGTTACCTTCAAGAGTTGTATCCCATTCAAGACACACTAGTTCAAAAGTTAAGCCTCGATGAAAAGCAAATAGATTTTGTTACCTATGATGGGAATCAAGATATTACCTATTTGGTCACTGGAAAAGATAAATATGGCAATTCTATTTTTCAGGAAAACTATTCTGCTAGTTACACTGAGCGATCATATCTAGATGCTTATCCCGGTTTAGGAAAGGTTCATCCACCTACCGGAAGATTACACGTCAAGATAAATGGAGAAAACATCTTAGAAAAACGAATTATTACGGATGTAGAAAAAATATGGGATATTTACCAAAGTGAAATATTACCGGATTGCCGAAATTTTGTATTAGAAAAAACAGCTGACCACTTAACTAAGGAAAAACAGCCCTTCTTTTCTCGGTTAGTAATAGAAGTGACAGCGAGTGAGCCCAATCATTTACTGCCTAGTCGTAATGACATGATTTCCAGTTTAGATGCATTACACGAAGATTTGTATTTTGCTGGTGCTGATTATTTTAAGAATTTTGGTTATCAGGTTTGTGGAGAAATGTTTGAAGAACCTGGCCTTATTTTGCCCGTAATTAAGCAAAAGGAAGGTCGTCCTACCATAAAAGTTACACTATTAGAGCAAGTAGTAGACGAACCTAAACTACTGATTGAAGATACAGAAATTTTTCATCCTAAAATGCGAGAAGAAATTTCAGTAATACTCCAAGAGGTTGGTTATAAAGAACAACAACTTACAGCTAAAGTTGTTGTAAATGGTGTTGAAGAAAATGTACTTCAAGCTTATTCAAACTTACTGATGGAAAAATTAGTAGCTCAACGTTTTGATTTTTCTTTATTTAAAGTAATTAGTTTTAGTAGTTCTGCAGAAATTTACCCTGCAAAAATTTCACAAACCCTACCAAAGAAAACTAAAAGGACGATTGAAACAATAGATTTTTATGAGGATCAGGTTATTGGTTACGAACAGTATCTGAACATTATAGACCAACTAAAGCAGGTTCCTGAAGTTATAGTTTATCCTATTGCTAATTCTTATTTAGGACGTGAAATTTATGCAATTGAACTCTTCCCTGAAGAAAAAGGATACCATTCACGTACCAAGAGGTTGACTAATTATCCATCGGCAATCATCAATGCTCGTCATCACGCGAATGAAGTAGCAGGAACTAATGGGATCTTTTTATTGTTAAAAGAGTTGTTGACCAATAGGAGATACCGTAAAGTAATTAATCAATTAAATTTGGTACTTGTTCCTATGGAAAACGTTGATGGTGCTGCTATTCATTATGACTTGCAATTAGACAACCCTTATTGGAAATTGCATGTTGCCCGGTTTAATGCAGTGGGCAAAGAGTTCTATTACGAATACTTCAACCCAGATACGAAACATCCAGAGGCATTGGGAATGACAAGGTTGTATAGCCAATTTTTACCTGATGTGATGATTGATAATCATGGTGTACCAACACATGAGTGGGAGCAGCCTTTTTCTGGCTATACTTCGCCTTCATACAAAGGATTTTGGTTACCAAGGTCCTTATTATATGGATATTTTTGGGTGGTATCAAACGATGAATATCGTTGGAACCTGAAAGTAAATAAGAAATTAGAAGATGTAATAGCAAATGCAATCGCTAATCAGCCAGAAATGCGGCAATGGAATTTAGAATGGGCGCAACAGTTTGAAACCTATGCTCACCAATGGTTGCCTAATTTGTTCCCGGCTGATTATTACAAAGAAATGATCAACTATTGGGTTGAGTTTTCCGCTGATTCAACACATCGTTATCCATCGATTCGCTTTCCTTGGATTACTTCTGTTGCTTATACTAGTGAAGTGGCAGACGAAACGGCGCAGGAAGGTTATTTGAAGCTATGTGCTCAGTCGCATGTTGTACATGATCTTGCAACAATTGATCTACTGCTTTCTGCAAAAAAAGTTTATCGACATCATATGGTTGCGACGATGGATTCTTTCAGCGTTGGCCATACTCGATTGCGACCAATAATTACTTAACTCAACGAATGGTTTAAAAAGGTTTCAATATAGGAAAAAAATTAATAGATTAATTTAGAGTATGGAGGAAAAAAACGTGGAGTACTTAAAACTTTTAGGAATATTAATTGTCATTATAGGTTTTGCCTTGAAAAAGGATTCGATTCTAATTATTTTGTTGGCAGCAATAGTCACCGCTTTAGTAGGTGGATTGGGAATCGAAGGCTTACTAAATACACTAGGAGAAAGCTTTGTTGCCAATCGTGCAATGGCTATTTTCATTATTATTATGCTGATTACTGGAACATTAGAACGTAATGGATTAAAAGAATCAGCTGCTGCATTGATCAGCAAATTCAAAAACGCCTCAGCGGGTGCTGTTATTGGTGCTTATGGTATCATGCGAGGGATTTTTGCCGCTTTTAATATTAGTTTCGGCGGAGTCGCTGGATTTGTCCGTCCAATTATCATACCCATGGCGATTGGTACTATTGAATCCAAAGGTAAAGAGCTGAATGAAGACTATGTTGATGAATTAAAAGGCATGTCATCTGGTATGGAAAATATCGCTTGGTTTTTCTGTCAAGTTCTGTTCGTTGGAGGAGGAGGAGCCCTTCTCGTCCAAGCAACTCTAGAAGACTTAGGCTATAAAACAAGTTTAATTGATTTAGCAAAAGTTGAAATACCTGTAGCAATTTTTGCGATTGTAGTTGCCATTATCTATTACTTCTTGAAAGATAAACGCTTATTCAAAAAATACTACGGTAATGGAAAATAGGAGGAAATACAATGTCATTTTTTACTGATTCGGGTATCGCGCTAGGTGACAAATTGCTAGAGATCATTTACATGATTATGGGACTGATTTCAATTTACACTGGCATTAGGAATGCAAGGGATAAAGAGAATCCGACGCCAATTGGAACTGCTGTTTTTTGGTGTTCATTAGGTTTAGTATTGACGTTTGGACGTTGGATTCCCTCAATAATAAATGGAGTTTTAGTAGTCATCATGACTTTACCAGCTATTTTTAAAAAGGTTAGCAAAGGAAAAGATTCTGCACCGAGTGCTGAATTTACCCGTAAAATGGCTGACAAGATTGGAATGAAAATTTTTATTCCGGCACTTTCAATGGGGATTTGTGCAATTTTGTTTGCTTTGTTTACAACGCTAGGTGCCTTAGTTGGTGTTGGTGTCGGAGTCGGTGTCTCTATCATTATTTTAATGATACTTTCCAAGGAGAATAAACCACATGTTTTCTTGGATGACGCAGAACGTATGTTATCAACAGTAGGTCCATTAAGTATGTTGCCGATGCTGTTGGCTAGTTTAGGTGCGATTTTTACGGCAGCTGGAGTTGGTGATGTTATTTCGAGCATGGTGGCGACAGTTATTCCAAAAGGGAACGTAAATGTAGGGATTATTGTTTTTGCCGTTGGAATGATGTTATTTACGATGATTATGGGAAATGCATTTGCCGCAATTACAGTAATGACGGTAGGGATTGGAGGCCCATTTGTATTAGCATATGGTGCCGATCCTGTACTAATCGGGATGGTGGCTTTAACTTGTGGGTACTGTGGAACATTGTGTACGCCAATGGCAGCTAATTTTAATATTGTACCTGTTGCAATGTTAGAAATGAAGGATCGCTTTGGTGTAATTAAGAATCAAGTGCTTTTGGCATTCGTTTTCTTAATTTTTCAAATTTTCTATATGATCTTATTCAAATAAGGAGGAATAATACAAAATGAAAGTATTGATAACTGGTTTTGATCCTTTTGGAGGAGCTACTATTAACCCAGCTTTTGAAGCAGTAAAACTTTTACCTGATACAATTCAACAAGCGAAAATCATAAAAATTGAGATTCCTACCGTTTTTCAAAAAGACGGAGAAGTGCTAGAAAATTCAATCAAGCAACATAATCCGGATATTGTCTTATGTGTTGGACAAGCCGGTGGACGTTCAGGAGTCACAATCGAAAAAGTAGCCATTAATCTAATGGAAGCACGCATTCCTGATAATGAGGGGCAACAACCATTGAATCAGCAGATTTATAAAGATGGAAAAAATGCATATTTTACTACTATACCAGTTAAGGCAATGGTCAATAATATTAAAGCTAAAAAAATTCCATCAAGTGTCTCATACACTGCTGGAACCTTTGTCTGTAATGATATTATGTATCGTTTATTATACCTGGCGGAGAAAGAATACCCTGAAATGCGTGGCGGCTTTATTCATGTTCCTTATTTACCAGAACAAGTAACCGAACTGCCAGAAGGAACCCCTAGTATGTCTGCTGAACTTATCAGTCAAGCGCTCGAGACTGCGATTGAGGCTGCAATTAACACTGTACAAGATGATGACGTAGCAATGGGGACTATTATGTAAAGTACTAAGACTTTGATCTTAAAACAAGATCAGGGTCTTTTGGAACTGACCTAAAATACTGAGACAGTAATAAAAAAGCATTTATTAGGCTTCTGATTTCCGATATTCTATCGGTGATTGGTAGCCTAGTTTTTGTTGAACTCGAACTTCATTATAATAAGTAATGTATTCTTTCACCGTTTCTATTACAATAGATGTAGGCTCATTTGTGAGCTTATCTAAGTAGAACGTTTCAGACTTTAGCGAGGCATGAAACGATTCGATGCAGGTATTATCTGAGGGCGTTCCTTTACGGGACATACTCATGGTAATGCCTTTTGACTTTATTTGATTCTGATAATCAAAGGAAGTATAAACAGAACCTTGATCACTGTGCAATAGACAGTCGGTTGTTTTAGGTAGCTGATCAAGTGTATCTATAACAAACGCCGTATCTTGCTTATCACCGATGGTATAGGCGATGATTTCACTATTGTACAAATCCATAACCGAAGATAAATACAATTGTTTTTGACCAAAAGGCAGATAAGTAATATCTGTAACCAATTTCTTTAAAGGTTCTTCTGAAGCAAATTGCCTATTCAACTTGTTCTCGACTATTTTATAGGGTTGCCCCACTTTAGTGCGTTTCTTTATTTTTACACGACAATTCCAATGATATTTCTGCATAATCTTTTGAATCGTGTTTTTATTAACTTTGTATTCCTGGTTGATCAATGCAGCGATCTTTCGATACCCATACCTAAACTTGTGCAAGAAGCAGAGACGACGGACAGCTTCTTCAAGGGCAGTCAATTTTCCTAAGTCCTTTCGATGTGTCCAACGATAATAGGTTGCTCGTGAAACGTCAAAAAGCTGACACAATGCAGTAATGGTCAATTTTCCTTTCATTGATTTAACTAATTCTACAAATATTTCTGGTTCCACACCCTCTCCAACTCTTTGTATTTTTTTAACGCATCAATATGCATCTTTAAAAAATTATTTTCATTCTTAAGTTGTGTTTCGGTAGATAGTTCTTTTGGACCTTTTCCATAAGAATATTGTTTTCCAACGGGCTGAACGAGTCGGTGATTCTCACCATAACGATACCAACGCCACCACGTTTCGATTTGTGTCTTGTTTTTGATACCTAATTCTTCCATAATCGTTTTTACAGGAATTTTATCTTGTTTCATCTGTATAGCCATTTCTTTGATTTGAATCGGATAAGCCACTCGAGTTCCCATTAAAAAAGCACCTCCTTGTTAAATTCATTTTAACTTGAATTCAACAAGGGGTGCTTTTTTATTTTGTCTCAGGTTATTGGGTCAGTTCCTTTTTCAGTCTTTTGTAGGATAGCTTTTTTAGTGTTAATTCTTTATACTAACAAAGTATTGCCGAAAGGAAGTGTACCGATGAATGTCTTATTTATATTTGACGACGAAGAAAAATCTAGTTTTTTCCTTTATAACTTACAAAGAGGAACTAATCGACTGATCCGATTTTCACCAGAATTGCCTGCAGAAAAGAGTACTTTGGGTTCATTATATACTTTAATGCCAATTGAACAATTTCTTGTTCTTTTTTCAAAAACGTTTGCATTAGATGTTCGGAAGTATTTAATTTTGACAAAAAGCAATAGCTTAAAAGCAGTTGCTGAAGCTGGCTTAGATGAGGATGGAAAAATTTTAATTACTGTTCATAAAGAATTTATTGCTTTAAAAAATCGACAGCAGTTTTTACGTGGAAAGCATTATTTATCACTAGAAGAGCTGGATGCGTATATATCGTATCAAATAGATGAAGATGGACGTTTGGATGTTTTTGAAAGACAAGAAGATATCATCCGTTTAATGAAACAAAAAACAGTTCGGCCAAAACTTACTTCAATTACACAAAAATATGGGACGGTTAAGGAATTTTCAGGTAATAACTTAAGCTTGAAAGACATGATTGAAATGGGTACTGGTTACTTGGCCAAAGGAAGTGCTCACATGGATAAATTGAATGTTCCTGTGCTAGGGTCCTATTCGTTATCTGGTAGTTTTCCTTACATCATTAGTTCCGTTGATATAGAAAAGAACCGAACACAATTAAGACAGATGGTTTTTTAAAATAAGTGATATTAAAATTATATGTAGTCTGCAAATATACTAGAGTAAAATAGGGGGTATCTTAGAATGCATTGGTTACGGACATTGATTGTTGGAGCAGTAATTGGATCCATAGGAGGAGCTTTAGCAGGGAAAGGTGAAAATCGAGGTTGTTTATTTAATATCATTGCAGGATTAATTGGTTCAACAGTCGGGCAAGCGCTGCTTGGAGAGTGGGGGCCTCAGGTAGCGGGGATGGCACTTATTCCTTCAATTTTAGGTTCTGTTATTGTAGTAGCAGTGGTGTCTTTTTTTGTAAATCGTTAGTTAAACAGGGGCATCTGCTCCTGTTTCTTTTTGTATTTTGTTAGGATTTGTTATACTAGTAAGGGAAATGAGGCGATAGTTTATGTTAGAAAGAATCAACAAACTAAGAGCATTAATGAAAGAAGAAGTGTTGGATGGTTACTTAATTATGAGTCCAGCAAATTTACGTTATCTTACAAATTTTACTGGGACTGCAGGCATTGCTTTGATCACACCAGTAGATGCTTATTTTATAACAGATTTTCGTTATACTGAACAAGCAGCGGCCCAAGTGGCAGGGATGACAATTCTTCAACACCAAGGTGCTATTGGTGAAATGGTAGCTGATTTGGTAGAAAATAATCAATTGTCCGCGATTGGATTTGAAGATGATTTTTTAACATTTGCTGATTATTCTGCTTATGAAGAGCTTATCCAGGCAGAGTTTGCTCCCGCTGGTGGATTGATTGAGAAATTAAGAGAACAAAAGGATGAATCAGAAATAGCAATCATCGAAAAAGCGTGCAGTATTGCTGATGCTGGCTTCGAGCACGTTTTAAGGATGATTAGACCCGGCATGACAGAAATTGAAATAGCAAATCAGTTGGATTTCTTTATGCGATCTATGGGTGCAACAGGAACCTCTTTTGATACTATTGTGGCTTCAGGCGTTCGTTCTGCTTTGCCACACGGTGTCGCTAGTGAAAAAACCATTGAAAAGGGAGAGATGATTACTTTAGATTTTGGATGCATTTATCAAGGTTATGTTTCTGACATCACTCGAACCTTTGCTATTGGTGATCCGGGTCAACAGTTGAAAGACGTTTACGCTATTGTTTTAGAATCCCAACAACAAGTGCTCTCAAAGGCTCAAGCAGGTGTTACGGGAGCACAACTTGATTCTGTTGCCCGCTCAATAATTGTAGATGCTGGTTATGGTGAGGTATTTGGTCATTCAACAGGACATGGTATTGGGTTAGCTATTCATGAAGGACCTAACTTAAGTTGGACTAATGAAGAACCGCTGAAAGCAGGAAACGTGGTCACAGATGAACCTGGAATATATATTGGTGGATTAGGTGGAGTGCGAATTGAAGATGATCTAGTTATTTTAGAGAATGGTAATCGCGTATTGACTCATTCACCGAAGGATTTAATCATTCTTTAGTAGTGGTAGCATAAGCGCCAAAGAAATGATAAACTATAAACAAATCTCTAGTTGATAGGAATCAAGGAGGAATAATAATGATCTCAGTAAATGATTTTAAAACTGGGTTAACCATCGAGGTCGACGGTGATATTTGGCGCGTTGTTGATTTTCAACACGTGAAACCTGGGAAAGGTGCTGCCTTTGTACGCTCTAAACTAAAAAATTTGCGTACTGGCGGTGTTCAAGAAAAAACTTTTCGTGCGGGTGAAAAAGTAGCTAAAGCTCAAATAGACAATCGAAAAATGCAATATTTGTATGACGATGGTGGTAACTATGTGTTTATGGATATGGATAACTATGAACAAATTGAGATTCCTCAAACACAAATCGCAGATGAGATGCGCTATGTGTTAGAAAATACAGAGTTAAATGTTATTATGTATGGTAGTGAAATTTTAGGTGTTGATTTACCTAATACAGTCATCTTAGAAGTTGCGGAGACAGAACCGAATATCAAAGGGGATACCTCTTCAGGTGGTTCAAAACCAGCAATTATGGAAACGGGATTAACTGTTAACGTTCCATTTTTTGTTAATCAAGGAGATAAACTTGTCGTCAATACACAGGACGGCAGTTACGTTTCACGGGCATAAAGGAGAGAGTTAATATGGCAGATGAAAAAAAATTAGTTTTACGTGAAAATCAAGATCTTGGCGAGATTATTATTGCTCCAGAAGTTATTGAAGTCATTATTGGAATTGCTGCATCAAAAGTAGCGGGAGTCTACGGCATGCGAGGATCGTTTGCTAGCAATGTCACGGAACTTTTAGGTAAAGCCGCTCACGGCAAAGGAGTCTATTTAACAAATGATGAGCAAGGGTTGAAAGTAGATATCTATACTTATCTTGAATACGGTATTTCAGTACCAAAGGTTGCCATGGATATGCAGGAAAGAGTAAAACAACAGGTTATGTTTATGACCGACGTTGCTCTTAGTGAAGTCAATATTCACGTAGTGGGAGTAGTAGCAGAGAAATTAGAACAACCAACACTTGAAGAATTATTCAATGATGAAGAGGGAAATAATGAGTAAAGAGCTATCACGACATGAAATCCGCGAGAAGGCTTTACAAGCCCTTTTCCCCTTGGATTTCAATCAAGAGTTAACAAAAAGAGATGCAATCAATCATGCTCTAAGCCTGGATCAAGCAGAATGGGTTAGTGAAGAAGAAGATTCATTTGTACCAAAATATTTAGATGAATTAGTCGACGGTGTGCTAAATCATAAGTCTGAATTAGATCAAATTATCCAAAAGCATTTACGATCTAATTGGTCAATACAACGAATTGCAAAAATGGATTTGATTATTTTGCGATTGGGAATTTATGAGATGCTTTACAATACAAACGTGCCTAATCGTGTTGTACTAAATGAAGCGATTGAATTAGCAAAAACATTTAGCGATGATCAATCGAGAAAATTTGTAAATGGCATTTTATCGAATGTAATGAAAGAGATCAATGAAGCTGGAGAAAATGGCTAAGCATGCTATTTTTTCCAGCTTCATTTCAAATCATACATAAAGTACAGGAGTGGAAGTATGGGAACAATTATTAATGGGAAAGAATTAGCCGAAAAGCTTCAACATGCTACAGCAAAAGAAGTTAAGGCTTTAGAAGAGGCAGGGCTGCGTCCAGGTCTTGTTGTTTTATTGATTGGTGACAATTCAGCAAGTCAAATTTATGTGAAAAATAAACAACTTGCAGCACAACGTATCGGTATTCATTCAAAGGTTATGCGGTATCCAGAAACTATTTCAGAAGAAAAATTGTTGGAAGAGATTGCTTTCTTCAATCAAGCTGATGAATTTCACGGTATTTTGGTTCAACTACCATTACCAAAACATATAGATGAAGAAAAAATTTTGTTGGCGATAGAACCAGACAAGGATGTTGATGGATTTCATCCAATGAATTTAGGACGTCTATTTGCTGGAGTTCCTCATACGATTCCTTGCACACCTTATGGCATTATGAAGATGTTTGAAGCCTATGATATTTCTTTATCCGGTAAGAGAGTTTTGATCATTGGACGTAGTAATATTGTTGGTAAACCGATGGCACATCTGATGTTATCAGAAGATGCCACTGTTACGATCGCTCATTCAAAAACAGTGAATTTGCCGGAATTGGCAAGAGAAGCAGATATTTTAATTGTGGCAATTGGTCGAGGTCATTTTGTCACAAGTGAATTTATTAAACCGGGGGCTGTAGTAATAGATGTTGGTATGAACCGTAATGAAGATGGAAAATTAATCGGAGACGTAAAATTTGATGAAGTTGAACCTCTAGCCAGTTTTATCACTCCTGTTCCTCGTGGAGTAGGTCCCATGACGATTACCATGTTAATGCAACAAACAGTAGATGCCTGTCGGCGCCAGAAACTAGGTGATTGAAATGACCCAAGAGTATTTAACAGTTAGTGCTCTAAATAAATATATTAAACGTAAATTTGATGTTGATCCCTATTTAGAGCGGATCTATTTGACAGGAGAAATTTCAAATTTTCGATTAAGACCTAATAATCATCAATATTTTAGCCTAAAAGATGAACAATCCAAAATAAGTGCAATAATGTTTAAGGGTGCTTTTCAAAAACTAAAATTTGTTCCTAAAGAGGGCATGAAAGTGCTTGTTGTCGGTAGAGTGGCGCTTTACGAAGCAAGTGGAATGTATCAGATTTATATTGAACATATGGAACCTGACGGCGTAGGTGCATTGTATCAAGCATTAGCAGAATTAAAAGAGAAATTAAACAATGAAGGTCTCTTTTCATTGCCAAAAAAAAGGTTACCACGATTTCCAAAACGAATTGCTGTACTTACGAGTCCTAGTGGTGCAGTAATCCGCGATATTATTACTACGGTAAAGCGTCGTTACCCTATCGCGCAGTTAGTTCTGTTTCCAACAGTTGTACAAGGTGACAAGGCTGCTGAAAATATTGTTAAAAATATTAAGCAGGCAGAATCTGGCGAGTTCGACACTATGATTATAGGCCGTGGTGGTGGATCAATCGAGGATTTGTGGCCATTTAATGAAGAAGTTGTGGCTAGAGCAATTGCTTCCTCAACAATACCTACTATTTCATCCGTAGGGCATGAGACAGATATAACGATTGCTGATTTGGTTGCAGACGTACGTGCTGCAACACCTACTGCAGCGGCAGAATTGGCAGTCCCTGTATTAAGCGAAGAACTTTTACGTTTGAAAGAGAAGCAAGGTCGTTTAGAAAAAGCTTATTTAAATCAATTGGAGCGAAAGAAGGAGCGTTATCAAAGAATTATGCAGTCGTATATTTTTCGTCAGCCGATGCGCTTATATGAAGCTCAGAGTATTCAATTGGATCGCTTAACTCAAAGGCTCCAACAAGAGACGAGATTGTTAGTTAATCAGCGAGAAAAGAAGCTATTACAAGCGATTAGTCGTTTTGAAAAGTCAACACCGCTCAATCGAGTCAAAAATACACACCAACAACTTGATTATTTAATTACTCGTTTGAAACAGCAAATGAGCGTTTTTATGGAGCAAAAAGAACAGGCAATGGCCCACTCAATCACGTCACTGGATTTGTTAAGTCCGTTAAAGATCATGGGCCGCGGATACACCTATACCACTCAAAATGATCAAGTGATTCGTTCGGTAGATGAACTAAATGAAAAGAATTTGACCATCCATTTTGTTGACGGAACTGTCACAACTACAATTGATAAAATTATAAAAAAAGGAGAAGAATAATGGAAAATGCAACATTTGAAGAGTCGTTGACCGAACTAGAAGCTATCGTTGCTCAACTTGAGCAAGGAGATGTTCCGCTAGAGGAGGCATTAGAAGTATTCCAAAAAGGCATGCTGTTAAGCAAACAATGCCAAGATACTTTGAGTAAAGCTGAGAAAACACTAACTAAAATGATGACAGAAAATAACGAAGAGGTGCCATTTACTGATGAGGAGGAAGCTTAACCATGCTGCAATCTTTCAGAGCAAAAGAGTTGCCAAAAGTGGAAGAAGCTATGTTAACTTTTATCAAAGAGCATACAAGCAATGAGCAATTAGAGAAAAGTATGACGTATTCTGTAAAAGCAGGTGGGAAAAGAATCCGGCCCTTGATTGTTTTAGCGACTACAGTTTCTTTTAAGGGCGAAGTTGACACGGATACCTATCACGTTGCTGCTGCGTTAGAAATGATTCACACTTATTCTTTGATTCATGATGATCTACCAGCAATGGATGATGATGATTTGCGCAGAGGAAAACCAACTAATCATAAGGTTTTTGGCGAAGCTTTAGCCATTTTGGCTGGAGATGGATTACTAACAGGAGCGTTTCAATTGTTAAGTGAAACATCTTTAGAACCAACAAAGCAAGTTTTGCTGTTCCAGTTGCTAGCCAAAGCTTCGGGTACAGAAGGTATGGTAGCTGGACAAGCTGGAGATATGGCTGCTGAAAAGCAGCAAGTATCCTTGAAAAAATTAATGAGCATCCATCGAGGCAAAACAGGGGCTCTTCTGACTTTTGCTTTTATTGCTGGGGGTATATTGGCTAACCAAACTGATTATGTTATTGAACAATTAAGGAAATTGGGTCAGCATATTGGTTTAGCTTTTCAAATAAGAGATGATCTTTTGGATGTTATTGGAACGACAGAGATGTTGGGTAAAAATGTTGGTCAGGATGAAAAATCTGAAAAGAGCACATACCCTTCTCTTTTAGGTCTAGCAGGTGCAAAAGAGGCTCTGCAAGCTGAATTGACCCTAGCTAATCAAATAGTTGAAGGGCTGGAAGAAGTTGAGGATTTTGAATCTAGTTTGTTCAATGAACTAATTACATTGTTTGAACTATAGAGGAGAGCATCATGAAAAAAGAACGAGTTGATATTTTAGCCTTTAATCAAGGATTATTTGAAACAAGAGAAAAAGCAAAAAGAGCAATTATGGCGGGACAAGTTTATAATCAGAATAACGAACGTCTTGATAAACCAGGTGAAAAAATTTCAGAGAATACTCAATTGCAAATTAAAGGAAAAAAATTGGCTTATGTTTCTCGTGGAGGATTAAAATTAGAGAAAGCATTACAAGTATTTGAACTTTCTATTGCTGATAAAACTGTTTTGGATATAGGCGCTTCAACTGGTGGTTTTACCGACGTAGCTCTACAAAATGGAGCAAAAATGAGCTATGCTTTAGATGTTGGATACAATCAATTAGCTTGGAAAATTCGTCAGGATGAGCGAGTAGAGGTAATGGAACGTACTAATTTTAGATATTCCAAACCAGACGACTTTGTAAAAGGTCAGCCAGATTTTTCTACCATTGATGTTTCCTTTATTTCATTAAAACTGATCCTGCCCCCTCTTAAAAATATCTTAGCTCCTGCAGGTGATGTAGTAGCACTTATTAAACCACAATTTGAAGCGGGCAAATCATTTGTTGGAAAAAAGGGTATTGTGAAAGAATCTGTTACGCATTTCAATGTTTTAAATGATATAACTAAGTTTGCTTTACAAACAGGTTTTGATGTTGAGGCAATCACTTATTCCCCCATTACTGGTGGTGAAGGAAATATTGAATTTTTAGCTCACCTTAAATTAGGTGATGTATTAGGCAAGATGAACCCAACAATTGATTTGAAAGAAATAGTAGCGCAAGCTCACCAACAATTAAGTTAGGAGGCTCCCGATGCGAAAACAAGAGCGACACCGTTTGATTACACGATTGTTGAATGAACATGATATTAAACGGCAAGAAGATTTTGTAATGGTATTAGCTAAGGAAGATGTTAAGGTTACTCAAGCCACAATTTCTCGTGATATTAAGGAAATGAAATTAATTAAAGTTCCATCGGCAAATGGTGGTTATCGTTATAGTGTTCCCCATAAAAATGAAGAAAATTTGTCTGAGCGTTTAAATGAGCTTTTGCAGGAAGCCTTTTTATCCGCGGATCAAATGGAAAAAATGGTAGTGTTAAAGACCTTACCAGGGAATGCATCCGCAGCAGCCAACCTTATTGAGAAATATTTTAATAAGAAATTATTCGCTGTTTTAAATGATGATGATAGTGTGTTAATGATTGCTCGTTTAGAAGAAAATGCGAAAGAATTATATCAAGAAATCAGCAGTCGAAGTCAAAAGGAGTAGGAGAATAAATTATGTTGCAAGAATTGACAATCAAAAATTTTGCGATTATTTCTTCTTTGCATCTAACTTTTACTAACGGAATGACAGCGTTAACCGGTGAAACAGGAGCAGGAAAATCTATTATCATCGACGCAGTCAGCCTGTTAGCAGGTGCACGTTCCTCAACAGAATACATCCGGCAAGGAAGTGATCACTGCCTATTAGAAGGTATTTTTGATCTTCCAAATCAAGTTGAGTTTGAAGAGTTGGTAGAGGAATTAGGAATTGACACGGAAGAAAATATACTAATTGTTCAACGAGATATGAACATATCTGGAAAAAATATTTGCCGAATTAATGGAAGAACAGTGACACTGGCAAATTTGAGAAAAATTGGTCAGTATATTGTGGATATTCAGGGTCAAAATGATCATCAAGAATTAATGAATCCGGATTCTCACTTAAGATTGTTAGATAGTTTTGGCTCAAAAGAATTTCAAAAAAACAAGCGCACGTATCAAGAAGCGTATAGAAAATATATTGATTTAGTTAAGCGTGTAAATAAATATAAACAAAATGAGCAATCTTTTGCACAACGGATTGATATGTTAAAATTCCAACAAGAAGAAATAGGAAATGCTCAATTGGAAAATGGTGAAGAAGAACGTTTAATTGAAGAACGAGACAAATTGATGAACTTCCAAAGAATTGTTGATACTCTTTCTTATAGTTATCAAGGGTTATCTGATGACGAGGCAGGAGCGTTGGATACAATTGGATCTGTCAGTCAGGAACTTCAATCTATTGCTTCGTTGGATGAAGAGTATCAAACGATTTCTGAAAATGTTAGTAGTGCCTACTATTTATTACAAGATGCTGCGAGCGAGATAGGACGTCAGTTAGATGCTCTAGAAATGGATGAGCAAAGGTTAGAATTGGTGAATGAACGATTAGACCTTATTCATCAGTTGAAGCGAAAATATGGTGATTCTGTTGAAATCATTTTAGATTACTATCAAACAATCAGTCAAGAATTGCTGGAATCAGACTTTTCAGAAGGAAAATTAGAGCAATTGGAAAATGAACTTTTGGAAAAAGAAGAGAGGCTTCTTGGAGAAGCTAATGGATTACATGCTGAACGTGGTAAAATAGCCCAGAAACTGGAAAAAGCTATCCAAAAAGAGTTAAAACAGCTATACATGGAAAATGCTCGCTTTCAGGTAGTATTCAAAACAACAGGTTTTCAAGAGGAAGGCTTAGATCAGATTGAATTTTACATTACTACTAATCCTGGTGAACCGTTGAAACCTCTAGTTAAGGTTGCCTCAGGTGGTGAAATTTCACGAATTATGTTGGCGTTGAAAACAATATTCTCCAAAACTCAAGAGTTAACAAGTATTGTATTTGATGAAGTAGATACTGGAGTCAGTGGTAGAGTAGCCCAAGCTATTGCAGATAAAATATATCAAATCGGCGAGAACTCACAAGTACTATGCATTACACACCTACCTCAGGTAGCGGCAAAAGCAGATCACCAACTCTATATCAAAAAGGAAATTATTAATGGGCGTACGATAACCAAGGTGGAAGAGTTACCTGAAGACAAACGAACAAACGAGATAGCTAGAATGCTAGCGGGTGCTGAAATAACTGATTTAACAGTTCGGCATGCTAAAGAATTGCTAGCAATGGCAAAACAGTAAAAAAACCGCTGTTCCAATTGAAAGGAACAGCGGTTTTTTTACATAATACTAATAAGACTACTGATTACAAGCGATCCAACGATTAAAATTAGCATGGCCCAGATAACGATTTTTGTGATTTTTGAAAAATTGCTTGTTGCTTTTTTTTCTTTCAATTTTGCCACCGTCCTTGTACATATTCATAAATATGATACTCTAAAATAGTAGTCTCTGCAAATATACTATAACCATTATAGAAATTATAAGCAATTCTTGAGAAGTATGAAGAAAGATTGGTCTTTGTTAAGAGTTGATAAATCTACTAGATTTTAAATAAACTGAAACAAAAATGTAATGATAATGAAGTATAGTGTCGTTAGTAGTTATAAGTAGGAAGGAATGGGTGTGTTGGGTTCATTTTCACCGATTTTATTATTATGGTATGTTTTCCCTGTAATCATACTATTAGGTTCAGATTATATTGTAAATGCATTAAAACTAAAGCAACGTTTTAATATTAAAGTACCAGATATATCTGTCCCATTTTTATTTGTAGGAATGCATGAGATTTCGAAGCATATCAGCACGTTTTCTATTTTACCGTATTTTTTACTGACAATTTTATTATTAGGGATCGCGGTGGTTTTATTCCAGGCGTATCGTTATCGTGAAATTGTTTATGGACGATTTTTCAAGATGTTTTGGCGAATGACATTTCTATTGTCTGTAGTAATGTATTTTATCTTGATTATTGCTAGTTTTATTCGCCTGATTTTTAGATAAAAGACTTTAAAAAAACTGTCGAAAACACTGATTATCATTGATAATCTAGTATGGTTAGTGAAGGTCAGACAACTCTGTTTATTGTTTCCTGGAAAATGTGGTAGATTGTGGGTGATTGTGGTAGACTAAACTCATGTAGTGGGGAACAGGGGTGAATCTAGATGTTCATGGGAGAATTTCAGCATAATATTGATGCAAAAGGCCGTTTAATTGTGCCATCGAAATTGCGTGAACAACTAGGTGAGAAATTTGTAGTCACTCGTGGTATGGACGGTTGTCTATTTGGTTATCCTATGACTCAATGGAATGAGTTAGAAGAAAAATTAAATGAGATGCCATTATCAAAAAAAGATGCACGGGCATTTGTTCGTTTTTTTTACTCTGCTGCAACTGAATGCGAAATTGATAAACAAGGACGAATTAACATTCCGGCTACTTTAAGAGGACATGCCGATTTGGAAAAAGAATGCGTGATTATTGGAGTAGCGAACAGAATTGAGATATGGAACGAAACGCGTTGGCGTGAGTTTACAGTAGAAACAGAAGCTAGTTTTGATGACATTGCGGAGACAATGGTAGATTTTGGATTTTAGGGAAGAGGATTTTTGATGACGGAAGACTTTCAACATACAACTGTTTTGCTACATGAGACAGTGGCTGGGTTAGATATTAAACCTGATGGTATTTATGTTGACTGTACACTTGGCGGAGCTGGACACAGTGAATATTTGCTTCAGCAATTAAATGGAAATGGTCATCTTTATGCATTTGACCAAGACCAAAAGGCAATTGATAATGCCGAAGTACGCCTGAAAGAGTATATAAAGCGTGGACAAGTTACGTTTATTAAAGCCAATTTTAGGGAGTTGAAAGATCAACTCGCCCTACTAGATATAACTGCCGTTGATGGCATCCTATATGATTTAGGTGTTTCATCCCCGCAATTAGATGAAGCCGACCGGGGTTTCAGCTATCATCAAAATGCACCCTTAGACATGCGAATGGATCAGCATGCTTCTTTAAGTGCCTATCATGTCGTAAACGATTTTTCCTATCAAGAATTAGTGAAGATTTTTTTCCGTTATGGTGAAGAAAAATTTTCAAAACAAATTGCACGCTTGATTGAGCGTAAGCGAGAAGAGTCACCTATAGAAACTACTGGTGAACTGGTTGACCTTATTAAAGAAGCGATTCCAGCCCCTGCTAGAAGAAAAGGTGGTCACCCGGCTAAGCGAGTCTTTCAAGCTATTCGAATTGCAGTTAATGATGAATTGGGTGCAATTGAATCTTCTCTAGAACAGGCAATTCACTTGGTAGTTCCAAAAGGAAGAATTAGTGTAATTACTTTTCATTCATTGGAAGATCGTATTGTAAAGACTATATTTAAAGAGTACAGTTCACCAAAAGATGTCCCACCAGGTTTACCCGTTATACCTGAGGAATTTCAACCTCTGTTAAAATTAGTTAACAGAAAGCCAATAGGGCCATCATCTAAAGAATTGGAAGAGAATAATCGTGCGAGAAGCGCGAAATTAAGGATCGCAGAAAAAACAAAGGAAGGATAAGAATTATGGCTGAACTAAAAAATAATCAACAAACGCAGTTTGATTATTCACAACCTGAACAACCAATCCAAACGCCAGATTCTTTCGAAGTCTTTGTTTCTCCGGCGGATCGCTTAAAGAAAATCTCTCGCATTGAAAAGATTGTTGCAGTTGGACTATTAGCTATGCTTATTGGCATGGCGATTGTTATGGTGAATACAAGGAATGATATTAGCAAGACACAAAATGATATAACAAACACACAAACTGAAATTGATAAAAAAGAAAAAACAGCGACACAACTGCAACAAGAGAAGAACGAACTATCTCGTTCTGATCGGTTGAAAGAAATCGCTGAGAAAGATGGACTTTCAATTAACGATGAGAATTTAAGGAAAGTGAAGTAAATGATCTTTAAAAGGATTAAGCGTAAAATCCGTAAAAAAAATCTAACTCCGATGAACAATCGCAAAAAAGTAGGTATTCTTTTATTTGCTACGAGTATTGGGTTGTTCTTTTTGTTTGCTGGGCGAATGATCTTTGTCGTAGCAGGAGGACATGTAGCTGGTACCTCGCTTGAGGAGAAAACAGAGGAGCTTTATCGTGGCGAGCAAGTGGTCCCTGCAAAGCGGGGAACTATTTATGATCGTAATGGTGAGGCTATCGCTGAAGATGCCACTTCTTATTCTATTTATGCCGTTCTATCTGAAAGATATATGTCAGGCGATGAGAAGTTATATGCTCAAGAGAAAGATTTTGATAAATTAGCGGAGATCATGCATGAACAGTTAGGTGCTAAAAAGAACAGTGCTTTGAAAAAGCTGAAAGATGGTAAGAAAAATAATCTATATCAGGTAGAATTTAATCCCTGGGGAAAAAACATTTCAGAAGAAACTAAGCAAAAGATCGAAAAATCGATGAAGCAAGCTAAAATCAGAGGCCTTTATTTTGAGGATCACACCAAGCGTATGTATCCTAATGGAGCGTTTGCTTCCTATTTTATTGGATACGCTTCTCCTGATAAAAATGAAAAACTTAGTGGAGTTACTGGACTGGAAGCTGCTTATGATGACGTGCTTAAGGGGAAAGACGGAAAGATTGTCTATCAAAAAGATAATAATCAAAATCCATTACCAGGAACAGTAGCTGAAAAAAAATCTTCTGAAGATGGCGAAGATATTTATACTACGTTGGATGCTGGATTGCAAAGCTATTTAGAAACCCTAATGGATGAAGTGAGTGAAGAAACTAAACCAGTTGACATGACTGCTACATTAATGCAGGCTAAGACTGGTGAGATTCTTGCTATGTCACAACGTCCGACATATAATCCTGAAACTAAAGAAGGATTAGGAGAGGACTCTGTTTGGCGAAATATTTTGGTTGAAGACAGTTACGAACCTGGATCAACAATGAAGGTTTTTACCACTGCAGCTGCTATCAATGAGGGTATCTTTAATGAAAATGAAAGTTTTAATTCTGGCAAAATTAGTGTCGGGGACGCAACAATCAATGACCATGATTTAGGGGCTAAAGGTGTTTTGACTATGCGGCAAGCTCTTTCTTGGTCTAGTAATGTTGGTATGGTCATGTTGGAGGAGCGTTTAGGTGATAAATGGCCGGACTATTTGAAACAATTTGGTTTTGGACAAAGTACTTATTCTGGGCTCCCTGGTGAAAGTAAAGGAACTATGCCTACAAGTAATATTGTCGATCAAGCAATGAGTGCCTACGGACAAGCAATTGGCGTAACAAACTTTCAAATGATGAGAGGATACACGGCCATTGCAAACGATGGAAAAATGCTTCAGCCACATTATATAAAAAAAATGGTGAATCCTAATACTAGTAAGGAAATTGTGACAAAACCTGAAGTGGTTGGAGAGCCAATCACTGCAGAAACTGCAGAGAAAGTCCGTGAATACATGCGGGATGTAGTAGAAAGTCAAAATTATGGTTCAGCATACGATCAATACAATGTACCTGGTTCTCATATTTCGGCTAAGACTGGTACAGCTCAAATTTTTAAAGATGGGTCTTATTTAACGGGGGACACCAATTATATTTATTCTATCGCATTAATGTTACCTTCTGAAGATCCCGAATTCATTTTGTACTTAACTTTGAAACAGCCTGAGCACTATCCTGAAGGTGTATTAGGGAAAATTGCAAATCCATTGTTGAATCGAGCAATGGAATTTCAATCAGAGGAAGTAGATACAAATGATACAGAAGATCAACAGGTTACAGTAGAGGATTATCGTAATCTCAAAACGGAAACTGCAGCAGGAGATGCAAACAAGCGCGGTGTAAATGCTGTAGTTATAGGAAATGGAAATAAAGTAGTAAAACAATCATCAAAACCAGGTGAGAAAGTAATGTCTAATGAACGACTGATTCTTTTAACTGATGGAGTTAAGGAGTTACCGGATGTTCGTGGATGGTCTAAAGCTGATATATTAAAACTTTCCAATCTGCTTGATATAGAAGTGGAGTTTACTGGAGAAGGGTATTGTACAAAACAAAGTATTGAACCCTACACAGAAATATCCAATCAAAAATTAAAAATCACCTTAAGTTAGGACTGGAGAGAAAAAAATGGAACCGGCGCAACTATTTATTGCTTTTGTTAGTAGTTTTGCGATTACTGTCGCATGGATGCCTTTTTTAATTGGCTATTTTAGAATGAAAAAACAAGGTCAAGCTATTCGTGATGAAGGGCCTAAGTGGCATAACGTAAAAGCGGGAACACCTACAATGGGGGGGGCAGGTTTTTTAACAGCAGCTGCAATCACTATTGTATGGTTTAGTATATGGCAAAACAAGATGACAGCATCACTTTTGTTGTTGCTATTTGTATTAGTACTTTATGGCATAATCGGTTTTTTAGATGATTTTCTAAAACTGGCCCGTAAACAAAATGAAGGGTTGACCTCTAAACAGAAATTTATTGGGCAAGTAGTTGTTGCTGTTCTATTTTATGTTATTTATCAAATGGAAGGATATAGTAACACTTTAAACTTTTTTGGGCTAGAGTTATCGTTAGGTATCTTATACGGTCTGTTTGTCATTATTTGGCTAGTTGGTTTTTCTAATGCTGTGAATTTGGCAGATGGAATTGACGGACTGGTTTCTGGTTTAGGGACGATCTCTTTTGCAGCTTATGGTATCATTGCTTGGAAACAGCAACAATACGAGGTATTGATTGTTTGCTTAAGTGTAATTGGTGGACTGGTCGGTTTTTTTCCTTACAATAAAAAAACAGCAAAAATCTTCATGGGGGATGTTGGATCGTTATCTCTTGGAGGGTTATTAGCAGCTATCTCTATTATGCTTCATCAAGAGTGGACATTGCTACTGATTGGGTTAGTATACGTTTGTGAAACTGCTAGTGTAATGATTCAAGTTACCTCGTTTAAGTTAACAGGTAAGCGTGTTTTCAAAATGTCTCCTTTGCATCACCATTTTGAGCTATCTGGATGGTCAGAATGGAAGATTGATACTGTTTTCTGGTTAGTTGGATTAGTCGCTTCAATACTAGTTTTAGTGATTGTACTGTAGGAGATGAAGAGAATGAAGCAAGTAAAACAATACGAAAATGAAAAAGTTCTAGTCTTGGGTCTAGCCAAGAGTGGATTTAGTGCGGCCAAGTTGTTACATCGCTTGGGCGCGCTTGTTACTGTAAATGATGGAAAACCTTTCGAAGAAAATCCAGCAGCGCAAGATTTATTAGAAGATGGTATTCGAGTAATTACAGGAAGTCATCCAATTGAATTACTGGATGAAGATTTTTCTCTAATGGTAAAAAATCCTGGAATTCCTTATAGTAACCCGTTGGTCAAAAAAGCTGAATCATTACATATACCAGTTTTAACCGAAGTAGAATTGGCTTATCAGGTTGCTGAGTGTCCGATTATTGGTATTACTGGTACGAATGGAAAAACAACAACTACTACAATGATCAGTCTCTTATTAAATCAAGATAGAGAAAAGGGGAACGCTCATTTAGCAGGGAATATCGGTTTCCCGGCTAGTGAAGTTGCTGAAAAAGCAGAATCAGTTGATGATATTGTAATGGAAATGTCTAGTTTTCAATTAATGGGAATTGACGAATTTCATCCTCAAATTGCGGTGATTACTAATATTTATGAAGCACATTTAGATTATCATGGCTCTCGTGATAATTATGTAGCAGCAAAATGGGCGATTCAGAAAAATATGAATCTGTCTGATTATTTAGTCATTAATTGGGACTCCAAAGAGCTGCAGAACCTAAGTTCACAAAGTAATGCGACCATTATTCCTTTTTCAACTAAAACGGAATTAGAAAATGGTGCTTATTTAAAAAACGCTGGATTGTATTATCAAGGCGAAAGAATCATGGAGGCGAAAGAATTAGGTGTTCCGGGTCAACATAATATTGAAAATGCGTTGGCTGCTATCGCTGTTGCTAAGCTAAAAAATGTTTCTAATGAATCGATTTACAAAGCAATGACTAATTTTCAAGGCGTTCCTCATCGTACACAGTATGTATCAACTATAAAGGGACGCAAGTTTTATAATGATTCAAAGGCTACTAATAGTTTAGCAACCAAAATGGCTTTAAGTGGCTTTGATAACAAAACTGTTATCTTATTAGCTGGTGGATTGGATCGTGGTAACGGTTTTGATGAACTAATTCCAGCATTTCATGAGATAAAAGCAATCATTCTATTTGGCGAAACAAAAAATAAGCTAGCTGAAACTGCTGAAAAAGCAGGAATAAAGAAAATTCTGTTTACCGAAAATGTTGAAACTGCGGTGCCACTAGCTTATGAATACAGCGCAGCAGGAGACAATATTTTACTTTCCCCTGCAAATGCCAGCTGGGATCAGTATTCTAGTTTTGAAATTCGTGGTGATAAGTTCACGCAGGCAGTCGGAAAGTTAGAAAAGTAGGAGAAATAATGAAGATACTTGTTACAGGTGGAGGAACTGGTGGACATATTTATCCAGCTCTTGCCTTTATTCGTTACGTTGAGAAGATCGATCCTAGTGCAGAATTTTTGTATGTGGGAACTCACCGTGGTTTAGAAAATAAGATCGTTCCTGAAACAGGAATCCCATTTAAAACTATCAAAATCCAAGGATTTAAACGTAAAATCTCAATGGATAATATAAAAACTTTACAATTATTCATGGAGAGTTTGAAACGTTCGAAAGAAATTTTGAAAGAATTTAAACCTGATGTGGTTATTGGTACTGGAGGCTATGTTTCAGGGTCTGTTGTATACGCAGCAGCGCGACTAAAAATACCAACCATTGTACATGAACAAAATAGTGTACCTGGAATTACAAATAAATTTCTCAGTCGTTTTGTCGATAAAGTCGGAATTTGTTTTCCAGATGCTAAGCAATATTTTCCAGAAAAAAAGACTGTGTTGGTAGGCAATCCGCGGGCGCAGGAAGTTATTGCAAATGGTAAATCAGAAGTTCTTTCAGATTATGGGCTAACTCCAGAACGACCAACTGTCTTGGTTTTTGGTGGAAGCCAAGGAGCCTTAAAAATAAATCAAGCGGTAATTCAAGCATTGCCTCAATTATCACAAAAGGACTATCAAGTACTTTATGCTTCTGGAGAGAGATATTTTCAAGAACTTAATGAAAAGTTCGATGCCGGAAAAGCTTGGTCTAATATTTCCTTACAGCCGTATATTAAGAATATGACTGACGTAATGGCCAATGTTGATTTATTAATTGGTCGTGCTGGTGCTACCTCGATTGCAGAGTTTACCGCTTTAGGACTTCCTGCAATCTTAGTTCCTAGTCCCTATGTAACTAATGATCATCAAACAAAAAATGCTCAAAGCTTAGTAGATGCTGGAGCTGTTGAAATGATCAGCGATGCTGACTTAACTGGAGAAGTTTTAATAAGAGCAATTGACTCTATTATGGACAATCATACATTAAGAGAGCAGATGGCTGAGGCCTCAAAAAAAGAAGGGATTCCCGATGCAGCAGAACGTTTGTGGAATTTAGTAACCAGTATTGTGAAATAACGAAACAGGAGGTGAATAAGCTTGAGCCATCAAGAAACACCTGATAATAACAAGGATGAAAAAAGCAAATTAACACCTTGGCAACTTGCAAACCAAGAATATCTAAAAATGCATCCTAATGAGACGGGGGACTCTCCTGCAGAGGAAACTGATCAAGAGTACTTAGAGAATGAAGAAATCCCTGAAACTCCCAATGAGAAACAAACGGATCAGCTAGAAAACACAGAATTCCATGAAGAAAATGTCGAAAAAGAGAAAAAGGGCCCTGTTAATGGGTCATTTTTAGATCGATTGCCTAATATTAGGCATGAACGTAATAAGCGCCTATACAGACGATCATCAACTTTAATTCTTTTATTTATGATTCCTGCGTTGGTATTGTTGTACTATGTTTCTCCTCTGAGTAGATTGTCAGGAGTCTCTATTGAAGGTAATGAGCAAATTTCATCGGAAGAAATTACTAACAAGCTAAATTTTTCAATTGGCAGTAATCTTTGGTCGCAATATTTTAACCGAGATGAACATGTTACACGACTTAAAAAACAAGAATTAAGAATTCAAGATGCGAAGGTTCATTTTAATGGGATTAATAAATTTGCTGTGGACATTAAAGAATACAAGGAAGTAGCTTATCTAGAACACGATAATAACTATTCTCCTATACTAGCAAATGGAAGAGTAATTCCAACAAATATTAAAAAAGATCAGGATTCTTTACCCATTTTAGAAGGATTTACTGGGCCAAAACGGATCCTAGCAGTAATGAAACAATATGATGCATTATCAGAGGAAGTTCGTCAAGGTGTTTCACAAATAAAATATGCACCTACTAATGAGAACAAAAGTCTATTGCAAATTTTTATGAACGATGGAAATCAAGTTCTTGTATCTATTCAAGGCATGAGTGATAAAATGAAATATTATCCACAAGTTGTAGAGGAAATGAATGCTAAGGACATAAAAGGTATAGTTGATATGGAAGCCGGAATTTATAGCTATCCCTATCCTGAAGAATCGTCCTCAGATAACACAGAACAAAGCACAAGTGAAAGTACGGTAGAAACTACAGCAGAAGAAACCAGCCCTTCGGTTGAAAATGATTAAAATTATCCGAAGAAAATACGGATTCTCCTTTTTAATTCCGTGTAAAATGTGGTAAAATTGGTGGCAGTGAGTATATTTGAAAGAAATATATGACGTGCTTACTGAAAGCAGATATTTTCAATCTAGATAATGAAATTTTAAGTAGGAGGGAATCCCATTCATGGCAAAAGCAGGAATGTATGTGGGCCTTGATATCGGAACAACATCTGTCAAAGTTGTAGTTGCCGAATACATCGATAGCCAAATGAATATAATTGGTGTTGGAAATGCAAAATCAGAAGGAATCAATCGTGGGATTATTGTGGACATCGATAAAACGGTTCACGCAATTCAACGAGCAGTAAAACAGGCCGAGGAAAAAGCCGGGATTCAAATTAAGAGTGTCAGTGTGGGATTGCCAGCGAACCTTCTAGAAGTCGAATCATGCCAAGGTATGATCGCTGTAAATAGCGAATCCAAAGAGATCACTGATGATGACGTTCGTAACGTTGCTTCTGCCGCAATGGTTCGTTCAATTCCTCCTGAAAGACAAATTGTAGCTTTATTACCACAAGAGTTTACTGTAGATGGATTTGACGGAATTAAGGATCCTCGAGGTATGATTGGCGTACGACTGGAAATGTTTGGTCTTGTCTTTACAGGCCCTAAAACAATTATTCACAACATAAAAAAATGTGTTGAGACAGCTGGGCTAACAGTTGCTGAAACAATTATTACTCCGTTGGCTTTAACTGAGTCGATTCTCTCTGATGGAGAAAAAGATTTTGGTACAATAGTTATTGACATGGGCGGGGGTCAAACTACAACCGCAGTAATGCATGATAAACAATTGAAGTTTACGCATGTTGACCAAGAAGGCGGAGAATATGTGACAAAGGATATTTCGATCGTATTGAACACTTCTTTCAATAATGCTGAAGCATTAAAAATCAATTATGGAGATGCTTATCCAGCAAGAACATCAGCTGAAGAAGAATTTCCAGTTGATGTTATTGGAAAGACAGAGCCCGTTAAGATTGATGAACGTTATCTAGCTGAGATTATTGAGGCTCGTTTAGAGCAAATTTTCCGTAAGGCCAAAGGTGCTCTAGATGAAATCGAAGCATTGGATCTACCAGGAGGAATCGTTCTCTCTGGTGGAGCAGCTAGCATTCCAGGAGTTGTTGAGCTTGCTGAAGATGTTTTTGGCACAAATGTTAAGTTACATGTACCAAATCAGATGGGCTTGCGAAATCCAGTATTCACCAATGTGATAAGTATTGTTAATTATTCGGCTGAATTGAACGACGTGTATCATTTGGCAAAATCAGCAGTGACTGGTGAAAAAGTTTCGTTGTCACCGCAAGTTTCAGCTGTATCCACTACACCAGTCTATGATGATTATGATGCTGTGGAAGAATACGAAGAAGAAACTAAACCAAAAAATGACGAAAAAGTAACTGGGAAGATTAAAGACTTCTTCTCTAATATTTTTGATTAACTCACATAGGAGGAATAAAATATGGAATTCTCAATAGATAACAATATTAACGAAGGCGCAGTTATTAAAGTTATCGGTGTCGGCGGCGGTGGCGGAAACGCAATTAATCGTATGATCGAAGAAAACGTTAAAGGCGTTGAATTTATTGCTGCTAATACTGACGTTCAGGCTTTAAAGAACTCAAAGGCGGAAACGGTTATTCAACTAGGACCTAAGTATACGCGTGGTTTAGGCGCAGGTTCTCAACCAGAAGTAGGACAAAAAGCTGCTGAAGAAAGCGAACAATCTATTCAAGAAGCACTGCAAGGTGCAGATATGGTATTTATTACTGCTGGCATGGGCGGTGGAACTGGAACAGGAGCTGCTCCGATTGTTGCAAAAATTGCAAAAGAATTAGGTGCATTAACTGTAGGTGTTGTAACACGTCCTTTCAGTTTCGAGGGTCCAAAACGTGGCCGTTTTGCCGCAGAGGGCATTTCTTTACTTAAGGAAAACGTAGATACTTTGTTGATTATCTCTAACAATCGTTTGTTGGAAGTTGTTGACAAGAAGACACCGATGCTTGAAGCATTCCGTGAAGCCGATAATGTTCTTCGTCAGGGAGTTCAAGGTATTTCTGATTTAATTACCGCTCCTGGATATGTTAATTTGGATTTTGCTGATGTTAAAACAGTAATGGCTGATCAAGGCACTGCACTGATGGGGATAGGTGTTGCTAGCGGTGAAGATCGTGTTGTAGATGCAACGAAAAAAGCAATTTCTTCTCCATTATTGGAAACATCTATTGATGGTGCTGAACAAGTGCTATTGAATATCACAGGTGGGTTGGATATGACACTGTTTGAAGCGCAGGATGCTTCTGACATTGTTGCAAATGCTGCTACTGGCGATGTAAATATCATTTTAGGAACTTCAATTAATGAGGAATTAGGCGATGAAATTCGTGTAACAGTAATCGCAACGGGGATTGACCCGACAAAAAAGGAGCGAAAGGCTAGTCGCGGCAACCAACGCACTAGTCAAGTTCAATCGGTGCCACAAAAACCAAATTTAGACATTGAACCTACAAAAAATAATGAATCACAATCAGCGTTTGGCGAATGGGATATTCGTAAGGAAGACAACGTCCGACCGAAAGTAGACGATACTCAATTTGAAAATATTGAAAAGAAAGAATTCGAAACTTTTACTCGTGAAGAAGTAAAACCTGAAAAAGACGAAGAGCTAGATACACCACCATTCTTTCGCCGTAGAAAATAAAAGGGGGAGAGCACATGATCGCTGATAACTTGCACACCGTTAAGCAAGAGATTCAGGAGTCGTGTGCTCTTGTTTCACGTAATTCAGGGGAAGTGACACTGATTGCGGTAACAAAGAGTGTCGACTCATCAGCTGCTGAGGAATTGGTAAAGCTCGGTGTGAATAATTTAGCCGAAAATAGAGTAGACAAACTTCTTGAGAAAAAAGAAAGTTTAAGCCAGTATACTCAAATTTCTTGGCATTTGATTGGTAATTTGCAGCGCCGCAAGGTAAAATCTATTATTAATCATATTGATTATTTCCATGCTTTAGACAGTGTGCGTTTAGCGCAAGAAATTCAAAAGCGTGCTACGCATAAGATTAATTGTTTCATTGAAGTTAATATCTCAGGCGAAGAATCAAAGCATGGTATACGCCCCGAGGAATTGACAGCATTTGTTCATGAGCTAGCCGATTTATCCAATGTAAGCATTGTTGGATTAATGACAATGGCTCCCTTTGATGCAGATGACGAAACAATCCGGAGCATTTTCGCCTCCTTGAAAAATTTACAAGAAGAGATTTGTTCCTTAAAATTGAAATATGCTCCTTGCACAGAACTTAGTATGGGGATGAGCCAGGATTTTCCTCTGGCAATTATAGAAGGTGCAACCTATATTCGTGTGGGTACAGCATTATTTAAGAAAGGATAGGACAGAATCAATGGCCATTAATCTTGCAAAAATCAGTGACTTTTTCGGTTTAGCCGAGGATGAGGAAATATATGAAGATACACCTGTTTCTCGAAAACCTGTTGCTAAACAATCTAAGAGAGAGACGCGGGCACAAACAAAGCCTATGGTTAATAAGAGCAAGCAACAACAAGTAAGAAAAGAACCAATTAAGCGATCTATAGAAAATAAACAAGGTACAACTAATCAACCGGCAAGAGTACGACAGTCTGAAAAGCCAACTGTAAACAAAGAAGTAGCCTCGCCTACGAGAAAACAAGAAAAAGTGATTAATATGCCTAATAATGAAGCGATGAAAAAAAGGGTAGCGTCTCAAACTACCTCTTCTACTACAAGAGAGCGTAGACGTATTTCTGTTGTGGAGCCTAGAGCGTACAACGAAGCAATGGTAATAGCTAAAAGGATTGCTCAAGGAGAAGCCGTATTAATCAATTTTCAATCATTAGATGAAGGGCGAGCTAGACGAATTGTGGACTTTTTAACTGGTGCTGTATATATGATAGATGGTGACATAAAACGCGTAGGAAATGAGATGTTTTTATGTACACCCACAAATATGGAAGTTGACAACGCTACCTTGCAATCAATGGACGATCAGGATATTTTTGGACTTGAATTATAAAGGAGACAATTAGTTGATATTATTTAATTTGTTAAATTTGATCAATCGTTTGGTCAATCTTTACACTGTATTATTAGTCGTATATGCCTTGCTGTCTTGGTTTCCTGGAGCATATCAATCTGCTTTAGGTAAATTGCTAGGTCGCATTTGCGAGCCATTCTTAGATTTATTCCGTCGCTTACCTTTGCAGTTTGGTGGGATTGACTTCTCTGTTATGGCTGCGATTATCGCATTAAATTTTATTATGAGAATTCTTAATTCATTAGTATACAGCATGATTTATTAGGGGGGTGAAGGTATGAATGAGAATGTCTATCAACATTTTCGACCTGAAGAACGCCCATTTATAGATGCTGTGAGTGATTGGTTAGAGCAAGTTGAAAGCCAGTATGCCCCTTATTTGACAAACTTTCTTGATCCGCGTCAAGCGTATATTCTTGAAACATTGACTCGAGAAATCAGTGATCTGAAATTTTTGTTTTTCGGAGGCTATGAACAGGCTGAACGTTGCCGTTGTATGATTTATCCAGAATATTTCGAACCATCTAAGGATGACTTTGAAATAGTAACGATTGAAATAAAATATCCTCAAAAATTTACAGAATTATCTCATGGAAAAGTTTTAGGAACGCTGATGAGTGCTGGAATGAAACGTGACTATTTTGGTGATATTATTTCTGATGGCGAGCGTTGGCAAGTCTTCCTAGCTCGGGAAACGTCAAATTATATTGAGTCGCAGATAAGTAAAATTGGTCGTGTCACTGTTCATTTAGAGGAGAGACCGTATACCGATATTATCGTTCCAAAGGATAGTTGGTCTGAAGAAAATATGACCGCCTCTTCATTAAGACTTGATGTGGTAATCTCAACCGTATATAATATTTCCAGACAGCGCTCAAAGCAATTGGTTGAATCTGGAAAGGTAAAAGTAAACTGGAGCATTAATGAACGCCCAGATTACTTGTTAGATTTGTTGGATGTTGTTTCTATTCGTGGCTTTGGACGAATTCAAATCCAGGCAATAGAAGGAAAAACGAAAAAAGAAAAAATCCGTTTGCGCTTAGGCGTTTTACGAAAATAAACTGATGAGGTGACTTGAATGGCTTTAACTCCACTAGATATTCAAAACAAAAGTTTCTCTACTAAAATGCGTGGTTACAATCAAGATGAAGTTGATGACTTTTTAGATATGATCGTAAGAGATTACGAAGATAGTATTTCTAAGAACCGTGAACTAGAAAAGGCTTTAAAGCATGCTGAAGAGAAATTGGAATACTTCAATGAATTGAAAGAAGCTTTGAATCAATCAATTGTTGTAGCTCAAGATACTGCTGATAAAGTAAAATCTTCTGCTAGCAAGGAATCAGAAGTAATTGTAACTTCCGCACAAAATCGTGCAGATGAATTAATTACTAATGCTGAGAAGAAAGCTCATCTTCTGACTTCAACTGCTGAAGATAGAGCAAGAGAAATTTTGAGTGATGCAACTAGTCAAGCTCGCCAGTTGGCTGCCGAGACAAACGATTTGAAGAAGAAAACGCGTACGTTCCATCAACAATTGTTATTGTTGTTGGAAACTCAATTGGATCAAGCTAAAAGTGGTGATTGGGAAGAAATTTTAAAACCGATGACAGCTTATGTCGATGATAGCAACGACATCATTAAAGAAGTTTTAGCTGAAGAGCTTGACAATGATCAAGAATTTACAGTAAACTCAGATGAGCCAACTATCGATTCTACTCATGATGACATGGGGTTGACTATTGATATTCCTGAGTTGATTAAAACTGATCAATCAGACGAAAACTAGAATAGAAAAGCTGATTAGAATCTTTTAGCGAGTCACTGATGGTGTGAGAGTGACAGACCCTCTAATGAGACAAGATCCTCTAGTTTGTTTTACTGGTGAAGATAAGTAACCAGTAACGATTCATCTCGTTAACGATGAAGAGGAAATCAATTTGGTTTCAAATCTGGGTGGTACCACGACAAGTTCGTCCCTTTGCGGGATGCACTTGTCTTTTTTATTTAGGAAAGGAAGTCGAAATACATTGAAAATGAAAGATACACTGCTATTAGGAAAAACGGCTTTCCCTATGCGCGGTAATTTGCCAAATCGTGAAGGTCAATGGGAGAAAGATTGGGAAGAAGATAGAGTATATGAAAAACGTCAGGAACTGAATGAGGGTAAACCATCTTTTGTTTTGCATGATGGACCCCCTTACGCAAATGGAAATATTCACATTGGTCATGCCTTAAACAAAATTAGTAAGGACATCATCATCCGTTCGAAATCGATGAGTGGATTCAGGGCACCTTACGTTCCAGGTTGGGATACTCATGGTTTGCCAATTGAACAAGTACTAACAAATAAAGGAATTAAGCGTAAAGAAATGACTATGGCTGAGTATCGCCAAAAGTGTTATGATTACGCGCTAACTCAAGTTGATACTCAAAGAGAAGATTTTAAGCGATTAGGCGTAGCTGGAGACTGGGAAAATCCATATATTACTTTAACACCTGATTATGAAGCAGCAGAAATTCGTGTTTTCGGTAAAATGGCCGAAAAGGGATACATCTATAAAGGGCTGAAGCCAATCTATTGGTCACCTTCTAGTGAGTCTTCTTTGGCCGAGGCCGAAATTGAATACAAAGATGTTAAATCGGCATCAATTTATGTAGCCTTTCCGGTCAAGGATGGAAAAGGATTAATAGATACAGATGCATCGTTCGTAATCTGGACAACTACTCCTTGGACGTTACCAGCTAATCAGGGGATTGCAGTTAATCCAAGCTACATTTATGTATTAGTGGAGGCAGATAGCCAAAACTATATTATTGCTAAAGATCTAGTTGAAACTGTAAAAAAAGAAATCGGCTGGGAAGATGTACGTATTGTCAAAGAGCTGAAAGGTACTGAACTAGAATACATGACTGCGGCACATCCATTCTATGATCGAGAATCACTAGTTATTTTAGGTGAGCACGTTACTTTGGATGCAGGTACTGGGTTAGTTCATACTGCTCCTGGCCATGGTGAAGATGATTATTTTGCGGGTAAAAAATACGGTTTAGAAGTATTATCACCAGTAGATGATCGTGGTGTTTTCACAGATGAAGCTCCTGGTTTTGAGGGAGTCTTTTATGATAAGGCGAATCCAATGATTACTGATCTATTGAAGGAAAAAGGACGCTTATTAAAATTAGATTTCTTTACCCATAGTTACCCTCATGATTGGCGTACGAAAAAGCCTGTAATTTATCGTGCAACACCACAATGGTTTGCCTCAATTGATAAATTCCGACAAAATATTTTAGATGAAATTGAAAAAGTAGATTGGATTATTCCTTGGGGTAAAACACGCTTATACAATATGATTCGTGACCGTGGTGACTGGGTAATTTCTCGTCAACGTGCTTGGGGTGTCCCATTGCCTATTTTTTATGCAGAAAATGGAGAAGCGATTATTACTCCTGAAACGATTGATCACATTGCCAATCTGTTCGCAAAATATGGATCAAATGTGTGGTTTGAAAAAGAGGCCAAGGAATTGTTACCTGAAGGCTTCACTCATCCTGGATCTCCTAATGGAGCGTTCACCAAGGAAACAGATATCATGGACGTCTGGTTCGATTCTGGTTCTTCACACGAAGCGGTATTACGTCAACGTCCTGAGTTAACTTTTCCAGCTGATATGTACCTAGAAGGCTCTGATCAGTACCGTGGTTGGTTTAACTCAAGTATCACAACAAGTGTTGCAATCAATGGAGTTGCTCCTTACAAAGCTGTATTATCACAAGGATTTGCTTTAGACGGTGAAGGACGAAAAATGTCTAAATCTTTAGGAAATACAATTGTTCCTGATAAAGTAATTAAACAAATGGGTGCTGATATTCTTCGTCTTTGGGTTAGCAGTGTAGATTACGAGTCAGATGTACGGGTTTCTATGGATATTCTGAATCAAATTGCTGAGGTTTATCGTAAGATCCGCAACACGATGCGCTTTTTATTAGCAAATACAACAGATTTTGATCCTAAAAAAAATACTGTTGAATATGAAGAATTACGCTCTGTAGATAAGTATATGTTAGTTCGATTGAATCAAGTAATTAAAAGTGTGCGAGACGAAGGATACGATAAATACAACTTCGTACACATCCACAAAACGATTGTTAATTTTTTAACGACTGATTTGTCAGCATTTTATTTGGATTTTGCCAAAGATGTTGTCTATATTCAAGCAGAAGATGCGTATGAACGTCGTTGCATGCAAACTGTGTTTTATCAGGTTGCTGTAGCTTTGACAAAATTATTGACACCAATCTTACCGCATACTACGGAGGAAATTTGGTCTTTCTTGAAAGAAGAAGAAGAATATGTTCAGCTAGCCGATTTACCAAGTTATCAAGAATTTTCAAATCAAGCAGAATTGTTGGATACTTGGAAGGCATTTATGGAATTTAGAGATAATGTACTAAAAGCATTAGAAGCAGCTCGAAATGAAAAAATTATCGGACGTTCTTTAGAGGCTAAACTGACTGTTTATCCCAATGAACAAGTACGGGTATTATTGACTGCGGTGGATGCTGATTTACCACAATTACTGATTGTTTCGCCAGATTCATTCAGTATTTCAACTAAACAGGCTCCTGACACTGCAATGAAATTTGATGATGTCGCTTTATTAGTTGAAAAGGCTGATGGAGAGGTTTGTGATCGTTGTCGTCAAGTACGAACTACTGTAGGACAAGATGAAAATCTACCAAAACTATGCGCAACTTGTGCAGAAATTGTTGAAGAGAATTATCCTGAAGCAGTCTCAGAAGGATTTGAATAGTAAAAAAAGGCAAGCGATCATTTTACTGATTGCTTGCCTTTTTTCTAGTTTAATTTACCACGTTCACGATACCAGTTATCGGGATGCCAATTCCATTCATGGCCATTTTTTTCAAGCAATTCAAAGGCAGCTTTTGGCCCCATTGTTCCTGCAGCATAATTTGGAAATTCTGGTGTAGACTGATCCCAGGTTTGACGAATACGATCAACGATCTCCCATGAATTGGCAACTTCATCCCAATGAGAGAAGTTTGTCCCATCACCACGTAAAGCATCCAATAATAACTTTTCATATGCTTCTGGACTGTTTTCAGTTACTTCAGCCGATTGACGGAAGTCCATTTTTACTGGCTCCGGATTAAAACCTTGACCAATTTGTTTGCCATTTAAGGTTAGTGAGAATCCTTCTGTAGGCTGAATATAAATTGTTAATACATTTTGAGCTAATTCTTGTTTATCTTCATTATCGAAATGAAAAACATTGACTGGGACTTGTTTAAAGATCACATTAATACGAGTGCCTTTTTCAGTCATACGTTTTCCAGTGCGTATATAAAACGGAACGCCTGACCAACGGAAGTTATCAATTAAAAACTTTCCTGCAACAAAAGTTTCAGTTGAAGAATCTTCAGCTACATTGGGTTCTTTACGATAAGAGACAAACTTAGTATTATCTAACTCACCGGCGTCATATTGACCACGCACAAAATTTTCTTCTACTTCTTCTGGTGTGTAACGACGAATGGCTTCTAATGCTTTCACTTTTTCTAGACGGAGTGACTCATCAGAGAAGGAAACTGGAACTTCCATCGCCAATAGAGAAACTACCTGCAAGATATGATTTTGCACCATGTCTTTTAGCGCACCGCTATTCTCATAGTAGCCTCCGCGATCTTCTACCCCTAAACTTTCAGAAAAAGTAATTTGGATATTGTCGATGTAACGGTTATTCCACATAGATTCGAAGATATTATTGGCAAACCTAACTACCGCAATATTTTGAATCATCTCTTTACCAAGATAGTGATCAATTCGAAAAATGTCTTTTTCAGGAAAAACAGCTCGTATCTGTTGGTTTAATTCATTAGCGGATTCGTAATCAAAACCGAATGGTTTCTCAATTACTAAACGATTGAAGCCATCTTTGGTTACGATTCTTTGTGATTGCAAATGTTGAACAATTGTACCGAAAAATTGAGGTGCCATGGCCAAGTAATAAATACGGTTACTAGATAAATCATATTGCTCATCCAGTTTTTCCGTTAAAACACGTAATTCATCATAGTGTTTAGTGTCATTCACATTATGCGAAAGATAATAAAAATGACTGGAAAATTCTTCTGCTTCTTCTGTTGTTGGGTTTAACTCTTGAAGAGTTTCTTTGACAACTTCGCGATAATGTTCATCACTCCAAGGTCTGCGGGCAGTTCCAATAACTGCAAAGTGGTCTTTCAAATTTCCTTTTTTATATAAGCGGAATAATGAAGGATAAAGCTTTCGTTTTGCTAAATCTCCAGTACCGCCAAAAATCGTAAATAGTGCCGCTTGTTCCATGTAATTCCACTCTCCTTATAATTGATCAACAAAAATTGTGCTAGCAGCTTTGTAACTAATGCTTACCTGTTTCTGGTTGTTGGTTAGAGTAATCGGACCTTCATAAGCTGCAACATCAGTGATGGTAAACTCTTCATGAATATTTACTTTGAGATTAACAAGATAGTCTAGTAGATCTTTTTCGTCTAGTACACGAGCGATGCGAATTTTTGTATTAACTGAATAGTCAACCAATGTTTGACGTTCCTTCTCGTGAATTACCCGTCCATCTTGTGGAATCATACCACCATGGGGGCAATACTCAGGGTGTTCAAGATAAGTATCAAGTCTTTTTTCTAGCTGTGAAGAAGTAACGTGTTCTAACACCTCCGCGTCATCGTGGACTTCATTCCACGAATAGCCTAAGTGATTAACAAGAAAAACTTCCCAAAGTCGATGTTTTCGAACTAAGGTGCTTGCTTTTTCTAAACCTAAAGGAGTTAGCTGTACTCCCTGATAGGGGGAATGACTAACTAGTCCTTCTTTTACTAATTTTGATATCATTTCGCTGACAGAGGCACCAGAAATTGTTAGACCAGATACAATTTGTTTGTTGCTGACCTTTTTTTTGTCGCCGCCTAGTTCTAATATCAGTTTCAAATAATCTTCGCGATTTGGTGTCATAGTGAGTCATCCTTTCAAAACTTGGACATATCAGATTAAGTTTATCAAATAATCCTCTTTTTTACCATTTGATTCAACTTCTTTATTTTTTTCGATTATTAAGGTTGACTGGCAGAATGAAAAAAATTTTCTAAGAAGTATTGCGTAACGCAAGTAAACAAGGTAATATATTAAAAATAAATGAGAATTGTCAAACTATTTAAAGGATTGGTGCCCATATGTCGAATCAGACACTATCTAAAGTCCCAACCATGTACGATCCCTCTTTTGAGAAGGATGCATGTGGTATGGGCTTTATTGCTCAAATGCATGGAAATGCCTCAAGAGAATTAGTAGTACATGCGTTAACAATGTTGGAAAGAATGAATCATCGTGGTGGAACAGGAGCAGAACCGGATACGGGAGATGGTGCTGGAATCTTAATAACTGTACCTGACCGTTTTTTCCGTCGTGAATCTGAGAAACAAGGAATAACTTTGCCGATTGAAGGGGAATACGCGGTAGGAATGTTCTTTTTACCCGCTGAAGAGAAACAAAAACTTGGCCTCATGCAGGCAATTATTAATGACATTGAAACAGCTGGTTACCCAGTAATCTGGCATCGGGATGTGCCTTTTCAGTTTGAAAACTGCGGGCCTGGTGCACAACGAGTTATGCCAAGTTTTATCCAATTATTTATCAAAAAACCGATGGATGTTAAAGCAGGACGTATGTTTGAAGATCATTTGTATCGTTTACGTAGAAAGTTAGAAAAGACCTATCATTCTAAAGAGATGTCTTTGTGCAGCTTATCGGCAAAAACGCTCGTTTACAAAGGGATGCTTCATGCTTACCAAGTAGGAATCTTTTACGAAGATTTGCAGGATGCAGAATTTGAAGCAAGTATTGCTGTGGTTCATTCTCGTTTTTCTACGAATACTTTCCCTAGCTGGGATCGAGCACAACCTTTCCGATTCTTGGCCCACAATGGTGAAATCAATACTTTGCGAGGTGCAGAAAATTGGATGAAGAGTCACGGTGTAGAAGTCTACAATGAAGAAGATTCGGATTCGGCCAAATTAGAAAATTGTATGGAATACTTGTATCGAAATGGTCGAGATATTCCTCAAGCTTTAATGATGATGGTTCCTGAAGCGTGGTCAAAAGAGGCGGGCTTAGGGGAGGAACTAACAGCATTTAGCGAATACAATGCTAGCTTTATGGCGCCTTGGGATGGACCAGCGGCTTTGTGCTTCACAGATGGGGATATGGTAGGTGCCGCATTGGATCGAAATGGTCTGCGCCCTTCACGTTACTCCATTACTAAAGATGGATTAGTTCAAGTCGCTTCTGAATCAGGAGTAGTTGATTTTGAGTCTTCTAACATAATTGAAAAAGGAGTACTTGGACCTGCCAACATGATTTTGGTAGATACAACAAATGGACGTTTCTACCGCAATGAAGAAATTAAGGAAAAGTATGCGAAATGTCATCCTTATCAAGAATGGCTAGATGAACATCGTTTAGAAATTAATCAGTTAACTACTGAAGCTGCTGTCGAAACTAAAATGACTGAAGCAGCGCTAAAAGAAATGTGGCAGTTAAACGGATATAGTGATGAAATTATTCGTAGTGCTATCTTACCAATGGCAGAAAAGGGAGAAGAACCTGTTATTTCAATGGGATTTGATGCACCTTTAGCTGTTTTAAGTGAAAAGCCACAATCACTGTTTACGTATTTTAAACAGCAATTCGCTCAGGTTACCAACCCGCCAATTGATGCGATTCGCGAACAATTAGTAATTGGAACTGAAATGTTTCTGGGTCGCGACGGAGATGTAAGTAAAGATGTTGCTGTCAATTGTCAAAAATTAAAAATTGAAAGTCCTGTATTAAATACAGAAGATTTTCAGAAAATTATTTCATTGGATAAGAAACATCAAAAAACGGTGACAATTTCGACATTGTATACATTAAGTGAAACAGCTAGTTGTTTGGAAGATGCATTAGAACAAATGTTTAAGCAGGCAGAAGAAGCAGTCGATCAAGGAGCAACTATTCTTGTTTTGAGCGATCGAAATCCATCAAAAGAAAAGATGGCCATGCCCATTCTTCTAGCTGTGTCTGGTTTGCATAATTATTTAGTACGTAAAGGAAAAGCTTCTTTGACCAGTATTGTGGTAGACTCCGCTGAAGTATGTGAAGTTCATCATTTTGCAACGTTAATTGGTTACGGCGCAAGTGGCATACATCCTTATGGTGCTTATGCAACACTGCAAGATTTTTCTGTTGAAAACGGTCTTGAGAATTATCGGAAAGCTGCGGAAAAAGGAATTGTTAAGGTAATGTCCCGCATGGGGATTTCAACAATTGCCGGTTATCACGGCGCCCAACTATTTGAAGTTGTTGGAATTAGTCAAAAGGTTACGGATCAGTATTTCACAGGAACCGTTAGTCGAATCGGTGGTTTGTCGTTGGTTCAGATTGAGGAAGAATATTTGAATCGTCATAAACTAGCTTATGGATCTAGAGGGAATGATTTTTTAGCTTCTGGTGGAAGCTTCCAATTCAAGGCTGAAGGTGAACATCACCTGTACAATCCAAAGACGATCTATAATTTCCAACAAGCTGTACGTTCTGGTGACTACGAATTGTATAAGCGCTATGCTGCTGAAATGAATGAAGAAGCGGACAAGCAGCCTACAACTTTGCGTTCTATGTGGGAGTTCGCTAGTGATCGTCAATCAGTAAAAATTTCTGAGGTTGAACCTGCTTCAAGTATCGTGAAGCGATTTAAAGTAGGAGCCATGTCTTATGGTTCATTGAGTCAAGAGGCTCACCAATGTATTGCTGAAGCAATGAATGCAATCGGAGCTAAGTCAAATAGTGGTGAGGGTGGAGAAAATCGCAATCGATTCAAACCAAGACCTGATGGTAAAAACTTTAATAGTAAAATTAAACAGGTAGCATCAGGACGTTTTGGAGTCAATGCGGAATATTTAATGAGTGCAGAGGAACTGCAAATAAAAATGGCTCAAGGAGCAAAACCAGGCGAGGGTGGACAGCTTCCAGGTAATAAAGTATTTCCTTGGGTAGCTGAAATTCGTGGGTCTACACCAGGTGTACGGTTAATTTCACCACCGCCTCATCATGACATCTACTCGATTGAGGATTTAGCACAGTTGATTTTTGATTTAAAAACAATTAATCCTTACGCTAAAATTAATGTTAAGTTGGTATCAAGTACTGGTGTGGGAACTATCGCAACCGGGGTCGTAAAAGCCGGTGCAGATATTGTTGTAATTTCGGGATACGACGGAGGTACTGGTGCTTCTCCTAGAAACTCCGTACGAGATGCTGGCTTGCCTTGGGAAATGGGGTTAGCAGAGGCGCATCAAACACTAGCGATGAATAATTTGCGTCAACGGATGATTTTAGAAACAGATGGGAAACTAATGACTGGACGCGATGTTGCTATGGCAACACTTTTAGGTGCCGAGGAGTATAGTTTTGCTTCATTAGCTTTAGTAGCTATCGGTTGTGTGATGATGCGGGTCTGCAGCTTAAACACTTGTCCTGTAGGAGTTGCCACTCAAAATCCAGCCCTACGCAAATTCTTTGTAGGCAAGCCTGAACATATTATTAATACTATGATGTTTATTGCCGAAGATCTCAGAGAAATTATGGCTGAGTTGGGCTTTAGAAGTGTTGATGAGATGGTTGGACATACTGAGGTACTGCAACCGCGCTTTGTGGCTAAAGGAAAAGCAAAATCTTTAGACTTTAGTCGAATCTTATCAACAAGTGTTGGAATTGAACGTAAAGTTGAAGACCCATTTATTGATAAACGTCAATGGAAAGAACTGGATCATTTTGCTGAAAATGCTATTGAGAATGGTGAAATTGTTCGAATAGAACAACCAATTAATAATGTTAATCGGTCAGTGGGGGCTCGTATGGGTGGCTGGATTGCTGAGCGTTTCGGAAATTACGAATTGACTCCAGGACAATTGAAGTATACTTACCATGGAATTGCTGGTCAAAGTTTTGGTGCATTTACTACTCAAGGGATGGAACTTAAACTGATTGGTGAAGCTAACGACTATGTTGCTAAAGGATTAAGCGGTGGACGATTAATAATTGTTCCACCTGAAGATGCAGCCTACGATGTTGAACATTCACCAATTGTTGGGAATGTAGCTTGTTTCGGAGCCAATCGAGGCGAAGCCTTTTTCCGTGGGCGGGCTGGCGAAAGATTCTGCGTTCGTAACAGTGGCGCAAATGTTGTTGTGGAAGGTGTTGGCGATCATGGTTGTGAATACATGACGGGTGGTACTACCGTAATCCTTGGTTCAACAGGACGTAACTTTGCCGCTGGGATGTCTGGAGGAGTTGCTTATGTATATGATCCAGATAATAAATTGGCAGGTAACTGTAATATGGATATGGTTGAACTTTTCAAAGTTTATGAAACTAGCGACGATTCTGCTTTAAAAGAACTACTTGAAAAACATCTTGTTTTTACTGACTCACAAAAGGCAGAGAAGTTATTAGCAAACTGGGAAGAAGAAAAGCAGTATTTTGTTAAAGTCTATCCAAGCGAATACCACGAAATGATTCGTGTAACTGAAGAATTAGCCAAAAAAGGTTTATCTGGCGATGACTTGGTGGAAGAAGCCTTTAATAAAGTTATTGGCATTCAAACTGTACCTGTTGGAAAGGAGCGTGGCTAACGATGGCAGATCCATTTGGTTTCTTAAAATATACTCGTAAAGATAATCTATATCGTCCGGTAGAAGAACGAGTGCAAGATTGGAACGAATTACAAATACAATTAAATGCTGAAGAACGTCAAGAGCAAGCCGCACGTTGTATGAGTTGCGGAATCCCTTTCTGTCATACGGGAATTTTTTATGGCGGTAAACGAGCTGTCTCAGGTTGTCCTAATGACAATTTAATTCCGGAATGGAATGATCTAGTTTATCGAGGTGAATTTAAAAAGGCTTTTGATCGTTTAGTCAAGACGAATCCATTACCAGAGATGACGGGCCGTGTTTGCCCTGCACCTTGTGAAAAAGCTTGTACAGAGGGCTTGAATGGTTCGGGCGTAACTATTCATGACAATGAGCGATTTATTATTGATAATGCTTTTGAAAATGACTGGGTGAAAGAAACGGGCTTACCCGTTGAACGTACAGAGTTTAAAGTTGCAGTTGTTGGTTCAGGTCCCGCAGGTCTATCTGCAGCTTGGCGTTTAAATCAGCTGGGTCACAACGTAACGGTGTATGAACGAAGTGATCGTGCGGGTGGGCTCTTAATGTATGGAATTCCTAACATGAAATTGGATAAAGATGTCGTTGATCGCCGTTTAAAAGTAATGGAAGAAGTTGGAATACAATTTGTTTTGAGTACGGAGATTGGTGTGGACATTACCGCAGAAGAATTACAAAATCAATATGATCGTGTAATCATTACCAGCGGTGCGAGCGTTCCTCGTGATTTAAAAGTGTCTGGTCGTGAATTGCAAGGTGTCCATTATGCGGTAGATTATTTAACAGAATGTACAAAAGATGTCTTAAAATATGGAAAAGATGCAACCAGTAAAAAACTCTCAGGCAAACATGTTGTAGTAATCGGAGGCGGAGACACTGGAAATGATTGTATCGGTTCTGCTATTCGCCAAGGTGCCGCTTCGGTCAAGCAATTGGAAATCACTCCTCAATTGCCGAAATCGCGTGTGGCTGCCAATCCTTGGCCAGAATACCCAATGACTAACAGGATTGGGTATGGACAAGAAGAGGGGCTAGCTGCTAATGAAGAACAGCTGACTTATTACAGCACCTCAACTACTGCTTTCATTGGTGCAGAACGTGGCCAAGTTATTGCGATTGAAACCACACAAGTTGATGAACGCTTCCAACCTGTAGCAGGAACAGAACAAGTATTAAAAGCTGACTTAGTTTTATTAGCAATGGGCTTTACTGGAGCAGAACAACGCCTTTTAGATGGATTTGATGTTCATGAAGTTTACGATGACTATACTACTGATAATGAACGAGTGTATGTAGCAGGAGATGCCAAACGCGGACCAAGTTTAGTAATTTGGGCGATTCGTGAGGGGCGAAAAGCTGCAGAAACAGTTGATCAAATGTTACGAGCTTTGGTCTATCAATGATAAAAAAAGTCTGTTGCACATTGTAGTGTGTAGTTGTAGTGACCCCAAAAAGTT